>NZ_JBDVKP010000014.1:0-4627 GCF_039960695.1 Ekhidna sp. | reverse complement strand
AGGATCTATTTTTTCACCTTTTTCGAGTGCAGGTGCGGATGGTCTTTCTTCAGTAGCTGCTGCTATGCTAAAGTACTTGTCTGTGTATATGTATATGCTTTTGTGCCAAGGATTCTGGACTATGACAGTATCAGAATTTTTCTTCTCAATATTTGTAACTTCCCACGCACCATTGATACTCAGATTGTCTGGATTATCAAGTTCCACATTTACTTTCTTTTTTTCGGAACAAGAAAACAATAGGATAATGACTGATATAAATGTCATACTTTTCATAGCATCAGGGTTTTTCAATTAAAGTACAAAAAATTAACTAGAACCCTTTACAATCTTGACCAACAAAGTCAATTATTGATTGTTTCGATTTTCATATTCAAAAAATCCTAACTATTTAATTATGGTTTCTTCCTATTCTCTACTAATTTCTACATAAGGTAACCCTCTCAGAGCGTTTAGAAATGTTGAGCTAAGGGAAGATCTAGTGCGAACTGATAGTTGAAGGGCATAGTCCCTCTGGTTCATACCCACATCCATGGCGCACATCCCCTCGTGAATCTCCTTTCAATCGATTTGGTAGATACAGTTGTGATGGTTAGGCAGTTTCACTAGTTTAGTGTCTTTCTGCTAGTTCGGGACGCACTCCTGCTAGCTTAGCGTTAGCATTAATAAACTCCTCTTACAACTCTAATCGCAACTTATTATATTTTTGGTGTAAATTTACACCAAACAGCGAAGCATGGGACGACAAAGTATATCTTTTACGGAACCAAACGATGAATGGCTTAAGACACAAATTGAAAGCCAGGAGTACTCAAGTAAAAGCGAACTGGTAAACGATTTGATACGCCAGGCAAGAAATCAGCAACAGAAAATTGATTATATCCGCATGAAGTTAGAAAAAGCAGAAGAATCTGGTTTCACCAACGATTCTCGGGCAGATATTCTAAAACAAGCTAAATCTTAGTGGCGGAATATAGAATCAGCAACATCGCCAAAGCTGACTTGATTAGAATACATCAATATGGAAACGCTACATTTGGTGAGGAGCAGGCTGATAGATATTTTAACGATTTCTTTGACAAATTTGAACTAATTGCTGAAAGACCGTTTGCCTTTGAGGCTGTAGACTTCATTAAAGAAGGATACAGAAAATGTGTGTGCGGAGTTGATACAATATTCTATCGAATTAAAGACGAGGTTGTAGAAATTATGACAATTGTTGGTCGACAAGACCGACTGGAAAACTTGAATGATCTAGACTGATCTTACTATTTGGTAACAGTTACGAATGCGCCAGAGTGCTTTCTGTAGATTTCATCTGAACTCCACCGCTCCGCTACCCATTCTGCAAGTTTCATCTCTCCTAGCAACTGTCTTGCTTCTGGATTTTGTCTTTCTAAATGCAGCTTTACTCATACTCACATCCATGCCGCACATCCCCTCGTGAATCTCCTTTCAATCGATTTGGTAGATACAGTTGTGGTGGTTTGGCAGTTTCGCTAGTTTAGTGCTCTTTCTGCTAGTTCGGGACGCACTCCTGCTAGCTTAGCGTTAGCATTAATAAACTCCTAACACATTGAAAAACATATCCATAGCCTATGTCATTCTCTTACTGATTGGCTGCACCTCATCCGAAAATAAAATCGATGACTCATCACATCGAGAAGATTCATTCTATGAATCTGTGCAATTAGGTGATTATGGAATTGGGTTTTGTGATACCGTCATTTATAATAGTGACATTCGATTTGACTTTCTACATGATAGTACTACAAGCTATACTCAATATGATTACATAGGGCCAACTCCGCTGTTTCTGCAAATTTGGCATCCAGTAAAACCTAATAATCTAGAACCAATGATGTTAAAAGATTTTAGGAATCGAGATCTGTCACCAGAACTGCAAAGTGTTTATGATCCTTTGATTGAAAAAATGGACTCCTTTTTTGTGAAATACAATATCGTTGAGGACTTCATAAACTATGATAGCATCGACTATGGTAACTATTCCTATTTTGATGTATTAGATACATTAATGACTTTCAAGACAATGAGTAGTTACCAGATCATTTCAGATAAATTAGATTTCCCTGTCGTTGTCTATCATCATGGTGGACAAGGTTTATCCGATGAAAACTTTCTAATGGCTGAATATTTTGCTTCCAAAGGTTATATCGTTGTTTCTTCAAATTTTCACTTACCGTTCGAAAATAAAACTTATGGATATGAAGGTGTTGATTTTGATGATACTGAACTACCAAAAAGTGTAATTCAGTTTGCAAAGACATTAACCACTAATGACCAATTGTACTTTATTGGGCATAGTTCTGGAGCCCAAGTTGGATTTAAGTTTCTACACGAATCTCACGGGGTTGATGCATTTATTTCCCTTGAAACAACGCTCGAGGGGAGAGATCCTGCCTATTTGAAATCAGAGGATGGTTGGCCAAAGTTGGCGAAAATTATTGATGAACATAAATTAGATTACGTTATCCCGATTCTGATGATTGCCAATACACAAGAAGAAAAATCCTTTCCGCTTTTTGACGAACTTCAGAATGCTCAAATGATACAAATCTCGCAAAAGGAAATGTTTGGACACGAAAGCTATACCGCAGGGTATCTATTGAGATATCTGTATAGAAATAAGTTTACACAACCAGATACAGCTGAATTAAAAACTCAGTTAAGTCTTTACAGTAAACAACTGCTATTATATGAATCATTTTTGACTAGTGCAGGAAGCGGAAAACAAATGAACACGGAGGAATTTAAACACGATTTTTTCATCTCAATCCCAAGTACTAATGCTAACAATAAATAAACGGCATTAAAAACGACCGTTTTATTAAAACCGTGTATAACATAATATGAGTACGCAAGAACCACCATCATTTGAGAAGACTATTCGAGAAATTCCAAATATTAGCCAAGAAGAAATTGATATCATTCATTCGAAGTTTCACATAAAACGATATACAAAAAACAATTTCATAGGAAGGGAGGGAGAAACCTGTCGCTCTACTGGTTACGTGATGAAGGGCTGTGTTAGCAATTATCGAATTCTTCAAAATGGAAAAAAATCTATAAATCATTTTGCTTTTGAAGATTGGTGGGTTGGCGATCTGGATAGTTTTTTAAATCAGAAACCCTCTCAAACATACTGGTTGACTTTAGAGGATACTGATTTGAGAATCATTACCAAATCAGATTTCGATTTCATAATGCAAAACATCCCTCCGTTCGAGCGATTCTTTCTGAAAAAAACACAAACTGCTTTTCTCAAAGAAATGGAAAATGCTGATAAGGATAAATCCGAATCTGCCCTTGAAAAATATATTAGGACGATGAAAGATTATCCATTAATAATTCAAAGAGTACCTAATTACGAAATTGCCGCCTACATCGGGATCGCCCCGGAATCGCTTAGCCGGATTAGAAAACAAGCAATGAAAGAAGCAAAATAGCTTCTTAACAAATGTTAAGGCATTTGGTCTCGTAAACACATTGATTTGTGAATCATCAAATAATGATAACATGAATCAAAAAACAATTTTTACGATAATCGCTTCTTTGCTTGTGCTACAGGGCATAGGGATTTTTATCATGTCAGATCAAATTGTATCGGACTCATTTCCAGATTTATCGGAAAGTGGTATTTGGGCAGCTGCTGAAATGGCCACAGTAGTAGCCGTATTGTACATGGCCATAGGAATAATAACATATTACGTTCGAGAACAACCAAAAATTTTGATTGCTTACACCATGAGCTTCCTGCTCATCGTACTCAATACAAGCAAGCATATATTCATTTCAGAAATGAATGTACCTCTGCCACTTTATCTCATTCAAATATTACTTCTTCTGACATTTATATTATTAATGGTCAAATCGAAAAAACAGCAAGCTTAAAATTATAGACACATGGAAAAATTAATAGAAGAATACTATCAAAAAATGGACGCCTTAAAAGGAGACTATTCCGAGATGGCAGAAGTCTTTAATGACGAAATGACTTTTCACTTTCCAGGTATCCCCACTCCTCTAAATGTTGAGCAATTTCAAGGTCCAGCCCAAGGTATCTATGCAGGTTTTTCTGATTTCAATCATTCAATTGAGGATGTCATTGTAGATGGAAACAAGATCGCTTGCAGAGTAAATATAACTGGAACTCACAATGGTGATTTTCAGGGAATTCCTGCATCAAATAAGTCAATAGCAGTGGGCGCGATTACTATGTTTCGTATTGAAAATAATCGATTATCTGAACATTGGATTTGCGTGGATTTACTGGGAATACTAACACAAATTGGAGCAGTTCCAGCTAACAAATAACGTTCTGCAACAAATGCTAAAACACCATAAGCTCACTGAGCTATTTGCTTAGGCTTCTGCAATCATGTAGTATTAGAAATATTAATGAAGTCCAGCTTACGGATGATAGTTGGAGGTTATCCACCATTCTGAGCGCTACCTAAATCTATTCCTTTAATCTTTCCAGAGTAAGCGTCGTAGTTACATTTGATTTTGTACTAACTAACAACATTTTATCTTTTTCAAAAGTAAGGTGCTGAGAAGAACGTCTCTTGTTATTCATTACAGTGGGTGATTTAGCAACTATGACATT
>NZ_JBDVKP010000013.1:0-167816 GCF_039960695.1 Ekhidna sp. | reverse complement strand
AGTACGAGAGGACCGAGTTGGACTAACCGCTGGTGTACCAGTTGTTCCGCCAGGAGCACTGCTGGGTAGCTACGTTGGGAAGGGATAAGCACTGAAAGCATCTAAGTGCGAAACCCACTACAAGATGAGATTTCTTTTAAGAGATGTTCTAGATTAGGACGTAGATAGGCTGCAGGTGTAAAGGCAGTAATGTCAAAGCTGAGCAGTACTAATTACTCGTAAACTTTTTTGAAGCGTTTCGATAAACTCGCGTTTTTCATGTGAATCTTTCATTTTAATGTCAAGACATTAAGTCCTGTCCTATTATATGGATATAGGCAAATTTTATGGTGATTATAGCGACGGGGTCCACCTCTTCCCATTCCGAACAGAGAAGTTAAGCCCGTCAGCGCTGATGGTACTGCCGTAACAGGTGGGAGAGTAAGTCGTTGCCAGTTTATTATTAAAGGGTATTGCCGTAAGGTGATACCCTTTTTTTGTTTTATATAACTTGCTACCTGGATAGATCGTTAAAAGTCAAAAAAATATTAAGTGAATTTTTGGTGGTACTTCATTCTCTTTCTTCTCGTACCAATTTTGGTACACCTTTTTGATTTTCGAAAGGCACGAAAGCTTCATTTTTCATCTGTTAAGTATATTATTAATTTCGCGTCTAAAACAAAGTCCAATACTCGACTTAAGTACTTCTTAATTCTGTCGAATAGGATTTTAATATTCTCATCACTAATAGTATTAATTGTAATATTATTAGCTAAGCAACAATTTAGTAGCGGGGCTGAAGGATTAGTAGGAGTTCACTTTGATAATTCAATTAGCTCATCATTAGGCAATGCAGATGTCAAGGTTGAAAATGGATTAAGACAAATTAAACAAGAAGCTGGGGCTATGTTGTTATTTAACAACCAAAGCAAATCTTTCATAGATAAGAATTCAATTGTTTCTGTTTCAAATAATAAAACACCGCGCTCTATAAGTTTAGCTAATGTGTTTGATTTATTTAATGAGAATAGCTTAACGACTCATTATTTATTTTCTGACTTTCAAACAATCGATGTTGATGAATTAAAAAAAAACTTTGTAGATAGTTTGAAAAGTTATCACCTTATTCTGACGAATGATCTGAGTAAGATGAAGAATGTGAGCATTGATAGCTTGTATTTGATACCCAATCAAGACAATCTATCAGAATTATCTATTCTGGTCCGTTTCAAAGTTTTCAACATGGCAAGTGGTAGCGTTGTTGTGAAATTAGTGAAGGGTACGAGACAACTAAGTTCGGTAGTAAAGGATGTAACTGAATTAGATGTTGTTCGATTTGATATATCTAAAGATAACTATGGTGACTTTGAAATAGTAATTGATGGAGATGATGTAAGCTTTGATAACACCTTTCATTTCACAATTGGGGAAAGACTTAAATCAAGGATAACCATCTTGAGCTCTGAAAAAAGGGATATTATCAGAGCAGTTTATCGCAATAGCCAATTGTTTGAAGTTGAGGAACAAGATGTAACTAATTTAGATTTTGAAAGGTTAAAGGAATCTGATTTGGTTGTGATAACTAATCAGAATTCATTACCTGAAGCTCTAAGAAATCAGCTTGAAAACGTAAGTTTTATCATTTTTCCTTCGGATTCAATTGATGTGGATTCTTATGAGGATTTTATTGATGTTTCAATGTTAAGCAGTGAAAGGGTTTTATCCGAAATCTCAATTGACTCTAATCACCCTTTACTTAAAGGCGTATTTGAAGAAAAACTTAAGGATGGATTGATGCCGTCGGAAGTTTCATTATTTCAAATAAAAGGAAATTTTGAGCCTGTCATTCAATTTAGAGGTGGAAATACATTTCTATTGAAAAAGAAAAATGTTTATTTCTTTAACTCTTCATTTAAATCAAATTCTGGTGGATTTAAATCAAATGCGTTATTTCTCCCCATCTTGTATCAAATTGCTTTTTCAGCAACAGGAAGCATGGAAACTCCTTATTATTATCCTGGAGAAAGAATAATAGTATCTGCAAAGGCGACTGACATTCCCATCAAATTAGTTAGGAATAACTATGAAATAATACCAGCATTTAATTCGAACGGTTCTCAGATTATACTTGAATTACCTGATGACTTACTAGAAGGGAAATATACACTGATGCGAAATCAAGATACCCTACGTAGAATCTCAATTAATATTCCTAAGGATGAGTCTATAATGAAGGCACCTAATTTTGAGGAAATGAAAAGGGCTTTAGCTGATTTAAATAATGTATCCGTCTCTAAAATTATTGATAGTGATGATATTGTTTTTGCAACGGGTTCTCAATCTAGCTTATGGAAATATGCATTAATTTTGGCAGTGTTTTTAATCCTTACTGAAACAGTACTGCATAGATATCTTAGATGAGCATATTGCTAAAAAATGTACTTGTACTTGATTTAAACTCACCTGTTCACGGCAAGCAATCAAACATTCTTATTGAAAAGGGTATTATTACTTCCTTAAATGGTAAGTCGGCTTCAAAAGAGTATGATTTAAAGGGAAAAACCGTTACTAGCGGATGGGTTGACTTGAATGCACAATTTCATGATCCAGGATTTGAATATCGAGAAGACATTGTTTCTGGTACTAAAGTTGCCCAAGCTGGAGGATTTACAGACGTATGTCTAAGTCCGGAAACTTATCCACCCATCGAAACTAAAAGTGATGTTAGTTATATATTAAAGAAGACTCTACCCCAACTAAATCTTCATGTTGGTGCTGCAGTAAGTGAAGGGTTGAAAGGGGAAAACCTGACAGAAATGATGGATTTGCATGAGGCAGGAGCAAATGTTTTTTCTGACGGTGATTTTCCAATTTGGAATGCTGAATTACTATTGAAAGCTTTACAGTATACAAATAGTATGAAAGTATCCATCTTTCAAAATGCTAGAGATGCTCATATTTCTGCTAATACTCAAATGCATGAAGGAAGGGTAAGCACTAATTTAGGATTAAGAGGAGAGCCTTCGTTATCTGAGGAGTTAATCATTCAAAGGGACATTGAGATCCTAAAGTATAGTGGAGGTAATTTGCATTTTTCGAGAATATCATCTGCTAAAAGTGTTGATCTTATTAGGTCAGCTAAGAAGGCTGGCCTATCGGTAACATGTGACGTTGGAATCCATCACCTACTATTTACCGATGAGTCGATCGGTGAGTTTGATTCAATATTTAAAGTAATACCTCCTTACAGGTCTGAAAAGGATAGAAAAGCCCTTGTAAAGGGGGTTAAAGAGGGTGTTATTGACGCTTTATGTTCCAATCATCGCCCCTTTGACCAGGAGTGTAAGCAACTCGAGTTCGATTTAGCAGATCCTGGAAATATCTCTCTTCAAACTTTCTATGCCTCACTTCTCCGCATATCTGAGGATATTCCGCTAGAAACATTGATAGAAAGAGTAACGAATGGTCCAAGGTCGATCCTTCGATTAGAAAATATAAAAATAGATGTAGATCAATCAGCTAAGCTTACTGTGCTGGATCCTCATGCTATTTGGAAGTTTGATACTGATACAAACTTATCAAAATCTCAAAATTCTCCTTATTGGAATGCAGAACTAACGGGTAGTGTGGTGGGGACAATAAATGGGTCTAAAGCAACTTTTAACCAGTGATAAAACCAACGCTAAAGTATTCGATACTCTGTGGTGTATTCCTCATAGGGCTATTTTTTATTTCTATCAATTTTGGAAGCAATCCTTTGTTGGATTTTCGCCATTTCATTTTTGATTTGGGTGTGTTTTTCTTGTTTATATTTTTTGCTGGGAAGGAATACAAAGATTTTAGAAATAATGGTTTTTTACACTTTTGGCAAGGGATAAGTATTGGGCTTATTGTGCTAATTCCCGCGGTTATACTATTTTCTTTTGTGTTTTATGTAATATTTGAAACGAATGTGGAACTAATAAATGGATACAAAGAAGGTGCAAAGGCATTTCTGTTAGATAGGAAGGATATCTTTCTAAATGAATTTTCTCAAGAACAATTGGATGAACAGCTTGCCGCTGTGGATGATATAACAACAACTCAGCTAATGTTTAGTACCTTTTGGAAGAAAATTGGAGCAGGATTCCTAATAACACCTGTTGTATCAATAATTTTAAGAAAAAAACCTAAAGAACTATGAACAATCACGCAATCAAGTCTGGACTTATGCTCGGTGTAATAGGCATTGTCCTTACTCTTTTAATCTACATTGTTGATCCTACTTTTTTAGTATCAATGTGGATGCTTTTATTTTTCCTCATCTTTATTGTACTAGTTTCCTACTTTGGAATACAGCATAGAAAAGAAATTGGGGGCTATATGGCTTTCGGAAAGGCATGGATTTATTCTATGCAGTTATTGGTAGTTGCTGGTATAGTAGCCACCATTTTCAATATATTGTTATACAATGTTATTGATCCTGAATTGCCATCAATGTTGGCAGACCAATCTGTTGAAAATGCAGAAGCTATGATGTCAAGATTTGGAATGCCAGAAGATCAAATGGATGAAGCATTAGAAAAAACAAGAACTGATACCTTGGATAGATTCACAGTAATGGGATCAATCAAAGGATTCTTAGTGGGATTAATTTTCTATGCAATTTTGTCACTAATTACTGGTGCAATAATTAAAAAGAAAGAACCTGAGCTTGAATAAAGATTTATCTATAATCGTACCTGTTTATAACGAGGAGGAATCCATTCCAGAACTTTTGGAGTGGATTTTTCGCGTTGTAGACAGTCATGGTATCTCGACAGAAATATTAATGATTGATGACGGAAGTACTGATTCTTCCTGGTCTGTTATAGAACAGAAATCAAAAAAGGATGGGCGGGTCGTCGGATTGAAGTTCAATCGTAATCATGGTAAATCGGCCGCACTTCAAACGGGATTTGATGTCGCTGAGGGTGAAATTGTGATTACTATGGACGCGGATATGCAAGATAGTCCGGATGAAATTCCTGAACTTATACATATGATTGATGAGTTGAATCTCCACATAGTATCTGGATGGAAGAAAAAGCGACATGATCCAATCAGTAAGACAGTACCTTCTAAGTTGTTTAACTACGTGACAAGCAAAGTATCTGGAATTAAGCTACATGATTTTAATTGTGGTCTCAAAGCTTATCGGAAAGATGTTGTGAAGAATATTCAGGTGTATGGAGAAATGCATAGATATATCCCTCTAATTGCTAAATGGAATGGGTTTAATAGGATCGGTGAAAAAGTAGTTGAACATCGTGCAAGAAAGTACGGTACTACAAAATATGGCATGAAACGTTTCATTACAGGATTCCTAGATTTGCTCTCCGTTACCTTCGTTTCTAGGTTTAAGAAGAATCCAATGCATTTTTTCGGTGTATTCGGGTCTCTTTCATTTATTGGTGGTTTTCTTATTACCATATGGGTGATTGGAGAAAAACTGTATCGGCAGTATCAAAAAATGGAAGTTAGAGATGTGGTAGATCAGCCACTATTCTTTTTGGCTTTGGTAGCCTTAGTTGTAGGAATGCAGCTGTTTCTAGCTGGTTTTTTAGCGGAAATGATGATCCAAGTCAATCAAAAGAAAGGTGATTACCTAATTTCTGAGAGAACTGATGATCAGGGCAATGCCTAAGTATTCCATCATTATTCCAATCTATAATAGGAAAGAGGAAGTTTTGGAGCTTATTGAGAGCTTAGGTGATTCTTCTTATAAGAAAATTGAACTTTTGCTTATTGATGGTAGTCCAGATAATGTTCTTAAAGATATTGATCAAACTGTTATTAACGGATCTTTCCAATTTCACTATCAGCGAATTCACAAGCCATATTTAGGTATTAGTGACTCTAGAAATCTTGGAGCCAAGATAGCCAAAGGAGAGTTTTTGATTTTTTTTGATTCCGATGTAATCATTCCACCTGAGTATTTTGATGTCTTGGATGAAACACTCGGCAGCATTAATTATGACATGTTTGGCGGCCCTGACTGTGCGCATGAATCGTTTAACCCTGTTCAAAAAGCAATAAGTTATTGTATGACTTCAGTTTTAACCACCGGAGGGATTAGGGGCAAAAAAGTACGTGTTGGCAAATTCAAGCCACGAGGCTTTAATATGGGGGTTAAGAAAAAAATATTTGATGAGGTAGATGGCTTTAATTCGAATCTTAAGGTAGGCGAAGATATTGATTTAAGTATCCGGGTGATAAATAGAGGGTATAAAAGCGGATTGATTCCAGAACTTTTTGTTTATCATAAGAGGAGAGTCAACTTGAAAAAATTTTATAATCAAGTATTTCGGTTTGGTGCGGCTCGAATCTTATTAGGAAAAAATCACAAGGGAGAAAATCGGATAGCCTTTTACTTCCCGCTATTTTTTTTGATAGCTCTTTTAGCAGGTCCGTTTTTACTATTTAATGTTCGATTATTCCAACTATGGAGTTTTGGATTAACAGCATATCTTCTAATGAATTTAATTATTGGAACTATTCAGAACAAATCACTTCGGGTAGGTTTACTGATCGTACCAACATTACTGGTTCAGTTTACAGCATATGCTTTTGGATTCATCAAAAATTGGTATTTCGTCTATGTCCTAAAGAAATCTGAGGGAATTTTCACAATAAAAAAAGAAGGACCTGATAGTCCTGAGTAATTCGATTTTATGTAATTCGATTTTTGTACTGTGCTCCCATATCGTTTAATGTGCCAGATTGCTTCAACACAATCGACTGTTTGATCATGTGAAAGGCCATTAAGTGGAGGTCCTCTGTTATCTCCATATCATTAATAGGAACATGAAAGCTATGATGGGCTATGTCTTTTAGCTTGCCTCCTGTATAACCACTAAAGCCAACAGTTTTTGCCCCGTTTTTATTAGCTAGATTTATAGCGCGTAGGACGTTTTCTGAATTTCCGCTACCTGAAAGACCAATTACCAGATCTTCCGGTTCAACAAATGCATCTAGCTGAAGGGCAAAGATTTCATCGTAGGTGATATCATTGGCAGTAGCGGATAGAGCTGAATAGTTGTCATTTAAGCAGATAAATTTGAATTTCTTGTCTTGATTATAATTGGCTCCCTTCACGAAATCTCCGGCAATATGTGATGCATTACCTCCGCTACCTCCATTTCCAAAAATGAATATTTTGTTTCCTTTATCACGTGCGCCAATAAGTAATTGTTCTATTGTCAATAGATCGTTATAATCTATCTTATCAAGGACATTTTTCACATTGGTGCTATACTGCTTGTACGATTTTTCCATTTCTAAAGAATAGCTATTCATCTGCAAAGTAAATCACTTTTGATCCTTCTTCATCAAACTTGAAGTCAAAGCTTCTCAGGCCTAATGCTTGACTCAGCTCTGATTGTTTTTCTTTTGGACACATAAAGAGTAAAAACCCACCTCCGCCAGCTCCGAGCAATTTGCCGCCCCATGCTCCATGCTTCAAAGCAAGTTCGTAGGCCTCATTGATTTCTCTATTGGTGATTTTATCCGTAAGGCTTTTTTTCAATTCCCAGTTGATATTAAGTAGTTTGCCAAAGTCTTCAAAATCATTTTTCAGCAAGGCATTTTTAAGTTCATCTACAAGTTGTGTCATTTCCCTCAGCACTTTCACCTTATCGGGCCTTTGTGAATGAGCAGTTTGTTCTGCTAAGATTTTGTTGGCTTTGCGCTGCTGACCTGTATAAAATAGTACAAGATTCTCTTCAAGCTTTCTTTTTTCCTCTGTATTTATGTAGAGATTTTCAACTGTTACCGTATCATCTGAGTGGAATTTCATCACGTTTAGCCCTCCATAAGCTGCTGCATATTGATCTTGTTTGCCTATTGGTTCTTTCAATATATCGATTTCCATCTGGCATGCCTCATCTGCTAACTTCTCTTTTGAGATCAATTGATTTTTTGTGGCATAGATGTTTTGTAAAAGTCCAACTGTGAAGGAAGATGAGGATCCCATACCGGTGCCTGCCGGAACATCAGCGATTGAGGAGAATTCTATTCCGCCATTTATTTGAAATTTCTTGAGTGCTTCTCTAAAAATTGGATGTTGTAGATCATCAATGCTATTCACTGTTTCGGTTTTACTGTATTTTACTCGAATTTTGTCTGCTTCAAAGTATTTATGAGATGAGATGTACATATACTTATTAATTGTAGTGCTTAAAACTGCACCACCGTGCTGCTTGTAAAATGCAGGCAAGTCTGAACCACCACCAACGAAACTTATTCTAAATGGAGTACGGGTAATTATCATAGTATTGAGATCACGTTTTTGGCGTTAGACATAGTTGGTTCTACTGGTTCAAATTCATCATCCAATCTTCGATTGAATAGCATTTTGATTTCTGAATCTTCGTACCCTTTCCATCTGTAAAGTTTATAAAACTGATTTTTATATTGATTTATATTGATTTTTGTAAAATATGAGTAGTCAGCTCGCTTGATGATTTTATCAATGTTTAAAGAAACAACGCCTTCTATAATTACTATAGGTTCATTTTCTAGTTTGTAATTCACCTGTCTGGAAGAGCTGGCTGGATTTTTATGGTAAGCTTGTAAATGGACTGTATCACCATTTAAAATGGCCTCAATATCTTCATTGATTTTATCAATGTTAAATCTTCCCCATACATCATTAGCTTTTTTCCTTTGCTCAGAAGGAAGTAGCCAATTGTCTAGTGAAATAACCAATGTTGGAAACCCATCCTGAACGAATCTCTTTTTTAGGTATGTAGCTAAGGTTGTTTTACCACTTTGCGATTGCCCACCAGCAGCAATAACAAACGGTTTTGATGCTGATTTAGAATGTATTGAAGAAACTTCTTTGTAGATCTTGTCAAGAGGCTCTGATAAAACAAATTCTATAGCCGTAGCGATATTATCAAAAATATAGTCTGGCTCTGCATCTCCAGATTTTAACGCATTACCAGTCAAAACACCGATGGTACTTACTCCAGCATTTTTTCCTGCCTCAATATCCGTTGACCTATCACCAATAATATATGATTTGCTTAAATCAATATTAAAATCCTTTGCAGCTTCCAGAAGCATGCCTGGTTTAGGTTTGCGACATGGATGATCTTTTTTATATGCTTTATTTTCTTCAGGATATCCTTTGTCGGGATGATACGGGCAGTAGTATATAGCGTCAAGTTTTGCACCGTCCTTGCTCAGATCGGTATCTAATTTTTTATGGATGTTCTCCAGCTCCTCAATGGTGCAAAGATTGCGAGCGACAACTGATTGGTTTGTTACCACGATACTTAAAAAATCCGAATGATTTATTTTTTTAATGGCTTCACTAGTAAAATCATACAATACAAGGTCTTCAATTTTATATATCAAATGTCGATCCTCATTCAGGACACCATCGCGATCCAGAAAAATTGCTTTTTGTGGAAAGGAAAGGTTTTTCCGCTGGATCTTTCCTGAAGAATAGTCTTTTTCAACATCCGTTAAACGATCCGGTGTGCCCATGTCTTTAAGGTACTCTGGGGTGTTGTAACTAAACATTTTGAGCTTGTTGCATAAGGCAGGAAAAATATCTTTACCAAAGTCGATTTTGTTTCTTTTAGGGATATGTGAAACGGCCTTTTTGTCTAACATGTAAAGTCCCGCATTTACTAGATTTTTATAAATGGACTCATTTTGATGAGGCTTTGGAAGAAATTTAGTGACTTGTTTGTTTGAGTTAATTTCTACAAGGTCACTGTCATATGGATGATCATTTGGATGTACTACAAGTGTAATATCTGCTTTTTTCTCTTTATGAAAATTGATTAGCTTATTAAGATCAACATCCATCATTACATCACCATACAACACAAGGAATTGAGACTCGAGTTGATTATGTAAAAGGGGAATAGCACCAGCAGTTCCTAGCGGCTCAATTTCTCTGTAGAAGCTAATGGAGACATCAAAATTATTTTTGCTTTCAACGAATTCAATTATTTTTTCATCCAGGTGACCGACTGTTACTATAATGTTAGTAATGTTATTTTTCTTCAAAAGAGTTATCTGATGCTCAATTAATGGCTTTCCACCGACCGGAATCATGGGCTTAGGAATTTCTCTTGTTAACTCACCAAGTCTGGTTCCTTTCCCACCTGCCAAAATAATTGCTTGCATATTTATGATTCTATAATCTCTACAGTTAACTCTTTATTCAAAGATTGTAAAGATCGAAATTTAGAGACTAATATTACTCCGATATTTGATAAATCCACTCATTATAAATATGCAGATAACACTTACAACACCGGCTTTACTTTTTCCTGCAATATCTCTGTTATTGCTTGCCTATACCAATAGATTTCTTGCAATTGCAACCTTAATTCGTCAGCTACATAAAAGCTATTTAGATAATCCGAAAAGTGTGTTGGAAGGCCAGCTAAAGAATCTCAGGAAAAGATTGTTTCTAATAAGAGCGATGCAATTATTTGGAGTGTTGAGTTTGCTTTTGTGTGTATTGGCCATGTTTTTCATCTACTTAAAAGTTGGAGAATGGGGGAGTGCTATTTTTGGAATTTCACTTGTTTTACTTCTGTTATCACTTATTATATCTGTGAGAGAAATACAGCTATCTACAAAAGCTCTGGATATAGAGCTTAGTGATATGGAACTTGGAAGTAAGATTAAATTTTAGCCCAATATTATTGTTGAGGGTTTGTATTGTACACCTTCATGACCTTTGTCAAAGTAAGTCCCTGGTATAATACAGTGCAAACAACCACGACATAAGTCATAGTTACGATCAGTTCCTGACCCGGAAAATTTGTGAGTGAAAGTGACACAGCAACAGGAAGCCCTCCTCTAAGTGCACCCCAAGAAAGTACAGGTATTGTGCCAGTATCAAATGATCGATTTCTAGACATCATGCGGATTGGTATGAAAACACTTATCCACCGTCCGAATAACGCGAAGTTCACAGCAAAAAAGCCTAAGGCAAAATAGTCCAGTCGTAGCGGTATGACTAGCATTTCAAAACCTATTAGTACAAAAAGCATTGCGGCAAGCGTGTCTTCCATTAATTGCCAAAATCTATAGACGTAGGCCCCAACTGCACTTTCTCCGTGCTCATCTCTCCCAAAATTGCCAAGGATAAGTCCTGTAGTAACTGCTACCATCATTGAGGATGCAGAAAACAGATCTGCGACATATGATCCACCCATTACCAGTGCTAGCGTTACTAATACCTCGACCTCTACATCATCATTGTCTATGTATGCAAGCAGCTTATATCCGATCCATCCAAAGATCAGTCCGCCAATAACCCCACCTCCAATATCCCTGATCAGAACCCATGCTGCTCCTGTAAAGTTTAGCGATCCTTCAGCAACACCTTCTCGGTAAATATTAACAAGTACTAATGCCAAGACAATTGCTATTCCGCCATTCAGCAAGGCTTCACCAGAAATTTTGGTTTCTAATTCATTTGACATTCGGAAGCGCTGAATAGTTTTTGTAATTGCGACTGGATCTGTGGATGAAATGAGCGCTCCGAATACAAGCGCGGCTATATAACTTAATGCAACACCCATAGCATCAGCCGTAAAATAAATTAGCGTTGCTATGACTACTGTAGAGATTAGAACACCAAAAAAAGATAGAACGAGAACAGGAATTAACTGATTACCAAGCTTTCTGAAGTCAACATTTAAGGCTCCAGCGAAGAGCATTACACTTAAAACAAACCGATAAAGAACATCAGCAAAATCATATTTTTTTACTTGCTCTGCGAGGTGAAATTCAGGAAACAATTGACCGAAAATGAATACAAGCAATGAGAGCACTAAGGCCAATATGGTAAGGCCAATAGAAGAGGGTAGTTTTAAATAAAAGGTATTAATAAAAAGGAATACACCTGAGAAAAATATTAGAACGGCGATAATATCAAATATGCTCATGTCAGGACTGTTTATTGCCCAAATCTAGCAATTTCCATTTTGATTCCATTTTTAAGTACTACCAACTAATAGTTACTAGTAAAAAAGCAAATTTCAATATACTAAAAACGATTTTTGACTAAACAAAAATTAAGAGCCGGATGTACCGGCCTTAATCTTATTTTCTCATTTTAATAATGAGCGATAATAGAATGGCTATCATGTAGATAATCACCCCGTAAATAGTTGTAATCATTGATACCTTAAGGCCTCCGGCAAGAATTGCAGGTGAAACTGCACCAATTTGCTGGATTGCTTCGAACGCCGAGAATAACCCAATTAATTGGCCGAGAATACCTGTAATTGCAGCTAAGAGCCCAGTCGATTTGATTTTACCGGCATAGCCTTCTTTATTTGAAAATGCTTTTACGGTAAAAAATAATACCATTGATAGTTCGATTGTGAGGATACTCATGAAGAGCATTCCGCCCATTTGAAATAATTCAATCATAGTTTTTTCATTTAGTTAAACATCCTGGCAAAGCAAGCCAGTGTGCTGTATCAATGAAAGGTTGTATCCCTATCGAAACCTGTTGTTTACCTATTTTTCTATCAAATTTGATCAAAAAGATTCATCTTCGACTCAATGTTTACTAAAAGAGAATTTGTTTTTTGGACCATTGTATGGGTAATTCTCACCCTCCTTTTCAGCTCTTCTATAGAAAGCTTCATGGTGTCGTTCTATTTTGTAACTATACTCATGCCGGTGGTTATAGCTACATCCATCTTTTTCAATAGATTTTTGCTACCTCGATTTCTTCTAATGAATCGGAAGATGAAATTCACTATCTATTTCGCTTATATGTTAATTGTATCTATCTATTTAGAGCTATTAGTGATGGTTGTGGCATTTGTCATACTGGCTGACTATCAAATAGAAAACTTGGGCAAGATTGCCGGTGATATCTATTTACTCACTGTGGTTCTATATCTGGTAGTTTTAGTGGAGGGACTTATTTTATCCATTCAAAAACTTAGAGAAAAGGCTAATGAAGTTGATGAATTTAAAATTAAATTGGAAAAAGAGCATCAAAAAATGTTATCTATACGATCCAATCGAAAGCAAGTCGTGTTGCCTCTAAATGCTATTCTGTACGTAGAGAGTCTGGGAGATTATGTTCAAATTCATTCACTCTCCGAATCCCACACTACCAAAGAAAAGATCAGTAGTTTGAATGATCGATTACCTGATTCATTTATCCGGATACATCGATCATTTGTTGTCAATAAAGATCGAGTATCTAGCTTTAATAAAGAGGAGGTTTCAATCGGAGATCTGTCAATTCCAATCGGAAGGAAGTATAAAAAATTCGCTGAAGAGCTACTTAATCAAAATGTTATTGCCTGAAAAATGTTCGTCCATTTATTGTAAATGAATGCGGTGTTTCAATCTGTATAACATCTATTTTTTTTTCAGTAGACAATTTCAATTTTAAAGCTTCCTCGAGGATAAATTGCTTCTTATTAAGGCCCTGATCAGTTATAGTCAAGAGATAAAATTTCTTTTCATTCATGTCATAACCAAAATATTCAATAGTATCATTTCCACGTTCAATTTTTAAAACATTAGGTTGAACACTTTCAGCTATCCATTTGCTACCATCACTAGATCTAAAGCTACCCGTGAGTGTTGATAATACTGTTTTCACATCTGCTGCATCACCCGCAGCATAGGTTTGAGAGCTTGCTGAAATTGCCTCCTCAAACTTTGACTTAACAATTTCGGCGTAGTTTGATAGACTGTCAATAAGGGTTTCCGGGAATGATAAAAATAGAAACGAAGTGCTACTTGCCTTTCGTTTATTGATAGCCTTATGTATTAAATCCTGAAAGCCATATGTCCGAAGTTCTAACATTTGACCTTTTACTATCCTCCCTCTTGATTCCTTAATTTCAGTAATTTTTAAGCTATTTGGATTGATGTCCTGGATTTGAAACCTTCTAATTGTATATGTTTTTTCCTTGATGTAGCCAGTATTTGGCCGATCAGAGGCAATGTGTTTAATAGTAATTTCATAACTATCATTCACATAAAAAGTGTTGGTCCACCACTGCTCTCCAGCATCGTCATAGTAGATGTAGTTGAGCTTGCTGTCTAGCCACTCCAGTGCCGATTTCAACTTCACCTCATCTTCTTCAGGAGATTGAGAAAAAGCAAAAAAGGGAAGTAATAAAACAGCTAGAAACTTATTTCTTAGCATCATGGATTACCGATTGTCTTTCTCTATTCACATTTAAGCTAAGCACATCTGGTCTTGAGTAGTGGCCAGAAGGATCAAAGTTTTGACGTTCTTCTCTTACTTTTTGATGGTCTATTTCTGCTACTATAAGTTTTTCTTCATTGACTAGAGGCGACTCTAGCCAGGAGCCGTCTGGCGAAACCAGACAAGATCCTCCATCAGCTAAAATATCTGACGTTGCAGCGCGCATCTCTTTAGCGTGCGGAAAATCATCAGGAATGTCCTCCGGCCGAAAAAGACCTGAAACTCCTACCACATATGAACGAGACTCTTGTGCAATCACAGGAAGGAGCAGTTCTGTATTTCTTTTATTTCCGGGCCAGATAGATACATGCAAGTCTTCACCTTGGGCGTACATGGCTGCTCTGGCCATAGGCATCCAATTTTCCCAGCAATTTAATCCCCCAACAGTAAAGGGAGACAACTTATGAGTAACCAACCCATTACCATCTCCAGGACTCCATGAAAGCCTTTCTTCATAAGTAGGCATTAGTTTCCTATGAACTGATTTAATCTCACCATTTTCACTGATATACACAATGGAACAATAGAGACTATGTCCACCTCTATCACTTGGTCGCTCTATAATGCCCAGGTAAATTGCGATTTCATTTTCTTTAGCAACGGTACACAGTGGATTTAAATCACCATTTTCAATGCATACCGCCTGATCCATGTAATGTGCATGAATGGTTTTTTGAATTGAAGAATTAAAGGCTGCGCCATTCAATTTGTCAAGCCAAAACGGATATCCAGGAAGTAGCGCCTCACCAAAGATGACCAACTTAGCTTCTTTAGCCACAGCTTTAATAGTCCATTGAATGATTTTCTTAAGTGTTTTGTCTCGATTGAGCCAGACGGGTGCGATTTGGGCTAAAGCTATTTTTAGAGTGGATTTCATTGTCACTAAATTCGATTCTTAATGACACTAAAATAATTGGAATTATCTTGCATATGTAACCACTGCCTGATGAGTGTATTAAAAGAGGAGGATTTACGCCAGAGACTTCAGCTTTTCGAGTCCACTGTATCTCATGCCAGCATTACCTGGAATGACCTTGAAAAGGTGTGTGTTGTCGAAAGAAGCAAAGACTTTTTACTTCCAGAAGGTGAGTTTAATCTAATTGAAATTATTGATGAAGTTCAGTTAGAAGTAGTCAAAGAATTTCATGAATCGATTTCTGATTCTGTCAACCAAGCCTTCATATTGTTAAATTATCTGGGTAAGAAAATCACCATCAAGTGCTGTGCAAAAAAAAAGGATGATAAAATAGGAGGCCTTTGGGTGGTTGTTCCTGAAAAAGATAATTCAATACGTTATTTGCAAAATGCAGCGCATGACTTTAGAGCACCGCTAGGCTCTGTAATAGGTGTTGTCAATTTGATGCAGCACACTATTAAATCTGACTCAAAAATCGATATTGATGAGCTGGTCACTTTTCTGGATATGATCAAATTCAGTACTGACAAAGCAATGAATCTTGCAAGTGAAATATTGGAACTAGCCAAGATAGAGTCAGAAACTTATGAGTTAAAGACTGATAAAGTTGTTGCAAAAGACTTTGTGCAGCGGTACCTAGATACGCATAGGTTGCTCACATTAAAAAAACGAATTCAGGTAGTTTTTGACAGCCACACAGATGCATCAGCAATGCTCAATGAGTCCACGATGACAAGGGCACTCGATAATGTGATGACGAATTCGGTTAAGTTCAGTGAGGAAGGGACTCAGATTACAATCACATTAAGAGAGGAAAACGATAAAGTGTTTTTAAACATTACGGATCAAGGTATTGGAATGAGTGAGAGAATTTTGGATAATCTTTTTGTGAAGTTTGGGGAAGCCAAGAGAAATGGGCTTAAAGGTGAGCCAACGCATGGTTTAGGGATGTCCATTGTCCGCCAGATTATGAAGCTTCATAATGGTGAAGTGATAGTAAAAAGTGAGGAAATGAAAGGAACTCAAGTTGATTTGATTTTAAAGAAAGGTTGATGAAAAAGATAATAATAGCAGATGATTCATTCTTTCAGCGTAAAACGTTGCAGGATATTCTCAATAAGTTAGGGCATGAATCTGAGGCGGTACCTTCTGGTGAGGCGCTTCTTGAGCAACTGAATGACTCTTACGATTGCATTTTTCTAGATTTATTAATGGGGGGGATGTCAGGAATTGACGTGTTGAAGGAACTTCAAAAAAGGGAAAATAAGATTCCGGTAGTTGTAATTACGGCGGACATTCAAAAAGCAAGAAAAGAAGAGAGTCTGGAATTAGGAGCTACTGCATTTATGAATAAAGTTGTTTCCGAGGATGAGTTGGTTTCAATTTTAAATAACATTTTTAAGTAAGCGATACGGATATGTTAAGTGCAAAACAAATAGATGCGATTACTGAGATCATAAATATTGGTGTTGGGAAGGGATCCGCTTCGCTTAGTCAGATGATTGGCGGTGAGATCTTGCTCAATGTGCCATACGTAAATGTCATCACATTTGATGATGTGCTTTCTGAAATAGAAAAATTAGGCGGTGGAGATAGTGTACACTCTGTAGAGATGAGATTTTCAGGTGAATATGAAGGTAGTGCCAATGTAATTTTACCTGGCGAAAGCTCTAAGCAGCTAGCTTCCTTGCTCATTCATGAAGATCCAGATTCAGCAGCAATAGCTGAGATGAAAGACGGATTAATGATAGAAGTAGGCAACATCATTCTCAATGCTATTATGGGATCGTTCGGTAATATACTTGATGCTCCTTTGGAATATCACATGCCGAAAAGCTATCAAGGGGACGTAAAGGGAATCTATAGACAGCTAGATAAAGATCGCTACAATCAGGTGCTCGTTTGTCACACTAATTTTGCAATCCGCGGGAAAAACATCAGTGGGGATATTTTGATAATGTATGAAATGGGCTCATTTGATAAGCTTACAGACGTTCTCAACAAAATGATAGAAGGCTAGTTTCGCTTGATCTCAAATGAATGGGTTTGTTCTGCGCTCAATGATCCTGCAACGGAGCAATATTTTGTAGTGGCTAAATTTACAATTCGATCAGCTTCTTCATCCGTCAGATCAGGAGAAGTAATGACGTACTTCAAATGGATTTTAGTAAATCCTCGTGGGTGCTCTTCTCTTCGTTCCCCGCTAATTTCAGCACTTAAATCAACGAATGTTTTCCTCCGTTTTTTTACCATTGACACGATTTCTACAGCTGCGCAGGCACCTAACGCAGAAAGTAGCAGTTCGGTAGGTGATTGGTGTTGCTTTAGATCTGCCGATCGCATGTCAATCTCAGCATTGTTTCCATTTTCATTGGTTGAGGTGAATTCCTCATCCCCTTTATAGTTTAGATCTATTTTCATCTTCTTAGTTAATCAATTTTCCAGGCGAGTGTGTCATGATGCTCTGCCAGCAGGGAACGTAAATAGCTTCCTATATAGTTCACGCCATCGAATCCTGCCTCTTTAGCAGCCTCATCTTCTTTTTCGAATGATACCTCAGGTCCCGCAAAATCGTGCATGTCTTCATAGAAACCAATGGTAAAGTTGTCCCAGCTAGGGCCAAGCACCCGAATAAATATAAAATTGGGTCGATGCTCGATTCCTGCATAGAATTGATTCTCTGCTAATCTCTGATCAAGAAGTTCATCCTGTTTTCCAGCCAATGCAGTAAATATTTCGATGTGAAATAGTTTATATTTTTCGAATGATTCAATAAATGCATTAATAGGAGGTCCTTTGACTATTGCTTCTTCCTGAAAGGACACAATGTGGTAAAACGAATCTCCATAAGGCTTTTCTATTGTTTTTGAATGAGTTCTTCTCTCTGTCTGATCTTCTGAGAAGTAGGTGCTCAATTGATCAATCGGATGAATCAGCATGAGGTCCCAGTGATCGCCCTGACTATGACGAAGCAGATATGGCTTGTTTTCCAAATAGGATTCGTACTTGACAATGTCCTCATTGATTTGATCAATTAGATTTAAA
Organism: Ekhidna sp.; assembly: GCF_039960695.1. Classification (GTDB taxonomy): domain Bacteria; phylum Bacteroidota; class Bacteroidia; order Cytophagales; family Cyclobacteriaceae; genus Ekhidna. Next base: position 149,631 of record NZ_JBDVKP010000013.1, on the reverse strand, counting down.
AGTTCTCCTGGCTTAGCTCTTAACAAGCTTACTTTATACAGCTGGTCTTGTGCAATGACTGAAGTGGCGAATAGTAAGGTAAGGAGCCGTAGTATATTTCTCATGTCGCTAATTTATGCCGATTTTCATTTTTATTGTGCTTATCCATGCTTTCTCTATGTGTACTATGCTCAAACTATAAATTCTGTCTTATTATAAAAACCAGCGTTTGAAGTGTAAAAACTATCTTTAAAAAGATGATAAGAAGGACCCTACTATGGCATGCTTTGTTTTGGGTTGTATACATGTCAATTTTCACTTTTGTGGAAGGTGGCTACAGCAACCAGTTTCGAGAAGCATTCCTGATTGAAGCTGCCTATTTTCCTATTCGGCTAGTTGTCATATATCTCAATTATTTTGTTTTTATGCCAAAGCTTCTACTCAAAGGAAGAATCGTTGGCTACATATTGAGAACTTTTATTAGCATCCTTGCTGCAGCTATGATTCATCGTTTTGTGATGTATCAATACATAAATGAAATAATATTTCCCGATTGGAATCAGGGCAGTTTTTGGCAGTTATACAAGTTTGTGCAAGCGGGCATGATCATTACCTCACCAATGATTTTTCTGATTGGAATCACGGTTGTTTATCGGCTGGTAGAATCTCAAAAAAAGCTTGCTTTAATTGCGGAAGAGCGAACAAAAGCGGAACTTCTGTATTTAAAAAACCAGATCAATCCGCATTTCTTTTTCAACACATTAAACAACTTGTATGGACTCGCTCTATCCAAGTCTGACAAAACATCAGAGGTCGTGATGAAGCTCTCAGAGCTAATGAGCTACATGCTGTATGATACCAAACAAAGTGCAGTAGATCTTGAAAAAGAGATTAACTACATTAAAAATTATATCGAACTAGAGGAGGTGCGGTTTGATGGAAGATTTACTTGTGATTTAGTAATTAATGGTTCACCAGAAAAAGTAAGCTTGCCCCCATTGCTCCTTCTTCCATTTCTGGAAAACGCATTTAAACATGGGGTGAATACATCCTCTTCAGGGGCTTGGATCAAGGTAGACATAGTCATAAATGAAGATTGGCTGAGATTCACCATCCAAAATAGCGTGGGTGTAAAGACGGTGTCAACCAAAGGTGGATTGGGTATTGAAAATGTGAAACGAAGGCTCGAGCTTCTATATCCAGAGCGGCATAAACTTGAATTTGGTGACTGTAAAGAGGGCTATAAAGTTGACTTAATGCTGGAATTATGAAGGAAAGAATAAAATGTCTTGTAGTGGATGATGAGCCAATAGCTCAAGATATTCTTGTTAGATATATTGATCAAATAGACAATTTGGTGCTTGCAGGAACCTGTATCAATGCTATTGAGGCAAACAATTTCCTACAAAAAGAAACTGTTGATCTAACCTTACTTGACATTGAAATGCCACAAGTAAGTGGATTGAATTTTTTAGCCAACTTAAAAAATGCACCCAATGTGATAATCACTACAGCTTACCGAGATTTTGCTCTCGAAGGTTTTGAGTTAAACGTAATAGACTACTTACTCAAGCCGATTCCGATCGAACGCTTTATGAAAGCGATTCAAAAGCTGACCACCAATAATACCTTAGCAGTAGCTAAAGAGGAATCATATATCTACTTAAAAGCAGATAAGAAAATGGTTCAGATTATGCTTAACGATATTTTGTATATCGAAGGACTCAGTAATTATGTAAAAATCCATTTGAGAGATCGGATGGTTATCAGTTATCAAAAACTAAGCTACTTAGAGAGCGTACTGCCTACGCAACACTTTCTTAGAATCCATAGATCATTTATCGTTTCGAGATCGAAAATCAGATCATATACTTCCTCATTCATCCAAGTAGAAGACTCTGAAATACCAATCGGAGGAAATTATAAAAGTGTTGTTCTTGAGAAGTTGAAAAACTACGAAAGTTAACCCCACAAGTTTATTTTCGTCTTGGTAAGTCCCTTCTCTTCAAAGTATGCCAATAGGTCTTTCGCATCATCGCCGCCACGCTGTGCATGGTGAAGAAAGGTAAATCCGTGAGGTCCCAAAGAATTTATGAGAAGGATAGGTCTCAAGGGCCGGTTTTACTAAATCTGTTTTACCTAGCATAGTTAAAGCATGCAATGTCGGGCGTGCACCTTTAGAAATCAGAAAGTTTACCATCGTCTTATGCCCGACGTGTCCGCCTGCGCCAATTGCGGTTTCAAAGTCACCGCCGCCCCAATCCCATGAGCTATATATGAGATTTGGAAATTCTTCAAGTAATTCTTTCACTTTGTCAAGATTACTGTGTCCAGCTCCTACAAATGATGAAACTACATCTTTCTGATAGGATGCAGGCTTCTCCTGACCCAGGATGGTATTTGGGGCAACGATAAGCCCGGTACTTACCAAGCTTATTCCTGAGATAAATTGTTTTCTATTCATGATCCTTGTATTTAATCTTTTTTCCTAACCGCTTTAAATCCACCAGGTGATCCAGCTTTAATCCACTTTTCATTTATGAACGTTTCTGTCTTCCAATCGATCGTATCTGTACCGATTGGAGTAAATGTTTCTTTGTATAAACGAGTCCATCCTTCCTCCTTTGGATTTGGAATGGCTTCATACCCTTCCTGATAATACACTGTGTAAATTCTTTGTAAGCCACCGTTTTCTAGCGCTATGTATTCTCCTTCGAATAATAAATCGCCATCGTACTGATACTCTAACCATATGATCTTTTCAGTCAGAGGGTTGTATGTAATGGTTCCTTCAGAAAATGGGATGTTGTATTCAGGAGAGTGAATGCCGGTCTTAGAGCGAATGAGCATCCGACTTGCACCCCATTCAAAGTCAATAACCTGCAAGTGGATGAGCTTGGGATTTTGAGCCATCGGGTGATCAAGAGGAGGAATCCACTTTCCCATATAGTATTCGAAAACGGCCAATGGATCGGTTTTCGTTTGGCCGTTTACAACACTTAAGATGGTACTAAACATAATAAATAGTACAGTCAAGTGTTTCATAATTCTTTTCTTTTCCAAATCGATTCTCCGGCAAGTTGCCACTCGTTATCTTCATTTCTTTTGTGATAGCTTACAGATTTCATTTCATTTTTTGAGATGACATAATGAATATCTCGGGTAAAATACTCATCTCCAATATCGCTGGTTGATTTAAACTGAATATCCAGATGTGTACCTTCATAAGGTACCACACTTCCAACGCTTCTTCCTCCCCAGCTAGCTCTTTGCACTAAAAAAGCACTTTTACCGTCGGGTTCTATGAAGTTCCAAACCTCCATTAGTTGAATGGTATCACCATTATTTTTTATGCCATAGATGTTTCCAAGCACTGATGATTCAGAAGACCAGGTTTTAAATTGCATGGAAAAAGCCGCGAAACTGTTAGGTTTTCCATCATTCTGGATGTTTTCTGAAAGCCAGGTACCTCCAACCGGAAAATTGAGGAGGGTTACCATATCTGTTTGCGATTGTACGATGAGAGCATTCATCAGCCATATAATGATAATTATATTTCTCATATTAATCGATCGTTACTTTTAAAATTACTGGCTCGTAAAGTCGTTCTTTAGGCCAGAGCGAACCATCTTCATAAAAACTACCAAATTGTGCATTTGAGATGTAGTAAAACTCGTTATGGACTAAAACGCCTGTCGTAGGATTCATCATTATTGGATGATTTTGTTCAAGAATGTCCACCTTTTCCAACCCATCACCAGTATCATTTAATGGCATCTTTGAAACGGTCGATGAGCCTGGATGAACACCTATGAGCTTCCATTTATAATAATAGAGTCCATCGATACTTTTTCGTCCAGTAATGTCCTGACCTTCGGGTACTTTGAGATTAATGATTTCTTTAGTCTGTAGATCAACCTTGCTAATTCCATTGTCGTGAGCTACGAATATTGATTGATCACCTTTAATTGTTATTCCGTTGGGATATGGCATATTATTATCCGTAATGAAGAGCTCAGGTTTTCCATTCCATCCAATTTTATAGATGGCATGATCGCTAAACATATGTGTGAAATAGATATCACCATTCTGCTTATTTATGGCTAGGTCGTTGATAAAATGTATTTCTCCTTTTTGTTCAAATGTGAATCTTTGAATGAGCTTACCCGTACTTAAGTCAAATTTAAAAATACCAGCTGGTCTACCGTCGGATTCATCTTTTAGATCATAACCAATCAGATTATCTCCACCAGAACTGCATACCCAGAGAATGCGACGTTGGGCATCAATCTTTATACCAATGGTCATCCACAATCCATCTTGTTTTGATGTAATGAAATCATAGGTATTGCCTCCAGAATCTACTTTGACTACTTTGCCTTTTCGTGTGCTGCTAATGTAAAACGCCTGCTCTTGTGGATCGTATGCAATGCTTTCTGGGAGTAGGTCTTTTTCTGGAAGTGTGAATGCAATCGAACTATTATTTATCCTTGATACTTCTTGAGCGTGGCTCATTAAGGAGCATAATGTTAATAGAAGAGTTAGGTTTCGCATGAAAGTTTTTTTATAGTTCTACGGAAACCTTCTCAGCACTATTCAGGACTTATTCCAGCTTGAATTGTAATGATGCAAAACGCTCAAATATTGATGCGAATTATTTACGATTGTTGTATTCTTTGATCAGGACATTGAGTCTTTTGAAGTCTAGTTCTCCTTCCTCTTTTAAGTGATGCATGATGGCCAATCCTTTTGCTAGTTGACTGTCCACGTTTTTTACTTTTCCGACTAAATGAATCAGCGTCCGTTGCTTTCCTTTTGTCAACATATGAAAATATTCACTTCCTTCTGTGTCCTGATCCAGAAGCACCTGAAATGATTCCGGGATAGGCATGCCATATTCTGATCGATCTTTTTCCATAGTTGCCTCAACTGTATCTCCTTCTGCTAGTCCATGTTTTTTCATGAAGTCTTTTTTTACATAAATACTGTAGACATCACCTTTTGGCATGAGTGCGCTATGAATGGGTTTCCCATCGCCTATCGTGCATATGACACGACGATCCTCGCCTTCTATGAGCTGTTCACCTATTGCTTTTGGAATAGCTAGGTAATAGCTCCAAAGGTCTGATTCAAATTTTAGGATAGGTACTTTAAGTTTCATTTCAGCAATCTTTAGATAATATAAGACTAATAAAACTGATTATTTAGTTATAAAACTGATTTTATAGTTGTATAACTAAAAAATCCGTTATACATTCACTTTATGGACAGATTGACTAAAGCAGAAGAGCCAATCATGAAAATCATCTGGGATAAGGGTGATGTTTTTGTGAAAGAGATTGTAGAGGACTTACCTGATGGAACCCCATATAATACAGTATCATCATTGGTCAGGATATTGGAGTCAAAGGGTATGGTAGGGCATAAGGCATTTGGCAGAACACATCAGTATTTCCCATTAGTAAAACGTGGCGAATATCGAAAGCATATGCTTAAAAACATGATAGTAGATTACTTTGATGGCTCATACAAGGGGTTGCTCTCACAGATATTGGAAGATGAGGAAGTTTCGCAAGAAGAGGTTAATGAATTAAAAGCACTTTTAAATAAAGATTCATGAATCAGTTAGTAGTATTTGGTATTGAGTTTCTCCTTGCATCTTCCATATTCTATTTAGTTTATTTGATAATTAAGGATCACACAACCCCGACTTTTAAACGTTTCTACCTATTGTCCTGGATGGTTTTTTCGGTTTCTCTGCCGTTGATCAATATTGAGTTAGATAGATTGCCAAATCTAAGTGTGACTAAGATAATGTCAGAGTCCTCAATCCAACCAAAACCGAAGCCTGACTTGAAATTCAATCAGAATAATGAATCATTTGAAGAAGGAGTAAAAGATTCTAAGACGGTCATTCTATCAAATAATGAGTCCCAAACTGAAGTAAATTGGAGGCTTGTCTTTTCAATTTGCTATTTAGTAATATCGGTCTTCTATTTAATTAGGATTATTATAGGAATCGTACAAATCATCAGGTTGAGATTGGTTTCCAGTGTATTGCCAGATGAGAACTCTGTCTTTCAGGTAAATAGTTCTTCGTTTAAGGGAGCTTCATTTTTCAATTGGATTTTCATTGGTGGATCAATTGAAACAGATCGTGATGTAATCATCCAGCATGAGCGGGTGCATGCTAAGTTGGGACATAGTGTTGATATCCTGCTTAGTCATATCTATCGTGCGCTTTTCTGGATGAACCCCTTTAGTTGGGTATTAAAGAAACTTATTGGATTGAATACTGAACTTGAGGTTGATATCCACATGCTTCGAGAAAAGGATGCTATTAATTACGCCAACACATTGCTTTCCCTTTCTAGTAATATGAAGGACTCTGCCATTATGAATCATTTTGGAGCATTTCATTTAAGATCTAGGATATTGGCGTTGACAAAAACTGTTCGTCACAATCATTGGGTTTCCATTCTTACTTTCTTTTCGGTAGTCGGCTTGTTTTTTACGATCAGTTGTGAAAATATCAACTCATCAGAAGTGATGATTGAGCGAATGAATGATGTGAAATCTATTACCACACGATTTGTTAGCCATCAAACGGACACACAACAGAAAACAGGCAAGATTGTAGCAATCGCCAGCTTCTCACCGGATGGCACTTTAGAAGAGCTTGTTGAACAAACTTCATATCCTTATGATCGAGAGTTCGAAGTAAAAAAAGTATTCTGGGAGGCACCTGAAAAATCGGGCATACCCTATGTCATGGATGGCTTATCACTTGGAACGGCAGAAAAGAGCTTTCTGTACGGTCACGATTGGCCCAGTGCTTATTATAAGCACTTAAGTGCAAAAAATCAGTCGATTGACCTTCCCTGGTGGCAGAAAACTATCACAGTAGATAGCGAAGTGCTTCCGACGGAAATTCAGGTTAAGCATGAATATGACAGTAATATTGTCGATTTTGGAACGCCTAATGTGACAGAGTATTTTGAATATGAAAATGAAAAAGTGGTTAAAGTTTTTTTAAAAACTGAATATCTTCAGATTGATGATGCTAATGAAACTATTAAAGAACTACAAGAATTGGTGAATAAGAATTTTACAAAGGAGCAAAAAGCAATTCTTGACGAGAGAAGAGCAAACTCTGGTCAGAAAAAACTGGCATCCCAATATATCTATGAAGGAGATTTACTAACAATTATTAAACGGGGAGATTCAGAAAGAAGATTTTATTATGAAAATAATCTGATGATAAAATCCGAGTACGTCAAGTCTGGAGAGGTTATCAATACACGTATTCACTACTACAAAAATAGCCTTAAAGACCGAACGGAGATATTTAATAGATACAATGAACCTGAGTATACCATTACTTATGAATATGAGTACTGGTAAGTGAAATTCTATTCTTTGATCAAAGGGAGTTTCACTGTCGCTGTAGTTCCCTTTCCCCATTCAGAGCTATAACGTAAAGATCCACGGTGTTCATTAATTATAGCGTAAGTGATAGAAAGCCCCAAACCTGTGCCTTTCCCTGGCACTTTTGTACTAAAGAATGGTTCGGTGATTTTCTTAAGATTTTCTGGTTTAATTCCATGACCTGAGTCTATAAATTCAATAGAGATGTCACCGTTCGTTGTTTTCGTTCGGATGGTGATACTACCTTTCTTATCAATTGCTTGAATGGAGTTGGTGAGAATATTAAGAAATGCTTGATGCAACTTGCCATTGTTTCCTAATACCAGTGCGTTCTCATCTTCAAATTCCTTACTAAGTTCGATTCCATTCTTTAATCGATAGCGAATCATTGTAAGGCAATTTTCAATGAGATGATAAATATCACAAGGTTCAAGTTTTTTATCTGACGAATGGCTGAATTCGTTGAGGCTATTTACGATGGTGGATGCTCTAGAGATCCCTTCTTTAATAGCTTTTAGTAATTCTGAGTATTCTTCTTTTTTGATTTTCCTGCTTCGCTTCAATGTTTGTTCCAACCCTTCTACACCACCTTGAATGAAGTTTAGTGGATTATTGATTTCATGCGCAACACCTGCTGCTAGGATTCCCAAAGATGCCATCTTATCTGATTGAATCATCTGTTCCTGGGCGCTCTTTAGTTGTTTTATGACTTTCTTCAATTCTTGTTTTTGCAGCTCAAGGTCCGTAGTTCGCTCAGAAACGGTCTCTTCCAGCCTCAAATTGTTAGCTTTAAGTGATCTCAAACGCAACCAATAAATGACAAGAGTTATTAGCGCGATAAGGAATCCAATTAAAATTTTAGCCCAAAAGGTTTGCCACCAAGCCGCTTCGATTTCAATTTCTTGAGAAAGTACATCTGTGAAAAAATTGTCATCGATTCCGGTCTGAAGCTGGAATGTATATGCTCCGGGAGCAAGATTGGTATACAGGCCATTACGATCTTCCAGCGCATATACCCATTCCTTGTCAAATGGCGCCAGGCGATATCTGAACTGCAACAAATCAGTTTGCGTATAGCTGATTCCAGTAAAATCTATTAACAGTCTATTGGTGCCAGATGGTATTAGAACCTTTTGTTGAAGCGGAATGCGTTGATTATCCGCATAAATATTCTCAATAATTGTCTTTGGATTAAAATTTGGAACTTTTACCTCATCGGGATTAAGTCTTACAATTCCTCCAAGCGTAGGAATCCAAAAATTACCTTTAGTGTCAGAATAGGAGAGGACCGCACCTAAACAATGGCTGTTTTTCATTCCATAGCTTTTATCAAACTGTCTTACTTTGATTTGTCTGGAAGGGTCTTCTGCAGCTGCTTCAAGATCTTTCATTTCAACACTCAGTATGGAATTTTCGGAAGGCATCCATAAGGTGCCGTTTGGGTCTAGCAGTACATCGTATACAATGTTGGATGTCATTCCATTCTCCGTATTAAAGTTGACAACTTTATCATCACGGTAGCCAGTCAAACCATCATTGGAAGCAATCCAGATATAGTTTGATGTATGAAGTGTAGCAAACATAAAGTTGGAGGGAAGACCATCCTCTACTTTGACCGTTTTAACAACCTTTCTGTTTTTAATTATGTTAAGTCCGCTGATTGTGCCAACAATGATATCACCACTTTCATTTTCTTCTATTGAGAGAATGTAATTAGAGCTGAGGCCATCATCGATAGTTATTTGGTGCCACTCATTGAGTGAATTGAAAATGATTAAGCCAGCGTTTTTTGTGCCAACCCAAATGGCACCATCCTTAGTTTGATAAGCTAATCGAATAAAATTATCGGGAAAGCCGCTGCTTATGCTGTAGTGCCGGCTGTTGTCGCCATCCAAAACAATAAGTCCACCATAAGTGCTAACCCAGACCCTTCCATTTTTGTCAGTGAAAAGGTTCTTTAATCGTTCGGAAGGAATTGGCATAGGTGGCTCGAAAGTTGATATTCTACCATTTTTCAGTTTATTAAGAACTCCATTTTCGTTTCCCAGTAAGAATGTTTCATTTCCAATTTCGGTCACACTACTAATGATATTGGTAGCAAGACCATCGTTTTTTGTAAAACTTGTGATCGATCCGTCTGCCAGAAAGAAGACACCACTCCGATAAGTTCCGACCCATAAATTTCCTTGTTGATCAAAAAGTAAATCCTGAACAATGTTGTTTGGCATTCCACTTTCCTCAGTGAGTGAGTCTAGCTGATTAGTGGATTCTTGATATCGAAAAAGACCTCTCATGGTACCGATCCAAAGTGTGCTATTTTCGTCAACAATCAAGGTATTTATTGTAGTGTTTGAAAGAATCGGACTTTTTGTGATTTGCCCACAATTCCAAACATAAAGTCCTCGGCCTGTACCTATATAGATCAAATGATCATGGGTAAAAAGAGTATTTACACCATTGATGTCGGAGTTTAGTTGAATTTTCTTTATTTCTTTCGATGTGGAATAAACAATAAGCTGAGAATCATCTGTTCCGAAATAAATATCCCCATTTGTACCTTCTAAGATACTTTTGACAGTACTATTTCCTATTTCGAATATGTGAGTAAATTCATTAAGGGTTCCATCGTGATATCGGAATAAGTGGTTTGACTTGGTGCTAAACCAAAGCTCGTCAGAGTTAGTAATCAACAGCTCCTCAATGCTGAAACTTGTTACTTTTTCCAATTCTTTTGGCGTGATAAATTCACCGTTTTCATATTTTGCAATACCGTGAAGAGTGCCGATCCATAATTCCCCATTTTTGCTGAGTTCTAAATTCAACACGTTTGAAGAGGGTATTGAGCTATTTTGATTATTAAATAGTGTGAAGTTTTTACCGTCAAATCGATGAAGCCCCGTATATGTTCCAATCCAGATATATCCATCTTTCGTCTGAATCAGATCATTTGCAGACTCCGAAGTAAGACCGTCTTCAGTATTCCAACTTCGCAGAACTAGCTGGCTTAGTCTCTTGTTTTGATTAAGGTTGCTCTGACCATAGCCATCTATAGCCATCAACAGAATCACGTTCATCAATGAAACGATGATTTTGCTTGATTTGAAGCAACCGATTAAAGATGCCATTATCCATTTCAAATAATGATTCATTTGGCAGTATCAGTCCATTAAATTAAAAAATCAATTCCGCATTATGGTCTAAGAAATCATGTATTTACAACGTTTCGTCTAAAACACAATCGTACCTGATCAAAGTATTACGTTGAATGACTAAAGTATACTGGTATAAATCATCATAAAATGACTGAAACTCCCTAATAGAACACAAACATGGAAAATTGCATGATTCATAGGGATTGATCGGATACTGTAAAGTACAGCTCCTGTTGTATAAAAGATACCACCAGATAACAACCATAATAGCCCTTCTGTATCCATTGACGTTAGGATTGGTTTAAGAGCGAAAATGGCAATCCATCCCATTGCGATATACATGGCGGTAGATAGTCTGTCATATCTTCCTGTGAAGAATAATTTGAGAATAACACCTGCTATTCCGATACTCCAAATGACGAACAATAATATGTGACCTACATTCTCCTCAAGCGTGATTAGGCAAACAGGAGTGTAAGTGCCAGCAATAAGGATGTAGATGGCTGCATGGTCAAGAATTCGTAGCTTAGCTCTTAGCTTTTGATCTTTTGATGCATGGTAAAATGTGGAGGCACCGTACAGGAGAATCAGGCTGCTGCTGAATATAAGTGTGGAGAAAGATTCAATAAACGAAGTAGATTTTAGTAGCATAGCTATCATGGCAATAATGCTAGCAAGGATGCCGAAACCGTGAGTAAGGACATTGAGTCTTTCTTCGGGAGCTGAATAATGTGCGTCTGACATTGGTTTAAAAGATTAAGTCATTCAGACTCGTTTAGTTGTGAAAGAAGGGTTTCTGCTTCTCCTTTTAAATAGCTAATGTTTCCCTTATTGGATTTAAACACATCTTCTGCTTGTTGAATAAGTGCTTCAATATCCTTGAGTTCACGAGAATATCGATTTGATACCCAAGGATACTTTTCGATATTGACCATTTTATCTCCCCAAATGTATTCTTGTATCACCCAATAATCATTGAAGTTTGGTTGAGTCATCATTGTCCTTAATTGCTGATTATTTTGCTTGATATATGTGCTCCATTTATTCACATCTCGGTAGTATCGGATGATTGCTGCGCGCAGATCTTTGTTGTTCATAGAATAGAGTCGCCCAGTGTTTAGCATTTCATCATAGGTAGTTGTATTGGCTTCTACAAGGAAGAAGTTGATTTGATGGATAGAAATAATACCTAATCGATCTGCAACACTTTTTTGATCTTCAATTAGGTAAAGAGTCGAGTCGCATCTATTGATGCGCTCTTCCAAGCGAAAGTCTAAGAATTCATATCTTCTTATATCATCTTTTAAGTCTTCAGCCAGTCGAATTAATGAAAGTTTTTCGACCTTTTCAAGTTTGAATTCATTATTTCGATTGTTGAGAATAACTGCGATCAAGATGCCAATAACTACCAATAGAATTTCGCCTAATGCATAGAGGAGGTAGGAGGTAAACCTATTCTTTTTCATAAGCTTTTGTCTAATTCTTCGGAGAAGCATTGTCTTAAATTTTAGTCTACAATATCGTTCATTCGCGGGAATGAACAGATGTTATTCAGCTTTATCATCTCCTGTAAATGCGCTAATATTATTTTTTTGGATAAAGTTTTTCAGCATTTCTTTCACCTCTTTTTTATTACTAATCACATCCATCACATGTATATTTCCCCATTCGGTATGGTGAAATTCCGACAAACTATTTAGGTTTTGAGATATATTGACGGATTGTTGCGAATTTGTCTCAGGGTCTGATTTTGAGTGAATCATAAAAACCGGCTCGGTCACTCTCTTCATAGCTTCCATAGGACTAGCTTCTTTGTAATTGACATCAGCTCTTGTGTTTACCCATAACATAACTGCTGGAGCAATCCCGTTGATCCATGTCCCATAGTCCTCGATTGCTCTTTCAAAAATGGCAGTGTACCAATCTTGATATGGAGAGTCGATAAATATAAAAGCTGGATTTCTGTCATCTGCACCTGCAATGATCGCAGCTCCAGCGCCCCATGAACTACCTACCCAGGCGATCTGATTCCATGTAAACTGCTTGTTTTGAGAAGCCCACGCTGTTACGCTCAGTAAGTCCTTCGATTCCATGATACCTCCAGTAGGATACTCACCGCCGCTTTCTCCATGAGCTCGGTGGTCATACATGATGACATCACATCCGCATTCATCCACGATTGGATAGTATTTGAGCATATTTTGCCAGCTACGAGCCCATCCGTGTGCGAAAATGAATAGACAGGTAGCTGAATCTGATACTGCAAAGTATTTGCCCTTAATTGTAATATTATCTTCACTTTGTAAGCTAAAGTCAGTAGGAGGAGGAAGCAGTGTGATCATTTCTTCATAGCTCTTATCCCAATAGTTTTTAATATCATCCAATGTTTTTTGAAATGAGCTATTCGTATTCAATACCCGATTGGAAAGGAAATAAGAAAGACCGATATAGGATGAAACAGTCAATATTAGAAGAATAATTAGAAGGCGCTTGAATATGAGCATACTTTGGATGATTAAACGGTCAACGAAAATAGCAAAATCCGTTTGAGAACTAAGCATAAAAAAAGCGCCGGATGGCGCTTCTAATGTTTAACGGTATTTGTGCGGTGACACAGAGCGATCTCAACCAATCAACAACGCAAGTATTAAAACAAGCAAGAACAATTTTCCAGCGAGTTCAACATGTATACGTTGGATTGATAAGCTTTTAATTATTTGACTCATAGCAGTTGTAGCAACAGTTTGGAACATACAAAGCAAGTAGGTTTTTGCTCCTGAATCAATACCCTAAACAGGGTATTTTATCCCTATTCGATGAATAAGCAAGGAACATCCATCAACACCAACAAATTGCATTTAAAGCTGATTTTCAGTAAATTAAGAGTAACCAAACTGCAAAATCATGGGTATCATTCAAAAAATCGAATCAATTCGGCCACCTCTCTTGATAGATATTCTTCGCATTGCTTTGGGTGGATTCATCACTTATAAGGGAATTGTTTTTGCGAGCAACTTTGACAGTTTCACAGCAAACATTCAGTCGGTGGGCTGGATTTTTGTGGCAGCACACTTAGCACATGCTATTATTTTTATCCATATGGCTGGTGGGATAATTTTGATGTGTGGAGCAATCACTCGTTGGATGTGCTTATTGAACATACCGATACTTGCTGGTGCGGTAATATTTAATTACAAGCAGATGCTCACAGCTGATAATTATATGGAATTTCCAATGGCAATGTCAATTTTGGTGTTGCTGATCCTTGTAGCAATTACAGGTAGCGGCAAGTTTTCATTGGATTACATCATGGCTCAACGTGTGAAGGTAAAATCGGCTTAAGGTAAAAGGAGTGAACTGTCTCCATAGCTTAGAAAACGATAATCATTTTCCAAAGCAGATTGATAAACCTTGCGCCAGTCGCTCCCAATGAATGAGGCTACAAGTAGAATAAGTGTTGATCCCGGAAGATGATAGTTCGTGACCAGTCCGTCGCAAATTTGAAATTTGTATCCGGGGTAAATGAAGATTTCGGTTTGGCCGCCAATCTTTTCCTTCCCAGTCTGCTTCATGTGACTTAAGACTGCACATAGAACATCTGTTCGATCCCTGGCCTTGAAAATATATGGATCATCTTTTTCAATTGAAAAATCGGACTTTCCCTCAAGAAGTTTTACGCCGAACCAATATATACTTTCCATGGTACGCATTGAGGTGGTACCGACAGCAATTACCTTTTTAGCGTTGATCAAGTTTTCAATATTTTGTTTACTTACCCAAATCTGCTCATTGTGCATGGGGTGATCGGCGATGTTTTCACTTTTAATGGGCTGAAAAGTGCCCGCTGATACATGCAAGGTCAGGTAATCAGTTTGGATGCCATTTGCTTTAACGGCCTCAATTATTTCCGTTGTAAAATGAAGTCCAGCAGTTGGTGCTGCTACAGCACCTTTCATTTTAGAATACACTGTCTGATAGCGATCTTCATCAGCTTCTTCTACTTCTCTATTGATATATGGAGGAAGAGGTATTTTACCTATCTCAGTCAGAAGATCCGAGAAAGTTAGGTTAGGATCCCATCTGAAAGTAACCTCATCGTTTGCAGTTCGGATAGCTTCTAAGTCAAGTGAAGATAAATGAAGAGATGTGCCCGTCTTCCATTTTTTGGCATTTCCGATCATGCACTTCCAGGTACATTCTGACGAACTGCTCATTACTTCTTCATGGACTTTGGAAGGTAATAATGGTTCAAGCAGAAATATTTCAATTCGAGCCCCACTCTCTTTATGCATAATGATCCGTGCAGGAATCACTTTAGTGTCATTGAAAACAAGCAGTGATTGATCAGGTATTAGCGATGCAATACTTTTAAATTCGTGATGTGAAATATTCTCCTGATTATAATAGAGCAACTTTGAATCAGCTCTTTCTTTCGGTGGGTGTTTTGCAATCCTGTCTTCAGGAAGTTCAAAAAGAAAATCGTCTAATTTTAAATCCATAATGCGCCTCGAAGTTATACCGTATGTCCTTGATTTTAAATTTTCTGCACGCACCAGTCGTGGAGAGATGAAAGATAGAAAGGTATGGTTTTTGAAAATTCATGGAGAGAATGGAACTGCTGGTTTAGGAGAGGTGGCTCCCATTCACAGGTTAAGTCCTGAAGTAGTTGAAGAGATACCTGAGTTTTTAAATCAACTAGAAGACACAATTAAAAATATTCAGTTGCCTTCTTCTAAGGAAGAGGTGTATGAATTAGTGGCCAAATTGATACCTTCTTCTATTCCAAGTGTCCGTTTTGGACTTGAAATGGCATTTCTAGACATACTACGGGGTGGTCAAAAACACATCTTCACAGAAGACCTGAGTAAAATTCAATTACCAATAAATGGCCTGATTTGGATGGGTGATGAGGCCTTCATGAAAGAGCAAATAAAGGGTAAACTTGACGCGGGATTTAGTTGCATAAAGCTGAAGGTAGGAGCGCTGGATTTCGATTCTGAGTTACGTATCATTCGATCTCTGAGGAGGATTTCTGAAAATTTAATCATTCGACTCGACGCCAATGGGGCATTTCAAACAAATGAGGTATTATCCAAAATAAAAGCACTAAGTGAATTTAATATTCATTCCATTGAGCAGCCCATTATGCCCATGCAGCCAGAGGCTATGGAGCTGATATGCAATAGAAGTGAAATACCCGTTGCCTTGGATGAAGAGTTGATAGGCATTCACTCATCAAGGGATCGTATAGATCTTTTGCAAGAACTAAAACCTCAGTATTTGGTACTAAAACCTACACTCCATGGAGGGTTTGCATCAGTAACCGAATGGATTGATCTTGCAGAGATGCATGGTATAGAATGGTGGATTACTTCCTATTTGGAATCAAACATCGGGTTGAATGCAATCGCCCAGTTTGCAAGTCAGTATCCTTCGGATGGAATCTATCATGGATTAGGCACAGGTGGCCTCTATCATAATAATATCACCACACCAATTATTATTGATCGGGGTTATTTAAAATATGCTAAGTCTATGGTCTGGGGAGGGGTGGGCGATTAGATGCTCCATTCATTGGGATTTTCTCATACTCCGGTGCTCCGGTAGCTTCCCTAAAAATCCGTCCGAATTCTACTTGCTGTTTTTCGTTAGTTATGTTCTTAACGTCACTAAAAAATCGGTAAAGCTCTAGTTCTTTGCCTTTTATAACTTCTAGTAGATCAGAGAGTAAAAGTTCAGCGTCTTCCCGATTTTGATTAATCATTGCTCGGGTCAGTTGACTTTTAATCTCTCGGTAGCGTAATTGATGTAGAAGTTGATTTTCATGATGACGAGCTGCTATTGATCTGAATTCAGAGGCAGTCTTTTCATCAAACCCCATCTCCTTTATTATAAATTCATTGACTTCAGAAATAGAAGGTCGCATCTGTTTCCTGGTTGGAGACTGCTTGGTCCACAGTAATGAAATTAGAATTCCATTGAGGATGATCATCACAATTACGGCTATTACAATTAGGCGGACGGTGGCTTTTTTCATCTAAAGGTTTCCAGTTAGGTGGTATTCTTGCGCGATGGAGTCTAACATCACGCTGCGCTGGTTGATCTGATTCTTATACATAAGTATTCCATTCAGGATTGCCATGGCCACCATGGCCACCAATGCTAGTTTGGCTCTGTTGATCCATCTTACTTGATCTTGGGAAAAGATCATTCTTGAAACCAAATCATTCGCGAAACCTGTAGGTGCATTTGCTTTCCTTAGCCGATCAAGGCTGGTCAAAGTAAGCTCTACTTCTCTTGGAATGTTAGATGGTTTCATAATAGTGAGTAAGCAATTTCTGTAAATTTTTCTTAGCTCGAAAAAGTAATGATTCTACTGAACTAATGCTTTTCTCCATAACCTTACTTATTTCTTCGTAAGAGAGCTGTTCGATTTTGGAAAGAGTGAATGCTACACGTTGCGGATCAGGCAATTTCTCAATGGCCTCAAAAAGAATAGCTGCTCGTTCTTTGTCTTCCATAGCTACACCGGGATGAAAAAAATCGGGTGCTTGATTTTGAATTGCTTCGTCTGATATATCCGAAAGCTGTGCGGATCTTTTCTTACGACCTTTCCGTCGTATTTCTTCCAAGCATTTGTTGGTGGTAATCCGATAGATCCATGTGCTAAGTTTAGAGTCACCTTTAAACTTGGCAATGTTTTGATATACGTGTATGAAGACTTCCTGAGCCATATCTTGAGCCTCTACTGCATTTTTCATAAACCCCAGACATGTATTATACACACGATCTTGGTTTTCATTTACGATATCCCTGAAGTCTGCTTCTTTCACGAGTTGATAGTTGACGTAGTAAAACTAGACGCACAACCCTGCTCAAGAACAGTTTAGGGGGTTAGCATTTGGATGCTCTTTGAAAAAAAAACTTGCGTTGGAAGGAAAATTATTATTCAACTATTCCAATGGTTTTGTGAGTTAATAAAACCCAAAATGGACTTATGAAAATAGTAATCGCGATGACGATAATGGTAATTTGATATCCATAGTTAGAAATGATGCCTTGTTGTAGGCCAATGGTAGCAAGCACAAAACTGAATTCCCCGATTTGAGCGAGGAATGAGCCGCCTATCAGACTCTCTCTCCAGGTGTTCCCAAGAAGCTTGAGCGATATTGCATTAATTCCGTGATTGGATATGTAAACAATAAGTACCAAAAGAGACACGGCGAGCCAATGCTCTTTTAGAAAGGTTAGATTGATGAGCATACCTACCGAAATGAAAAATATTGAGATGAGGATTACCCTAAAAGAATGCAAGCTGTCGTGAAGCCATTTATTTGAGTCAGAAGCATTGATTAAAATCCCTGAAACTAAGGCACCTAAACTGGCCGATAATTCGAATAAAGATGTTAACAATGCAATGCCAAAACATGCGATGAGTCCTGCGAAAATTTGCAGTTCATGATCGTCACTAAGAATTTTTTCGAAAGGCAACTTGATTTTTTGTTTCTTGATCAGATAAATCATAGTGATAATAATCAAGATACCTCCCGTAATCTGAAGCGCAACTTGTTTTACATCCAATGAATCTCCTCCGAGCAACGAGAGTACAATGATCATTGGAACGATAAGTATATCCTGGGTGAGAAGTATGCTTATTACATTCTGGCTGGTCTTACTCGTAGGGTCAGTCTGATCTTGGATTAATTTAATTACCACAGCGGAACTGCTGATTGAGATAATAAACCCAAGTAGAACCATTCGATTGAAAGACCAATCTAAAAAGGTCCCGAGGATATACATAAGAATTACACTGAAAACAACCTGCATACCCGTACCAAAGAATGCAACTTTCCAGCGCTTAAGAAAATCTGGTAGGGAAATTTCCATACCTATGAAAAACATCAGTATGATAAGTCCAATATCTCCTAAATGCTGGGCAATGGTAATGTCAGTCACAATGGCCAGCCCATGCGGCCCGAGAATGATTCCTGATAAAATGTAAGCGATTATATATGGTTGATTGAATCGTCTAAGGATTAGGCCTAAAACAACAATCAGAAGGCTGATTATCAATAATAAATTGACTTCCGATGCAAGACCACTTAATAGTACCATATAGGAGTAAAAGTAGCTTTTAAAAATGCATTTTCATTCCTTCATGAGTGGCTTTGAATCCTAGTTTTTCATAGAATCGTACGGCATCAGTCCTTTGCTTATCTGTGGTTAATTGAAGTAAGTGTGCACCATTTTCTTTCGCTTTGCCAATCATCCATTTAAAAAGTGTTTCGCCAAGTCCAGTTCCTCGCTTGTCAGATTTTATTCTCACAGCTTCGATTTGAGAACGAATCCCTCCTTGATATGTCAAATATGGAATGAAAGAAAGTTGTGCCGTTCCAATGATTTCTTCATCTTCCTCGGCTACTATTAAATACTGATTAGGATCTTGATCAATTTGGGTAAAAGAATCATAATACGCTTGAGGTAACGGATCAATATACATTTCTCGTTTACTACCCAGTTTATCATCGGCAAGCAAAGCAACTATAGATGCCACATCTGCTCTTTTGGCTTTTCTAATTTCCATAGGATAAAAATAAAGCCCTGAAAATCAGAGCTTGAGTTTTTAATGTTTGTGATAGACTTTGGCGACGATCTTCCATCCACTTTCAAATTTTAATAAGCTTAAGTAATCGGTATATACATGCTTACCTTGATTTCTTAATTCAACTTTGACTTGGGCTGCTCCTCCTGTTACGTCCAGGATGGCGAATTTATGATCCCAAACGTTTTTTTCATTTTTTGAATCGTAATCGCCTGCTTTTCTTTTCCTTACTCCAGCAACCCAATCAGCAATTGGGTACTTGCTTATTTCTTCTCCCTTTGCGGTATAGATAGAAAAATCTTTGTGAAAACCTTTTTCCATGGACTCTGCATCTAATTCGTTGAATGCGCCATTTACATAGGATTCAAATACTACCTTTTTAACAGCTTCTTCCTCAGCGGTAATTTCTACAGGTTTAGAGATAAATGAAAAAATAAATAGAGCAATAAGCCCTAGAATACTAGTGATTTTGAGTGTTGATTTCATGATTGAGTTGGATTTTAATTCTCCAATCTCAAACGCAGTAAGGAAAAAAGAGTTGGAGCCTATTGCATTAGGTCAAATTCTCCAAGGTCTTCTTCTTCTTCATACAATGCTTTGTTTTGATCATTAAGCTGGTCGTAATCAGCTTTATTTTCGTCGATAAAGTCTTGATAGTCTGCCTTGGACATCCACTTGTCAATAAGGATATATGTTTTCCCATCTGCGTGCTTCATTAGCTCACTACCTAAGTAATCGTCTGAAGATTCAAAAAACTTAAACCAGCCACCATTACGGCCATATTCTTCTTCAAATTTGGCTTGATTTGATGATACTTTGTATTTCCAGGCAAGACAGTACATTGACATAATTCGAACTTTTGAGGATAGCTAAAGATATAGAAATATGTAGATATGAAAGCGAATGGTCGAAAATTTACGACAGCCTATTGACTATTTTCGAACAGATTCTTTAATTACTTCTAAACTCAGCTATAAAGAAAGTTTATGCAACATCAGATTGAATTGATGGAGATAGGTAGTATTGCAATTTTTGCGGCGTACAATCTAGTCTTATATAGTCAGGTCAGAAGAAGGTATTACCTATTTCTGGGACTTATGTCATTTTTCATTTTTCTTAGGGCAACATTGGTTGACGATGGCTCAATGGTTTTTTATTCATTTTTTCCAGAGCTATCATTAAATCTTGGGAGAAAGATAGAATATTTCAGTAGCTATATGGGAGCTCCACTTTCAGTTCTCTTCAGCTACGCCTTATATCCACTCGTAAGTCTTAAAAAGTATGTCAAAGTATTCGTTGCCATCGCAGGCGTCTTTTTAGTAATCGTTTTGTTTACTTCATACGATTTCTTTTATCATACCCTTGATGCATATCATTTAGTAATACTTGGATCCTATGTTCTGATGTATATCATTTTGATAAAGGCAGTTTTGAACAAAAAAGTAGGTGCAATGTATGTGCTCACTGGAACAGTTCTTTGCTTCATGTTTGTCATTGCAGAGTTGCTTAAAATAGCTGGAATAGTTTTTATTGATGCCGGGCCTAATCTAGTTAATACTGGTTTCGTGATATTTATTTTTTTCCAATCTGTAGCCCTATCTGAAATTTTCGCAAGCTCATTTAAGGAGAATCAAGAGCTTAATAGAGACTTAGAAACACGAGTAGATAAGAAGACTTCAGAAATCACAAGAGCAAGCTTATTAAGAGATACGCTGATTCGAATTGTAAGTCACGATATCCGCGGGCCTATGAGTAATTTAAAGAGTGTGATCACTCTTGTTAGGGAGGATCAAGTGGGCATTGACCAGGCCAAAGAGTTTATGAGTACAATAGATAAAGGAGTTGATCATACCATTCAAATGCTCGATGAGTTGATGGAGTGGGGACATGCGGCCTCCCAAAATAAGCGGATTGAACAAGAAGAGATTGTACTGAAGACGATTATTGATCCTGTAGTAAATCAGATGAAACCCAATATAGAAGCTAAGGATTTGAACTTTAGCATCAACGGCGATCTCGAAGCAGTTTGCTTATTTGATAAAAATGCTTTGAAAGTGGTTCTACGAAACTTACTTTCTAACGGTGTTAAATTTACCGAGAAGGGTGGTAATGTGTCCATGAACATTGAAAGGAGATCTTCAGAAATACTTATAAAATTTATTGATACAGGAATTGGAATTCCTCAGGAAATGAAGGAAAACCTATTTGAAATGAAGAAAGACAACAAACGTCCGGGCACTGAAAATGAGAAAAGTTCAGGTGTAGGACTATTCATCTGCAATGATCTCATCTCTCAAAATAGCGGGTCGTTAGAGGTAGAAGATAATCCAGTGGGTAAAGGAACCGTTTTCAGTTTCACCTTGAAGCTGGCAGGTTAATTCTTTAAAAGAATATCCCTTTTTCCAGCGAGTAATTCCCCTTGTTTTATCAGGCGAATGACATGATTAAATCTGTCTTCTCCAGTTTCATTTTTGATGTCTTTTTCGGAAAGGAGATTATCCCCGTAGAAGAAGAAATCTTTTAACCAATATTCTTTTTTTGATTGGTGTTTTACTGTGATGTGAATATGTGCCGGTACAGTTCTGCCAGGGTAAGGCTCAGGCTTGATTGTTTCAAAACTATAGTTGCCGTTGCTTCCAGTTTTAATCCAACTTCTAAGATATCCGTGTCTTCTACCATTTCCAGTTTCATTGCCCTTTTTAGGATATACGCCTTCCGTATTTGTATGATATACATAAAGAATAACATCACCGGCTGGTGTACGACCATCGGGTTGATATACTGTTCCACTGATTTTTATACGTTCCCCTTTTTCACTTGAGTCAGCTATAGTTGTGCTAGATGTAATATTGGAAGGAGCTTCAGTTGCACCACACCACTCGCAACTTGGTTGCTGAGCATTGTTTTCTTGTGTAAATGAGCAACAGAAAAGTGTTACGATCAATAAAGGATAGTGTAAGTTTTTCATACCTATGCTTACGAAGAATTCTTTTAGTCGGTTCAAAGTGCTAATTCATAATGCTTGTTATTATTTTGAAACGCTACAGAATAAGTATTTTACCTAACAAAAAATAGATACATGATACTCGTTAATTCTTGTATTTTTGTAATACCTAATTAGTGCTTATGGAAACACTTACAGCAGAAGAAAGAGCAGAACGCAGAGCCGCAAGAAGAGCTGCTAGACAAGCTAATAAAGTAGATAAAGAGTATACCATACTCTATGTTGATGATGAGATGCCAAATCTTAGAGGGTTTAAATCTACATTTAGAAGACTTTATAATGTTCACACTGCTTTAGGCCCACATGAGGCACTTGAAATTATCAAAAAGGAAAAAATAGACCTGATTGTAACAGACCACAGAATGCCTCATATGTCTGGGGTAGAGCTTTTGAAAGATGTATTTACTTTCAAGCCGGATATCAAACGAATGATTCTTAGCGGTTTTATAAAAAGAGCTGATCTATATGAAACTATTGGAGATTTTGGTATTCACGATTTTGTGACTAAACCATGGGATTTTGATGATTTAAATAGCATCTTTCAGCGAATTCTGAAGACGGATGCAGACGTAAAAGATTTCAGCAAACTCGGATAATTTTAAAATCGATTTAGCTTTCTGCTGGAAAGGAAATTCCAATCTTATTTTTTGTAATCATTAATTTTCCTCCGATCTGCTGGGTGAGTAATTCTGCTAAAGAACTATCCTCCAAAGCCATAGTCTTTTGATTATTCGCAAATAACTCCAGTTCATGATTTAGTCCTTTGCTTTTAAGGACAATACCTAAATCCATCGTTTCAAGTGACATAATGCTAGAAAGTAGTTTTTGTAAAACAATACCAAGTAGAAGAGCTTTTTCATGAAATATTAGGCAATCTTCAAATTCCACATTCAAAGCTTTAATTGTTCTGGATTGTGCGAAAGTAGCAATCAGTTTTTCTAGATAGGGCTTTATTGAGACCTGCTTGTAGTCATCGGTATGATATAGTGGATCATGAGCTCTGGCTATGGTATGAATACTGTCTGCTATTTCACTCATCTCTTCCTTGACATCAGGCTTACCGTAGGTTTCCAACTCAATTAAGCTATTGATGAGTAGCAAGTTGTTTTTCACACGGTGATGCACTAATCTGAGAAGTTCAGTTTTCTCTTCAAGATTTTCTGCTATTTCAGATTTATATTTTTTTTGGTTTTCTAATTCATCTCGGATTCTCAAAAGATTATTTTTTGTGATACTTGAAAAACTAAAAGTCATGAAAGTATGAATAATCAAAACAGAAAGTGCAACTGTTAAGTCTACCCACTTTGTTATTGGAGCGTAACTAGGAAAAATATTAAGCTGTTCTTCAATAACTATCAGGATCAGACATATTACCACAATAAATGATGTGATTATTACGCCTTTCACGTTCATTACCAAACTCGAGAAAAATACAATTACAGGGAAGATAATTATCCCAACTTCATGTATCCCAGCTCCCAGAAAACATATGATACTTGTGGCTATGATCATCAAAGTGGTGATGATAATCATTGCAGAATTTATTTGCCCCCTGTTCAGAAAATACATGGAAGCCCAGCAAAAAAAAGGTACTGAAAGAGTGGTTAATGCAATACTGGTATATCCGAAAATGAAGTCAAGCGAAGCAAGTATCACAGCTATGCCAGGAATGATAAATAGGAAAGTGCGCATAAGGTTTGTGACTTCCTTTTGAGAGTACTCATCTAGCGATTCATCATATGGTAGCCAAATTGACCTCATTATTTTATTCGTTTGGAAATGTCAGGTGATATTCGGAAGTGTTCTTAATCAATGAGCCTTTCAACTGCTTAGTTAATAGTTCGATAACTATCCCTTGCTGCTCATTAGTTGTCTTAAACCCAGTGAGTTTTACGTTGATTGTCTCTTTTGCAATTGTCAGTTTTGCCCTCAACATTTCATTATCATAGTTATCTACTTCATTGATTAGCTCCAGAAGACAAATCCCATAGTTTATTGCCAAATCTAGACGTACCAAATGTGAGATATTTCCGGCATCAATGTGAATTGCTGGGGATTTTAAATCTTTTTCATATTCATTTAAAAGTTGACGAGTCAATTCTCGAATGTCCAGCATAATTGGAGCTTGATCCGAAAGGAGAATGTTATGAGCAACCTCTATTACCAACACTTTTCTTTTCAGACTGGTATAAACTGGAGTTAGTTCTTTCGCATTGTTTTGCTTGTGTGCAATGAGCTGCTGAATATGCTGAAGACTGTTGATGACAGCACGGTGAATTTCTTCAATTATTTCAAGTTTCTCATTTGATTCCCTTTCAAGGTTCTCTGCATCATTTTTACTTATAAAAATTTCGTTTTGTGCTGATTTCAGCGCCCGTTTCATATTACTGGTGAGACTAAAAGCGACAAAGCCACCAATGATTATTAGAAGTGAGGATACTAAAAAGTCACCACCACTTCCTATGGGAACAGGAATTGATTCATAAATATCAAATCGTTCGGCGGCAACAAGCCAAACGATCCCAATGATGCTTAAGGTTGACGTCATTGCGAGTTTCTTTTGATCCAGAGTGATTCCTGAAAATCCAATAATGATAGGGTAGCCAATAATACCAATGTCATTGATGCCATTGCCCAGCGAACATGCAACGGTCAAAAGAAGATTGAAAAAAATCACCACGGACACGACTGATCGTCGCAAATGCCCATTTAAGAACTGATGGCGAACATAAAGACTAAAAAAAAGACTGACGCCAATGACAATTGCCAAATCAATATCACCTTGTATCAGTTGGCGGATAAGGACCACAATGAGGAATATAGGAAGTAGAAAATAGCCAATATTAATTACCGAAGCGACACTTTCTTCATCACTCCCTATATAGCAGCTGGGGGCATATTTTAAGGCTTTCAATAACTAGGCGTTTGGTAATCTAAATCTAGAGAAAATTTCTGAAGACTAAAGATTACTAACTTTTCTACCGCTCATACAATTCGCATAACTTTCCGGCTTTTATCCCGTAACAATTGCGCAACGAAAACCTTTCTATGAAAACCCATGCATTATTGAGCTACTTATTACTAGCTCTGTCCTTAAGTCTGTTTGCCCAAGAGCCAAGATCTAACAGGCCAGGAGATATTCGCCAAAAACTTGAAAAATTAAATGTTTTAGGAACCGTACTTTATGTTGCAGCACATCCCGACGATGAAAACACGCGGCTGATTGCCTACTATGCAAACGGCGAATTAATGCGAACTGCATATTTATCAGCAACACGCGGAGATGGAGGCCAGAATTTAATTGGCCCAGAGATCAGAGAAGAGCTTGGCTTGATCAGAACTCAGGAACTATTGGCCGCAAGAAGAACGGATGGAGGACAACAGTTTTTCTCTCGAGCTAACGATTTCGGATATTCTAAAAACCCTGATGAGACATTTAATATTTGGGATCGTGAGAAAGTCCTGGCTGATTTTGTTTGGGCATTTAGGAAGTTTAGGCCTGATGTAATTATTACACGTTTTAGTGATACCGGGAGATCCCACGGGCATCACACGGCAAGCGCTATCCTGGCGCGAGAAGCATTTGAGTTGAGCGGTGACAGCAAAGCTTTCCCAGAGCAACTGACTTATGTAGAAACCTGGCAACCCAAAAAAATCTTTTGGAACACCGGCTGGTGGTGGTTTAGAAATTCAGATCAAGACACCACCAAATTAATCAAACTTAATGTGGGAGGTTATAATCCTTTGCTTGGAGAATCCTATACTGAAATGGCAGCAAAAAGTAGAAGCATGCACAAAAGTCAAGGGTTTGGTTCATCGGGCTCTCGTGGTGATCAAATAGAATATTTGCAACAATGGGGAGGTGATGAAGGTGAAACAGTATTTGAAGGTGTAGATACCTCATGGGAACGCGTAAAGGGCTCTAAAGAGGTAGCTTTCTTCATCAAAAAGGCTATTCAGGTATATGATGAAAATGATCCATCACTAATTATTGAGCCACTGATGGGAGCTCGAAATGCATTGGAAAAAATTAAGGATAATTTCTGGAAAAAAATTAAACAGAATGAGATTGATGAGCTAATTGTCGCTGCCTCTGGTCTCTATTTATCATTACGCGCAGATCATCCAAACTATGCGATTGGTGATTCCATATCCATTGGTTTGGAAGCTGTCAATCGTAGCAAAACAGAAATTCAGATTGACCAGGTGAAGTTTATGAATTGGGTGAATCCAATATCATTTAAAGCGCAACTCCTTAATAACAAACGTTTTAACTCTGAAATGAATTTTATCATTCCTCCTGGAACGCAATACGCGCATCCTTACTGGTTGAAAGAGCAAGGAGAGCTAGGTATGTATCAGGTGACGGATCAAGAGCAGATTGGTAAACCTGAAAATGACCCAGCAATTTTTGGTGAAGTAATGATCTCCTTGAGCGGCACACCTATCACATTGAACGTTCCCGTTGTTTTCAAGCGTACGGATCCTGTTGACGGGGAAGTGACAGAGCCAATTACCATAGGACCACCTGTCATGACAAATATATCTGGAGGTGTGCTTGTATTTGGTGATAACGCTTCTAAATCTGTAGATATAAGAGTCATCGCGGGAAAAAATAATTGCAGTGGAAGTGTATCTCTAAATGCTCCAAATGGATGGAATGTTACTCCCGACAATTACAAATTTGAGTTATCCCAAAAGAGAGAGGAGCAGGTTTTCACATTCATCATTACACCACCCAAAGAAGCATCAGAAGGAATCGTTTCAGTAGAAACCTCAATTGACGGTAAATCTTATAAAAAGGGTCTTTCAATCATAGACTATGATCACATTCCCAAGCAAACACTTTACCCGGATGCTGAAGTAAAAGTTGTGAGGTTGGATCTTGAGAAAAGAGGCAATCAAATCGGTTACATTGATGGAGCTGGTGATGCAATACCTCAAAATCTGGAGCAGATTGGATATGAAGTAACCACACTCAATAAGGATGATATTACATCTGAAAATTTAAAGAAATACGATGCGGTTATTCTCGGAATTCGTGCGTTTAATACCGTGGCTTGGCTTTCTTATAAGAACGTAGAGCTTTTTGAGTACGTAAAAAATGGAGGGAACCTCATAATTCAGTACAACACTAGTCACAGATTAGTCACACAAGATATTGCGCCTTATGACCTCAAGTTGTCAAGAGATCGAGTGGCGGTGGAACAGGCACCAGTAGAAATCATAGGGTTTGATCATCCCGTGATGAATGCTCCAAATAGAATCACTGATAAAGATTTTGAAGGGTGGGTACAAGAAAGAGGCTTGTACTTCCCAAATGAATGGTCAGAGGAATTCACACCAATTCTTAAAAGTAATGATCCGGGAGAAAGTCCAAAAACAGGCGGCCTACTCGTCGCAAAATATGGAAAAGGGTATTATGTGTATTCTGGCTATAGCTGGTTTAGAGAGCTGCCAGCGGGAGTTCCGGGCGCATATAGGATTTTTGTAAACTTAATTTCATTGGGTAAATGACAGAATTGATATCAGAAAGAAACATTGATAAGCCGCCATTCTTTAAAAAATGGCGATTCTTATACATTTTTGTTGCGGCATGGTTGGCTGTGCTTATCTTTTTATTTCACTTCTTTAGCTCGGCATACTAAATGAACAACCTTGACTTGATTGTGCTGTTTGGCACATTGCTCTTTATTGTAGCCTACGGTGTTTATAAGACAAGAGGGCAAAAAGATATTGAGGGTTATCTTCTCGGCGGGCACTCCATGAAATGGGGCACTATTGGACTCTCAGTGATGGCTACACAAGCTAGTGCGATAACATTCATTTCCACACCAGGTCAGGCCTATGAAAGTGGGATGGGCTTCGTTCAAAATTATTTTGGACTTCCAATTGCCTTAATAGTAGTTTCGGCTGTTTTCATACCTATATTTTATCGGCTTAAAGTTTATACAGCGTATGAATTTTTAGAAAAAAGATTTGACCTCAAGACGAGATATTTAGGAGCAGCTATTTTTCTTGTACAAAGAGGTCTGGCAGCAGGTATTACGATCTATGCTCCTGCTATTATTATATCATCAATTCTCCATTGGAACCTTACAGCCACAATCCTGGGGACAGGTATTTTGGTGATTATCTATACGGTATCTGGAGGTACTAAGGCAGTATCAATTACGCAAAAGCAACAAATGGCCGTAATTATGGCAGGAATGTTTGCGGCCTTTTTTGTGACATTAGGATATATCGGTGATCACACTTCCTTTGGGGGTGCATTGGAGATTGCGGGAAATTTGGGAAAATTGGAAGCAGTCAACTTCAGCATGGATGCTGGTGAACGATACACCATATGGTCAGGTCTGGCCGGTGGGTTCTTCCTACAGCTTTCTTATTTTGGAACTGATCAGTCTCAGGTTCAGCGCTACCTGGGAGGTACAAGTGCTGCCGAGAGTAGAATGGGTTTGATGTTCAATGCCATCCTTAAGATTCCGATGCAGTTTTTTATCCTATTTGTAGGTGTAATGGTCTACGTGTTCTTCATCTTCTACAACCCACCTATTCACTTTAAAGAAGCTTCTGTAGAAATAGTGGAGAACTCAGAATATGCAGAAGAGTTTGAGATTATCACTCATGAATATTCACATGCTTTGGAGGAGCGAAGGGTGGCTGCACAAGGATTAACGAACGAATCTGTTTCAGAACAACAACGAACTGTATTTGCAGATCAACTCAAGATAGCTGATGCTAAGTCTGTAGAATTGCGACAGAAAGCGAAAGAAGTCATACTGAAGGCCGATGAAACTTTGGAAACGAAGGATTCGGACTATGTATTCCTGACATTTATTATCACCTACCTTCCCCATGGGCTAATAGGTCTTTTAATTGCAGTAATATTTTCGGCAGCCATGTCATCTACCTCGTCTGAGCTGAACGCATTGGCTTCAACCACTTCGGTTGACTTTTATAAACGAGCAATCAATAAGGGAGCATCAGATCATCATTACCTAAATACCTCTAAGTTGCTTACCCTAGGTTGGGGAGTACTGGCCATTCTCTTTGCCATTTTGGCGAAAAATTCAGAAAATCTAATCGAGGCGGTCAACATTGTGGGCTCCATATTTTATGGAACTGTCTTGGGTATATTTCTGGTAGCGTTCTTCTTTAAGTGGGTAAAAGGCAATCCAGTATTTATAGCGGCAATTATTGCACAAACTAGCGTCATTATTGTACACTTCATGACTGAGGCGGGAGTATTCTCTCTAAGTTACCTTTGGTATAATCTCATTGGTTGTGGAGGCACAATAGTTTTGAGTATAATCCTGCAAGGATTGATAGGAAATAAAAAAAGCGTGAGCTAAGCCCACGCTTTTTATTCTTACTTGTCCAATAATTACTTCAAAGAAGCAATTAAGTCTTCGTTTCTTTTGATATAGCCGAAATCTCCCTGGGCGAAGTTTTTCGCTTTTTCCATGGAATCTTTAGCAGTTTCTATAGCCTCTTTCTTATTTCCCATTTTAGCAAGAATTTGTGCTTTTGTGTGTACATGCCAGAACTGTCCTGAGTTTTCACCCATTGAAAGGTACTTGTTCATCCATTCCAAAGCTTGCTCCAGATTTTCTCCAGAATTCAAATAATAGTTTGCTGCAGCAACATAGTTCTGCGGATTTACCTGAGTCTTTGCAGTAATGTCACTCATTACAGACGCGTGAAAATCCACTGAAACAGGAACCTTGAAGGACATGTTGTCCCATGCAAAGTGAATGTTTGCTGATGTATTGTCAGCAGAAATATCAGAAATCTGGAAAGTCATACGCTCTACAGAATTGCTGAGCTTCATAGTCTTTACAGTTGCTTTGGCAGCTACATTTTCTTCTTTGTAGTTGCCCATGTTGCCACCGATCATTTCAGTGTGGAACATTACTTGCCACTCGTCGCTACCCGGGATAGAAACAATTTGGTATTTTCCAGCTTTCAAATCCTGACCAGCAATTTTCACATCTGTACTGAATGTAATGATGGTTCCAGCATTCGCTCCAGTTCTCCATATCTGGCCAAATGGCTGAAGATACTTATCACCATCGCCAAAGATTTCTCGTCCTTTTTTGCCAGGTCTGAAGTAATCAATAGAAATCTCAGTGAGACCTACTGTAGAGCTTACAGATCCTGCCGGACTTGGCTGTGGAGTGTTGATTTGTGCTGTTGCACCAAAAGTAACTAACACGCATAGTGCGATTAGATTTGTGATTCTTTTCATAGTTTAAAGGTTTTTATGGTTTTCGAAATTAATACATCCGTTTACGAAAAACTCCCGAGATCGTTTTATCAAAAGCCAGATGTCGTTCAAATAGCAAAAGATTTGTTGGGAAAAGTGCTCGTTACACAAATAGACGGGTATTTTACTGCTGGTAAAATAGTAGAGACAGAAGCATATTGCGGAAGAGGAGATAAAGCTTGCCATGCAAACGGCAAGCGATCACCTAGAACCGAGATTATGTATGGTGAAGGTGGAAGAGCCTATGTCTATCTATGCTATGGCATCCATCACCTATTTAATGTAGTGACAAATGTGGAAGGAAAGGCTGATGCAGTGCTAATAAGGGCCTTGGAGCCAATTCAAGGTATTGATATAATGAAAGAAAGGAGAAATTTCACAAAAGCCAAACTTACTTCGGGACCAGGTACGCTTTCTCAAGCGATGGGGATTCATGTGAAGATGACAGGTGAAGACTTATGTGACAATCAAATTTGGATCGTTGGTAGTAGCCCGAAAGAAAAAGTGGAGATTTTATCCGATACTCGAATTGGTGTAGAATATGCAGAAGAAGATGCGTTAAAACCCTGGAGGTTCATTATTGCAGATAGTAAGTTTGTGAGTAAACCCGTGAAACAAAAAAAGTCCGGCTAACCATACCGGACTATAATTCACTAGCTGTTTAGTTTTGTCACCAACTAACCAATAGAGAAACTTTACAAGTACAATAATATATTAGGATATTTATATATTCAAATAATTTTCACAAAAAAATATAATAAATTAATTGAAAAGTTCAATAATTACATTTATAATGTGTCTGAGTCTGGCTTCTGTAGCTCAGGTAGCATTTGAAGGAAAAGGTGAAACGGTAGATTCTATCAATACATCAAATGGACAAAACTATCTTGTACTAAGTCCGCATGATCGATCAATTGCATTTACAGAAGAACGTGGAGGTGCCCCGAACTCAACTGAGCTTTACACTTCTCAGCAACAAACTATTGGGGGAGAAAGCCGAAGTATTCTGATATTTTCAGATTGGTTGGGAGAAAAAGGAATGTTAAGTCCAATCGGCTTTACATCTGATGGGTTGTACTATAGTCAGGTCACATTTGACAAGGGTATGTTTTATGGGAAGGTGAAATACATCACCGACGGAAAAGACAAGGACGTAGAAATACCTTTTCTAAAAAATAAGTCGCCCATTCAAAGTGGATGTTTATCTAAGGATGGTCAATATATGATTCTCAGCCTGGAGGCTAATAATTCCTATGGAGTTGAAGATTTATACATTGTCAAAAAGAAGGTAGATGGAAGTTGGGATCGAGCCAAAAATCTGGGCTTCCAATTGAACACAGAGTTTCAGGAGGTCACACCTTTTCTAGCAGAAGACAACCGGACACTTTTTTTTGCTACAAATGGAAGAGGAGGGCAAGGGGGTTTCGATCTTTTTTATACGGTAAGACAAGATGAGTCCTGGAGAAATTGGAGCGAGCCAGTAAATCTTGGGACACAAATAAACACGACCGGAGCAGAAACCTCCTTTGCATATATTGATGGGGAGGAATGGGCATACTATGTAAGCTCACAGGATAGTGATGGATATGGCGACATCATGCGAATCAAGTTCAAAGAAGAAATAGAAGAAGACACCACAGAAGTAGTGGAGTCAGTCCTTGTAAAAGAAGATGTTAAAATTGAAACCCCAATATCTATTGTATTGAGAGTGGTAGATGCCAAAAGTGGAGAAAAGTTACCGGCTGAAATGATTTTTGGCGATAGTAAAAGAATTGGACCGAATGGATTGTTTGAGATCGATTCTTTAACAGGCGATGAGGTTGAACTGAAGTCGCCAGGCTATTTACCCACAGTGATCATGCTCGATGAACAGTTACAGCCAGGTGAGAATATGATTAAACTTTCATCTGTCGCCAAGGGTAGCATCATCACACTTGATCATGTTCTTTTCCACCGTGGCACTGCCGAGATGGTAGAAGGTTCAGAAAAAGAGCTAAACCTGGTGGTGGAAGTCTTAAATGATAATCCCAACATCAAAATTCTGCTGAAAGGGCATACAGATAATACAGGCGACCCGGTAAAGAATGTGCAGCTTTCGGATGCTCGAGTAAAGACAGTGAAAGCATACATTTTATCTCAAGGGATAAATGCTTTTAGAGTTACAGGGAAAGGGTATGGAGGCAATGAGCCAATAGCTAGCAATGAAACTGAAGAGTCCAGAAAACTCAACAGAAGAGTGGAGTTTGAAGTAGTTGATGATTAATTCACTTTCCGCTCAAAAGCCACTTTCTCGATTCCAATTTCTGTCATCCACTTTTTCACCAATTTGAAACCATGTCGCTCGTAAAGTGATATTGCAGGACCATTGGCAGCGCCTGTTTCCACGATAAATAATTGAGCATCGAATTCACTAAATAGGAAATTCAGCAGTTTACTGGCAATACCTCTGCGAAAGAAGGTAGGGGCAACCACCAGACTATGAATGTGGATTTTGTTTTCTTCATTTTTTACTTCTATCACTGCAGCAAGGTTTTCTTGCTCAAAGAAGCCGTAAAAGCTAGTGTTTGATGCTATAAAATCCGCCAACGGTCTTTTTAGTGGTGGAAAATTCTTGGCTTGCAAGAGTTCTGCTTCAATCGCATATGAAATTTGAAATACCTGTCGGATACTTATAGCTTCTGATTCGACTTTGTGATCTAATAGTCGTATCATTCCACCACGCCTGTATGAAATAATGCGTCGCCGCGGTTTACGACGGGATTATTGTTGACGCTTAATATATAGCAATCATGAGTTGCTTTTATTTTCTTTTCGTATTCTCCGTATGGATCAGATATAACACCCATAATATCTCCTTTTTTCACAAATGAACCATTGCGCGCCTGGGCATAATGAAGGCCCGCTCTGCTTGCTCGTGTCCAACTGGATTTACTTATTGTGATAGGTGCACTTTTTGGAGAAGGCGCTTCTTTAATCATTCCTAAATGTTTCATTACCCGTAGCATTCCATTTAAACCTACATCAATGGCCGGCTTCCTTAATTTCAATGATTCACCAGCTTCGTACACCAATATGCTCTTTCCCAGTTTCCCAGATTCTTTTCTTAGCGACTTTTCACGAAATGGTGAATTTATAATGAATGGAGGAGCAAAGGCATTAGCAAGTGCTTTGTTGGTAGGATCTTCAAGCATAGCCCTGACTTGTGGGAAATTATTAATCTGCTTGCCACCAGTATGAAAATCAATACCATAATCGATGTGAGGAATGACTTCTTGCATTAAGAAATAAGCGAACTGACTCGCCAATGATCCATTCTGCGACCCTGGAAATGAACGATTAACGTCCTTTCCATCTGGTACCTCTCTACTAAAATTGATAAATCCAAAGACATTAAAGACTGGAATACATATGACACGGCCTGCACTTACTTTATACAATCCCTGAGTAATAATCCTCCGTATTATCTCCACACCATTGATTTCATCCCCATGCATTCCTGCCATGAGGAATAGTGTAGGACCTTCAGCTTTGGCTTCATATGATAGAATAGGAATTTCAATGACCGTACCTGATGGTAGTCGTGCGGTAGGGATATTCTGACGATGTAGTTCTTCAGGTTTGTTATCAAAATTCATTTTGGATCTCCTTATTTATCTTGGAAATTAAAACCTCTACTTTTTGAATGCACTCATTATAAATCCGGCTCACATACTGACGTTCGAATCGCACCAAGCTTAATCTATTCTGCACGTCAGCTGAAGAGATCCAATGGATGTCTCCATTTTGTAATTTGTCGTAATAATTGAGGACAATGTATTGGTAGTGGTGTGTGAATTGACTAGGAGCATAGTTCTCCTCTATTTTTTCAATGATTACATAGTCAAAATCATACAGTCTGAGAATCTCGATTCTTAGGCTGTCATTAGAGATCAAGTCTACACCTCGTGCTTTCAGCGTTTCAAATGCACTGGTTTGTGGGCTGAAAATAAAGTCTCTGAATGCAGAATGGAACTTTCCACCTACTTTATTTCTTTCGAAAGTAGGATCGCTATTCTGTAAACTTTCAATATGTTCGAGTGCCATCCTGTGCCCACTGAAATTATCTCGAAGATCGATAAGATCAAGAGCTAAATTGGTTTTAATTTCTTTGAGCATCTTTTCTTCTTTGTCTTTAGATGCCCTTACTTCTTTCCAGTTGTTTAGTTGAAAAGCGATCAATATACCGACTGTCACTACCACTATTTCTAGCAGTATTTGACTGATCTTGAATTGAGTCTTCTTTTCCATCAACTAAAAGTAGTCAAAGAAGCATTCATTATATTGCCGCATCAACTTGACTTTACATGCTGAACGATAAAAAAATCATCAACGCCTGGTGTATGTACGACTGGGCGAACTCTGTATACTCGCTTACAATCACTTCCGCAATTTTTCCGATCTATTTTCAAAGTGTGGCTGTTAATGCAAACGGAGGAGACCGAATTCAAGCCTTTGGGATTGAGATAGTGAATTCTGTATTATACTCATACGCCCTTTCGCTTTCGTTCCTGTTGGTGGCGATTATACTTCCTATATTATCTGGCATTGCAGATTACGCCGGCAAAAAGAAGTTTTTCTTAAAGATGTTCATGTTCATTGGCTCATTTGCTTGCATAGGGCTCTTCTTCTTTACTGGAGATAATATTGAATGGGGCATAGTTTGTTCCATTTTGGCAAGCGTCGGTTATTCCGGAAGTTTGGTATTCTACGACGCATTCCTGAGTGAAATAGTGACTGAAGATAAGCGGGATATCGTAAGTGCAAAGGGATATTCTTACGGCTACCTCGGCAGTGTGATACTATTAGTAATCAATCTTGTGATGGTTCAGATGCCTGACACTTTTGGCTTTGCTGATGCAGGCGTGGCGTCGAGAGCAGCGTTTCTTACTGTGGGAGTTTGGTGGATTGGATTCTCGCTTTACGCCATTTCAAAGCTACCCGAGAACGTGCATGGGAGAAAGCCAGAAGGTCACTACTTAACAAATGGCTACAAAGAATTACGAAAAGTGTGGATTCAACTTAAAGAAATGGATGGAATGCGGAAATTTCTTTCAGCCTTTTTCTTTTATAACATGGGCGTACAAACGGTTATGTATTTAGCTGCAACATTTGGTTCTAAGGAATTGAAAATGGAGGCATCTAAGCTTATAATGACAGTCCTTTTAATACAATTTGTGGCTATTGCTGGAGCTTATCTTTTTGCCTATATATCTAAAAAAAGAGGGAATATTTACTCACTCTCTATACAGATTGTAATCTGGATAGGATGCTGCTTTGGTGCCTACTTTGTGAATGCTGAGTTGGAATTTTTTGCCTTAGCTGCAGTTGTTGGATTAGTAATGGGAGGCATTCAGTCACTTTCTCGAGCTACGTATTCCAAGATCATGCCTCAGGATACGGTAGATACGGCCTCATTTTTTAGTTTTTATGACGTTACTTATAATGTGTCTATAGTTATTGGAACATTTGTGTATGGGTACATTGAGCAGGTTACTGGAAGTATGCGCAACAGCACCTTGGCATTGGCGTCTTTCTTCATTATCGGAATCATTTTCCTATCACAAGTGAAACTAAAAAATGCGAGCACTCAAGCTGCCTGAGTTTGAAGTCAAACGTAAAGACAATACTATATTTTGTCTGATTCGTAAAAAATGGATCGTGCTTACCCCTGAAGAGTGGGTGCGTCAGCATTTCATAAACCTGTTGATAGCACATCTTGGCTATCCGAAAGGAATGTTCAAGCTGGAACACTCTATGTCGTATTTTAAAAATCAAAAGCGATCAGATATTATCATTTTAGACCGAGCAGGCAATGTTTTTCTTCTGGTGGAATGCAAATCGCCAAATGTGAAACTGGACCAAAAAGTTGTGAATCAGGTGGCAGAATACAATAAGGTTCTCAACTCAAAATACCTGGCCATCACTAATGGCTTGAATAATTTTATATGGAAGAAGGGTGATTCAGAGTTTAATCAGATTAATGAGTTCCCTGGCTACATGTTTTATGAGAAATAGACAAGCAAAATCAAGCTACTGGACAGTTGTTGTGATCTGGAGAACACGAGAATGAAAGCCCCAACCATTGGAAATTGGCTAAACTTTAAAATGAGAAGCTAATTCCCTATTTTTACATGGTCTCTGCTGAAGCTTTGAAAATCAAACCACCCTCAAAATTCAAAGCAGATGAAAAATTTATTAAACCGAATTCCCCCTTTCTTTAAGAATTTCTACGTGTTATCCATACTATTCTTCATAGTCTGGCTGGCTTTTGTAGACAGTAACGACTTGTTTTTGCAAGCGGAGCTTTCAAGTAAAAAAGCCGAATTGGAAGATGCGCGTCGGTTTTATCAAGACAAAATTTTAGAAGTGAAGAATGATCAGGCCGCATTGAATAACAATCCCGATCTTCTGGAAAAAATGGCCAGAGAAAAATACCTGATGAAAAAACCCAACGAGGACCTTTACATTGTCGTAAGATAAAGTCATGAAATCTCTAATAGCAATTGTTACAATCGGGCTAGCGTTGAACGTTACGGCGCAGAGCAAGTTTGCAGATAAAATCTACTTCGGCGGAGGTGGAGGATTTAGTACCAGCTCCAATCAGACGAACATTAGCATATTTCCTCAGGTAGGCTACAAAATCACAGATAGATATTCTGCTGGAATTGGTATTACCTATCAGTACGTCAAAATTAAGCAGCCGATTAATACCTCTCTCTCCAATTTTGGATGGAGCATTTTCAATCGATTCAATGTGACGAATCAGTTTTTTGCTTATGCTGAGTTTGAACGACTGACATTTGAATTTTTGACCTCTTTTTCTCCAGAGCAGACAGAAAAATCTGCGTTTAATAGCCTTATGATTGGTGCTGGATATTCGGAGCAAATTGGCGGAAGAGCTTCATTCAATGTGATGGCTCTCTACAATGTTTTATATGATGAATCGGAAGTGCCAAGGCCATACAACAGCCCATGGGTTCTACGTGCAGGTGTTGGCATAGGCATATTTTAGTTAGGAGAAATATTAAAATCCATTTCCAGCAACTCACTGTAATCCATTCCCATCTCTTTCATTTCCTCATCTTTTTGGTCGTATAGCCAATGAACGTTGAGGGAAGGACGATTCTTTTTTATTGACTTGAATACTTCAAATAGCAATTTTGCTGCTTTAGTATTAAAGACACTTAGCTGGATGTTAAGATCTGTGTACGGAGTTCGTTCAAATTTTTGTTTAATGTCTATTGCGATCTGTTGACAGATTGAAATGTCTTCGCATAATGAAACGCCCTTTATGAGCGCTGATTTTGAGCCCGAATCCATGATGACAGCCGGTAGAATGTCGGTGCCTTTTCTGAAGTAATCCATTAGGTAAAACTTTAAGGTGATAGTAGGTTAAACTATCTCCAAAGCCCTTAGTTAGATAGATTAGCTTAGGTTAGACGAATCGTCGGCGAATTGAGTAAAAGCTTCGGTAAGTAGGATAATTTATCTTTTTATTAGGATTGATCTAATAATTTTTCTAAAAATCCGATTGATTTGTGGATCACGCGCTGAGGTTTTGATTTCAAAACGTTGACCATATTTTACGAATTCATATTCATTTGTACGGTATTCTCCATTCTTGATTTCTATACATTTTGCCTTAATACCATTGATTTTGGTTTTGGTAAAACCTTTATCAAAAGACTCGATCACAGGTTTGGCAGTCGGGAATGATCCGGAGGGCTGCGCAAATTCAAAATAGGTAATTGTAAAGTAGGTATCCGCTGAATCTCTTGCCGACGGACTTGCCTTCACTACATAGCCATCATCAAAGACCTCCCAATTTTTTGGTTTTTTGAAGCTAAATGTAAGATCAGGATCTTCGAAGGAGATTCGCTGGCAAAAGGAAAAGAAATATGATGCAATAAGAATTAAACTAATTGTAATCCGCATATCGCTTCTTCAACATTTCAATGGATTTTTTAGTCATTTGAGCTAGCACTTTGATATCTACATCCGCCAGCTTTTTCACATAAAGGCACCCTACACTTTTTTTGTGTTTACCAAGTTGTTCCAACAATATATCTTGCCCTTCAAAACCAGCCATCATATAGATAGTCATGCTGGTTTTACGTGGAGAAAATCCTGCGAGAAACCAATCTCCCTCACGACCACTTTCATATTTGTAGTGATAATTTCCAAATCCAACAATGGAGTCGCCCCACATTACAGCTTTTTCACCTGAAATGTTTCCCAATAATTTCAATAATTCACGTGCATCATCTCGTTTCCATTCCGGCTCAATTGATTCAATGAATGCTTCAACGCTTTGATCGTTGGGTTGAGTTTTTAGTTCTGCCATCGGGAGATGTTATTTGTAATACTAACCTAAAGTTACACTCAATTTTTCTCCCAATTCTTTCAGATCTGCAACTACAGGTTCGAGCAAGTCAATGCCATTCTTGAGACGTTCGGCAGTCATCTCTCGTTCAGGATCTCCAGGGATCAAAACTTTATCTCCAGGATTTACGGTCTCCGAACTTCTAAATCGGTCAATCCAGTTGTCCATGTGAGATTTAAATTCTTCTCCATCTCGAAATGCGTCTATTCGCATAGCTCCGAAAAAGTGACCCAATCCTTCTCCAACAGGATTTGGAGCCGGATCAATAAAAGCGACAAAAGGAGGAACCCAAGGTCCATAGTTTGCGCCCGAAAGTACGGCAGAAAGAATGTCTACAACGGCACCAAGAGCATAACCTTTATGAGATCCATGCTCACGATCACCACCAAGTGGCCTCATGGAACCACCCTTCATAAGACCTTTAGCATCCGTTGTGATGTAACCCTCTTTGTCTTGCAGCCATCCTTCTGGTGCCTCCATGCCTTTGCGTTGAAGTACCTCTAGTTTTCCATTCGCGGCTGTAGTGGTAGCCATATCCA
Source organism: Ekhidna sp. (assembly GCF_039960695.1). Lineage (GTDB taxonomy): Bacteria > Bacteroidota > Bacteroidia > Cytophagales > Cyclobacteriaceae > Ekhidna. Next base: position 110,236 of record NZ_JBDVKP010000013.1, on the reverse strand, counting down.
AAACAAATGGCGGTTGATTTTTGGTAGGTATTGCAATCGAAATCGGGTTGGTACCCAATAGTCTTTCTTTTGAAAACGTAGGAGAGACTAATGGGCTGGCATTAGTCAAAGAAATGCCAATGCAGTCATCTTCAAGTGCCATCATCGCATGATATCCTGCAATACCATAATGATTGGAATTCTTTACTGCCACCCAGCCTGATCCCACGTTTTTAGCTTTTTCAATGGCAAGCTTCATCGCATGTGGACCTACCACCAGGCCCAAACCAAGATCACCATCAACTACCGCTGTGGAAGGAGTTTCATGCACGGTCTTGATCTGTGGTGTCGTATTGAGACGTTTTTTCTCGTGCAATCGTATATAACCAGAAAGTCTGGCTACACCGTGAGAATCCACGCCTCTTAGATCTGCGCTAACTAAAACATCGGCTGCTTGCTGAGCTTCCGCTTCAGGACAGCCGATGCTGATAAATACTTTGGTTACAAATTGCTTAAGTTGGTTTGCCGAAAAAATCATGCGGCGAAATTACTCATTTAGCTCTGCTATGATCTGATTGAAAACTAAAATTACGTTCCTTGCCGCCTCAATATCTGTCATACTAAGGTCAAAACCGTCCTGATAGTTCTCAATTTCACCGTCTTTGTAGTACTTCACAATGTCTTCTTTAAACTTCGTTTCGAATGAAATTGCTAAGGTTTTGCTACCTATTTTGTATTGGATGCTCTTCGGATTGATATCAGTAAAGTTGAACTCAAAAATTTCTTCCTGTCCTCCTTTAGCATCTACTTCAAGTTTTGTTAATTTGATTTTTTCTGGATCAGTTTCGTCGATTCGCTCGAAAGTCTGAGTTATCGTTTCGTCACCGATACGTACTTCTTCCATGTTCTCCGTCAACCACCCAATTTTTTGTTCAACAGACATATCAGCAAATGGATCAATGTAATCACGTTCGCAAATTCTGATAGCGTCTTCCAGTGATGCTTTGATTCGTCGAGCAACCTCTACGTTTTCTGCATAAATTTTCAACTCATCATCGTAACCGTCGAACTCATCATTTTCATACATCTTCAATAAATCAAGCGATTCTTTGGTGGTGAACTCTACAAACATTTTTCCTGAGGTAACATCGAAATCGATGAGATTACCATTGACATCTATTAAGTTGAATTCTGCTGTTGTCTTCTTCGTGCTTTTTGCATCCGCATCTACTTGAGTGATCTTTAAAAGGCAATCTCCTTCTACGACCTGCTCCATCGATTCATCTCCGTAATCTATGTTCTGCACGAACTGTCCCAAATAATCGAGTGCAGATTGCAATTCTTCAAATTTTTGAATGGAACCCTCAACCAAATCTTCGGCCAATGGCACTGCCTTGGTAAGTATGTTTTTAAGATCTCGAGCTTCTTCTACATTATTCGTGAAAATTTCAATCTCATCATCAAATCCTTTTGGAGCGCCATTATCTAGCACTTTAATCAACTTTTGTTTCCGATTAGTCTCAAAGTCTAAGGAAAAACTAGAGCCAGAAATATTGAATTTCAAGCTGTTGATATTGATGTCTGCAAGGTTGAAAATGTATTGTTTCTCTTGAGATGTTTTGGCCGTTATCTCCGTCTGTATTAATCTGAAATTACCCGGAAAGTCATCCAGAGCAACCAATGTTTGGTTATACGCTTTGCCGCTGCTTTCAGCGTTAACCACATGTTCAGTAAGCCAGATTTCCATTTCAGGATAAGTATCTACCGAAAGCTTTTTACTCATGATATCTTCCGCCAATGGAATAGATTTTTTGATTAAATCTTTTATTATTCGAGCGTTATCAATGTTTTTGGTGACCATGAGCATGTTTTCCTCATAACCTTTCACTTCGCCATTTTGATATTTTTTTATAAATTTTTGACCATTGTCTACAGTTAAGCTGAGATATATAATGTCTTTTTTTGTCTCTTCGCGCACGACATACGGATCGAGATCTGCCACATTAAATTCATAGGTAAGTTCCTCTCTATTTCCTTTCTCGTCTACTTCTACAAGCGTGTATTTAAGAACGGAATGTTCTAAAAGTTCAAGTTCATGGGTGTATGTCTCATCGCCAGTTTGGACATCTATTAAGTTGGTTTGCAGTTCAGAAACAATAGATTTAAACTCAGCATTCTGTCCAAAACTTGAAATAGCAATGACAAGAAAAAACGATCTCAGAAAATATTTCATAGTGGTAAGGTTATTCTAGATGTAAAAGTTAAAAATAAGTGAGGCTTTATCAATACCTAATTAGAGGTATTTGTCTGAAGGTGATCAAGAACGTCATAAAGAATGCCCTCTTTTAGCGCATATGCTGAGACTCGTACTTCTTCCAACTGAAGTTTTTCAATCAGATAGCTAACGAGAATACATGCCACCACAATCATATCTACGCGCATTTCAATCATTCCGGGAATAGCTAAACGCTCCACTCGGTTTTTAGTAATCAATTGCTGGTAGATGTTTCGGAATGCATCTATACTAAATGGATATTCAGTAGACTCTTCTTTCCTTATAATATTGTTTTCTTCAGAGTAAATATCACTGAGCGTATCAAATGTGCCTGAGCAGCCAATCAATGTATTTGGTTGATGCGCAATGCAGACGTTGATTAGTGGTTCCAATTCTGCATCAAAATATGTGTAAAGCTTTTCAATTTCTGCGGAAGTGATCGGATCAGCTTTATGAAATTTCTCCACCAATCTTTGACCGCCAATTTCAAAACTTTGCATCCAATAGGCTTTGTCTTGATCGGCGATAATAAACTCAATGCTGCCTCCGCCAATATCCATGATGAGGTTTTTGTCTACTCCAAAGTCAAGCGCTTTGCTTGCCCCAAAGTGAATGAGTTCGGCTTCTCGTAAGCCAGATATCACTTCAATTTCAATACCTGTTTGGTTTTTAATCTCCGCAACCAGATCTGAGCCATTACTTGCGTTTCTCATGGCACTAGTTGCAGTGGCAAAAACCTGTTTGATGTCATGTGCATCTATCGTGGTTTTAAAGTCTATGAGAGCGGCCATGGCCCGTTCCCACGCTTCTTTAGTTATTTCGCCTTTGTTGATCCCTTTTTCACCAATTTTCACAGCTTTTCTTTCACGATGAAAAATTTCATGTGAATTAGCTTCTGCTTTGGCAAGCAGAAGATGAAATGTGTTTGTGCCCAAATCGATGACTGCAACGTTCATAGCGGCCGCAATATAGCAAATTGGAACTGAGACTTTTTAGATTTAATGGATTGATAAGTTCGATTTCACCTTTCTCCATTGCTCACCTTATCTTTGGCGTTTTCAAAAGAATATGAGCACAGAAAAACCAAAAACCGCTACCAACATACAGTCCATTGCTGAAAAAAATGCCCGACTTGAGTCGATGAATGAAGAAGCCCTCAAGGGAGGAGGTGAAGATCGGATTGCCAAACAGCATGAAAAAGGAAAGCTAACCGCACGCGAACGTATTGATTTACTGCTGGATGAAGGTTCATTTGAAGAGATAGGAAAGTTTGTGACACACCGTGCGACAGACTTTGGTATGGACAAACAAAAAATTCTAGGAGATGGAGTCGTGACCGGTTACGGAACAATTAATGGAAGACTCACATATGTCTTCAGTCAGGATTTCACTGTTTTTGGGGGATCATTGTCTGAGACATTTGCAGAGAAGATTGTGAAAATTATGGATATGGCCATGAAAAATGGTGCTCCAGTGATAGGTTTAAACGATTCTGGCGGAGCACGTATTCAGGAAGGTGTAGTTTCATTGGGTGGCTATGCCGATATTTTCTATCGAAATACGTTGGCATCAGGTGTAGTACCACAGATATCTGCCATCCTGGGCCCATGTGCTGGTGGCGCAGTTTATTCGCCAGCCATAACTGACTTCATCTTCATGGTCGAGCAGAGCAGTTATATGTTTGTGACAGGACCAAACGTGGTGAAAACGGTTACCCAAGAAGATGTGACCAGCGAAGAACTTGGAGGAGCTCAGACTCATGCCTCTAAAAGTGGAGTAACCCATTTTGCATGTGCTAATGAAGCCGAATGCATTCGCCAGATCAAGCAGCTGATGAGTTATATACCATCAAACTGCGAGGAAGAGCCACCACGAGTTGATTATGAATTAGGGGATGAATCTCGAAAAGAACTTGATGACGTTTTGCCAGAAAACCCAAATCAGCCCTACGATATGCATGATGTCATCAAAGGAATTATTGATTCAGATAGCTTCCTTGAAGTTCACAAGGACTTTGCAGAAAACATTATCTGTGGATTTGGAAGATTAGCTGGAAGAAGCATAGGCATTGTAGCTAACCAGCCAATGAGCATGGCAGGAGTTTTGGATATTCATTCAAGCACTAAAGGAGGGCGATTTGTTCGTTTCTGTGACAGCTTCAATGTGCCATTGTTGGTATTGGTAGATGTTCCGGGATTTTTGCCCGGCACAGACCAAGAGTGGAATGGCATCATCACTAATGGAGCTAAATTATTGTATGCTTTTAGTGAAGCTACTGTGCCAAGAATATCTGTAATCACTCGAAAAGCGTACGGTGGAGCTTATGACGTGATGAACTCGAAGCACATTGGATCTGATATGAATTATGCATGGCCAACTGCAGAAATTGCAGTAATGGGCGCGCAGGGAGCTTCTGAAATTATTTTCAGGAAAGAGATTCAAAAGGCGGATGATGCGAATGCTATGCATCAGGAGAAAATCAATGAGTACACCGAGAAGTTTGCCAACCCATACATTGCTGCAGCACGTGGTTTTGTCGACGAGGTAATCATGCCAAATGAAACCCGATCTAAATTGATTAGCGCATTTAGCATGCTGGAAAACAAGGTAGATAAACTTCCTAGAAAGAAACACGGGAATATTCCGCTATAAATAATTGGTGATTGAAAATTAATAATTAACAATTATGGAAAAAGTAGCTGTAATAACCGCCGCAAGCAAAGGAATGGGCTTGGCCTGTACTGAAAAGTTAGCAGAAGAAAACTATCAGTTGGCCATCTTATCTCGCTCATCAGAAATCCACGATTTGGCCAGTAAGTTGGGAGGTATAGCAGTGCAGGGATCTACGGATAATGTAGCAGACCTTACTCGTTTAGTGGATGCAACATTAGAGACTTACGGACAGATAGATGTCGTGATCAACAATACCGGACATCCACCAAAGGGAGACTTGCTGGAATTGACCGATGAGCAATGGAAGGAAGGAATGGATTTAGCACTGATGAATGTGGTGAGAATGTCAAGATTGGTTACTCCGCACATGAGTTCTGGAGGATCTATTGTTAATATCTCTACGTTTGGAGCCAAAGAACCATCGTTAAGCTTCCCAATATCATCCGTAGCGCGTACAGCTTTAAGCGCCTTCACGAAACTATTTGCAAATAAATATGGAGCCAATAAAATTCGGATGAACAATGTTCTGCCTGGTTTTATTGATAGCTATCCGGCAGAGCAGAAAATCATTGATCAAATACCGATGCTGAGACAGGGAACGCCCGAAGAGGTAGCTGAACTCGCATTATTTTTAGCAAGCAATAAATCAGAATACATAACAGGACAAGATTTCCTTATTGACGGTGGTCTTGTTAAATCGATATAAATATGGACAAGAAAAGCAGAGACTTTCTTTTTAAATACCTCAATAATGCGGCACCAACCGGCTTTGAAATGGAAGGACAAAAAATATGGTTGGATTATGTAAAACCATATGTGGATGACTATGTAGTAGACACTTATGGCAGTGTTTATGGGGTGGTGAATCCGGAAGCTAAGTATAAAGTGGTGATCGAAGCACATGCGGATGAGATCAGTTGGTTTGTTAACTACATCACCGACAAAGGCTACATCTACGTAGTGAGAAATGGCGGATCGGATCATCAGATTGCTCCTTCAATGCGAGTAAACCTTCACACTAAGAAAGGTGTGGTGAAAGGCGTATTTGGGTGGCCGGCAATTCACGTGCGAAAAGACAAAGAAGACAATCCGACATTGAAAAACATTTGCATTGACGTAGGTGCAGAGTCAAAGGAAGAAGTAGAGAAAATGGGAATCCACGTGGGTACTGTAGCTACCTTCCAGGATGAACTGTTTGAAATGAATAAAAAATACTTTGTTGGACGTGCACTGGATAACCGTGCTGGTGGATTTATGATTGCCGAAGTGGCGCGAAGAATCTCCGAGAATAAAGTGAAGCTTCCGTTTGGACTGTACATTGTGAATTCAGTGCAAGAAGAAATTGGATTGAGAGGAGCGGAGATGATTTCCCGAAGAATCAAACCAGATGTTGCTATAGTAACGGACGTGACCCACGATACTCAGTCACCAATGTATGATAAAATCACAAGTGGTGACCTGACTGCAGGTAGTGGCCCAGCGGTAACATATGGCCCAGCGGTTCAAAATAACCTAAGAGATATGATCTTAAAGGTCGCTGATACAAATAAGATTCCATACCAACGAATGGCGGCCTCAAGAACGACAGGTACAGATACGGATGCGTTTGCTTATTCTGATATTGGAGTAGCATCAGCATTGATTTCACTACCATTGAAGTACATGCATACGACAGTGGAGACCGTGCATAAAGACGATGTGGAAAATGTGATCAAGTTGATTTACGAAACAGTGGTTCAGATTAAAGCTGGTCAGGACTTCACCTATTTCAAATGAGAACTGTTGTTATTTTGATGGCAGTCATCTTACTTGGCTGCAACACTAGCGATCACAAACCAATTACTGGAAAATGGTATACATATGCTGAGAGCGGTGACTATATGGAGCTTTGGCTGGGAGACGATAAAGCGATGAGTTATTTGAGCAGTATTGACGAATTTTTGCTTTATGAACTAAATCGGGACGATAGTCTCCTGAGTTTTTCACTAATAGAAAGCAGAATCACAGAAGCGCATGAATTTCAGCTGCGTGTCGAAAAGTCAAGTGATGAACTTTTTCAAGCTATTTTCATCGGGGAAGGCAAGGTCAATCCGCTCAAAACCTATTTTCTTGTTTCTAGTGAAACACCAAGACTAAGTGGCTCATTAGAAACCAATAAAGAGAATATGCTGGAGCTGCTTTCACGAATGGAAGGCTCTCATGATGGACATGGACATTGATGTGTCGAATGTAAGAATACTAGAAGATATGATGGGACGGGAAATGGAGATCCACTTCCCGCCTAAACGTATCGTGTCACTGGTTCCTTCACAAACAGAATTTTTAATAGATATAGATGCGCCAGTTGTAGGTCGCACTAAATTCTGTATACATCCAAAAGGCAAGGTGTCCAAGATTCCTATCGTTGGAGGAACGAAGAACTTTAGATTTGATGAGATTCGCAGCCTCAATCCCGACTTAATTATAGGCAATAAGGAAGAAAACTATCAGGAAGGGATTGAAGTGCTGAGCAATGACTTTCCTGTGTGGATGAGTGATATTTATACGCTTGAAGATTCATTTTCCATGATGAATGCTCTCGGACGTATTTGTGAGAAGCAAGAATCAGCCCGATCAATTGTGAAGGCGTGTAAATCAGCAACAAACAAAGTCAAAGGAGTAAAATCAGGTAAAGTCATTTACCTCATTTGGAAGAATCCATGGATGGCTGCGGGATCAAATACATTCATCGATCATTTGCTGACTCACCTTGGATACCAGAATTTGATTACTGAAGAGCGTTACCCCGAATTGTCAGAAGAGCAAATAACTTCCTTAAATCCAGATAAAATTTTATTTAGCTCTGAACCCTATCCGTTTACTAAAGATCATCTTCAAACAGTTGAAAAATTGTGGCCAGGTACTACGTGTGAGTTGGTCGATGGCGAATTGCATAGCTGGTATGGGAGCAGACTTAAGAAGTGGGTTTAATTTTGCTTCTGCATGCCAATTTATCGACTCACAGACGATCTTATTTTCCCACCTGTACAAGGCGCAGAAGATGGTATTGTGGCCGTAGGTGGAGATCTCCTGCCTGAGCGATTGATGATCGCTTACCATTCTGGCATTTTCCCTTGGTATAGCGAAGGAGAACCCATCATCTGGTGGAGCCCTGACCCTAGGTTTGTATTGTTTCCTGATCTGCTGCATATCTCTAAATCCATGAGACGTGTATTGAATAGTGATGAGCTGAAAGTAACCTTCAATCAGGATTTTGAAGGAGTAATTGCCCAATGCAAGAAGGTGCCCAGAGAAGGTCAGAAAGGCACATGGATCACCGATGAAATGCAATTAGCCTATATCCGTCTATATGAACTTGGACATGCTAAGTCTGTAGAAGTGTGGAAAGGTGAAGCGCTTGTAGGGGGAATGTATGGTGTGGATATGGGAAAGGTCTTTTGCGGTGAATCCATGTTTTCGTTGGTAAGCAATGCGTCAAAGCTGGCCCTGATTCGGTTCATTCAGGAGTTTCAAAAAGAAGGTGGACAGCTATTCGATTGTCAGGTACATTCTGAACATTTAGTTAGTATGGGAGCTGAGAATATCGACAGAACGGAGTTTCTAAAATATCTGGGATAGATAATCCCGTTTTTTAATCAATTCCTATGGTCTCAATGAGTATAAGATTTGTTGTTTTGAGATAAATTGGTCTACATTCCAATTAAAGTAAAACAACATCAATGGCAACCCATCAATTAACTAACGAATTGTTTTTTCCACCTGTCACAGAAGCTGAAGAAGACGGTTGTGTAGCTATAGGTGGAGATCTGAGTGCTGAGAGACTAATGCTGGCCTATCATTCCGGTATTTTCCCCTGGTATAGCGACGATGAGCCCATCATGTGGTATAGCCCCAACCCGCGCTTTGTGCTATTGCCGGACAAACTCTATGTCTCCAGATCTATGCGTAGTGTCTTGCGAAAAGAAGAATTTAAAGTCACCTATAATGAAGATTTTGAAGGCGTGATTAACTGCTGCAAACAGATGCAAAGAGTTGGTCAGGATGGCACATGGATTACCGAAGAAATGGTCGATGCATATATCGCACTGCATAAATTGGGACATGCTCAGTCAGTAGAAGTATGGAAGGATAAAGAGCTGGTTGGTGGAATGTACGGCATCCACCTCGGGACAATTTATTGTGGCGAATCCATGTTCTCGAAAGTGAGTAATGCTTCCAAAGTAGGTTTAATTCTGTTTATACAGAAGTTCAAGGAAGAGGGTGGGCAATTGTATGATTGCCAGGCATATACGGACCACATGGCAAGCATGGGTGCCGAGCGTATCGAACGGAATGAGTTTCTAAAGTATCTGGACAATGTGAAATAGTGAGTTGCCAGTACTTAGAGATGAGTTATTTCTTTTTCGCTTTTTTCTCTCGCTTCTCAGCTTTTTTTTCCTTTGGCGTTTTAGCCGCTTCTTTTTTTACACTTTTCTGTGCGTTTTTTCCTTTTGCCATGATCGTATATTTCTTTGACCCAAAGATGTATTAAAAAATGAATATTAGCATGCTTTCATTTCAAACCAAAATATATCCATCTTGAGAGAGGTTCCTAGTATACCTAATCATTAGACCCGATTCAATGAATAATCCCACACTGGAAGACTGGTATCAAGATGCATCAACATTTGATTGGAAAGGATATCAGATTGTCTATAAGATTCATGAAAATGAAAACCCCTGGTTGTTATTGATACATGGATTTCCTACAGCATCCTATGATTGGTTCAAAATATGGAAGCCATTAAGCGAGCAATTTTCCTTAATTGCTATGGATATGCTCGGTTTTGGATACTCCGATAAACCCAACCCATATCCGTATTCCATCATGCAGCAGGCCAATCTGGTGGAGGACTTGACCAAACACATCAACGTCAAAGAGTGTCATCTGCTCGCTCACGATTACGGAGACACAGTAGCACAGGAGTTGATAGCCAGACACACCGATGGAAATGGTCTTGATCTGAAAACCGTCTGTTTGCTAAATGGTGGCATCTTTCCAGAATCACATCATCCGTTGCCGATACAGAAAATGCTGATGAGTCCTATTGGGTTTCTTCTGAGTAAGCTGCTCAATCAGAAGAAGTTTGAAAAGAGTTTTGGTCGAATTTTCGGACCAGATACAATGCTCACAAAAGAGGAGCTTAGAACCTACTGGCAGCTGGTATCCAAAAACAATGGCCACCGAATTGCACACCTGATCATAAAGTACATGGGCGAGCGTGTACAAAACCGCGAACGTTGGGTTGGAGCGTTGCAGCAATTCAAACAACCACTTGGTTTAATCAACGGACTGGTCGATCCCATTTCCGGACAAGTGATGGTAGAGCGGTATAGTGAAATCATTTCCAGCGAAAATATCTGGACAATGGATCGAATTGGTCATTACCCACAGGTAGAAGCGCCAGATGAGGTGATGAAGTATTATAGGGAGTTCCTAGGTTGTCATTCCTGATACAGTACGGCGAAATTCAGGAATCCCCCGATTAGATAAGACACCAGCTGTAAGCTCTGGCTGGTGGTTTCTGGAATATTTTCTTCGTCGTGATTTCAGCATTACAGCATAATTCCCAGGATAAAACACCAAATAACCATCCACAATCCCTATTCGGCATATGGAAATCCACCAATTAACCATTTACTGCTTAATCCCATTTTCATTAATTTCCGATCCGTATGAAGAATCGAAACCTAATCGGAACAGCCCTTGCCTGGTTTTTAGCTGGAGCTATGCTCTTTTCGTGCATGCAACAATCTCCAAAAACACCCTTTGAACATGTAAATCCCTTCATCGGAACGGGCGGTCATGGCCATACATTCCCGGGTGCTACCATGCCTTTTGGGATGGTTCAGCTCAGTCCGGATACTCGACTGGAAGGCTGGGACGGTTGCTCAGGTTATCACTACACTGATTCGGTCGTTTATGGTTTTAGTCATACACATCTGAGTGGGACAGGCATTCCAGATTATGGAGATGTGCTACTCATGCCATTCACAGGAGAAGTTTTTTACAACAATGGTGCAGATGGCGAGCCAGGCTATGGTTCTCCATTTTTAAAGGAAACCGAAGTAGCTGAGCCTGGCTACTATGCAGTCAATCTGAAGGCTGATGATATCGCTGTGCAACTCACCACCGCTAAGCGTGTGGGCTTTCATCAATATGATTTCAATGGAACAAAAGATCGTCAGCTAATCATCGACCTGACGCATCGGGATGAAGTGTTGCTGTCAAGTCTCAAGCAAGTAAATGACTATGAACTTTCCGGCTTTCGCCACAGCAAGGCCTGGGCACAAAAGCAGTACGTGTTCTTTAGAATCATCTTTGATCAACCGATTCAATCCATGGAATATGGCGGAGAAGGCAGTGGTGTGAAAGCAGCAGTTTCATTTGGCAACGGCGATCAGCTAAAAGTGAAAGTGGCGATTTCTGCAGTAGATGAAATAGGCGCGAAGAAAAATTTGGAAGCTGAAATACTTGATTGGAATTTTGATGATGCAAGGAATGATGCTCGTCAGGCCTGGGAGGCACAACTAAACAAGGTCAATGTTGAAGGCGGAAGCAATCAGCAAATGGAGGTGTTTTATACAGCTTTGTATCACACCATGATTGCTCCAAACCTCTACCACGATGTGGATGGGAGATACCGTAGCACAGATTTGGAAGTGCACCTGGATACAAGCTTCACCAATCATACAGTATTCTCTTTGTGGGATACATACCGCAGCACGCATCCACTCTACACAATCATTGAGCGCGACCGCACCTCCAGTTTCATTCAAACGTTCCTTAAGCAATATGAATATGGTGGTAGACTACCTATGTGGGAATTGGCCGGCAACTATACCGATTGCATGATAGGCTACCATGCAGTCCCCACTATTGCGGATGCCTACATGAAAGGAATCGCTGGTTTTGATACAGAGAAGGCGCTGGAGGCCATGATCCACAGCTCCATGCAAAATCGATTGGGAATCGATGATTTTCGTACGTCTGGATATATCCCATCGGATGTAGAAGCAGAAAGTGTTTCCAAAACACTCGAGTACGCCTATGATGACTGGACCATCGCAGAGATGGCCAACAAAATGGGCAAGCCTGAAATAGCAGCTGTCTACTATCAACGTGCACAGAATTATAAAAATGTGTTTGATCCAACAACCGGATTCATGCGTGCCCGGAACAACAACCGCTGGTTCTATCCATTCGAGCCAGCAGAGGTGAACTTCAATTACACGGAAGCAAATTCGTGGCAGTATAGCTATTACGTACCTCAGGATGTGGAGACATGGATTGAGCTATTGGGTGGTGACGAAGCAGCGGAGCAAAAGCTGGACGATATTTTCTTAGCCAGCTCAGAAACAATGGGACGGGAGCAGGCAGATATCACTGGGCTGATTGGCCAATACGCACATGGTAATGAACCGAGTCACCACATTCCATACCTCTACAATTTCGTTGGGCGATCAGATAAAACACAAAAACTAGTTCGCCAGATCATGGATGAATTGTATTCTGATCAACCAAACGGACTTTCCGGCAACGAAGATTGTGGACAGATGTCATCCTGGCTAGTAATGAGTGCGATGGGATTCTATCCGGTTACGCCAGGAAGTACAAAATATATATTAGGCAGTCCGTGGTTTGAAAAAGCGACCATCAATCTGGAAAATGGAAATCAGTTTGTGATAGAAGCAAACGGCAATAACCCTGATAATATGTATGTAGCCACTGTAGATTTGAATGGTGCAGATCATCCATTTTCTTTCATTACTCACGAGGATATTATGAATGGGGGAAAATTAACCTTTACTATGCGGTCCAAACCATCGGAATTTGGGAGCAAAAAAGAATACCGTCCAATTTCAAAAATTGATACCGAAGCAATCGCTATTCCGGCTTTAGAAACGGGAAATCATGCATTTATGGAAAGCACAGAAATAACGCTATCTACACCTACTTCGAATGCTAACATTTACTATGCGTTCACCGCTGGTGGACAAGCGAAAGAATATGAAGTGCCGTTCACAATAGATCGATCTACTGATCTGTATGTGTGGGCAGAGAAAGGGGGAAAGGAAAGCTTGAAAGCTAAGAGTTCTTTTTACAAAATCCCGGAGAAGCGAAGCATTAGTTTAGCAACAGTGTATGCGAACCATTACACCGCTGGCGGAAATATGGCCTTGATTGACTTCATTCGCGGAGGTGAGGACTTCCGTACAGGTTCCTGGCAGGGATATGAGGGAGTGGATCTTGAAGCTGTGGTAGATATGGGAAAAGTGAGCAACTATACCGTAGCAAAGATTGGGTTCTTGCAAGATGAAAACGCCTGGATTTTCTTGCCTACAGAAGTGAGATTCTATGTTTCCAACGATGGTGAAAATTTCGAAGAATTGGGTGTGGATAGCAATGACATTTCATACAAAGAGAAAGGAGCCATTCTGAAAGACTTTAAAATCAATCGACCCTTCAATGGGAGATACATTAAAATAGTAGCCAAGAATCGAGGCGTTTGTCCACCTGATCACAAGGGAGCGGGAGGAAAATCCTGGATTTTTGCAGATGAAATCGTAATCAACTAAACCGATGAGTACCAGAAGAAAATTCTTAAAAAACTCACTCGCAGCAACAGCAGGAGTGGGTTTGGTTGGCACAGCATGTGCGGAAACTAGTCAAACTACGGTTGTCCGTTCAAATAAGCCTAAAGCACTCAGTACCTGGGTGCATGGAATAGAAGCCAATGAGGAAGCAATGCGTGTCATGGCTGAAGGAGGAAACGCATTAGATGGTGCTGAAAAGGGTGTGATGGTAGTGGAAGCCGACCCCAAGGGTAGTTCAGTAGGCTTAGGTGGATTACCAGATAGAGATGGAAATGTGACTTTAGATGCATGCATCATGGATCATGAAGGAAACGCTGGATCGGTGTGTTTCTTGCAAAACATCAAGCACCCAATTGCGGTAGCACGAAAGGTGATGGAGGAAACTCCACATGTAATGCTAGCCGGTGAAGGCGCTAAGCGCTTTGCATTAGCCCAAGGATTTGCTGAAGAAAACCTGTTGACGGAAAGCTCCAAAAAAGCCTGGGAAGAATGGCTGAAATCAGCAGAATATAATCCAATCATTAATGTAGAAAATCACGACACGATTGGGCTGATTTGTCAGGATACACAAGGCAACCTTTCAGGCTCTTGCACCACGAGTGGACTAGCATATAAGATGCACGGACGAGTTGGAGATTCGCCGATCATAGGCGCTGGCTTGTTTGTGGATAATGATTATGGTGCGGCTGTTGCCACAGGCATGGGCGAACTCATGATGAAGACACTCGGCTCTTTTTTGGTGGTAGAACTAATTAGGCAAGGAGCAGCAGCTCAGGAAGCGTGTGAAGATGCTATTCAGCGGATTGTAGACAAACTGGATTACAAATCTTTCCAGGTAGGTTACCTCGCTATGGACATTGCTGGTAATACGGGTGCTTACGCTATTCATCCGGGTTTTAATTACGCAGAAATGGTCGATGGGAAAAATGAATTAATAGATGCTAAATCGTACTTGAATGGCTAAGCAAAATCACGGAGCCTCCATGTTCTATATGCTGGTCCTTTTCTTCACCTGGGGATTTCTAACTGAACTGGATGGCGCGCTTATTCCCTATTTGAAGGGACTGTTTCAGTTAGGTGACTTTGAAGCTCAACTTGTACAATTTGCTTTTTTCATTGCTTTCTTTTGCGTGAGCCTTCCGTCTTCATGGCTGCTCAATAAGATAGGCTATCATCGAGGTATTGTTGTGGGGTTATTGGTGATGGCATTAGGAAGCTGGCTTTTTTATCCAGCTGCAGCGATCATCTCATATCCATTATTTCTAGGGGCAATATTCGTACTTGCTTCGGGAGTGACTTTACTTCAGGTAGCGGCCAATCCATATGTCGCTCGACTTGGTGATCCAGAGAAGGCTTCTAACAGACTAAATCTAGCGCAAGGATTCAATAGTGTGGCGAAGATGATAGCACCATTAGCTGGGAGCTATTTCATACTTAGAGGGCTCGCGGGTTTGTCTCCCGCAGAGCAAGCAGAATCAGTTCAAATACCATACTTAGTCTTGGGAGCGTTGCTGTTGTTATTGGCTATTATCTTCAGCTTTCTAGCGTTACCAGAAGTAGTAGAAACCCAAGAGGCGTCGGCAAATGAAGAACATCAGAGTGTGTGGAAGCAGCC
The DNA here is from genome assembly GCF_039960695.1 of Ekhidna sp. Taxonomy (GTDB): domain Bacteria; phylum Bacteroidota; class Bacteroidia; order Cytophagales; family Cyclobacteriaceae; genus Ekhidna. The sequence continues at coordinate 95,057 of NZ_JBDVKP010000013.1, read as the reverse complement.
ACATTTAGTCAGAGGAGCAGTGGCTATTTTTCTATATGTAGGCGCTGAGGTCACCATTGCATCTTTTCTCGTGATTTATCTCAGTGAAAATATTTTCCCCAATCTCTCGGAATTTCAGAGTTACATAGCTGGTTTAACTGAGCAAGAAGATCAAATGGCCAGGTTCCGGGAAATAGGAGCGAGATACCTTCCATTTTATTGGGGAGGATTGATGGTCGGTCGATTGTCAGGTTCATATATTTTGAAATTTGTAAGCAGTCAAAAGCTTTTGACCAATGCTTCATTGGTTTGCATTATTTTAATGCTGGTATTTAATATTTCAGATGGCTACTTGGCGATGTGGTTACTGATTGGAACTGGATTATTTCTATCAATCATGTGGAGCAATATATTCACTTTGGCCATTGCAGATCTTGGACCTCTTACTAGTAAAGGATCTGGTATTTTAGTTGCTTCAATAGTAGGCGGAGCTATTATTCCTTTAGTTCAGGGGCTCATTTCTGATAGTTTTATTGGTCGACACAATTCCTTCTTGATTACCATCGTTTGCTTCGCTTATATCGCCTGGTATGGATGGAAAGGATACAAGCATTAAGAGGATGAAGCACTATGTAGGAATAGATATTGGCGGCACGAGCACAACAATAGGATTGGTGTCTGAGGAAGGTATAATTCTGGATCGATTAGTTATTCTGATTGAAGGTTTTGCTTCAGGTCCCATCGAGACTTTTCTGGATGCTATTGCAAATGGTATTCGGGAGCTATCAACTAAATATGGACAGCCAATTGAAGGTGTTGGTATCGGTGCGCCTAATGGAAATTTCTATCGAGGCACCATTGAGTATGCTCCAAACATGCCATGGAAGGATGTGCATGAAGTTGCAGCTTATTTGGAGAAGAAGAATGCTTGTCGCACAGTTCTTACCAATGACGCAAATGCTGCAGCAATAGGTGAGAAGCAGTTTGGAGTAGCCAAAAATTTCAATGACTTTATCCTGATAACCCTTGGAACTGGATTAGGTAGTGGTATAGTATCTGGCGGAAAAATGATTTATGGTCACGATGGGTTTGCCGGAGAGCTGGGGCATTCCATTGTGGTGCCGGAAGGTAGAGATTGCACGTGCGGACGAAAGGGTTGTTTGGAGGCGTATGTTTCCATTCGTGGATTGCTTGAGACGTATCACGATTTTGGAGTTGGCAAAGCTAGCACACCGCAGGAAATCGCCATGAAGGCACAATTAGGTGATGAATACGCGAAAGAGACTTTTGTGAAAACTGGAGAGTGGCTAGGATTGAAGTTAGCTGATGCAGCTACTTATACAAGTCCGGAGGCGGTTATTTTCTTTGGGGGGATTGCTCAGGCGAGTGACCTGTTTTTTCCTTCCCTGAAAGAGACGTTGGAAGCAAACGTCCACAACCTATATAGAAATAAAATTCAGATTATGAAATCCGGGTTGCCATTAAATGATGCAGCTGTGTTGGGTAGTGCTGCGTTGGTGATGTAGTTTTTCATTTAGGCATGTTAATCATCTCAAAAACAATCTCGCTTCCATTCATGAAGTCTTGGTGGCTGAGCAGAGATCCGTCCAGTTTTTTCATTAAGGGTTAAAGTTCCCCATTTTCCACCGTCAAAGTTGTTACCTAGCGCATAATCACTCGATCAGATGGAAATATTGGAGTAGATATCTGTATTTAATAGCCTTCGGCGTAATTATCACCTCTCGAATAATCAGCTCCACCTTCCAGCATACCATCTTCTCTTAGTAGAATGCAGTCCATTCGTCCCATCGCTTTACGCCTTTCGATAGCATGTCCCATCTTCTCTAATTTCTTTAACACCTTAGGATCAATTGGTCTTTCTTCAATCAAAATACGATCAGGTAGCCACTGACTATGCGTTCGCGTTGCATTTACTGCATCCTGCATGCTCATGTCATGATCAATTACGTTTATAATCGCCTGAAATACAGATGTGATGATAGTAGCACCTCCAGGCGTGCCAACAACCATTTTTAGTTTTCCATCCTTCTCCACAATAGTAGGAGTCATACTACTAAGCATCCGCTTCTCCGGCTTGATGGCGTTTGCTTCGCCGCCGACCAGTCCGAATTGATTGGCCACGCCGGGTTTCACGCTGAAATCATCCATCTCATTGTTGAGGAAAAAGCCGGCACCTCTCACATAGACCTTACATCCAAAAAATGAATTTAAAGTGGTGGTAAGAGAAACTGCATTCCCCTCTGGGTCAACGATTGAAAAATGAGTGGTCTCCACACTTTCTATCACCTCAACATCACCTTGCTTAATATCTTGTGAATTGGTTTTCTTTTTAAGCGAGATGGATGAAAATCTTTCTTTGTTGTAAGCCGGATCTAGGAGCATATCAACAGGAACATCGTAGTAGTCAGGATCACCCAGATAGGTTGCTCGATCAGCATAGACCCTTCGTTCGAGTTCAGTCAGGAGATGAATGGTTTGTGCAGTATTGTGACCCATTTTGGTGATGTCATATAGTTCTGCACCTTGCAATAATTGTAAAACAGCAATTCCTCCGCTGGAGGGCGGAGGCATAGAAATAACTTTATGCCCTCGATAATTAGCTGTTACTGGATCGCGCCATTGAGCACTGTAGTTTTTTAAGTCGTCTTCTGATATCAAACCACCACCACGGTGCATTTCTTTCACTATTTGATCTGCTACGATCCCACCATAGAAACCTTCCCTGCCTGTATCCCTAATTTGAATGAGCGTTCCCGCCAATTCCGTGAATTTGACTGTATCACCTTGCAGCCACGCTACTTCTTTCACCAGAAAGAAATCTGATCCATTCACCTCTATAAAATCACCACGTTTTTGATTAAACTCATCGGCTTGATCTTGTGTGATGGTGAAGCCGTAGTATGCCAGGTTAATTGCAGGCTGTAAAAGTTCGGTCAGCGACATGCTGCCGTATCTTTCATGAAGCTTAAGTATGCCATCTACCGAGCCTGGAACTCCGGCAGCTTTATGCCCTTTTGTGCTCAATCCTTCTATGACATTTCCATCAGAGTCAAGAAACATATCCCTCTTTCCTGCCGTCGGGGCTTTCTCTCTAAAGTCGATAGATCCGACTGAGCCATCATTCATTCGGAATACAGCAAATCCACCACCTCCAATATTACCAGCTCTTGGAAATACAACTGCCAATGCAAACTTCACTGCAAGAGCTGCATCAAAAGCATTTCCTCCATTCTTCAAAACTTCCACACCAATTTTCGTAGCTAATGGATGGGCAGAAGATATCATGGCTTGCTCTCCCAAAGGGCCAATCTCAGGTTCCTTCGGAGTGGATACCTGTGTAGACTGACATGCACAAAGAGCTAGCAGGAATAAGATTTTTAAGAACTTCATAGGGTTACGATTTCATTCGAACAATTTTGGTACGCTTACGTTTTCGGTGCTTTTTCTGGTCGTAAGGAAACCAGTGTTTTTTTGGTTTTACCACCTTTACAGTATGTGAACTTGTGCTGCATGCCGGAACAGACATGCACCCAATGAGTATGATCATAGCCAAAAGCAGTTTTCTAAGCATAACAGAATCGAAACTACACAACGACAGATCGCTAAAAAAATCATATTACAAATTCGTTGTAAGAAATTTTATGTAGGCCATTTTCATAAGTAGGTAGTATTCAATGGTTAGCATTTGGATTCGTTAAGTTATTGGTGAATCTGAAATTTTGTTGTTACGGGTCAATTTACTATCTTCATCAGCCCTTAACCAAAATCAGAGCAATCAACCTGAAAACCTAAGCCAGCAAAATGAAAGATTCACCTCGAACTCCAATGGATATAGAAATCCCAAAAGGGTACAGAAGATATAAATTGAAGGGAATAGATCGCGAAATCATCGCAAAAAAGGGAGGGCCAACAGCCAGGCAAATCAAGACGAAAGCATCATACAAAGAGCTTAGAAATAATCAGAAAGAATTTGGGGTAGCGTCAATGATGGCAAAAACATTGCGCCAGTCATTGTCTACAGGAATGTCAGAGATTTGCGAAACATACGTTTCAGGAAAATTGACTGCTCAGTTTCGAAACCTTGCCAAAATGGAAGAAGGGAAGACCGGTACTCGGCCTTTGTTTTTAAGCAAGCACGGTCATTTACTGAATGGCTTTGAATTCAACTCAAAAGCACCATACGAAAAAATATTTGGAGCTAAATATTTTGTGAAGCCAGGATCTCAGAGGGGACAAGTAATTCTTCATTTTCCGGCATTTATACCTGAAAAAACTTTCAAAAGCCCGAATGGAGTCACAAATTTTAAAATCACAGCTCGTTTAATCGCCCTGTCAGATTATCAGTTTGATCAAAAAGCTGGTGGCTATAAGCCACTAAATAAAGATCTGCATGGAAAGTATGGAACGTACGAAAGTTCCATGTTACCATTACTTAAGATTCCTACAGAGCCAATGACTGGAATGATCTCCATTGATAATAGAATTATCCCAGAAGGTACCGGACTTTTTCTAGTCATGGCAATTAGTTTTTACAAATTAGAAGGCGGAAAGTTCGAACATTTGTGCAAAGAGAGCAGCATGCAAATTCAGCGCGTGTTATAACCTAAAAGAGCTAAGGTTCGTTCATTTCTTTGAAAATCCTACAACCTTATGAAAGCTCTTATCTCATTCCTATTAATATGTGGAGCATTTGAAGTTTTTTCACAAGACTATCATGATCAGGCAAGAGCCAAGTTCAATGAAAATGATTTAGACTCGGCACGTTTTTTTATTGATAAAAACCTTACTCGAAAGCCTGACGCTGATGACTATTTTTTGAGTGCAATGATTCATGAAGCTCAGAACAAAAGCCTTAGAGCCTTAGCCGATTATGAAGCCGTCATTCAAAAAGATCCCAGCAATCTGGAGGCTTACTTTCAAAAAGGAGTCATTTATTACAACTCAGCAAGTACGGATCAAGCGATCAAGGATTTTACATATGTGATAGAAAATCAAAGTGGGTCTGAAACTCGAGCCATCTATTATGGTAATGATCCTTTCGGATCTAAAGGCACCTTTTTAACAACCCTTCAATCAATGATTAGTCGAGTTCATCAATATCGAGGGATGGCTTATCAAAAAATGGGCAATTGGAATGCAGCTCTAAGTGATTTTTCACAAGCTTTTGCGTACGATTCCCTGGCCGACTGCTTTGTAAACAGATCCCAACTATATGTGAAAATGGGTAGAGAAGCGGACGCCATCAAAGACTTGAAAGAAGCTATTCGCTTAGATTCATCAAACTATCACGCCTGGTATAATTTGGCTATTTTAGATGAGGAAGCTCAGCTTCCAATGTCATTATTGACCAATCAAGAATTTACTCCGATGCTCAACTTAGTAGGCGCCAATGCCTATGAGAGTGGAGAGTTTGATTTAGCGGCCATGTATCACACTAAAGCTATAGAAGCTAACCCAGAAGATGACCTGGCTTATATCAATCGTGGTAAAGCGCTATTAAGAACCGGGGCGTATGGTCAAGCACGACAGGATTTTATTAAAGCATTACAGCTCAACTCAACACGTATGGAAGCTTTTTATTTAATAGGCAACTCGTTATTTCACGAGAAAAAATACAAGGAGGCAATTGGATTTTATGAGCAATATTTATCACTAGACGCTGGTTATGAAAATGTATGGTTTAATGCGGCGATGGCTTATTTAAACATGAAAGAACCAGAAAAATCCTGTCAATATCTTCAAAAGGCAAGCCGACTTGGAATGAAGCAAGCGGACGATATGATAGGAGAACATTGTGATAGCCAATAGGTGATTTTCTTTTTACCTTTGTAAGATGGCAAGTCAAACAAGTTTGAAAATTGATATGCATACGCATATCCTTCCTCACAGTATTCCAAATTTTGCTGAAAAATTTGGTTATGGAGATTTCATCCATCTGCTTCATCACAAGCCAGAGGCCGCTAGGATGATGAAAGGTGATAAGTTTTTCAGAGAGATACAGTCAAATTGCTGGGATGAAAAAAGGAGAATAGAGGAGTACAAGAAGTTTGATACCCAAGTGCAAGTAGTATGCACTATTCCGGTCATGTTTAGTTATTGGGCAGATGCACATGATTGCCTTGATCTTTCCATGTATTTAAATGATCATATTGCTCAAGTTGTAGATGAAAATCCAAAACACTACATCGGACTCGGGACTGTACCTATGCAGGATCCGGAATTGGCAGTTAAAGAACTAGAACGACTTAAGAAGCTGGGAATTCCCGGTGTTCAGATTGGATCTAATATCAATAATCACAACCTAAGCAAACCACGTTTCTTCGAATTTTTTGAAGCATGTGAAAGTTTAGGAATGGCCATATTGGTTCATCCTTGGGAGATGATGGGTAAAGAGTACATGGAAAAGTATTGGTTGCCTTGGCTAGTCGGCATGCCAGCAGAAACGGCACGAGCAGCTGCATCTATGATTTTTGGGGGAGTTTTTGAAAGGTACCCAAAGTTGAGAGTTTGCTTTGCTCATTCGGGTGGATCTTTGCTGGCAACAATCGGTCGATTGGAGCACGGTTTCAATTGTCGGCCGGATTTGGTAGCTGTTCACAACGATGTAAATCCACGAGAATACTTGGGTAAATTTTGGGTAGATAGCATTACTCATGATTCGACTTACCTCAAGTATGTTATTGATTTGATAGGGTCGGAGAAGGTATGTCTAGGATCAGATTATCCATTCCCGCTTGGGGATTTAGAAATTGGTCAGTTCATAACTGAAATGGATCTGCCGCAAAAAGACCTGGATAATATATTTTACCAATCCACACTGGATTGGTTGGGTCTGAGTGAAAGCAAGAATAAGAAACTCCTGAAAGTATTGATGGAGGAAGATTAATTCTCCTCCATATATTTATCTAGTGATTTTCGGGCCATTTTACGAACCTTGCCTTTAAGGATAGGTGTCCAGCCTAGTAGAGCACCAGGCAGCCCAAGCGCCATTTTGGACCATCTCCAAAAATTAAAATGATCAGTGTGTTTAATAATCAAGCCATCTTTGAATTCCATAGTAGCATGAATAATGTTGTGAACCGTGTTGCCGGTTTTTGAAAATTCATAATCTGCCTCCCAAATACACTGCGCCATTTCTTCATCGCCCATGACAGAATCGTATGTGATCTCAAGGTTACCTTTTGATCGTTCAATCAGCATTGCCCACATGGCAGTTACTTCTTTCCAATTCAAGTTTTGAAATGCGGGATCATTAAATACCACTTCTTTGTGATAGCATTCAGCCATTATTCTAGCATCATGGGCTTGAAAAGCCTTATAGAATTTTTCCAAGGTATTCTTACTCATAGGTAATTTTCAATTAGGTATTCTTTCACTTTTGGCAATCCGGTGCTTGCAGCTTCCTCAAATAGATGAAAATTGGTATCATCAGCTATTGCAGGTAGTTTAGGATCTACAATGAATTTAGGTATTTCCGGACTTATAAAGTCAATAAGGCCAGCCGCGGGATACACAACTAAGGATGTTCCTGCTACTATAAAAATGTCGGCAGATAAGACTTCTTGCATAGCTGGCTCCATCATTGGTACCGCTTCACCAAACCAAACAATGTGTGGACGCAGTTGTGAGCCTTTCGCACATTTATCTCCCTCCTTAAGTTCCCAACCTTCCAACTCATATACTAATTCATGATCTAATGTGCTTCTGACCTTGCTTATTTCTCCATGAAGATGCAATACTTGAGTACTTCCCGATTTTTCATGTAATGCATCAATGTTTTGTGTGATGATTACGACCTCAAAATATTTTTCCAGATCGGCAAGTGCATAGTGTCCTTGGTTGGGTTTGACTTCTTGCGCTTGCTTTCGTCTTTGATTGTAGAAATCAAGGACTAAAGCACGATCACTAGCCCAGGCTTCTGGTGTAGCAACCTTAGTTACATCATGGCCTTCCCATAGCCCTCCAGAATCCCTGAACGTCTTTAATCCACTTTCGGCGCTAATTCCCGCTCCTGTTAAGACTGCTATCTTTTTTCTTTTCATCAAAGACAGTTTTTAGTAGAAATAAAAAAGCCTTGATCGTTCAACCAAGGCTCTAGTGACATTTTTTTACTTAAAAGGTGTATAGCACACCAGCTTTTAAAGTGAAGCCAAACGGATCATTTGCACCATCTGGTTTAGCCATATTATAATTGAGTGCCGACGAGATTCCAATATTACTAGTCATTGGGAAGATGGCTCCAGCTCCTAAGCTAATGCCAAGGGTGCTATCCACATCACCGCCAAGGCTGGAAAGACCGGCTGTTCCGTACACTTGAGTAGACCCTGTTACAAAATAGTAACGATAATCAATGCCAAGCACATTTGTTGTAAAACTATCTTTAGTGTATGAATAGTACTCCAGGGAGCCAGACATTTCACTTTTGAATAGGTATTCAATATTTGCCCCAAATCCAATGGTACCATCACCGCCAAACGGACCTGCACCAAATCCTAAGCCAGCACCGGCTCTAACGTCTCCCTGACTTTGAGCGACTGAAATGAATGACATACATGAAAAAGCTATAAAAATTAGTAAAATCTTGAGTTTCATAATCTAAGTTGTGTTTAGTGAGTTTTATAAATCCTATTAAATATAGGTCATCTAATGACAAGGTAAAAAAATATAAAAGCATAGGTTTTTTATTGAAAAGCTATCTAATTGATAATGAGGCACGTATTTGGATAATTACATAAGCGGATAAAATACCCACATGGTGGTATTTCATACTTCGCTAGGTATGCCTATATTGCACCCATTGTACAACCAAATTATTTATTAATCCTATGAAAAAATTTACTATCCTTTCATTGTTTGCTGCATTCGTACTTTTCGGATTCTCTGCAAACGCACAAGAGCAAGGTGACATCAGAGTTGGTGCCGGACTTGCTATCGGAACAAAAGCTGGTGTTGATGATGACGGTTCAGAGAAACTTGGACTTGGAATCAATGTTGGTGGTGAGTACCTTATTACTGATGTTATTAGCCTAGCGCCTAGCTACACGTTCTTCTTCAAGAGCTCTGTAGGTGGTGTTGATTTTTCTCTTAGCGCAATTAACGTAGATGCAAGATATTACTTCGGTGATAGCGGTGTTTACGGTCTTGCTGGTTTTTCTTCAGTGAAAGCTAAGGCTGAATCAGGCGGATTTTCTGCTTCTACTACTGAAGGTGGACTAAACATTGGTGCTGGTATTATGTACCCACTTAGCGATAACCTATTCGCTAACGGACAAGTTAAATATGCTACACCTGGTGATGGTCAACTAGTGATCAACGCTGGTATAGCTTTCGCATTCTAAGTATACCTTAGATAAGAAACTAAAAACCCTTCCATTTGGAAGGGTTTTTTTTTGGCTTGTATTTTAAATTCAGTCATCAAACAGATATTCAATACAAAATGAACAATTTCTCTCTTCATACTTTTTATGATTTGCATGGCTGGGTTTGCGGTACTAAAGCACTAAATCTGAGTGGAGTTTCAGACTATACTTTTAGTACCAATGTCTGGGAAAATTAAGAAACTCCTTTTTTCAATATGAAAAAGTTTTTTCCTTAATGTACCGGCACATAAATAATTTTCTTTGTTTCGAAGAACTCCTCAGTGAAGTAATCTGAAAGGTCTTTCTCGATATATCGGCGGCCAAACTCTTTCATTTCCTGAGTAAGGTCGCCACCTTTTAGAAAGATCATGCCATTGTCTAGTTCATTTCGTTGCTCCTGGCTTACTTTCTGGTGCGCCCAGATAAACAGCTGTTTGGTCTGAGCTACAGCTCTTGAAACTATGAAATCAAACTTGCCAGTTACTTTTTCCATTCGTTGATGCTCCGCAGTAAGGTTTTTAAGGTCAATGGCATTCGCTACTTCTTTCACAACTGTAATTTTTTTCCCAACAGAATCTACCAAATGAAAGCCGCACTCAGGATACCAGATAGCTAGAGGAATGCCTGGAAAACCACCTCCGGTACCTACGTCGAGAATTTGGGATTCTGGAGCAAAAGAAATAAACTGAGCAATGGCCAGACTATGCAACACATGACGTTCGTAGAGTTGATCTATGTCCTTTCTACTGACGACATTGATTTTTGCATTCCACTCCACATACAACTCTTGAAGCTGTTTAAACTGTTCGATCTGATTACTGTCTAGATCAGGAAAATATTTATGAATGATTTTGATTTCGCTAGAATTGGGTTTTAGCTGAATTACTTTCAGCTTAAATAATTATGCTACAAAGATTCCAAAATAAATGCGAATGGCAAGATAAGAATGAAAGATCAAGGATTAGATATGTTTCTTTTTATCCTTAACAAGCTCGTACATTAGTTCTCTCGCTCTGTGAAGCTGGGCTTTCACAGTACCGAGAGGTGCTTCTAGTTCTTTAGCAATTTCATCATATGAGAGCTCATCAAAGTATCGCAACTTAACAAGGCGTTGGTATTTAGCTGGCAACTTATCTACGAACATTCGAACCAACTCTATTTTTTGATCCTTGATGGTCTCCTCGTCAGGTGTCAGGTTTTTGTCCTGCACATCAATATTCACTGATTCCCCGCTATCATCAGTAAATGTGCTGTTGAGACTAAAGGTGTTTAATTTTTTCTTTCTAATGAAGTCAATAGCATTGTTTGTAGCAATCCGGAAAAGCCACGTGCTAAAAGTGTAATCCTTCTTAAACCTGCTTAGGTTTTTAAACGCTTTAGCAAATGCTTCAATGGTAAGGTCTTCAGCATCGTCTACATTTCTAACCATTTTTAAGATCATGTGATACACTGGCTTTTTGTAGCGCTGCATCAACTCTGCATAAGCCGCTTGATCTTCACCCTCTGTAGCAAGATCTATAAGCTTAAAGTCCCGCAGAGCTTTATCAGAAAACTGACGATTTAGTTCTTCCATTTAATGTCCTTTTCGAGTTTTGACCACAATGCAATTACAGGAATTAACACTGCGTATAAGATGTCAACGAGCGGAAGCAATATATAGTTGATATTGATTCCCATTTTACCCGCAGCAAATCTATAACTCACTAATTTAATAAATAGGTAAAAAAGGAGCATCGGAAAGAAAAAAGAGTGAGCGGCGGAAAAAATAATCATTACTAAAAATAGTAAATGACTAATATGTGAAAAACCAAGAAAAAGTTGATCTGAAAACTTATAGTTTGCCCCAACTGATAAATGCCTGATTTTCTGATTCCAATACGCTTTCCAATTAGTATGAGGCATTGTGAAGACAAGGTTATCGACACCTAGCATAACCTGGGTGTTGTCTTTGGTTGCATTGCGTTGAATAAATAGATCATCATCACCACCAACAATAGATTTAATAGCTTCATATCCTCCAGAGTTTTTAAAAAAGGATTTTCTTACCGCCATATTCCTACCGACAGCCATGTATGGTTTTCCTCTTAGAGCTCTTGATATATACATGAAAGCAGTCATGAATGATTCAAATCGAATAAAATTGGAAAGGAGTGAGCCGTTTACCCGGTAAGGCGAAATTCCGATTATGATGTTCTTATGGTCGATCATGTGATGACTTATTGAGTTGAGCCAGTTCTTGGTAGCGGGAGCGCAATCAGCATCTGTGAAGACCAACCAATCACCTTTTGTCTTGGTTATTGCTTCATTCAACGCAAATTTCTTTGGATTCCAATTCACATCTACTGTTTGGATTTCTATGATTTTAATTTTCGGGTTATTGAGACTTTCTAAATAGGCTTTACTTAGGTCTGTGCATCTATCCAGAGCAATAATTATCTCAAAGTCTACAAAATCCTGTTCAAGTAAGAGAGGGACAAGTTGTTTAAGATTGAACTCTTCGTTTCGAGCTGCTATCACGACGCTGATTGAATTTGGCTTTCGGCTGGCACCTGATTGATACCTTCTGAATGCAAGTGCAAGGAAAAGCGTAATACCCAGATGGATAAAACCAAATACACACGAAACAATAAAAATCATTTGGTGAAGTAAATAAATCCATTTGGCAATAGGAATACCATTTTGATTTACCGCACAACCAGCTGTTTTAAACTTATTTTTGCGTCCCAATGCAATTTGAATTACAAAATACTGATAGCAAGTCTGCGGCAAGAGCTGGTATTGTAAAAACGGCACATGGAGAGATTCAGACTCCTATATTTATGCCAGTAGGCACGGCAGGCACTGTAAAGGCGGTTCATCAGCGAGAGCTTAAAGATGATATTAAGGCACAAATCATTTTAGGCAATACATATCATCTCTACATGAGACCGGGCCTTGATATTGTAGAGCAGGCAGGAGGATTGCATAAATTCAATGGCTGGGATCGTCCGATCCTGACGGATAGCGGCGGTTACCAGGTGTATTCATTGGCCGATAACCGAAAAATTGTTGAGGAAGGTGTTCATTTCCAATCACACAAAGATGGAAGTCGACACTTTTTTACACCTGAAGGTATCATGGATATTCAGCGTATCATTGGAGCAGATATCGTGATGGCTTTTGACGAATGTACGCCATATCCATGTGCATACGATTACGCGGAAAAATCTATGCACATGACCCACAGATGGCTCGATCGTTGTGTGAATCGATTTGATGAAACAGAAGGTAAATACGGGTTTGATCAAACGCTATTCCCAATTATACAGGGAAGTGTTTATAAAGACCTCCGTACACAATCGGCAGAATACATAGCCAGCAAGGATCGTGAAGGGAATGCGATTGGAGGATTGTCTGTAGGCGAACCAGCGGAGGATATGTATGCCATGACAGATCATGTGTGCGGCATCTTACCGAAGGATAAACCGAGATACTTGATGGGCGTTGGAACTCCAGCTAATATTTTAGAATGTATTGCACTTGGAGTTGATATGTTTGACTGTGTTATGCCAACCAGAAATGCCAGAAATGGAATGCTTTTCACCACTCAGGGAATAATCAATATTCGAAACGAAAAGTGGAAAGATGATTTCACTCCCATAGATGATGAATTAGGTGGATATTCGAGTGCTTTCTACACCAAGGGATATTTGAGGCATTTAATTACAAGTAATGAAATTCTTGGCGCACAAATTGCAAGCATCCAAAATCTTACATTTTACCTCTGGCTGGTAGGGGAAGCCCGAAAGCAAATCATAAATGATAACTTCGCGAGTTGGAAAGAAAAAATGGTGAAAAAAGTAAGCCAACGTTTGTGATTCAACGAGAAAAATGAAAAAGCTCGACTGGTACATATTGAAAAAAATACTCATCACATTTGTTTTTGTGGTGGGATTACTTGAGCTCATCATTTGCGTTATTGACTATACGGAAAAGAACGACGATTTCATTAAAAATGAACTAAGCTCTGGGTTGATCTGGCAGTATTACCTTTCATTCATTCCATACATTGCTAGTCTTCTTACACCTATTACAGTATTTATTGCTACAGTTTTTGTAACGGCCAAGATGGCTGCTAAAACAGAAATTGTTGCAATTCTGGCTAGTGGTGTTAGTTTCAAACGCATGCTGTTTCCTTACCTAATAGCTTCGGTGCTAATAGGATCGGCGAGTTTTTACCTCAATAGTTATGTCATTCCCGAGGCGAATAAATTTCGCCTCGAGTTCGAACTACAATACCTCAAGGATCCATTTTACAATACTGATAAGCACATCCATATTAAAATCGCAGAGCAGGATAGTTTGGAAGACTATATTTATCTGTATCGATACGATGTAAGAAGGGATGTAGGATCTTCTGTCACCTTAGAAAGAGTGAAAGGCACTCAGTTGGTAGAGAAAATCACAGCAAGACAGATCAATTGGGATACCACAGGACGGTGGACTTTGAAACGATGGCAAAGAAGAGAAATTAAGAATAAGCGTGAAATAATCACTGAAGGGGACGAGCTTGACACCTTGCTGAATTTAACTCCAAATGACTTTGGCAATAAAGATCGAATTTGGGAGACAATGACAATGGATGAGTTGGGTAGGCACATAAAGCTGCAAAAATCACGAGGAGCAGATGACGTTCATATTTTTGAAATTGAAAAATATGTGAGGTATATGTCTCCATTTACAGTTATCATACTGATGGCAATAGGGGTAATAGTCTCTGCAAAAAAATCACGACAAGGCACCGGGTTTCAAATTGCTCTGGGTTTTGTCATCGCTTTTGCATTCATCATCACGTTTATTTTGGCAACTGCCATAGCTGAAGCAGGTTCCATGAATACGATTTTGGCCATTTGGATGCCAAATATCATTTTTACAGGCGTGGCATCATTGCTTTACAAAACAGTACCTCGATGATTCAGGAAAAGAAGGATTTCTTAACCCTTCATTTCATTGTCTTGATTTGGGGATTCACTGCGATTTTGGGATTACTCATTAATATTCCATCTGTTGAAGTTGTCTTTTTCAGAACGCTGATAACCGCTGTTGGACTTTGGATCGTGTTGAAGTTTTGGAAGCGCTCTTTAGTGATCCACTCCCGAAAGCATTTTTTAGTGATACTGGGAACAGGAGTTTTGATAGCTGCACACTGGATTCTCTTCTTCCTCTCCGCACGCATTTCCAATGCTTCTGTATGTCTTGCGGGGATGGCCACTTGCTCACTTTGGACAAGCTTAATTGAGCCATTGTCACAAGGACGTAAGATCAGAGCTTTTGAAGTACTACTTAGCATCATTGCTTTTATAGGCATAGGCGTCATCTTCAATGTGGAGATTGACTATTTGTCCGGTCTACTTACAGCGGTACTATCAGCTTTTATCGCTTCAGTATTCACAGTAATCAATGGTCGGTTGACGAAAACCTATGATCCGTATGTCATCACATTTTATGAAATGGTAGGTGCATGTGTTGCTACAGTATTATTTTTTCCAATCTATACCGGATTCTTTGTTGATACGCTGGTGCTGAATCCAACACCAGAAGACTGGTTTTATTTATCAGTTCTAGCTATTGTTTGTACTGTATATGCGTATTCTATTTCTGTTGAACTCATGAAGCGTCTTTCTGCATTCTCAATTAACCTTGTAGTAAATCTTGAGCCAGTGTATGGTATTGTATTGGCTTTGATTATTTTCGGCGATAGCGAAGAGATGAGCCCAGGATTTTACTTAGGAACATTTTTGATCCTAACCTCGGTGCTACTCTACCCGTTATTGAATCGGCGTTATAAAAAGAAGGCGCTTTCCACTGATATAATTAGATAAATATGCTACTTACAACAACGAACAATGTAGAGGGAAAAAGTATCTCTACTTACTATGGAATGGTCACCGGTGAAGCTATCATCGGTGCTAATATTTTCAAAGACATTTTTGCGTCAATTACTGATATAGTCGGAGGTCGGTCTGGCGCCTATGAAAAATCACTTAAGGACGCAAAGAATATTGCAGTTCAGGAATTGATGGAAGCTGCACAAGCCTTGGGTGCCAATGCAGTTATTGCCATTGATCTTGACTATGAAACACTGGGTAGAGATGGAGGTATGATGATGGTCAGTGCAAGCGGAACAGCTGTAAAACTGGATTAATCACCCATTTATTAACTTGCCAATATGGCAAGAAAAACACTCCTATTTTTAGCGCTGAGTATTTCTTTAACACTCAGCGCTCAATATTATCCTACCAAAAGTCAATGGGAAGGCAAGTCTGCTTCACAAGTTGGCTTAAAGCAATCCGGAATAGATGATGCAGTCCAATTTGCAATGGATCATGAATATTCAGGACAAAAAGATTTGCGCCTCGCAATACTTCAAAGCTTCAGTAGAGAACCGTATCACGAATTGCAGGGACCTACCAAAGGTCGGGGTGGGCCAGCAGGAATGATCATTAAGGATGGTTTTATAGTGGCTTCTTGGGGAGACACCAAACGCGTAGATATGACCTTTAGTGTCACCAAAAGTTATCTTTCAACAACGGCTGGCCTTGCTGTTGACGATGGACTAATTTCATCCGTTAAAGACAAAGTGAAAGACTATGTTTGGGATGATACTTTTGAAGGCGAGCACAATTCAAAGATTACCTGGGAGCACTTACTGCAGCAAACCTCCGATTGGTCAGGTGCGCTTTTCGGTTTGTATGACTGGGCAGACAGGCCAGATCGTGAAGGAAAGTTGGACGACTGGAGATATAGAGAGCTCAAAGAGCCTGGTAGCAGCTACAAATACAACGACGTTCGCGTCAATGTGCTTTCATATTCCCTTTTAAATGTTTGGCGAAAGCCTTTACCTCAAGTACTCAAGGAGCGCATCATGGATCCAATTGGTGCAAGCACAACCTGGAGATGGTATGGATATGATAATTCATGGATGACATTGGATGGCCAGCAAATGCAGGTAGTGAGTGGAGGTGGACATCATGGTGGAGGTGTTTTTATAAGTACCGAAGATCATGCACGATTTGGGTTGTTATTTGCCAGAAAAGGCCAATGGAACAATGACCAACTTATTTCAGAAGAATGGACTCGGATGATTCAAACGTCTGCTTCAGCCTATGAAAGTTATGGATACATGTGGTGGCTCAATAAGGGTCCACGGTCGTGGGATGGATTGCCCAGTCACCTGTATTATGCTGCGGGTTTTGGAGGGAATTTCATAGTAGTAGACGAGCAAAATGATCTGGTAATAGTTACTCGTTGGCTGGAACCTTCGCAAATAGGTGAGATGGTGAGAAAAGTCTACAATGCGATGGATTAGTTATTCCATTACTGATATAATCACTTTTCCTACGTGCTTACCTTCACCAAAGTGTTGAATGGCCCAAGGTGTTTTTGCCAATGGATATGGTCCGTCTACCACCGGTTTTAATAAACCTTTTTCATAAAGTGCATGAATCTTATCAAGATCCTTGTTTGCTTTTAGACCAACCATGTAAACAGGTTTCTTTCTGACTTTTCTTGCAAATAGTAGTTGAAGTAAGTTTTTGATTTCACCACCAATGGACACGTACTTTCCATTGGGAGACAGGACTCTTATATATGATTTAGGTGGCCTCGTCATTTTTGCGTCTAAAATCAGATCGTATTTCTCCTTACTTTTTGTGAAGTCAGTTTTTTTATAATCCAATATGTGATCAAAACCGATTTCCTCCATGGTCTTGAGCTTTTCTCCTGTGTCTACACCAGTCACCTCAGCATCGTACGTTTTGGCAATAAACAAACCCAGAGTCCCTACGCCTCCACCCGCCCCATTGATCAATACTTTCATACCCATTTCGATCTGACCTACATCAACTAAGCCTTGCCACGCAAGATTAGCAGCATGAGATAAGGCAGCTGCATCTGTGAAAGATAGGTTGTCTGGTTTTCTAACGATCGCTTTTTCACTGATGCTGATATATTCAGCGAAGCTTCCAAAACCATGATAAGAAATATCACCGTAGACCGGATCGCCAACATTGAAATTAGTAACACCTTCTCCGATAGATTCTACAGTTCCCGAAAGCTCCATCCCAGGAATGGGACGCTTGGGTTTGAATAAGCCGAAGAGGAGTCTGTATAAGCCTGGAATGCCTCGAACCATGCTCCAGTCATAGTCATTGACAGCACTGTAATGCACTTTTATCAACACCTCATTTTCCTTTGGAGTGGGCTTTGCTACGTCAATTAGTTTAAGGTTTTCTGCTGAGCCGTATGTGGCGCAATGAATAGCTTTCATCAGTTAGCGATTAGGTTTTGAAAACCTTAGGACGAGAGTGAATCGCCAAGGGTTACACCTAAACCTCTTTATCCAATAAATTCGTTACCACATGGTAGCGTGGATCATCAATTGAAGATACGATCATGTGTTCAAAATCAGGACTGGCCTTGTGAAGCAGCGTCTTGCACTCTGGACTTAGATGTACAAGTTTCACTTTCTTCCCATAATCTTTATATTTTTTCTCCAATGCAAAAATTGCCTCTATGCCTGAGTGATCGCTCACACGAGATTCCAAAAAATCTAATTCAACACTTTCAGGATCATTGGCTGGATCGAATTTGGAATTGAATGACTGGACTGAACCAAAAAACAATGGTCCCCATATCTCATACACTTTAGTGCCATCTTCTTTGATTGATTTACGCGCACGGATTTTAGTCGCATTTTGCCATGCAAACACAAGTGCGGACATGATTACTCCTACAATCACTGCGATTGCCAAGTCTTGCCATACGGTAATGGCAGAAACAGTTATTAAAACAATGGCATCTGCCAATGGAATTTTATTGATTATTCGGAAGCTACTCCATGCAAACGTTCCAATTACTACCATGAACATTACACCAACTAAAGCAGCAATTGGAATTTGCTCAATGAGTGGAGCTGCGAATAATATAAAGCAGAGTAAAGCCAATGCTGCAGTGATCCCGGACAAACGTCCTCTACCACCAGAGCTTACATTGATGATGGATTGACCAATCATAGCGCAACCTCCCATTCCTCCGAAAAGACCATTTAAGATATTAGCGCCACCTTGAGCAACACACTCTCGATTACCACTGCCTCGTGTCTCCGTCATGTCATCGATAAGATTCAACGTCATCAATGACTCAATAAGACCTACAGCCGCTAGTAAAACAGCACTGGAGATAATTAATCCCCAATGGCCTTCAAGCGTATCCAAAAGGCTGAAAATCTGCATTTGGAATGACGGTAAGCTTCCTTCCAATCCATTCCCACCTCCTTCACGAATGAATGAACCAACGGTGCTCACGTCCATTCCACCAAAAATGGTTATGGATGCTACTACTACAATTCCAACCAGAGCAGCGGGAAGTTTCTTGGTCACTTTTGGAAGAAAATACATGATAGCCATCGTAAGGCCGACCAATCCGAGCATGATGTATAAATCTGAGCCACCCAACCACTGATATTCACCATTGATTCGCTCTTTAAAAAGCCCGAGTTGAGAGAGGAAAATAACAATTGCAAGACCATTCACAAATCCCATCATTACTGAATGTGGAATAAGTCGAACAAATTTTCCCAAACGGAAAACACCTGCAAGGATTTGGATGGCTCCCACAAAAAGCAATGTTATAAACAACCATTGAAGTCCAAGATTATCGATCGGTGTGCTGAGTGTATTGCCTACTTCGTTCCCCTTTTGAATCATATGTACCATCACAACAGCCATGGCTCCAGTAGCACCAGAGATCATTCCCGGTCGACCACCAAACATAGATGTGACAATACCCATCATGAAAGCTCCATACAATCCAACCATCGGATCAATGCCTGCAACAAATGCAAACGCTACAGCTTCAGGCACCAATGCAAGTGCAACAGTAAGCCCTGAAAGAATATCATTTTTTGGATTAAAGGTGAAGTTTCGAAATAATCTTTTCATAGGTCTTTTCAAATAAGCGCGCAAAGATAGAATATTCGGAGATGGAGAGTAAGGATAGCATGATTATTTATCCATTGTCACTCTCGCATATAGCCAAAGCTAGCATTGGATCTACTTTGAAGAGTCATTCTTAATCTTCATCCAAACGAACACAGGGAGGCCTCCGATTAAGAGGAGAAATCCCCAATAAACAATTTCCATACCTGAGCCTGCGATGGCCCAAATGGAGAAAAAGAATGCGATTGAAGCAAGAATTGCCTTGAATCTGAATCCATGTATGATGCCTTCTTTTTTTGCTGTAATCATGACATAACTCACTGAAGTAAAGAGATAAGCTATTAGAGCTGTCATGCTGGAAAGCAGCAATGCAAACTTGAATGCCGAAACCAGTCCTTTTGCATAATTCATGATCATGAGAAGAGAAATGAGAATGCTGGACAAAACAATCCCTACAGCCGGAACACCGTTCTTATTTTCTCTGGCAAATACCTTTGGGAAAAGCTTGTCTCTGGAAATAGCAGCTGGGATTTGACCTTGTACTAAAATCCAGCCATTCAAGGCTCCAAGTGTAGAAACAATAGCCCCAATAGCCACCAGACTTTCAGCCCATGGCCCCCAAATAATTGCTGCGGCATCCGCAAAAGGTGCTTGAGAATATTGTAGCTCCTCCGGTGGAATAATGCCCATCAGCGAAGTGGTGCCAAGCATGTAAACCACTGTGACTACTCCGAGTCCAAAGTAAGTGGATCGGGGAATTGTGCGTTTTGGGTTTTCTATATCTCCGGATGGAATAGTGGCACATTCAATTCCCATATAAGCAAAAAAAGTAAGTGTAGCTGCCTGAGTAATGGCCTGAATATCCGATACACCGCTAATATTGAAGGATCTAAAATTCTCAAATTTTAAGTAGAATAAGCCGAATATGCCAATAGCTAGCAATGGCGTGATCTTCAATATGCTCGTGATTAAAGAGAATATTCCAGCTTCTCGGATTCCCAGGGTGTTTACCCAAACAACACCCCAAACGATGGCTAATCCGGTACAAATAGCGACCACATTGTTATCTTGAAGGACTGGAAAAAACACCCCGAGATAGCTAACAAGAGCAATGGCTATTGCGGCATTGACACACCAGATAGATACCCAATATCCCCAGGCCACCAGAAAGCCAGCTAAATCACCAAGACCATTTCTGGAGTAGACATAAGGTCCACCAGACGTTCCTGGCAGCATTTTGCTAAACTCAATGAATACAAATGCAAGTGCAGCAGCTCCGAAGGCAGATACAATCCAACCAATTAAGCTGATACTACCGAAAGATGCGAGTGTAGCAGGTAGAAGAAAAATCCCTGAACCGATCATATTACCAACCACCAAAGATGAGCTGGTCCAGAAGCCGAGCTTTTTTCTACTCATGAATTCAAAGTTGGAGTCATTTAAAAAACCGTATTTTTGAAATATACCCTAAATAAATGAATAGGTATCACATCAATCCAGACATTACTAAGGCAGAGACTTTGCCTGCTTTTTTTTATCGAGATCAGGCAACATTCGAACTGATCAAAGAAAAGATTTTCTATAATTCATGGCAGTGGATTGGTGACGAAAATCTGGTACAGTTGCCCAGGCATACACACCCATTCATTTTAATGGATGGATATCTTACTGAACCTATGTTGCTAACAAAAGACGAGTCTGGGGATATCCATTGTTTAAGCAATGTATGCACACACCGAGGTAACCTTGTCGCTAACCAGCCGGGAAGTCAGCGCAAACTGGTGTGCATGTATCACGGGAGGAAGTTTGGGTTGGATGGATCATTTGAATCCATGCCGGAATTTAAGGAGGCTAAAGAATTTCCAAGAGCTTGTGAAGATTTGCACAGATTCGAATCTACGAAGTGGGGACCACTGCTTTTTGCAAAGCTTGGAGGTGAAGTAGACTTTTCAAAAGTGATAGAAGAGATGAATCGGTATGTTGGTTTCTTACCGCTAAATGAATTTGTCTACAACGAGGTTCAGTCAAAGGATTATCTGGTGAATGCACATTGGGCACTTTACTGTGATAATTACCTTGAGGGATTCCATATACCATTTGTTCATAGTGATCTCAATGAAGCTTTGGACTATGGGAGCTACGAAACGATTCTCCATGAGCATTTCAATGTTCAGGTAGGTTATTCAGAAGGCGCGGAGGATACGTTCGAACTTCCGAAGGATCATATTCATGCCAATAAACGTGTGGCAGCCTATTACTTCTGGGTATTTCCGAATATGATGTTCAACTTTTATCCATGGGGATTGTCTGTCAACATTATTCGTCCACTTTCTTTGAATCAGACCAAGGTATCGTTCCTTTCATATATCTATGATGAATCAAAACTGCACAAAGGTGCTGGAGCATTGCTGGACAAAGTGGAACGTGAAGATGAGTTTGTAGTGGAAGGTGTGCAGAAAGGACTCAGGTCAAAGTACTACACTGCAGGTCGATTTTCACCAAAACGCGAACAAGGTGTTCATCAGTTTCACTCGATGTTAGCTAATTATTTAGGGTAATTTTTTAACATTCCTAAGCACTTCAATCGAATCAGTGATTTGGGAATTGTTGGAGAAGTTAGATTCTATTAAAAGTTTAAGAAAGTTGTTGGTTGAATATGTCATGTCGGTCCTGATCCGGCATCTTCGGAAGGTCAATTAAAGCACGAGTTACAAATTCGCACTAGCGTGATTGTAATGATTATTTATCAACATTATTTGTAAACTTCCATGAATCAGAAGGTATAGTTCCTTTCGTATATCTACGATGAATCGGAACTATACAAAGGTGAAGGAATATGGCTGAGCAAAGTGGAGGCTGAATGAGTTTGCTGTGGAAAGTGTGCAGTTGTTGTTCATGGAGTACATCGCTTCTGCTGATATATGGGACAAACTCTTAATTATTATGAAGGTATAATTGGCTAGGATCAATCAGGCGAAAGAAATATGATGTTGTGAACAGCGTTTCTATTTTTTAGACGTTGTAGAGACTTGATCTGCTATCTTCAAACCAAAGAATGTGTTAGTATAGATGGGAAGTTAAAGGTCGCGTAGCAATGCTTTGAATGAATTAACGAAACATTAATAATGAATCAAATAGGATCGGAAGAGAAATCGTCAATGAAAGAAGTACGAAAAAAGAATCGTAAGCTATTAATATGGATACTGAGCTTATTAATCCTCTTACTTGGAGGAGGATTACTATTAGTACTAAAGTCTTCAGAATCTACGATAGATTATGACGTGCAAGAAAAATATGCTGAATCGGTTGGCCAAGCAGAAAAACTTGAGAATAAAGGATATTACAAAGATGCTCTTGAGGAATACGAAGAGGCTAATGAACTTCTAAACGATGAGGTACTTATTAAAAAGATCACATCACTGAAATTAATCATAAAAATTAAGGAAGACTCTAGTGCCTGGGAGATTGCTAAGGAGAAGAATACCATCAAATCCTATAATTACTATATCAATTCATTTGCTGAAGGAGAGTATATCTCGGATGCAAAGGCAGCACTAGTTACTTTTGAACCACAAGTGGATCAAAATTACCCTGAAGCTATAAGAGAGCCGACTCTCAAGGGTCAAGACGCTGCTGTTTCGGAGACTACAAGACAAGATGTTGAACAAAAAATAAATAAAATATTAACAGAAATTTTTAATAATATGGTGAATGTGTCCGGCGGCACTTTTACAATGGGTTGTATCAATTTTATCAGACCAGGTTGGGGAGATTGTGAAGAAGATGAGCAGCCTGCCCACGATGTATACGTTAGCGGCTTTGCCATTTCAAAGTATGAGGTTACTCAAGCGCAATGGAAAGTTGTAATGGGGAATAACCCTAGTAAGTTTGATGATTGCCCTAATTGCCCTGTTGAAAGTGTTACATGGAAAGAGGTACAGGACTTTATTGGGAAACTCAATCTGCAAACAGGCATGAATTACCGTTTGCCTACAGAATCCGAGTGGGAGTATGCGGCACGTGGAGGCCACACTAAAGGTGAACATAGATTTAAGTACGTAGGAAGTGATAATATTGACGAAGTGGCCTGGCACGCACGTAATAGTGAATTCAAGACATCTCCGATCGGTCAGAAACAACCAAATGTGTTGGGGTTATATGATATGAGTGGAAATGTATCAGAATTTTGTCAGGATTGGTATGGAAAGGGTTATTATTTAAAAAGGCACAGCAATGATCCCCAGGGGCCATCTTCAGGCACCGTTCATGTGACTCGTGGTGGCAACAGTTTTGCCGGAGGAATATTTAGTAGGGTAACGGAACGTTCTTACCTTTCACCTAAGTACGAAAGGGCTGCTTTTCTTGGATTCCGTTTGGCTCTTTGAAGGTAAAAAACTTTCGCAGAGAGGAAACTTCTAATCCCTACGAACGAGTTCCCTCCTCAAAATTTTCGCAATACGGTTATTTACAATTTCAGATGTATTCCACAGAAGCAGTTTAGGATCTGTTGTGCTATAAAATTGAATGACGATTGCATCAATGTCTTCATGATAGCTAGCAAAACTCTGATAGCCGGGAACCCAGCCGCTATGCTCATGCTCATAAATGGACGAATAGATTTCTTGTTCTTTTCCATCAAACAAGGATCCGTCGTTTAAGGCCCTCAAGAAGATACCCACGTCTTCTGCTGACGCTAACATACCGAGATCGTCTGTCTTTAAATCGTGCGGATGCCCAATATGATAGCCACTCATCACATCTTTCATATTCACATCCCTAAGCGAACTGAAGGTGTTTTCCAGTCCAAGCCTATTTAGAATCTGTTCCTCTATGTATTGATGACGGCTGTAGCCCAATACTTTATCTATAAGCTCTCCAATAAGCAAATAATTGGTGTTGGAATAACCATAGCCTTCGTCAGGTTCGAAATATGCAGGTAAGTCAAGCGCCAATTCGAGTGCCGCTTCAGTGCTTTCGGCAGGGTGTGCCCAATAATCTGGGGCATCAGTAAAGTTGGGAATGCCACTTCGATGTTGGACCATCATTCGCAAGGTGATTGCCTCAGCATTTTCAATTCTTCCCACAAGTTCAGGAAAATAGGTAGCAAGTGTTTTGTCCAAAGACAAACTATCGTCATGTACAAGCTTAGCCACAGTAACTGCATGGTATAGCTTGCTGATGCTGGCTATTTTGAATAGGGCATTTGGGTCGGCAGGTATTTTCTTTTCGCGATCATGCCAGCCTGCAGCATAAAATTCGGGTGCTTTTCCAGCTTGATCTACGTACACAATCATTCCTTCAAATCCATGATTGATGGCTTCATCCAATTGTTCTTGAATTGTATCTGGAAGCGGCAGAATCCATGCTTTTACCAAAAGCCACGGCACAAAGTATAAGGAGCTTATACTAGCAATAATGAACATGATTTTAAGTATACTTTTGGATTGTTTTTTCATCATGATGAGTTGTTTTTACAATTTCATCCACTTCCAGTCTGAAGTCTTAATTGGCTCTTCAAAAATTCCAAATACGGTACTACCACTGCCAGTCATTGAAGCATAAGTGGCGCCAGTATCGTACATATCTTGTTTGAGTTGCCCGATTTCACCATGATTAGGAAAAATAGAGTCTTCAAAGTCATTGCCAATCGAATTCTTCCATTGGCTTATTGGATTTTGAATGAGGTCAGCAATTGATTTTTCATTTGCTTGAGGCGCAACTCCAGCATAGGCTTCTTTTGTTGATACATGAATGCCCGGATTGTGAAGTGCTATGTGATAGTCGGAAAGATTCAGCTCGATTGGAGTCAGCTTTTCACCACGTCCCTCTGCGATAGCAGGATGGTTCTTAATGAAGAATGGACAATCACTTCCGAGCTTTGATGCATAATCCTCAAGATGCAAGTCAGTCAGATTGAGGTCAAACAAATCATTGAGCATTTTCAAAGTGAATGCACCGTCAGCTGAGCCACCTCCTAGTCCTGCACCCATCGGGATGTTTTTCAGCAAGTGAATCTCAACAGGAGGGATGCCGTGATCTTCTTTGATTAAATCATAGGCCTTTACACAGAGGTTAGCAGAGGAATCTCCTGGAATGTCTAAACCATAACTGTGAAAAGCAAAAGAAGCTGCTTCTATCACCTCCAGACTGTCGCACCAGGGAATGGGATAAAAGCAGCTTTCGATGTTGTGATAGCCATCTTCCCGTTTGCTCACAATGTTGAGCCCAAGATTGATTTTGGCATTGGGGAAGGTGATCATTTTAGTTGCAAGTTTAGAGATACTAGCTATTTATAGCTTACCTCCTGTTACTTTGATAATTCATCAACCATCGCATCTGTGATTCCTGAAGCAGAGAATCCACCGTCGTGCATCAAGTTCTGCATGGTCACCATTTTGGTAAGATCCGAGAACATAGTGATGCAGTAGTCTGCACAGCTTGCTGCATCTGCATTCCCAAGTGGTGACATTTTATCTGCGTAGTTGAAGAATACATCAAAGCCAGGAACACCTGACCCTGCTGTGGTCATCGTAGGTGATTGTGAAATGGTATTGACCCGTACCTTCTTGCTTACTCCCAATCTATATCCATAACTTCGGGCTATGGACTCAAGCAAAGCTTTGGCCTGTGCCATATCGGAATAATCTGGGAAGGTTCTTTGTGCTGCGATATACGATAGGCCGAGGATTGATCCCCACTCATTCATTGCATCTAGCTTCTCGGCAGTCTGCATCATCTTGTGAAAAGATAAGGCGGAAACGTCAAGCGTTTTCTGGAACCAATCGTAGTTTAGGTCACCGTAATCTTTCCCTTTTCTTACATTCGGGCTCATGCCGATTGAGTGGAGAACGAAATCGATTTTACCACCAAGAGCTTCTTGAGACTTGTTGAACAGATTTTCCAAATCTTCCATTGAGGTAGCATCGGCTGGAATAATCTCCGCACTACATTGCTCACCCAACTTATTGATTTCTCCCATTCGCATGGCTATAGGAGCGTTGGTTAGCGTGAATGTAGCACCTTGTTCATGAGCTTTCTCAGCTACTTTCCAGGCTATTGAATTTTGATCCAAAGCGCCAGAAATGATCCCTCTTTTTCCTTTCAGTAGATTATGTGACATGTTATTTCTTGATTATTCTTGATAGATAGTCTTTCTGAACTTGTTTCAGAATCCAAATATATCTCAGTATGAACAGACCCTGAAATAAATTCAGGATGACACTCTAAATAGGAATTGATTAAAGCTGTAGCAACTCCTTTGCACTCTCCATGGCTGAAGTTCCCGGGTTTTCTCCACCAATCATCTTTGCGATTTCTGTAATTCGTTCTTGATCAGCGAGTCTTTTGATTCGACTGACTGATCGGTCGGAACTGTGATCTTTGTAAACGTAATAGTGCGCATCGCCACCAGCGGCAAATTGTGGAAGGTGGCTTATACTAATTACCTGATGATTTCTTGCCATATGCTTCATCATGCGTATCATTTGTAGCGCTACTTCTCCGGAGACACCTGTGTCGATTTCATCGAAGATGATGGTAGGCATGGCAGTTTTGTCAGCAATTAAGAATTTTACTGCAAAAATCAAACGTGAGAATTCCCCACCTGAAGCCACTTCTTTAAGTTCTTGCGGTTTGATTCCTTTATTGGCGCTGAAATGCATTTCTATCAGATCCATACCCGAAGGGGATGGATCGGTTGGGCCCACTTTGATTTCTATTGTACCATTTTCAATACCTATCTGATGAATAATCTTCTCGATTTCATCAGCGAAATTGAGTGAGAAAAGTTTTCGTGATTCTGTTAGTTTGCCAGCGTGTTGTAGCATTTCTTTCTCAGCAATTTTCAGGACTTTCCTGGCTTTCAGAATGGCGTCATCGAGGTTAGCTACTTGGCTTAGGCTCTTGTCAAGGTCATCACGAATTTCTACTAATTCAGAAACTGTCAAGACACTATGCTTTTTTTGTAACCTAAATAGTAAATCCAAACGATCTTTTAACTCCTGAATCTTTTCAGGGTCGTGCGCTACTTTATCCTGGACACGCTGCATTTCACCAAAAATGTCGGTCAATTCAATTGAAGAACTTTCCAGTCTGTTGCTCAACTCTTCCAACTCTTTGGAATAGGATGAAATCGAGTTGATCAACGATTTTGATTCGGTTAGTTGCTGAAGAATAGCGACCTCCGATTCATCGAGTAGGTGAATGATTTGTGAAAGTTTGAGTTTGATGTCTTCCGCATTCTCTAAAATTTCAAGCTGACTTTCTAATTCTTCCTGATTTAAATCATCAAGTTGCGCTTCCTGAAGTTCACTCAGCAAAAACTGCTTGTAGTCGGAATCTTCAGCACTTTGCGCGGCAAACGATTCAAGCTTATCCAATTCTTTTTTTGCTATCGAATAACTTCTAAATGCCTCTCGATAGGTGGAAATTAATTCAGGGTGAGATGCAAAAGCATCCAGCGCACTGAGTTGATATGTATTACTACCGAGCTGAAGCGATTCATGTTGTGAGTGCACATCCATGAGTTTTTCGCCAATTGCTTTCAGTGCGCTCAGGTTGGTGGGTGTGTCATTTACAAACGCTCGGGACTTTCCGGATGGACTGATCTCCCTTCGTATGACACATTCTGTTTCATAATCCAGATCTTCAGCATCAAAGATTTTTTTCAATGTGTAGGAAGAAATATCAAAGACACCTTCTACTATGCATTTCTGGGTTTCATCCAAGAGTACCTTGGTATCCGCTCGTTTACCGAGAAGCAATCCTACTGCACCAAGCATAATAGATTTTCCAGCTCCGGTTTCACCTGTGATGATGTTTAACTTGGGAGAAGGAGACATTTCCAATTCCTGAATGAGGGCGTAATTCTTTATCTGGAGCGACTTGATCATAAATGGGTCACAAAGATATCAGAGACTACTCAATCAACGCCTTATATTCGTCGGTTCTTGAAGGATCAATATTGCTGAGCAAATTGTAAGCTTGTCTCCGTGTTGCCAGGTTTGATTCTGAAAACAGCTGCTGAAGCTCACCTGACTTAGCATCCATGAAGCTTATGGTAAGAATAGATCTCGGCCTGGCTCGATTGGCTCGTTGGATATCTGAGAGTGCTTGTAAAATAACCTTTTCTGCTTGCTGACGATCCTTAGTGATGATGTCAAGACCATTTCGGTGATAGTTGTATAATGCTTTCCTTATCGGCTCCAGTTGTGGGTTTTGCACATTTTCGATGAGCCAGTATCGATTTCTCACACTATTGAATTGTTGCCAGCCGGTGTAGCTTGTTTGCTGTGCATTGTTAACAATTTTGAAAGCGTTCTGAAAGTGCGGTGTTCCTCCCATCTCAGAAAAAGTATCGTAATCAAATCCAATAATCATATAGGCGTAATATGCCAACATGGATGTGATGTTGCTAGTGAACGTATTTTCATTGAATCGTAAGGGTTGCGATTGAACATATTCAAAATCCCAATCTCTGTCTGCAAAATTGATAAGTACAGTTTCGTACCCCGAACCATAAACGGGACGACTGGAGAGCACTTGTACAGAAGCTTTAAATACACCAATACTGGGCATTTCCGATATGGTAATTACCAAATTGCAGTTTATTACCTCTTCTTCTTCAAAAGCATCATTTGTCCATTTTGTGGTATTGAGAAACTGTGCAAACTCAGTTTCCATTTCTGTGAATACTGCACGTTCTGTAGTTTGTACCTGCAGGGCATTTACAATTACCCGACA
This sequence comes from Ekhidna sp., assembly GCF_039960695.1. Classification (GTDB taxonomy): domain Bacteria; phylum Bacteroidota; class Bacteroidia; order Cytophagales; family Cyclobacteriaceae; genus Ekhidna. The sequence goes on along the minus strand of NZ_JBDVKP010000013.1, from coordinate 65,980 downwards.
GTTGAGTTCCTGCGAAAATGAGATGCTGGCTATGAAGATTAAAGCGAGTCCGAGAATTTTCATTTGAAGTTTTTTATAACATAATCAACAATATCCTGCGCCACGTCAGTCTTACTTTTCAACTCAAATTTGTGTTCGTTATTGTTTTTATCAAAAAAGGTCACTTTGTTGGTGTTGCCTTGAAATCCAGCACCCTTGTCATTCAAAGAGTTTAGGACGATGAGATCAAAATTTTTCTTCTTCAGTTTTTCTTTGGCATTGTCTTCCTCATTGTTAGTTTCCAGAGCAAAGCCTATATGGAATTGATTCTTTTTCTTCTTGCCTAGCTCAGCGGCTATGTCGGGATTCTTTACAAGATTGATCTGAAGTGTGTTTTCCTTCTTTTTGATTTTTTCTTTGGCGGGATTTTCAGGACGATAGTCTGATACTGCTGCAGAAAACACGACTATATCAGCTTTGTTGTGATGTTTGGAGGTTTCAGCTAGCATCTCATGGGCGGACGCCACCTTAATCAAAGTTCCGTTTGTTGGAAAATAAGTGGCGGGGCCGGACACCATGATTATTTCTGCACCAGCTTGTTGAAAGGCATTGGCTATTGCTGAGCCCATCTTTCCAGAAGAATGGTTACCAATAAAACGTACAGGGTCTATTGCTTCAAATGTGGGGCCAGAGGTGATCAGCACACGTTTTCCTTTTAAAGCTTCCGCATTAACAAACTTTTTTTTTACCAACTCAAGTAGTTCTTCAGGCTCAGCCATACGGCCCTGACCTGAAAGTCCGCTGGCCAATTCTCCGTCGCGAGCTTCAATTACCTCATTGCCAAAAGATTGTAGCTTTTTTAAATTCTCCAGAGTGGTTTGGTGTTGGTACATGTCCAAATCCATGGCGGGAGCTACCATAACCGGGCATTTGGCGGAGAGGTAGGTTGCCAGCAATAGGTTATCACAAATGCCATTGGCCATTTTACCGAGTGTGTTTGCGCTCAGTGGAGCAACGAGCATTAAGTCTGCCCACATACCTAGCTCGACATGGTTGTGCCATTCACCAGTGGATTTATCGAAATATTCGGAATGAACAGGATTTTTAGAAAGTGTGGCTAAAGTCAAAGGAGTGATGAAGTCTTTAGCACTTGCGGTCATGACGACCTTTACTTCTGCGCCTTCTTTTACCAAAAGCCGCACAAAAAAAGCGGTTTTATAGGCCGCTATTGACCCACAAACCGCTAATAATATTTTCTTACCCGCCAACATGGCGACTAATTTATGCTAATTCTGAACCAGACTCGTCTACTTCTTCTGGTAATCTGAAATTAAGCTCACCATTCAAAAACTCCTCGATTGCCGAAGTTGTTGGTTTAGGCATGCGCTCGTAGAATTTTGAGATTTCAATTTGCTCCCTGTTCTCGAAGATTTCTTCCAAATTATCTACTGAAGAAGCAAATTCTGCAAGTTTGGAATTAAGCTCTTCTTTTTGATTTGCGCTGATTTGTCTTGCTCGCTTAGCGACAATTACCAAAGACTCATACAAATTGCCTGTTGGCTCTAAAATATCTTGGTTGTCTCTTGTAATTAGTGAAGAAATAATGTGCTGCATTTCGTGCTTTTTAATTTGAATCGGCAAATTTAGTTATTTCTTCGATGCAATTAGCATAAATCTTCTCTGCATCTTTTAAAAATTTGCTATTTGGATTCTTATCCAGGAATGTCAAGTAGAATTCTATTGTGTTTTTATACCGCTCTTCTTGTCTATTTCTGATACTTTCTTTAGCGTAATCGAAAGAAGTTTCTATTTGTAGATAGCTCACTTCTTCGTTGTAATGTGAGTCTGGAAAGTCTTTGGAGAAGTTGTCATAAACTACCAACGCAGCTTTGTACCTTCTAAGCTTGTAGTACAGTTTACATTGCTCATACGCCTTTTTTTCAAGCTTTTGCTGCAGTTCATCAATGATCTTATCGGCTTCCTTTGCGTAATCAGAAGCAGGATACTTATTGATAAATTTTTGCATTGCTGCCACAGCCTCATAGGTCACCGTCTGATCCAACTGGTAATCTGGTGATTGAAGATATAACGAATACGCATGCATATAAGCTGCTTCCATCACATATTCTGAGCGGCCATAAATTCGCACAAATTCATCAAAGTGATGAGCACTGAGGATGTATTGTTTTTGATAATAGTAACTGTATGCCAGATAGAAATTACCAAGTTCGGCCTCCGCTGTACCTCGGATAATCGGCAGAATATCTTCTAAGAGAATGATTGTTCGATGATAATCTTCCTTTTCATAATATGCCAGCGCAGCTTCATACTTTACTTTCCAGTCTCCACTTTTTTGAATCTTGCGAAATTTGCTGCAGCCAACTACACTCACGGCTATGATCAACAAGAAAAGTATTCGAATTTCCCTCATAATTTTTTAATAGGTCGGCAAAACTAAGGACTTATACATTAAACGGAAACAAGGATTGAATCATTCACCCTTGCCTTTAAGGGTTTTTAACATTTTACTATCTTTTTTGGATCTACGTTCCAGATCAATTTTCTCATTTGGAATGGGCTCTACAACATCTTTTTGTTTATTGGGAACTGGAATTTCATCGTATAGCAAATCTTTTAGCTCAGGGCGTTGATCACCTCTCCATTCGAATCCACCTAGTTTTTGGACATCTGTCGTCAATTCGTGTGGTGGAATAAATCGGGCTTCGGGCTGAATGTAAAAAGAGATATTATCTAGCTTCTCATTTTTAAATCGAATTGTCATATCACTGCACAAAATTCGATTCATACCTAATACGAAAATGTTTGTTGGATCATTTTCATCGAGCACATAATAAATGCTTTCACCATTGCCATTCACATAGATTCGATCAATTTTCGATTGTTTAAAAATGGCCTTCATGGTTCTTCCTTTAATTTGATTATAGTTCTGAATGGTATCTTCAGTAGCTAAAAAGGCACTTTGTAGCAAAGACATATTTTTAATCTCCTTCTTCGTCACCTCCATCACTACCGTGTCACCTTCAAGTTGATTGTTTAGGTTCCAAAAAATTGGCTCCTCATAAAAGAAGAGAAGTGAGTCTTTAAGGAAATAGGAAGCGGAATCCGCAAGACCTTGAAGGTTTGTTTTCCAGATTCTAACATTATTAAAAGCTAATATTCTCTTCAAGGAATCATACTCACTTTCAATGGAAACGAGTGTGTCTGCGGCCACATACAGCGTATCTTTCTGCAAGTACCTCTTCATAAGTGCATTTCCATACACTTTACTTATTCCATTGTTTTTGTCTGAGTATCCATCATTACCCGTAATGACAATGTCTTCATTTTTAGCTGTGAGTTTAACATTGCCTTTAGCTTTATAGTATTTGCGAAGATCATCAAAGAATAGCGCATCGCCTTCCATGTAGTAGTCGATCGTCTCAACGGTTCCACTCACAAATTCGGATTGATCAATTTGAGTTCGGAATGTACCACCTTTGGCATGCAAAATGGATTCGTCTTCAGTAATAATGGTGGTCTTGCCTTCTGTCACTGCTATTTTGGGCGCCGTATTATATCTGAGCGTATCTGATTTCAGCACATAATCTGGAGCTGTTAGAACTACACTCTTGTAGAACATTGCATACTTCTGAAGACCATAGTAGTATCCACTGTTACTTGTTAGGATATTTACAGAGTCTTTTAGCTTACCGCCATTGTAGTAATTTCCCACTTCTGTATCCATGTTGTAATCGAGAAAATCGGTAGTAAGTCGTTGATCTCCCTTGGTGTAAACGACATTTTCTCTAAGCTTAGAAGTTCTGTCTTGCCCATTGTAAATCAACTTTTTTGAAGTGATTGTTACTGAGTCGTCTACTATGCGTACATGGCCGAATGCTTCCATTACATTGTCCTTTACATAGTAGTATGAGCTATCGCAGTACATGGTTGAGGTCTTCTGTGCAAAAACCACGTTTCCAATGAGGCGTCTGATCTTCTCGCCATTTTTTCGAAATTCAAATAAATCATCAGCTTTGTATTTGATTCGATCCACGTTTTGAGCTTGGGTACTCATAGCGGTGAGAAGAATGATGAAAACAAAAATGGTTTGGATTAACTTCCGCATTCGGCAAAATTAACTTATCAAGTCGTGCAATCTTTACAAAAACAGTTCCATGATTTCATTATAACCAATCATTTGGTGAAGAAAGACGAAAAAGTGCTGTTGGCTGTCAGTGGTGGATTAGACTCGATGGTGATGGCCAATCTATTTCTTGCTGTGGAAATACCTTTTGCAATCGCACATTGCAACTATGGATTGAGGGGTGAAGAGTCTGACGGTGACGAAGCTTTTGTTATGGACTGGGCGGATAAGAACAATATCAATTGCCACGTTAAGGCATTTGATATAAGTAACGGATCCGTACAACTGGATGCCAGAAATGCCAGGTATCAGTGGTTTAGTGAGTTGATTTCTGAGTATGGCTTTGGTAAAGTCGCTACCGCACATCATTTGAATGACTCCTTGGAAACCCTCTTGATCAACCTTACACGTGGTACAGGTATCAGAGGAATTGCAGGCATTTCTGTTAAAAATACCAATGTAATTCACCCGCTACTTTTTGCGGATAAGAAAAGACTTCACGACTATGCGATGGATCAAGGGCTGGAATGGAGAGAAGATTCCAGTAATACTAAAACAGATTATGATCGCAACCTGCTAAGACATAATGTAGTGCCTGAATTGCTCAGGCTAAATCCATCATTGCTTAAGACCTTTAGCTTAACGATGGAAAGGCTGACATATACTTCAGAGATTGTGGAGCAAAAAGTAGGAGAGGTAAGAACACGATTCTTACTTGAAGAAGGTAGTGGATTTCAGCTTGATTTAAGTTGGATAAATACGCAATCAGATGAGCTTGTCCTTGCTGAACTTCTGGTGCCATTTGGAGTAAACTATGTAACTGCCAAGGAAATTTTTGAGGCACGAGGTAAGGCAGGGAAGAGTTTTCCAGTAAACGATTGGTTGATCACGATGGATAGGAGTACCATTTTTATTGATAAAGATGATATGGAGAAAACAGCAGAAATTGTAATTGATTCAGCAGGGGAGTATTCCACAAAAGAAGGAAGGTTTATTGTAGAAAAGGTTGCAAAAGAAGATGTTGTATTTGGAACTTCACATATTGCACATTTCGATGCTAATAAACTTCATTATCCATTTTTGATACGTTCATGGAAAGAAGGAGACAGGTTTCAACCTTTAGGCATGAAAGGAGAGAAGAAAGTCAGTGATTATTTAATAGATGAAAAAATACCGCTTGCCTCCAAGAAAGCCGTTTTGGTTTTAGAATTCAAAAAGAGAATTGCATGGCTAGTTGGTAAGCGTATTTCTGAAGCTTTCAAAATTTCTGACGCGTCTACAGATTTCATTAAAATCACATTTGTAAAGGCAGGTTAGTAACATTTTTGGCGCTCACCTCATCGTGACTATATGTTAAACATCATCCACACGTTTAAAACTGCTTTTCATAATGCTAGGAGCAACCTTTTCCATACGCTATTATCCGTACTTGGGATGGTTATTGGGGTAGGAGCTCTCGTTGCAATTCTATCATTAATTGATGGAATGGAGAAGTATGCACATGATCAAATATCAAGAACCACTTCTCTGGAAAGTGTGACGGTATCAACGATTACAACAAAAAGAATAGACAATATCAATGTAAAGAAAACTGACTATCAGTACTTCGATTATCCTGTTTTTGTTGAGATGCTAGATGGCCTTAATGGGGTCGAGGGATATTTAAAATATCAGGATTCTGGATTTATTCAATTGAATGACACTACACAAAGAGGCGTGCTGCTAACTGGGATAGTGGATAGATGGAACGATCGATTAAGGCAAATTTCGGGAAGGTTTATTTCTACGGATGATTTAGAGCAGAAGTTGTCCAACGTTGTGATCTCTAATGAGCTTGCAATTGCAATGGCTTTAGATACAACCAAAGAAACTTCAATAGGTAAAATTTCTTTCAAAGAATCAGAATTCAATATTGTAGGGATTATAGATGCTCCATCCAATAATCTGGAAATTTTTTGTCCCATCACATTGATTTCTGATGAAGAATTAATGGATAAGCCACCAGGTGTGGTTCTTATGGCAGCAACTGTTGAGAAAGTTCCAGAGATCGAGAATGAGGTAAAAGATTTTCTTAAACAGAAATTCGGATCAAAAGCGGAAGATTTCAGGGTCGTGACGAATGGGTTTCGTGTAGAACAAGCCAATCAAGGGTTCTTGGTTTTTAGGTTAATTATGGGATTAATTGTTGGTATCTCAGTATTGGTAGGAGGTATTGGCGTGATGAATGTTTTACTTATATCTGTCACTGAGCGAACTGCTGAAATAGGTGTGCGGAAAGCTGTAGGAGCCAAACGCAAGGATATTGTCGTTCAGTTCTTATCCGAATCTTTAAGTATTAGCTTCATTGGAAGTTTCCTGGGTTTATTACTTGGCGTATTATTTACTATGGTCGCCGTACCAATAGTAAAGCATCTCACCAAGATGCCTTTTGAAGCTGCTTATACACTAGATACGCTCTTTATAATTATGACGGTATCTATCTTAGTTGGAATTGTATTTGGAACTTACCCCGCCATGAAAGCTTCCAAATTGGATCCTGTTGAGGCCATCCGAAGAGAATAGTTAGTGCTCCAGAATCTTTCTGAAATCAGTGAGTGCGGTGGTATTGCCAATAACTGTCATCACATCGCCAATCAGCAAATGGGTATCTCCATGCGGGATGAAAATTTCATCTTTACGTCGCTGTATCACGAGTGAACCAGATGGAGGGAAGGCAATTTCTTTTACCAACTTTCTGTGGATTTCTTTTTTTGTTATTTGAATTTCTTCCACACGATACATTCCGAAGCTTTCTTGTACAGTACCAACAGAATTAGGCCTGGTGACCATACCTTCAATATGACTTGCCAAAACTTCATCGTGATCGACAATCTTTAACTGACCCTGCGGATCAATGAGATCATGTGAGGCTCCTTGTTTCCGGGTAATAATCTTTGTGTGGTTAAGTTCATTTTTGATGTATCTGGTAATTTCCAAATTCAACAATCGAGACTCCATAAGCACTATAACCAAATCAGTCGGTCTAAAATGAAGGGTATTTAAAAACTGCGAATCTATTTTATCGACATCTTCATGTTTGATGCCTTTCTTGTCGAATTCGTGAATTATGTCTTTATTTTGAAGGTAGGTAATGGATGATGAGTCATGCATATTTAATCGCTCAGCCAAAAATAAACTAGCTCTGCTTCCACCAAAGATGTAGATGCCATGATGTTCCTCTTTTTTATTGCTAAACATCTGATAGATCAAAGGAGAAATCAGACTTACAATAATGGAAGAAGCTACAATTCCGGCATTGTCGGCGGAGGTAATTACACCAAGGGATAAACCTACCTGAGCAGCAGCAATGGTCAAGCCCATTCGAGCGGTATTTAAAACTCCACCAGCTATTGCTCGCTTCACTCCGAAGATTCGAGTCATTACCAATGACGGTAGTACTTGAATAAAGTAGAAGCTAAATACCAATATGAGTATCAATGGAATAGACTCCTTGAAGTTGCTTAGAGCTGAAAGATCCAGGTTAACCCCTACCATGATGAAGAAGATTGGGATGAAGAAACCGTAGCTCATTCCATCCAGCTTAAATAGCAAAGCAGATCTTTCTTTGCTAACAAACATGCTTAGAAGTGCTCCAGCAAAGAAGGCCCCCATCACATATTCAGTATCAATGAGGTGTGCCACTATGACGAAGAGAAGGAGAAGAACCACAGCTCCACGAACTCTGATCTGACTAGCTGCGTGTTCCAAAGTGTATAGAAGCTTCTGAAAAACCCGATTCTGCAAAAGCTTTTTACCAAGAATATAAGTGATAACAAAAACGATGAAAATAACCGAGAATAGCAGGAGTTCTACCTGAAAGCCATTCTTTAAAACACCAGAGTAAATGGAAATTAAGATGATACTCATGACGGTGGCAATGGCACCCTGCATCAGCAAAACCTGACCAAATCGTCGAGTTAGTTCTCCTTCGGCTTTAAGAATTGGTACGGTGATACTTACAGCAACTGTCGGTAAAATAAGTGTATAAAAAACGATATCTATATCAATAAACTTACTTATCAGCCATGCAACTAGTAGTGATAGGATAAGAGATCCAAAGTAGATAATAATGGCCATGATAAGGGTGTTGCTCACCATGTCAAACATCCGAATCTTACGCGGAAAAGATGAAATAATTTTATTGATATCAATTTCTAGCCCAGCGAGAAAAATTAGAATGAGAAAGCCAGTTTGAGCCAGGAAATCCATGTATGGAGTTTCCTCCATCAAATCCAAAACATATGGGCCTATTGCTACTCCCAAAACGATCTTGACCACTACTGCTGGCACTTTGGTTATCTCCAGCCACGAAAGTAATAGTGGTACTAGCCAGGCAATAACAAAAATGATAAATAATGGTCCGTAATTAATGTCCATAGTTAGGTTGAGTGAGTAACATCAACCTCCAAAATAGGTAAAAAATGATTAGTAGTAATGCGGGCTCTTTGGAAAAACTCAATGTGTGTCGTTGTCCCAGACAGGTAATGTCATGTAGAATACGGTTCCCTTCCCAACTTCACTCTCACAGCGTATTTGACCGTTCATTGCTTCAATATATTTTTGGGAAATAGTCAGACCTAATCCGGTAGATTCTAGATCTCCATTCTTTAACGGTTTAAAGGTCTCGAATAAATAAGCTATATCTTCTTTATCCATTCCAGGACCTTCGTCTTTAATGAAAATTTCAAAGGATCCATTGCTTCGTGTGGCACCTAAGTAGATAATGGAATTTTCAGGTGAATATTTTACAGCGTTGTAAAGAACATTCTCTATAGCTTGGGTCAAATATATTTTGTCGCCGATGATAAATGTATTCTCAGGGATCTGAGTGGTGTCGAATTTGATGTCTTTTTCTGATGCTGCTAAACTTTGTGACTGGACGTTATCTTCAAGCACCTCTTTTATCTGAAGTTTTTCCTGAACTACATTGAGTTTTCTGCTTTCGATGGCACCCGCATCTAATATTTTGTGAACCATATCACGATATCCTTTTGAAGATTTTTTCAGTACACTAACCAGGTGGTTAAAATCCTCAGGTAGTTTGTCTTCATATTGCTCTAAAATTTGGGAAAGTGAGCTTAAGTCATTGATGGGCTTCTTGAGGTCATGAGCAACCATACTCATCATTAGATTTTTCTCCTTATTTACCGCTGATAATTCCTCATTCTTTATAGACAGGTAACTGCCTTGCTTTTGAATTTCTTCCTTCTGTTGAATGATTTGGTGATTTTGTTCGGCCAGGAGGATATTTTTTTTCTTCTTTTGACGATACTGAACGTAGAGAATGATCAAAAAGGTGAGTGTAAGTCCTATAATGGTGATGAGACCGTTTCTGAGCAGGCGTTCTTTTTCCAATTGTGTCTTTTGCTCACGAAGAGTTACTTCATTCAGTTTAAGCTGCAGTCTTTGGCGTTCAGCAATTTCTTGTGCTCGTAAGAGCGAATCCTGGGCCACTTGAAGTCTGAAATTACTACTTTCAAGTGCCTTGTCAGTTTTAGCTTTTTCTGTTGCAATTTCAGCTACTTTTTGCTGCGATTCAGTTTGAATTTTCTTGGATTGTTCATCTCGCAAAAACTTATCTACAGTTGAATAAAGATCGAAGTATTCAATCGATTTTTCAGAGTTACCAAGTGCCTGATAGCACTCATACAAGATTCCATAGCAGCGTTTGGTACTATTTATATCACTTAGTTCCTGGGCAAAACCAAGAGCTTCTAAGGCCAATTCATTGGCTTCTTTATTTCGCCCTAAGCTTTGACTAACAGAAGCTGCATTTATAAGGCCGGAGAGGATGTAATTCTTTTGATTTAATTCTTTGGCTAGCAATATGCCTTGATTAAAGGCTTGTAGAGCTTTTTCATATTGCTCATTGTCAATTCTAACAAGCCCCAAATTGAAGTAGGCGCTTTTAATTCCATTCTTATTGCCTACTTTTTTGTTGTGTGTAATAGACTGTTCAAAAAAGGATATGGCTTGATCAAACGTATGATTGTTCCAATAGATATAAGCGATTTTGCCACTTACTCCGGCAGCATTATCGTATTTAGATTCATCCAATGCCTTTTTAAGCGCTTGTTTATAATGATCGACCTGACTAGCAGCTTCGCCACTAAGATCTTGCGCGACAATACATGTGGCAATGCATAAGAAAGCAACATATAAATATGTCTTACTCAAATAAAGCATGTCTCAAAATTAATGTTCATTATTCAATGTAGAATACGATTTCTTTTTGATTTTCATTGCCTAGCTTATCAATTACGGATACGTTTATTCTGTAAAGCGTATTCTTTTTGAAATTTTCAATCAAGCTACGATATGGTTGCATAGAGCTACCATTCACCTGATAGCTGATTTTATCTAATCCAGCTTGCTTATCAGTTGACGAAAGAAATAAAACCACATGAGGTGGATAAACTTGGACGGTTTCTCCATCAATGACTTTCGACTTGTTGCTATTGATACTAAACCTATTGAATACTTCTGGCCCTTCATTATCTACAATGCAAATCATACGCTCAGTGCTTGAATTAGATAAATTATCATATCCATTATAGGTAATGATATGAAAGCCATCCAATTCAATATTGAATGGTTCAGTGTACGTACTTGAGGCTCCATTATCAATTTGATAATCGATTTCCTTGAATCCAGAATCATCATCATTCCCATTTAATTTGATGGATGTGTCTTTAGTGATGAAAACAGTATCCTTTAGCATAAAAGAAGGCCCGGTTACTGAATGTTGTAGTTTGGGTCCTGCAAGATCTACATAGCTAATGAGGTTATTCTTGTCAGAAAATTCGGTGGTTCTCAATCTATTGTTGACCTTATCCATCACCAACACTTCAATGTTGAGATTTCCTGGTTCCGAAAGGTAGAATGGACTTTCATAAAGTTTAAACTCTCCACCATTTATGGAGTATCGGACTTCTTTTACGCCTGCTTTGTTATCCATAGCAACAAGTTTGAGTTTAGTTCTTCCTGAGTAGTACTCTTTACCATTTGCAATAAAAGTGGTGCCAATAATTTCGTCTATTACTCGCGGTGCTGACTTGTCTAAGAAAAAGCTATAGATTTTCTTTTCTTCATTATTATCAACATCATCAACAGCAAAATATGTGATGGTGTGCTCGCCCTCGCTCAAACCAGCCATTGATATTGGCTTTGAGAAGAGATAGGTTTTACCATCATCAATGGTATAGAAAATTTTAGTTTTTTCAGATGAATTATCCAAAGCCTCAAGTTGTATGGTGCTTCTAACAGATAATACATCATCTGAAAGATCACCATCTATATCCAAATTACTAACTGGAGCGGAGTTGTCTATGATGATATTTGCCGTTAGAATTTCTTCAGCATTGCCAACATTGTCTACAGCATAGTATTGCATTGAATTCGACTTTTCTTCACTAAGATTAATGGGATTGGTGTATTGTTGAAATGGAGCATTGTCGATAGAATAATAAATGGCAGCAATCCCAGAAGTTTCATCACTTGCAGTTAGCAAAACGCTGCCTGATTTCATAGTGACTTTTCCATCTTTATTCGAGACATTACCTGACTCATAATTGATTTTGGTTTTCGGTGCTTTACTGTCGGCATATAATTCAAAAATGACCTCTGCCTTTGGAGATACAACTTTCTTTGTTTCCGGATCTACTTGCCAAGGAGATCTTATGGTATTATAACCTTCTGAATCAAGGTACATGGGGCTGCTGTACATCGGGTTTTTTCCTTCTAAAATCTGACGATCACTTCCATCTGGGGAAGATGAAATGCTTAGATAGACCGGCAAGTCTTTGTTGACATAGACTTTACCATCTCCGTCTTTGAATATTTTTTTTTCATGCTTCGCACTTTCTTGCGCCTGTAGTTCAAAGAATAGAAACGATAAGGCGGAGATTATAAAGACTCTGATGCTCATGATAATTTTGGTTATTTAGTGGTTCTGTTCACTAATATATACCGTAGCACGAGCCATAATTTTTTTTATAAGACGGATAGGAAGTCACAATCGACTAATGAGCATATAAAACGACCAACGTTTTTTCTAAACTATCCTAAAATCTGCTTTACCCTCCCTACAATTCCGTCTTCTAGCATTACTTTGATGCCATGCGGATGGTTAGGAGATTTTGTTAAAATTCGTTTGACAACACCTTCTGTAAGTTCGCCAGTACGTTGATGATGCTTTTGAACTACCGCCACATCAGACCCAATATGTATCTCACTTCTCTTGCTTCCTTCCATTAGGCTTTGATTCGCATTTGTACCAACTTGAAAGAAGAAAAAACCACCCAAACAAAATTGACTGCTACAAAGGGGAATGCGCCATTCATGTATGCATTGTAAAGAAGCAGAAGTGATCCAATAAGATTGAGCAGTAAGTATGCGTTAGATTCTGCATGAATTTTTTGAAAGATATTAAGCGCAAAACCAACAAGTAAGCATCCAGCTCCCAGCCATCCAATGAGTTCTAGTATAGACATAGTCAAATTATTGAATAGCGAAAGTAGGCTCCTTTTTTGTAAATGTTCTTACTCGTCTTTTAAGTATTGTATTGGATTAGTTTTTACTACTTTGAAAACTTGCGAAATAATAGCAACTAAGGAGATGGCTATAGTAATGACAGCAGTGAATCCTATAATTCCAATTCCGAAATCGACGTGATACGGATAATTTTCCAGCCACTTATTGATGAGCAAGTTGCCGATAATAAGCCCACCGGCTAATCCTATAGTGATAATCAGCAAAAATTTTCTGGTAAAGACTTTATAGAGATTCCCTGAGGACGCACCAAGTACCTTGCGAATACTTATCTCTTTTAGTCGCTGATTGAGTTGCAATCCTACAATTCCCAACAACCCCATTGCTGCCAGGAAGATGGAAACGAAACAACCAGTAGCCAATAACTGCATCATTCGCTGCTCTTGCTGATATGCTCTCATGTAGGCCTCTTCCAGAAAACTGAATTCAAATGGGAATGGATCAAAGTGTTTGGCCCAAATGGTTTCGAATTTTTCCTGATTGAAAATCGTTCCCTCGCTGAGTTTAAAATAAACTGATTGAAGGGGATAGGCTGGATTTTGATAGATAACCAGCGGATCCACAACATTTTTTGCAGACTCAAAATGATAATTTTCTACTACACCAATGATTTTTGGATTTTTGAGATCCCCATATTCAAAGGGTACTATTTCTCCTATTGGGTTTTCCAAGCCCATTTTAGAGACAAAGGACTCGTTTACAAGTATGGCCTGACTGGCATCAGAACTAATTTTAGGATTAAAATTTCTTCCTTGTAAAATTTTAATATCCAGCAAGTTCATTAAATCGTTGTGAATGCGAAGGTGACGAACATCAAATTGATTTTCACTCTTCATGCGAGTGCCGTTATAACCTGAAATGGCAGCAACGCTGGCTACTTCAGGCATTTGCGACAGTTCATATACAAATGGTGTAATCTGGCTTTCGTCGGCAGGAATGTAGTCCACATAAATAACATTTTCATGATCGATTTTAATGTCGAAAGTGGTGAGGTATTGAATCTGACTATTCATGGTGAGCATACCTGCAACTAAGACCGTAGCGATAACGAATTGAATGCCTAGCAATGACTGTGTAATCCATTTGCCAGACTTGATTTTTTGTTCTCCTTTAAGACTTTTTATGATTTTGAACCGTGAAAGCACAGCGGCTGGATATACGCCACTAATGAATGCAACGCCTACTAGGATGCCGATGGCACCTGAGATAAAGTGCCAATCTGCAAGATAACTGAGACCATAATCTTTTCTTACAAACGAAGAGAAGCCGGGAAGCATACTTATCATAAGTATGAGAGCCAGAGCTCCAGAAAGGATTGCAGACATGAAAGATTCCGTAATTAGCTGACTGAAAATGCTGCTTTTCTCTGCACCTATAACCTTGCGGAGAGCAACTTCTCGAGCACGATTGATGTACAGAGAGATATTAAAATTGGCGTAATTGATCATAGAGATGATAAGGCAAAAAAGACCAATTCCGGCAAAGAGCTTGATCATTAAGGTACTTCCCCCTCGTGAGATTCCATTGTAATGACCGTATTCTTCATTTAGATGAATTTCGGAGATAGGCTGAAGTTTTAGAATAACCAATGCACCTTCTTCATCTGGTTCGTTTTCCTGATGCAGAACATTCATTTTTTCTTCCGCACTGGCAAGGGCTGAAGGGTCTTTCAGCTTAACCAAAGAGTTCATATTTATATCAAACCACTGATTGAGCCTCCGTTGAGGTGCGTTGGACAAATAGTTGGAATATGACATAATCAGATCTCTGCGCACTGAAGTATTTTCAGGAATATCCTGATATACGCCACGAACAATAAAGTCTTCAAATTCTTCGCCTCTGATGAGCGATATAATAGAACCTACAGCTTTACCCCGGAGATCCAACTTACCCGCCAGACTTTCTGAAATAATGACGTCATTGGGTTGGTCAAATTTGTTTGCAGTGCCTTCCAGAAAGGACAAGTTGAGGTAGTTTATCATTGCTAAATCAGCCATTATAAACGACTGACCAATAGTCTCTTCATCTTTTCTGATCAATCCATAGTCGGACTTAAATCGGGCGATGCTTTCAATTTCAGGAATTTTTTCTTCAAACTGAATAGACATTATGTTGGAGCTTCCTCCAATGTAATGAACATCATCTCCACGGTGGAAGTCTACAACAATTCGATAGAGTCTTTCATGGTCTGGCAAGTGTTTATCAAAACTCATCTCATCATTTGCATGCAGATATGCCAGCCAGCTAAAGGAAATTCCAAGTGCAAGACCAAGGATGTTAAGGCTTGAGTAGAGTTTGTGCTTTTTCAGAAATCTCCATCCTGTTTTAAGGTAGTTTCGGTACATCATGAGGTATTGATTTAGATAGTTGATAGGTCTGAGGGTTGATAATCGAAGAGATCGGATTACTTCGAAAATGAAGAGCCATCTGGCTCGAGCAATCCCTTTCTGCTCGGTTCTCCAATGGAACGCTTCGTGCAAATCACCTTGTACCTCTTCTAATAGGTGCGGTGCACAAAGTCTTTGGATTAACCAATCGGCCCATTTTGGAGGACTATGCATGGGCATAGTTAAGTGACGGTTTAGTTACACTTTTCCAAAGTTTGACTTTTGCTTCATTTAAGTCACTTACCAATTTGTAGGCAGTAGGTGTTGCCCAATAGATTCGTTTTCTTCTCCCACCTCTTTCAGCAGTAGGCTGACCAAATTCAGATTTGACCCAGCCTTTCTTTTCCATTCGTTTCAACACTACATGGATGGCAGGAATAGAAATGTTTTTGCTAAGTGCATCTTCATATTCTTTAGCTATGTCTACACTGTTGATTTTCTTATTCCCAAGTAAAATCATCAAGACAATTTCTTCAAGTGATCCGATTGACTCCATTAGATTAATAAATGTTTAAGTAATCAGTACGAATATGATTAATAAATGTTTAAGTAATGCATAAAAAAAGGGCGAAAATTATTTTCGCCCTCAAACATTCACCATAATTGGACTTTCAGAAACTATTTTGATTTTAGCTTCTTCCAGTTTTCGTTGGCATTTTTCACCATATTATTATGCCCTTTTTCATTCCATACTTGCTTTGCATCCACTTCTACGCTATTTAGGAATAAATAGTATTTACCATCATTTACTATGAACTTGGTTGGATCTACTCTAAATTTTGCTCCTATAGCTACTCCTGTCGCACACCAGCCTCCATATTGGGGTTGATATTTGCTAGGGTTTGCATCAAAGGTCTTTTTTTGTTCTACTGATGTAAAGAAGTATTTCACCCCATTTACTTCAGATACGAATTCCTTCGAACCTCTCTGTGCCAATTCCAAATCCAAGTAGGAAACTGGACTGTAGCCATTCAAAGCTATTTTGCTATCATCGGTGTTATATTCTTGTGCTGATGCTACAAAAGCACATAGAACCATTAAAAATGCGGTCGTGATATTTTTCATTGCATTTAGATTTTAGTTTTGAAAATAGGTTTCGTTTACTACTAAGCCATCTTCCCATTCTCTACGGATGACTTCATGCCATTTGATTTCGCTCCCATCCTTCATATTGAAGTGAAACCGAAATTCAGACATACTGACATCTTCTCCTATGGAGCTGTTTAAAAGAGAGATCTCGTTTACTTGAGCTATGCTTCCGACAAAACCTGTTAGTTTTTGAACAGCCTGCTCCCGGGTGGAGGTCTCTGATCCATCTACATCTTTGGTATGAGCACTTTCATCAAAGAATTTGGCTACTGCTTGAGGAATCTCTCCTCTCAGTACCATGTTGTCCATTTCTGATACTAATTCTTGCATTGTTTTTTAATTGTTTATTGACAATGCAAATCAAGGATGGAAGGACGCCTCGCTGTTTACAAAAAAATCCTAATTGATGGTACTTTTTTCAATGAATGATGACGCAGTGATACCAGTGTGATGCTTGAAAAAGTTAGAAAAATGACTGACTTCTTCAAATCCAAGTTCGAACGCAATGGATGTGACAGATTGGCCTTCTTCAAGATGTACCTTAGCTCTTGAAATTAGTTCAGCTTCTATATGTTTTTTAGCAGATGTTCCAGAGCAAGATTTAATGATGCGGCTAAAGCTCTTAGGTACAAGATTCAATTCATTGGCATAATAGGCTACCGAATGATTCAAGTGAATGTGCGCGCTTAGCAAAGATTTAAAATTTCGTAAAATTTGTTTTTCGCGTGGCCTTTCTTCAATTGTCCGAACAAATTCTCCAGGACTGAGTGTGGTATTATTACGAAAGAATCTGCAAAAATATGAGGAGTCTTTAAAGCCCAAAGAATAGGAAGTCTCTTTAATCGACCCACCTGTTTCATAGAGCACTTGTCTGGACTTGTTAATCAGTTTGTGGTTTTTCCACTGGTACAAGGTAAGTTCAAGTTTTTGTCGTGAAAGCCTCCTTATTTCATCATAAGAAAGCAGTCCGTTTTTTAAGTCAATAGTTGCTTCTATGTTCTGATCTAGCCAATCGCTCGTATCAAACAAGAGGTCAAGTTCTTCATCTGTGGTATTAAATGGGTTTAATTTCTTCCATTTTTCGCTGGAATGATCAAGCACGGTTTGACTATCTGTAGATCTTATTTTTTCATCAGCATCTACATGTCCTAGCGTGAGTACTTGAGAGAATAGATATCTATAGTGACTTGGAGATTTAGGACTTACTGCAATACATTGGCTTGCTTGATCGGCAATAATAAATTGACCAGATGGAATGAAAACTGCTGATTCCTGATCAAAATGATAGGATTGAAAATTCAATTCGATGGAAGAATTTTCAGGTATAAGTAAAATGGATGGTTCCTTACTCTTTTCCATTGCTATGAATTTACGTAAGGCAATATTTTTAGTGTCTTGAAGTCGAGAGGAAGTAGGCGGATTGTCACTTAAGCGTCAAAGATTAGCCGGCTCAACCATGACAATTTCTTCTTTTTCTACAATTACCTGACCTGCTGGAGCTCCTTTCATTTTTCTTACGAATTTCTTCTGAGTATAGATGACAGGACAAAGCGTGTCGGTTTTCCTTTTGGAATTGGCAGCAGCCAGAGCCGCTGCTTTTTCAATAATGTGTGAGGGGAAGTTATGCCCTGGTTTTTGTCGTATGACTACATGTGAACCCGCAACATCCTTGGCATGTAGCCACAAATCATTTTTATTAGCCACTTTCAGCGTAAGCACATCATTGGCTTTCGCATTCTTGCCGAGTAGAATCTGCCAACCATCGACTTCAAATTCATGATAGGGAAGGTTTTCTTCTTTATTTTTTTCCTTCTGACTTAGTCCATGATCTTTAAAATATTTTCTAAGTTCTTTGATATCTTCTATGTCTTGAATGTAAAGAATTTGCCTGCTTAGCTTGTCGATCAGTGTTTCTTTTGCTGCGATATTTTCTTTCAAGGTATCGATTTCTTGATGTCTGTTTTTTGCTTTTCTGTATAGATTTTCAGCATTTTTCTGCGGACTAAGTTCTCTATTGAGCTTTATTTCAATTGATTGATCATTGTAAAAATCAAAGAGTACAGCTTTAGTTAATCCTGTTTGTAGGCTGTTAAGGTTGGCCATTAGGATGTTTGCAATCTCTTCAGGACTTCTGGAATTCTCAACCTGAGAAAGCTTACTTCGAGTTTTAAAAATGTAGCTTTCAGATTTTTTGATACGCTGTTTTAGTTTGTTGATTCCTTCTGACCTTTCTTTTTCAAAGTAGAAGCTGCGGGCTGTTCTATTGTAAAGTTGGTTGCTGGCAGCTATGGCATTCTCTGCTTTTTCGTCGCTTTCAAGTAATAGGCTAATTGCGGGGCCTTTACGAAGGAAGATTGGGTTTTTATCCAGTGCACTTAATAACTCTTGGAACAATATCCACTTACGTTGATCGGTTTCCTCATAAAATCCAGTCTGTTCAAGATAGATTTTCACTTCCTTGCCTAAGGCTGGAATTAGTTCAATGGGATTGCCTCCATGCACAGCAAATTGCTTCTGCGAAATTTTAATTTCTTTATGAAGTGCAGTTGGGTTGATTTCTAAATCTGGAGTAAGGGCTTTTCTGAAGATACTGCTAACCGTACCATTTTGGACGAATAGAATATTTGCTCTGCGTGCATGCATCTTAAAAATCAATGCTTCGCTATCGAATGCTATTTGAAAGGATCTTTCGTATTTGAAAACAGACACACCTGACACGGTTTGATCCAACAAATCAGGAAATAGATTTGCGCTGTTTTTTCCTGCACGGGCGAATTGATCTGGAAACGAGAGAAGCGAGACATTAGGGTCCAGGTTGGCTCGAATGTAGAATTCTCTTTTTGAATCACCAAAGCACAAAATCAGCTCGTCTTTGTTTTGCGAAAAGCACTCGAGCAATGCCAATCCTTTTAGGGCTGTCTCTAGTTCGGGTGCGAGTCTTTTCAAAAAGAAGTAATTATGAAACATGATCAGTTTGCAGGTAGCTAGTTGCTGGTTTTCGTTACATCCAATTTAGATTCTAGGTAATGATTCATTTACTAATCACCAGTCAGTCAATTGATAATTGCTGTCCATCCCAAGCTAATTCGATATTATCAGGCAATTCATTTGATACATCCATATGTGAGCCAAGTCGATGACTTATATGCGTCAAATATCCTTTCTCGGGATTTAATTCCGTCAGCAGCTCCACAGCTTCTTCCAAAGTGAAATGACTAATATGATCTTCCTTTTGAAGGGCATTCAGCACGATTACTTTGGAACCTTTGATCTTTTCTTTCTCTTCTTCGGAAATAAAGTTGGCATCTGTGATGTAGGTAAAATCTCCAAATCGAAAGCCATAGACTGGCAGCTTGTGATGCATTACCTGGATTGGAACAATGGATTGTCCTTCTACTTGGAATGGACTTCCATCAATGGTGTGAAGGTCAACTTTTGGAATACCCGGATATTTACTTTCTGCAAAAATGTAGGAGAATTCCCGCTTCAATTGCTCTTGCACTTCTTTGCTGGCATAAACAGGCATATCCTTCCCTTGCTTGAAATTGTAACTTCTGATGTCATCCATGCCTGCCGTGTGATCCTTGTGTGCGTGAGTGAAGAATATGGCATCTAGTTGATCTATTCGAGCTCTGAGCATTTGTTGACGAAAATCCGGCCCAGTATCCACCACTAAATGTACGTCATTCATTTCTACGAATATGGAAGAACGTAAACGGTTGTCACGGTGATCTACAGAAGTACACACATCACACGTACAGCCGATAACAGGTACGCCTTGCGATGTACCCGTGCCAAGGAAAACAACCCTCACAACTGAAGTTGGTTATTGGTGATTTCGGAGTAAAGCTTTTTGTTAGTGTCGCTAAGCTTGCTAGTATCTACTTTAATAGATCGGATGATTTCTATTAAGCTATTTACTTTTCCTTCCAGCGCGAAAAATTTATTGATAACAGCAACTTTGCTATCATTTAAGATGCAATAACCTGATTGAAAATTCCCCTTTTCATAACGTAGGATATAGTCTGTTTCGGACATGACATCTTCAAGTTTATTGAGGAAATGATTCGTGTATTTAATTGTCATCCGTATACTTTTTCACCATCTCTACGACTGAGTCATAGTTAAGTGGCTTAGGTATGAATGCATTAATTCCTACCTCTTCAAAGTCTTCCATGGTGTAGTTATTTGCATTTCCGGTGATTGCCACAATCGGAATGTTTCGATTGATGCCAGTAGTATCGCGTATTTGTCTGGCGCATTCCATCCCGTCCATTACAGGCATATGAATATCGAGTAAGACCAATCCAAATTCATCTTTCGCGAGCAGGTCTAGCACCTGCTGGCCATTTTTCACGGAAGAAATTTCATAGTTCAGCTGTGAAAGAATCTTTTTAGTAAGATTTTGAATTACACTGCTGTCTTCGGCTACAATTATTTTTTTACTCATCGGTGACTAATAGGTTTTGGCTACTTTCTTTGAATTCCAGAAACAATGCCTTTAGCTCTTGCACTTTGCTTTCCAGTCCCTCAAATTTATTTTCTTTTAATCGTTTTTCAATATCAGCTGCTTGTTTAGATAGCTTTTCAACACCCAAAGTGCCAGCATTGCCTTTAAGCGTGTGTAATTCGCCACGCATTTTCTCGTATTTTTTTTCTTTTAAAAAAGTTACGGTTTTCTTCACAAGTTCTTCTGCTTCTTCCTCAAATTCAAGTAATGTAGCTTCTATTAACTCCTGTCCTCCAAATTTAGCTAACTGATTCAGCGTATTCTGATTGATTGCAAGATCTTCCGCTTTTTCGACAATGGCATCTATGGAAACTTCTATTGGCTTGAAATCTACCCATTTTTTGATCTTATCTATTAACATCTCGGCTTTGATAGGTTTAGCGAGATAATCATCCAACCCAGCATTGAGGAATCGTTCACGATCTTCCTCCATAGAATAAGCGGTCATAGCTATGATTGGTGTATTACCTCCAAACTTCAGTTTCCTAACTTCATGAGTAGCCTTGATACCATCCATCTTTGGCATTTGGATGTCCATAAAGATCAAATCAAAAGCTTCTTTTTCCACTTTTTCAATGGCATGAAATCCGTCAAATGCTTCATCTACCTGACAGCCAGATTTAATCATAATACTGCTTGCTACTTTTCGATTGACATCATTGTCATCAACCAAAAGAATCTTAGGCTGCTTTCCAGTGAATTCTTTAGTAAATGGTTTGTCTGGTTGTATGGCTTTTACCTCATCAGAAGAAACTTCCTGTCCCATAAAAGTGAACCAAAAGGTACTGCCTAAGCCTGGAGTAGAAACTACACCAATCTCTCCCTGCATAGATTTGACCAACTCACGTGAAATGGCCAAGCCAAGTCCAGTCCCGCCAAAGTTTTTAGAACTACTGTTATCTAATTGATGAAAGCTTTGGAATAAACTTTTTTGATCTTCTTCGGAGATGCCTATACCTGAATCCTTAATAGTGACTTTGAAAATAAACTGTTTGCCTCTTTGCTTTACAAGTCTGATACTCATATTGATATTCCCCTTGCTTTCGCTAAACTTTATGGCATTGGATGTGAGGTTCGAAAGTACCTGAATTAATCTTGTCTCATCACCAAGTATCCACTCAGGGATTTTTTCATCTATGTGATAGTATAAGTTATTGTCTTTGGATGAAGCTTGTTGAGAAAATAAATCATAAACCTTTTCAATGGTTTTAACCAGATGAAGTGGCTGTTGTCTAAGGTCCATCTTTCCAGCTTCGATTTTGGAAAGATCAAGGATGTCATTTAGAATATTTAGAAGTGTTTGGGATGACTTGTTAATGGTTTTTACATATTCGGATTGCTCATCATCTAAGCTGGTGCTAGCTAAAAGGTCAATCATACCAATGATGCCATTCATCGGAGTTCTAATCTCATGGCTCATGTTCGCAAGGAAACGTTCTTTTATTTTAAGCGATCGCTCAGCCATTTCTTTCGCTCTTTTCAATTCCTCATTTGTCTTTTTGAGTTGGGAAATATCTCTTGCTACACCCTCAATTTCTACAGATCCATCATCTTTATTAATAAGTCGGATGTTGAAAAAGAACTGAAGGTTCTTGCCATCGACAGTTTTTAGTGTGCCTTCAACGTTTCGTATTCTTTTTTCTTTATCGATACGTTTTCCGATTCCTAATATTTGCTTGGGCTTGACCGCATAATCCAAGACACTGGTATTAATTACTTTCTTTGTTTCATAGCCAAGAACCTCCTGAACCGATGGACTAATCATAGTTACTGTGCCTTCTGTGTCGCATCTAAAATAGATGTCTTGAAAAGATTCGAAAATGGTACGAAACTTTTCCTCACTGGCAATCAGAGCACTTTCTGATTCCTTTTTCTCAGTTATGTCATTGGCAATAATGGAAAGCTCTTCAATTCGTCCATTGTGCAGGAAAATAGGATTGACAAATACTTCACGCCAAATCATCTTTCCTGATTTGTTCAGATTATTCGTCTGGAAGTTTACAAACTTTCCTTTGAAGGCTTCATCATATTTGGTAGTCCAAAAATCTCGCACTTTTTCGGGTAATTCTTGTGCCAGATCTTTGATACTGGTACCTATTTTTGGTTTTAAGCCGTAGTATTTCTTGAATGCTATTTCATAATTCTGATTAAAGGATGTGAATCGAAAATCTTTATCTACTGACCAGATTTCGTGAGTACTACTATCGAATATCGCACCTAAAGTTGCCGCTTGGTTTTCGATTTTTTCTTCCTTGTGCTGTCGTTCCATGGCCAGACTAATCTGACCTCCGATATAATCGAGAAGTTCCAGGTCCTTATTGTTAAATGCGCTCTGGTCGTTATAGCTACAAATGGACATCACACCCATTTCTGTAGCTGTACGAATAATAACACCAAGCCATATTTTGGGTATCGGATCTTTAAATTTGACACCGATCTGTTGACTTATTTTTTCAATACCGTCGCTATAAACAATCAGTGATCGATCACGCTGGACGGTATACTCCATGAGCTTGTGATCTAAATCAAAACTCAGATCGTCTGTTTCTGACTTTTCATTGATATTAAATATTTTACGGTACTCTGTGCCTTCCTTCAGCGCTATGTGAAAGTTTTGAACTTTCAACATCTGATTTAACTGATGGTAGATGTTTTTGTAGAGTTGCTCGAGATCGTTTTCTGTGATTGTGATATTAGCAATCTGATAGTAGAGACTTTGGGCACTTTCGGCACGAATCCGTTCAGTGATGTCATAGAATACACATCGATATTCGACTGGTTCGTCATTCTCGAAAACAGATGTTAGCTTCCCTGTAACGTAGATATTCTTTCCGGTCTTCGAGATCAAAACAGTTTCAAAACGTTCAAATCTGCTACCTGCGGTTATTTTTAAAATGTTCTGAAGTGTACCTCGTCGATAATCAGGATGTACAACTTCAAGGAATTTGAGATCTGTGATTTCACCTTCGGTATAACTGAGCTTGTTTTTTACAGCTTCGTTGGCAAATCGGATTTCACCGGTCTTTCTGAAGATTGTAATGAGGTCATTCGAGTTGTCAAAAAGGTCTTTCAGGTTTTGATTCGTCTTTTCTACCAGCGTGTAGTAATCGCGCTGCGTATTGTCCAACTGCGCCTGAAGATTGGCAATTTTCTTCTTTAACCCATCAATATCGTTTTCAACCTCCGCCATATCGAATAAAATTAGGCATTTTAGCGATTACAAAAGATGGGTATTTTGAGCAAACCTTTATTAATATCTATTGTAGGACCTACAGCCGTTGGTAAAACAACGCTAGCTATTGAGTTAGCTCAATGGCTAAATACTGAAATAATATCAGCCGATTCCAGGCAATTTTATAAGGAAATGACGATAGGTACTGCAAAGCCCAATGATGGAGAACTTGCAAGCGCTCAACATCACTTTATAAATTCTCATTCAATTGAAAGTCTATACAGTGCTGGAGAATTTGGAAGAGACGCTTTAAATATGATGACTAAACTGCATCAGCAAAATAACGCTGTGATTGCAGTTGGTGGATCTGGTTTGTACCTCAAAGCCATCTGGGAAGGTTTTGATGAGATGCCTGAAATTGACCCAGAGGTCAGGAATACATTAAATCAAGAGTTGGAAAGCTCAGGCTTGGATCGTTTACTGCTTGAGTTAGAAAGAAGCGATCTTGAATACTATCAGGAAGTAGATAAAAATAATGGTCAGCGGGTGATTCGGGCACTGGAAGTTATTCGCGGAACAGGCAAGCCTTTTTCTTCATTTAGAAAGAATATCGAAAAAGAGCTGCCGCATGCAAATCTGAAGATAGGCTTAAATATGGATCGGGAGATTTTATTTGAACGAATAAATAAACGAATGGATGAAATGATAGCGCAAGGTTTATTCGAAGAAGCTAAAGATTTGCTTGAATACCGGGATCACAATGCGTTGCAGACTGTTGGCTATTCAGAAATATTTGGTTTCATGGATGGCAATTATGATAAAGAGGAGACAGTTAGATTGTTAAAGCGAAACAGTCGGAGGTATGCCAAAAGGCAACTGACCTGGTTTAGACGTTACGATGATATTCATTGGTTTCAGCCGGAACAATTATCTCAAATAAAAGATCTAATCACCGAGACACTTCTCTGAGTAATTTGATTTATGTTGATTTGCCATTGAATCATGGAATCTAACCGCAAAATTCTAATCATTTCTTATTACTGGCCTCCAAGTGGAGGTGTAGGTGTGCAGCGCTGGATGAACTTCGCCTTACAGTTGAAAAGCATAGGTTGGGAGCCGTTTGTTTTGACACCAGAAAATCCTCAATTTGAAATAAAGGATGAAAAGCTCCAAGAACGAGTAAAAGATATACCAACCATCAGAATTCCTATATGGGAGCCATTTGCGCTTTTTCATAAGCTGACAGGTAATAAAGATCGAAAGAATGTTCAACAAGGTTTGGTGCTTGAAAAATCTGAAAAAACGTTCAAGGATAAATTAATGGTTTGGATTAGAGGTAACCTGTTGATTCCAGATCCTCGTACCTTTTGGGTGAAAGCCGCATCAAGAAAAGCAATAGATCTTATCAAGGAGCAAGGTATCGGTACAATCATCACAACCGGCCCACCACACAGTATTCACCTTGTAGGGAGGAAAGTAAAGAGGAAGTCTGGCGCGAAATGGTTAGCTGATTTTAGAGACCCCTGGAGTAAATGGGATGTGCTGGAAAAGTTGAATACTTCAGAAATTGTGCTGGATGTTCATAGGCGAATGGAGCGTAGCGTATTAAAGGAATGTGATATATCTACGACTGTAAGCAAGCGTTTAGCTGAAGCATTTGGAGGAATAGAGGTTTTGCACAATGGCATCACGATTTCTAATGATTCGAATATTCAGCCAAATGATTCTCATTTTACCATTGGGTATTTTGGGATGTTGAATGAATTGAGAAACCCACGTCAGCTTTGGCAATTATTGGATCAAATGTGTCGTGAAAATCAGGTATTTGCTAATAAATTGAAAATTAGGATAGGAGGCATAGTCTCAGAATCCATTAAAAATGAAATTGGCGAGTTAAGTGAGCTTAAAGAGAAGGTTGAGTTTTTAGGTTATTTACCTCATGAAGGCATTCAAAATGAATATAAACGTTGCAATGTTCTTTTGCTTTTGCAAAACAAATCGCACAATTCTGAATGGATTTTACCAGTCAAATTTTTTGAATACTTGGCGGCAAATCGATTGATTTTAGGCTTGGGAGAACGAAGAAGTGATTTAGGCGATTTGATGAATGATAAGGATGTGGGCGAAATTCTGGGATATTCAGAGATTCAGAGTATTAGAGGATTTGTAGAGGATGTATTTGAAAATAATCGCTACCCGGCTAGAGAGGATTCAGAGGTTTTATTAAACCAGTTTTCACATAAGCATTTGGTACAAAAATTAGATAGTCTATTGTTGAAATTATGAATAAGGTAAGAGTTGGATTAATCGGGTGTGGACGAATAGCTCAAAGACATGCAGGGCATATTGCCAAGCTAGGAGAATTAGCGGCCGTCTGTGATGTCAATGCTGAGAAAGCTCGAAAACTAGGAGAGGAGTATGAGGTGCCTTTTTTTGTTGATGTAGAAATCTTCCTAAGTTTTAAAGATATGGATGTTGTTGCTGTTTGTTCCCCAAATGGACTACATGCGGAGCACACAATCAAATCACTAAACGCAGGCTTTCACGTGCTTTGTGAAAAGCCCATGGCTCTTTCTTCTTCCGATTGTGAGGAAATGATAAAAACTGCCGAGAGGAGCAATAAACGACTATTTATTGTTAAACAGAATCGTTTTAATCCAGCAATCGAAGCAGTGAAGGAGAAAATAGACCAGGGAGCATTTGGAAAGTTGTATTCTGTACAGCTTAATTGTTTTTGGAATAGAAATTTTGACTATTATCAAAACTCAGATTGGAAAGGAACTAAGAAGTTAGATGGAGGTACACTCTTTACCCAATTTAGTCACTTTATAGACCTGCTGTATTGGATGGTAGGCGATGTAGAGGAAACATCAGCAATGATTCAGAATTACGCGCATCAGGAGGTCATTGAATTTGAGGATACAGGTGTTGTCTCTTTAAAGTTTAAAAATGGTGTAATAGGCACAATCAACTATACGGTCAATTCATTTGCCAAGAACATGGAAGGGTCAATCACCTTGTTCGCAGAAAAAGGGACAGTCAAAGTAGGGGGGCAGTATCTGAATAAACTTGATTATCAGTCATTAGAAGGAGAGGCAATCGGAGAGTTGAGAGAAGGGAATCCAGCCAACGAATATGGAGAATATCAAGGAAGTATGAGCAATCATGATCGGGTCTACGAAAACCTGATTGATGTGCTTCAACATGATGGAAGTATTGCAACAAATGGACTTGAGGGTTTGAAAACGGTGGAGATCATTGAGAAAATTTACAAATCAGCGAATGGCTAATCACTCGTTTATCGTTGGAGATGCCGGAGGCACTGGAACCCAGTGGCGGATCGTTAAAGATGGAAATATTTCACAATTTGAGACTGTTGGGTTCAATGCTTATACTCATAGCATCGAAGAGCTTAAAGAAAGTATAAAAGACACTTTTGGGCGTGAGATAGTTTTGGATATTCCAACTTATTTATATGCTGCGGGAATTGATACTGATAATCAGGCCATGGTAGCAAAGGCTTCTCTTGCTGATCTATTTGGAAAAAATGTTTCCACTCACAATGACTTACTTGGAGTAGCAAGGTCTTTATGTGGAAAAGAAGCTGGTAATGTTTGTATAATAGGTACCGGCGCCAATGCATGCTTTTATGATGGAGAGCTTGTAAACAAAGTAAGTGCCTCCCTCGGATATGTGCTTGGTGACGAGGCAAGTGGAGCCTATTTAGGAAAAAAATTGCTAAAAGGAATCTTCAGAAATCAGCTATCAAGTGAAATAATCGAAGCATTTCAGAATCAATATGGGATTACCTCTCATGAGGTTATTCAACGCATTTATGATCAGCCAAGACCCAATCACTTCTTAGCGTCATTCGCACCATTCATTTTTGAGCATAGAAATCGTCTTGACATATATGAGTTGGTCTCCAGTTCCATCAATGATTTTTTTGATGCATTCTTCTTCGAAACAAGGCATGCTGAAATGCCTTTTCATTTTTCAGGTTCAATAGCCTTTCACTTTTCAGATTTATTACGTGAGGTTGGTACAGATCGTGGGTTTATCATAAAAAACATTGTTCAATCACCCATTTCAGGATTAGTTTTATACCACCAGCAATATGACTAAGAAGCCTCTTACCGAATCAGATTCACATTACGATCATTTGGAACAAATGACAGTCAATGAACTACTGAAAAACATCAATACCGAAGATCAAAAAGTTGCGTCAGCAGTTGAAAAGAGCATTCCACAAGTGGAAACTCTTGTGTCACAATTAATATTAAGAATGGAGCGTGGTGGCCGACTTTTCTATATCGGAGCAGGTACTAGCGGCAGACTTGGTATTGTAGATGCTTCGGAATGTCCACCAACATTTGGTGTAAATGATGATGTCGTGATAGGCCTCATAGCTGGAGGTGACAAAGCCATTCGAAAAGCAGTCGAATTTGCAGAGGATGACACAAAACAGGGATACAAAGATCTGGAAGAGTATAATATTGGGAAGAACGACGCCTTGATTGGAATAGCCGCATCAGGCAGAACTCCTTATGTGATTGGAGCGATCAAGGAAGCCAGAAAATATCAAATACTTACAAGCTGTATTACCTGCAATGAAAATACAACTTTAGCCCAAGAATGTGAATATCCAATCGAAGTTTTGGTTGGGCCGGAGTTTGTTACAGGAAGCACACGAATGAAAGCGGGCACAGCTCAAAAACTTGTTCTCAATATGATTACTACTTCAGCAATGATCAAGTTGGGACATGTGGCAGGTAATAAAATGATCGATATGCAGCTGAGCAATGAAAAGTTGGTAGAGCGTGGCGTTCGTATGCTGGTTCACCAACTTGGTGTTTCGGAATCTGATGCACACCAACTCCTAGAAACACATGGATCAGTCCGTGTGGCAATCAAATCTCATCAAAAATAACTTTTTCTGCAGATAACAAAATTTTGTTTGTTATCTTATTATTAAGCGGAATGTGGAAAACTTAAACCTGAAAAAATGCATAGTTAGGAAGAAGATTCTACTTTTGTAATAACCTTATATAAACCATAAATAAATAAGATGAAGAAAATTTTACTAACAGTGACGTTTGTGCTAAGCATATTTGCTTTGATAGCACAAGGTGTCGTGACAGGTAAAGTAGCTGACACTGAGACCGGAGAAGGTCTTCCCGGAGCTACTGTATTAATTGAAGGTACCACCCTTGGTACAGTGACTGATATCAATGGTGATTTCAGTATAAATGTTCCTTCCAGAGGTTCAGTTATAGTTATTAGCTACATTGGTTTTAAAGATGTAGTAATCAATTTACAAGATGGTCAATCAGCTCTTGGCACGATCAATATGGAGGCGGGGATCACCCAGTTATCTACCTTAGAGATTATTGCTTCGCGATCTACGCAAGAGACTCCATATACATTTACTGATCTGGAGAAGAAAGACATACAACAGAGCCTTGGATCTCGTGACCTACCGTTAGTATTAAATGCGGCTCCCTCTTTCTACTCAACCAATCAAGGTGGAGGAGCTGGAGATGCAAGATTAAATGTTCGTGGATTTAACCAACGAAATGTTGCGATCATGATTAATGGTGTGCCAGTTAATGATATGGAGAACGGATGGGTATTCTGGTCAAACTGGGATGGACTTGGCGATGCTGCTCAGTCAATTCAACTACAAAGAGGTATGAGCCCGGTAAACCTTGCCGTACCTTCAATTGGTGGAACATTAAATATAATAACTGATCCAGCTTCAAGAGGTAAAGGAACTTCTATCAAACAAGAAGTTGGAAGTTGGAATTTCAGAAAAACAACTGCTTCATTTAATTCTGGTTTGATGAATGAAAAGTGGGCATTGTCAGGAACTGTAGTAAGAAAAACCGGAGACGGCTTTTATTCGGGGCTTTATACCGATGCATGGGCGTATTATCTGGGCGCATCTTATCAGTTAAATGATAATAATAAGTTTGAGGCATTCCTTGTAGGAGCACCGCAAGCACACGGACAAAACCTCTACAGACAAAATATTGGTGTATATGATAGAGCCTTTGCACTTGGCTTGGATTCATACGAAGTATCTGCTACAAATGATTTTTTTGAGCAGGGTAGAGATTTCAATCAAAATTATGGCGGTGTAGATGCTTCTTATAACGGAAAACAGTACTGGGGAATGTACAATAGCCTTAGATCTAGAAGTAGAAGCGGAGCTAATTACCTCATGGAGAGAGAAAATTTCTTTCACAAACCTCAGTTTAACCTAAACTGGTACCACTCATTCAATGAAAACATGCAATGGACGACAGTTGCTTATTGGTCTGGTGGACAAGGCGGAGGTTCAGGTACATTCGGTGAAGTAATCAGAAAAGATGCTTACGGAGTAAATGGAACTGCTCAGCCATTCTTCTTTGGTCCATCACCATGGGAGTGGGACTGGAATGCAACTATTGCTATCAATCAGGGACTTGCGCAACCATGGACAAATGATTTTGACACTGGCAACAAACAAGATGGCGAATCAATCGGTATTTTGAGAAACAGTAGAAATAATCAATGGACAATTGGTGCGATCTCTAAATTGTTCTGGGATTTGAACGAGAATTTGTCACTTCAATTCGGAGTAGATTGGAGAACAGCTTCAATAGATCACTTCAGAGAAGTAAGAGATCTTTTAGGTGGAGAATATTTTAGATACACAGGAAATCAGTTTGAAACAAACGAAGGTCAATACAGGAAGAGACTAGGAGAGAGAATTGACTATAGCTACGTAAACACGGTGGATTGGATCGGAACGTTCGCACAAGGTACTTATACTGCAGATGCATTGACGGTTTCTTTGACAACAGGATTTACTAGCACTAAGTATTCCCATGAAAATTTCTTCCTATCGGACAATGGTACTGCAACAGGCAGCACACTGAAAATAAACCCGGGTTCATTTACTGGCTACCAGGTAAAAGGAGGTGTTTCTTACAAGGTTAATGAAGACTTAAACGTATACGCAAATGGTGGTTTCATATCTCAAAATCCAAATTTTGATAGAGTGATTGATGATGAGAGTTTCATCCTTTTCGATGATCCACAAAATCAAGAGTTCAAATCTTTTGAAGGAGGTTTGACCTACCGTCTTGGAACAGACATTGTGATAAATGCAAACTATTACAATACCCTATGGTCCAACAGAACTCAGAAGGAAGAAGTAGAAAACCCAAATACAGGCGCTGATATATTTGCATTAATTACAGGAATCGAGCAGAGAAATACTGGAGTTGAATTTGAAGCTTCTTGGAAGCCAAATCAAATCATCCGAGTTGACGCAGCAGCTTCTTTTGGCAATTGGAAATTCACAGATGATACTGGTGTTACAATTACAGAGAACGATGCCAACGGAAATGTTGTCGATAGATTTAATGAGACATTGTATATCAAGGATCTGAAGGTTGGAGATGCACCGCAGACTCAGTTCTATATATCTGGAACATTCACACCATCTACGAACCTGACTATCAAGGCTGATTATAGATTCTATGACAACTTCTATTCAGATTTTAATCCGATTGGAAGAACCGCACTTGAAGATGCAAATAATGATGGTAATGCGAATGAAAGACCACAAGCATGGCAAGTACCGTCATATGGCGTAGTTGATTTGCATGCATTTTACACCATACCTACCAAAGGTGCTGGGTTCTCATTGCAGGTGTTTGCTCATGTGTTCAACGCATTTGATAAAGTGTATATTCAAGATGCTGGTGACAATAGTCAATTCAACGCTTTTGATGGTGATCATGATGCTGATGATGCTGAGGTTTTCTTTGGCTTGCCTAGAAACTTCAACGCAGGTATTCAAATCAACTTCTAAAAGATTATTTATAAAATCTTTAACCCATTTAAACCCTGGCCAGTAGGTCAGGGTTTTTTGTTTTTAGTAATACCATTCTACTTTTGCTTCGTGCACACCATTACTCCATTTGAGCGCTGGAACCAATACTATGACTCTAGCTATGATGACCAATCTCCATTCGCTGGCAAGGAGTACAACTATGATGTTTATTCAGAGAATATTTATGGCTACTACATAGATCCTGCGTGGGACTTTTTTGGATCTGAGACACTTTACATGAAAATCCTTTATGCTGATTATGAACTCGGATTTGCAACCATCGAAATGATTGGGGAATGGAATGATGCACTTAACAATGACATAATGCAGTTTAAGCGAAATATCCTTGAACATATGATGGATTTTCGAATAAATAAGTTTGCGCTTATTGGAGAGAACATCATGAATTTTCATGGAAGCGATGACAGCTACTATGAAGAATGGTTCGAGGATGTAGAGGAGGGATGGATTGCTGGAATAAATTTCAGAGAATTCGTCATAGATGAAATGAAAAACTACAACATCGATAATTACATCAACATGTCTGGAAGCCTCCAGGTAGAGAAGTGGCGTACCTTGCCACCGTTGCGTTTTTTCGAGCTTATCAATGGCTTAATTACACGTAGATTAGCCATCTAACTTTTGACTTCATGATCGCCTAACTGACTGATCGCCTCCTGGAGATTGAGACGATTCATTCTTGAAATTACCTCGTCACTAAGTTTTAAAAAATCTTCGGCTACAGCACTCTGATCAGTAAAAGCATAAACAGATTCTGCGTGCCCATTGGCTTCACTCACTCGGATAGATTCCCTAATACGTTCATCCAAAATGAGACTGCCGAGTTCTTGCTCTGCCTCCCTCACTACCTTTTGATGAAACAAAGTGTTTTTGCGATATTGATTAAAAAAAATACCAAGTATTTCTAATGGCTTATCCTTATCAACTTTATTTAGGTAGCTCAAAAGTTTTTTAAACCCAGATACAGAAAATGATCCTGGAGTGGCCGGTATCAAAATGCTATTGATATTGGCAATGAAGGATTTGACTGTAACCCCAAAATGAGTTGGAAAATCAAGAATGATAAAGTCATAATCTTGACGTACGGCAGAAAGCAACTTATAGAAAATTATATGACCGAAAGAGATAAACTGGGTGTTGGATTCTATTTCTGCCATTCGATAGTCTCCTGCTATCAAGAATAGATAGGGATGTATCTCAATCGGACGAATATCTGGTTGCTCATTGTGAAGAAATTTTTTGGTAATGGTAAAGAGATTGACTGGATGATCCTCCTCAGTAAGAGCTTGGGTTAAGTTGGCTTGAGGATCGCAATCGATGACCAATACCTTGAATGCTCTTGACCAGCTATGGGCTAAGCTAAGGGCGGTACTTGTCTTGCCTACGCCACCTTTAAAGTTATATACTGCTATAGTATGTGACATTTTCTCTTCTTAAAAACATGCACTCCAAGCAGCGGTGGTCTTGGAATTGTCAAAATAACAAAATTTTTTCTTAAAATGATACTATTATTAGAATAATCATTCACTGTTCATTTCTACTTCCGCAAGGTCAGATATCAAATACCTTTTTTTGGAATAAACTTCTTGACAAACAGATCGTGTACGTTTCTTCTCCAGTTTTACAAATGATCTTTGGTTAAATAGGAAAGATTGACCTATAGAAATTTCCTTAAGTAGCACCTTGCCGGAAGGCTCGTCAAACTGCTTAAGAATTTGATAAAGAATTGGATCTGAACAACTAGAAGCTTTCGGGTTTTTAAAGTATTTCTTTAGGGCAGTCAATACACTCTTATGAAAAATGGTCTCATTAAGCATCGGCTCCGATACTTCTTTAAAACATTTCTTCCACTCTTTTCCGTGTGGTTGAATTTTTTTACCATAAGTTTTGAATGCAATCAAATGTCCAACCTCATGCAGATATGTCACTAAGAAGGCGAATGGGTTTAGGTCATTGTTTATAGTTATCGTATGCCTGTTTGATTTGGGGTTGAACCGGTAATCTCCCAATTTGGTTTGTCGGGCCTTCTTAATTTTAAACTCAAAGCCTAGTCTTTGATAAAGCTTGACACAATATTCAACGGAAGCTTCCGGGACGAATTTTTGAAAGACCTCTTGAGAAGTCATAAATCTATTTTATTAGTTCTGACATACGGCAATCCAGTTTTACATCACATACCCGATGATTTTCATGCAATTGCAAAGGATTGGTTAATTTTAAAAACCAGCTACTATCACCATTATGAAAATCAGATCACTATCTTTTGCAATATTAGTCTGTTCGATTGGTATTGCACTAGGTCAATGTCCCAGTTATACAACCTCCAATATTCAATCCGGAACTTGTCGTGAACCTTCAAGCAATATCATACTTCAAGGGGAAGGAGCAATAGTGCTAACAGTGAACGGTGATCTCACCATTAGTGGTGATTTCAATGTGCTGGGTGAAACCTTAATCGTCCAGGGAGAACTTACAGTACTAGGCGCATTTAATGCGGGTCAAGGATCTTCTGTTATTATTAAAAACGGAGGAATGATGAATGTGATAAGTATGACAAGTGGTTTTGGATCTACCATTACAGTTGAGAAGGGAGGGTCATTTGCAATTGCACATAATGCAGGCTCAGGTCTTTTTGCAGCCTTTGAAGTTGATTTTGGAGCTTCAGTATATGTTGGTGGTGATTTTGTTTCTGGAGGCATAGGTTTATCAGCAATAGATGGCGACATGAAAGTGGATGGTGATTTTACCAATGCTGGAGGTGGAGTTATTGAGGGAAATGGAGTGCTTTTAGTTGGCGGTGAATACATTGACAATGGTGATGATATTGACTATACGGGGATATGTAATGGTGAATTGTTGCCTGTCGAGTTCGTCAACTTTTCAGGGAGAAAAGGAGAAAGAGGTGTTAGATTGGAATGGCGAACTGAGGTTGAACTAAATAGCCATGGGTTCGAAGTAGAACGTAGTGAAGATGGAAAGCATTTCGCAGCAATAGGATGGACACCCACCCATGACAGAGAGGCTGAGACTAACGAATATTTTTATACGGATACAAGTCCTAAAAAGAGAGGGATATCTTATTATAGATTACGAAAGGTGGAGTATGATGGTCAATATAAATACAGTACAATCATTCGAATTGATGATAAAGGTATCTCTAGTACTTTGGCTGGATATCCAAATTCGGCAATTGGAAAAATCCGAAAACTTAATCAACTTTCAGAGTTTCAACTATACGATTCAGACGGAACACTTTTGCTGGAAAAGAAAAACATAATAAGAATTGAAGCTGAACGCTTAATATCTCAGCAGATTGAAAAGAGCCCTGTTGGAGTATACACGCTCTCGGCAAGAATTGGTGAAAGTACCGACCAAATTCGGCTAGTAAAGAAATAGCCTATTTTTTTCTAAACACCATTTTTATAGGCACTCCCCTAAAGTCAAAGTGTTCACGCATTCTATTGGTTAGGTAGCGGTGATACGGCTCCTTGATGTATTGTGGAAAGTTGCAGAAATATGCAAACGTTGGCGTATGTGTAGGCAGCTGAGTGATGTATTTAATCTTGATATAATGTCCACGAACTGCCGGAGGTGGGTAATGTTCGATTTCCTTGCCCATGATCTCATTGAGCTTAGAAGTCGAAATTTTTCGGGACCTGTTTTCAAACACCTGAAGTGCTAATTCCAGCGTCTGCATGATTCGTTGCTTATTGAGCACTGAAGTGAAAATAACTGGAATGTAGCTCATCGGACCCAATTTTTCTTCCAGAAATTTTCTGTAAGTATCGGCAGTCTTTGAATCTTTTTCCTGTAGATCCCACTTGTTTACCATGAGTACGATTCCTTTTTTGTACTTATGCGCAAGTCCTATGATATTCATGTCCTGAGATTCCAGGCCTGTATCAGCATCAATCATCACAATGCATACATCAGAATCCTGAAGTGCCTGCAGAGCACGTAAAACTGAATAGAATTCAATGTTTTCCTTGACCTTCGTTTTCCTACGTATACCTGCCGTATCCGTGAGGATAAAGTCTTTACCAAAAAGATTGTAGCGGGTGTTGATGGCATCTCTGGTTGTCCCGGCAATGTCGGTCACGATGCTTCGTTCTTTTCCAACCAATGCATTTACAAACGATGATTTTCCAACGTTTGGTCTGCCAAGGATGGCAATACGAGGAACATCATCTTTTTGAAGCTCTTCATCATCGAATTCCTTCACAACTTCGTCTAGCAAGTCGCCCGTTCCCGTTCCGCTTGCCGCCGCTATTGGAAATAAATCAGCATCCATTCCAAGATTATAAAATTCATTGGCAGCTAGATGCTTTTCCTGATTGTCTGCTTTATTAGCAACTAAGAAAATTGGTTTTTTTAGTTCTCTTACCACATTGGCGAAATCCTGATCCAATCCATGCAGTCCGGTATCACAGTCTACCATGAATAATATAGCAGTGGCTTCTTCAAGCGCTTCTTTCACTTGAGTTCTTATTGCACCTTCGAAGATATCGTCCGAGCCTTCCACGTATCCACCGGTGTCTATCACCGTGAATTTCTTACCATTCCACTCACCATAACCATAATGGCGGTCTCTGGTCACACCGGACTCATTATCCATAATGGCTTGCTTCTTTTCAACCAGTCGATTAAAAAGAGTGGATTTACCTACATTAGGTCTACCTACGATTGCTAGAATATTGGCCATTATTTGGGGTAAAGTTCAAGTGACTAAACCGCGAAGTTAAACCAAAAGATCAAGCACCTATTTGGATTTTTCAGAAGATATATACTTCTCTACTTCAGCTGATAAAATTGGCAGTGGAACAGCACCATTTCTTAAGATCACATCGTGAAATTGTTGGATATCAAATCGATCTCCTAATGCTGTATTTGCGCGTTTGCGTAAAGTGATAATCGTAAGTTCACCCATCTTGTAGCTTAGGGCCTGACCTGGCCATCCGATGTACCGGTCGATTTCAGTATTAACCTCGTGTAGTGACAAAGCAGTGTTTTCAGCCATGTAATCTATTGCCTGTTGTCTGGTCCATCCTTTATAGTGAAGTCCTACATCTACCACCAATCGGCACGCTCTCCACATTTCATATGTGTACCTGCCAAAAAGTTCATAGGGTGTTTCATACATGCCCATTTCCTCACCAAGGTATTCGGAGTACAATCCCCAGCCTTCACCAAAGGCACTTATGTAATAGCCACTTCTGAAGCCTGGTAGTCCTTCCAATTCTGATGCCAAGGTGATCTGCAAATGATGGCCTGGTACAGCCTCGTGGAGTGATAATGCAGGAAGTGTATAGAGGGTTCTACTCGATAGGTTGTAAGTATTGACCCAATAGATTCCTGGCTTATTCTGAGATCTGCTGCCACCTACATATCTACCTCCGGTGTATTTAGGAGCAATTGCGTCAGGTACCGGCTCAACGGTAAATGGAAGTGAATAGAGTTTTGAAAAAAGCATGGGAAGCTGACCTTCAGCTTTTTTGCTCAACCATGCGGCTCGGTTTAAAAGCTCCTGACCTGATTGCGGATAGAATTGAGGGTCAGTTCTGAGAAATTGTAGAAACTCAGCGAAGGAACCTTCGAACTGAAGATCTTTAATTATCCACTCCATGAGCTTGCGGATTCGGGCTACTTCTGACAATCCAGTTGCATATACTGAATCTGGAGTAATGGCTAAAGTGGTAAAATGTTGAACACGATTTTCATAATAGGCCCTTCCGTCCTTTATTTCACTAATACCGACTTTCTTAGGTGCTTTCGGTAGGTATTCTTGATCAATGAATTTTCTCAACTTTTTGTAAGAAGGTAGAATCACCTCTGATATAACCTTTTGTGCTCCACTTTCAATTGCTTCCCGATCAGCTTGAGAAATATTAGCTGGAATGTTTTTTATGGGTGCGTAAAAGGGATGAGCCGTAACGTCATCTTTTGTCCAGGTAGCAAGTAAATCAACGGCATTCTTTGCAATGACTTTTGGTGCCTGAATTTTTTCCTCAATTCCCTGTTTCATCAAACCCTGGTTATAGGATATGAATTCAGCAAATGATGGTAACCAATTCAAATAATTGTCATAATCCTGCTTAGTCTTAAATGTGAGATTTGGCAGAAAGAAAGAAGGGGAGTTAAAGAATCCGCCCTCAGAATTGAATGGTATTAGGTAGGTTTTATATTGTGTTTGGCTGATCGAATTTTTGAGTTGTAGAATCTTAATCTGTTTATTGATTTGTGCTTGATCTGAGAGTTTATCATCAGCGATGGCGATTAAGGATTCGAGTTTAGCTTTCAACTCATTCGCCAGTTTTATTTGAGCTTCTGCTTTTTGAAAGACATATTTTTTTGGATGTTCACCGCTCCAGACGGGGTTTGAAACAGCGTAAGATTTTTCTATTTTTCCAATTTCAATAAATAGCTTGTTTAGCTGTTTGTCGGATTGCGCGTGTAATGAAAAACTAAGAAATAATGTAACAATTGCGGATGAATATAATTTTTTCATTGAGGCTGAATTTTATTCAATCCCAATTTAAATGATATTCTAGTATCTGCATGTTGCAGAAGTTAGGACTAATTGTCATCTACCTTGATGGAGTCGATCTTCAATGAGTCCATCGGTAGGGTATTAATCTGTAGCGAATCCATCTTGAGCGAAAAGCGTCGCAATGAATCCAATCTTAGAGAATCTTGTCTCAAGGAATCTTGAATTGCTTTTGCTAATGCAGCTTTCGCTTCTGCAATCTCTCTGGCTATTTCTTCTTTGGCAATTTCCATCCCTTTCTCGAGAACCTCATCTCTACCTGCAATTATGCCATCAGCTGTAGGCACAATATTGATGTCCCGAGTGATTCCAATACGTTGAGTCGCTTGTTGGTTTGGGTAGTATACGCCCATCCCAGACATTGCAGTGTACAGCCTGGAAACGATTGGGAATTTGGTCACCTTTCCATCTGTCCCGGCTGTCTGGCTACCAATAGTCACTACATTAGGTGCTGTTTGCAAACTCATGCAAGTAAACTCTGCATGACTCTGCGTATTTTCATCCACGAGCAAAATAACCTTACCTCGATAGTATTCTTCATTAGCTTCTCCACAGGTGGCTTCACCCTGCCACACAAACTTT
The DNA here is from genome assembly GCF_039960695.1 of Ekhidna sp. Taxonomy (GTDB): domain Bacteria; phylum Bacteroidota; class Bacteroidia; order Cytophagales; family Cyclobacteriaceae; genus Ekhidna. The sequence goes on along the minus strand of NZ_JBDVKP010000013.1, from coordinate 27,078 downwards.
CCAGGATACGAGTAATCGGGCTTAGTGTAGATGGCAAATGTTGTATCCGTGGGATTCAAATACTTCGCGATGGCTTTGTAGGTTCCTTTCGGATTATTTCTAAGGTCAAAAATGATCGCTGTTTTATCTATTAATTCACTCATCATTTGATTGACATCTCCGATGGTGAGTGCTCCCATATTCACATAGCCAATTGAATCATTTGGAATGGTCCATTTTGGCTTAGGCTCAGTTTTAGCATAGGAAAGGTCTGAATATTTATAGAGGTTTAGGCTTACAGTCCTGACGCTACCATTTCTTTCAATAGTTGCTTGTATTGGACCTTGCATCCCCATAAATAGCGTATGGTAAATACTTCGATCTTTAACACCTTCATTAGAACCCCAGATATATTTTTTGTTGGCGTTGTGGAGATCCAGTGCAGACTGGCTGTTGATTGTTTTCAAGACATCTCCAACCTGCAGGTCTTGTTGTTGTGCCTTTCCTGAATCTATGATTTCTGTTAGTATTAGTTGGTTTTCTATAAGGTCAAATCGTGCGGGCAGATAGTTGTAATAGGGCATTTCATCGAGCACAGATGTCATTAAACCAGCATGACTATCATCAATCTTTACTACCAACTCCAGCATCACCAAATGAAAATCTAATTTAGTTTGTGCATCTAGAAACTTTGGTATCATCTCTTTGAGTACATCATCCCAATTTTGATCCGTCAGGTATTTGTATGGATAGAAATACTCGATATAGTTCCAGTACCGAAAGAGTGGAATCAGTCGTTGATCTTCGTCTTTCCAATTTAGGTCGAGGTATGGCTGCTCATTTTTAGGAATAAACTCCCCAACTTTGCCTTGATCTATGTAAAAATGATTCCCTTGAAATCGATTTGTTTCAATGTTTTTTAAGGTCTTCTTCAACTCATCTGAGAATAGCCGGTTCTGCGTCCATGACAGATCGAAATTTTCTAAAAAATGCTCATCTGAATTTCTTTGCTTGCAACCAGCACATGGTTTAACTTCTCCCATGTAGTAGATCCATTTGGCCATATAATCTGAAAACTCAGGATATGTTTGGTATTTAGCAGTGATGCCTAAAACCTTTTGCATTTTCTCATCCCAATCGAAAGAACCCTTACTTATCAGTGGATGATAATATTTTAAGTAGCCCCAGATCTTACAGGTATAGTATATCCTGTCGACCTTAGACAGGTTGCCTTGCTGAGCGAAGGAAGTAATGAAAAAGGAGCAAAAGGCTAACGTAAATAGAAATTGACGCATGGCTATTGTAATTAATTAGTAACCAAACCTAGTCAATTTTCGGTCATCCTTACGCCAGTCCTTCTCTACTTTTACGAAAGTTTGTAGGTGAATTTTCTTACCAAAAAAAGCTTCCATGTCTTTACGAGCTTGCATACCCACTTTCTTGATTGACTCTGCCTTTTTACCAATAATAATGCCTTTTTGGCTATCTCGCTCTACATAGATTTCGGCATCTATGTGAATAATGGTTTCCTCTTCTTTGAAGGAGGTGACGACCACTTCCGAGCTATAAGGAATTTCTTGCTGATAGTTCATAAAGATTTTTTCACGAATAATTTCCGCACAGATAAATCGCTCGCTTTTGTCGGTGATCTCATCTTTAGGAAAAAATGCCGGATGATTTGGAAGTAATTCTAGTATCCGATCTAATAGCTCGTTAGTACCATGCTTCTCAAGCGCAGAAACCGACATGATTTCCAGATCTGGGTATAATTCCTTCCAATAGGTAGTTTTATCAAAGGTCTGCGAGCCTTTGTTTTGATCTGTTTTATTTATCAGAAAGATAACTGGGGCCAGAGCATTTTGCGCCATTTCAATAAGCTGAGGATAGTCGTTTTTATCCTCTAATGCTACCATGAAAAGAATGACATCAGCATCATCAAGCGCCGTACGTACATAGCCCATCATCTTTTCCTGAAGCCTATAAGCAGGATCTATTGCACCGGGGGTATCTGAAAATACCACCTGGTATTTTTCATCATTCAAAATGCCGAACATTCGATGACGAGTCGTCTGTGCTTTGCTACTTGTGATGGCTATTTTCTCGTTCATCAGCGCATTTAGCAACGTTGACTTACCTACATTGGGTCGGCCAATGATGTTTACAAATCCAGCTTTGAAATCTTCCGTATCTTTCATCAAAAACAAAATTATGCGGATAATACTTAGCATACTAGCGCTATCCTTCTTTACTGTAGTATGTGCACAGGACAAAGAAGTAGAAGCCATCAAAAAGCAGGTCAAAAAATTCTCAAACTATCTGATGACAGATAAGCGTGAAGAGGTGGTGAAAATGTACACGTCGGACGCAAAGATCTTTCCGGATGGTACGGATATTCTTGAGGATGACGGATTATCCAATTACTGGAATCCAGAGAATAGATCGTGGAAAACCACCTACCACAAGGTGACGCCGGTAGAAATAAAGGTTATTGGTGATGAAGCGTATGATTATGGTTATTACGAAGGTGAATCTTCGAATGGAAATCAATCTTCAAGGTGGAAAGGAAAGTACGTAATTGTATGGAGGAAGGTAGAGGGGGAATGGAAGATCTACTTGGATATCTGGAATAGTATCAAAAGTGAGTAAGTATATATTCAATTCTATTTGGTAAGAAAATATAAGCGACGTAATTTTGCACTCATATCGCGGGGTGGAGCAGTTGGTAGCTCGTCGGGCTCATAACCCGAAGGTCACAGGTTCGAGTCCTGTCCCCGCTACTCTGAAAATCAGGCAGTTACATTTTAGTGGCTGCCTTTTTTGTTTTAGGGTTAAATAATGGTTAAACAAATAGGTATTATTTTGAATGAAATTCCTTCAGACTGAGAACTTTTTGCATCAGTTTGATGAATTCCGAAATCTTGCTACCAATCGCTGAAGTGGATTGTTCTATTAAGATCTTTGGATCTTCTGTTTGTCCAAAGATGGTTGATGAGAAAAGAATGTTGAGTCCATATTCACTTCATCTAAGCCAAGTTTGAAATGAATTTTCTCCTTAATTAATCTCAATAAGTTTTTATTCTGACTTTTGAGACCAATCCATTTTAGAGGTGGTGACGAGCTTTCGATTTTTCTATACTCACCTCGATACAACTCATCGGCCTTAACAATGTCGAAGTAGATACTTTGGTAGGGATTACTTTCACTTTCATCTTGCAATAAATAGTTGGTAAAATATTGACAAATATTTTTCAGAAATGCTAAGTCATCTAGTGACGAATTAAGGAAGTCATTATAGTGTGTTTTGTCTATTCCTGTTGCATATTCTTCATTATAGTCAATTAGTGTAAGAAGTTGCTTTTTAAAAGAATCAATTTCTTCTTGCTTGATGCGAGAGTGATTTGATTGTAAGTATCTATTTAACTCTTCTGAAAGAGATGTTCCCTCCTCATCATTTTCATCGTATTCAGGCCATTGTATTATTTGAGGAAAATTAAAAGTCACAAATATTTGGTCGTAATTTGGGTTCAGCTGAATCATAATTCACAGAGAGTGCTAGTTGTTATTTATTTCCTTGAGATCCTTAGTGAATTCATTCAACACCTTTTCGGTATGGGTCCAGTCCCAATAGTATTCCTCAAATTCAATTGGAGGAATAGTGATTTCGTATTTTAAAATACGAGAGGAGAATGAATTTATCATTAATTGAACTAATCTACTTTGAAGACTCAGGTATTCAAGTAAATCAGATAATTGCAAATGATTATTCTCCCAAAGTAAATACTCCCCTTGATTAGTCTTCATTGTGCCAGCTAAAACGAAATTTTTAAATTCATTAATATTTCTGACTGGGTATTTGAATTCATTTCCATTCAACACACGGTTGCTCAGCATGATAACATAACAATCATTTTCGATATCCTTAAGATCAATATTCAGCTTTATCTCAAGATCATTCTTAAGGTTGTTTTTTCGAAAGTTGATTTTTGTCTTGTCAAGTTGGTCTATTGCTTTATTGATATAGTCATATGTTGTTCTTAAATCATGAATACTGGTGGGGTGGAGGGATTGTTTGCATTCAAAAAAGAATATTGTATTTTCATAAATTGCAACTAGATCTATTTCTCCATTCTTAATGGAGACATGTTTATAATTTTCAATTCCGGCTTTTGTTAAAGTATCACTCAATCTTTCAACTAGTGGATCAAAAAGTCCATCTGTGATGAGATTCTTGTTATTTAATTTGTATTCTGAGGCGTAAAGATTTCTTATTGAGTTTGACTGAACAATAATTGTAAGGCAAACAAGGAATGATTTGTCTATATTAATTATAGGATGGTATTGAATATCGAAAAGTTTATCCTCACCAACTTCCCAACTGATAAGGTCTAAGAATATGTCAACTTTGTCTGGCGAAGCTAGTTTTTCTAAAATATCATAGAATTTTTCTTCGTAAAATGTTGCAATCAAAGATCTGATAACCGTAGCTGTCGAGCTTTCTACTTTATAGATTTTCTTAGTAAAAAGGTGATAGAACAGTATAAATAGTCTGTGGATTTTGATAAAATCCATGAGATTTAAATCATCTCTTATTATGATTTTTTTTAGATCCGCATAATTCAATAACTGCTCCTTGAAAACAGTTGAAAGGGACATTATTTCTTCTTTGAATAACTTTTCAGTATTGAAAAATTTATCAAAGATTACTTCAAGAAGCGGTTCAGGCATCTTGATTCTAAATCTTGGATAATCATGACTTTCCGTGTACTCAAAAATTTTCAGATCGTCATATTCATATAGTTTGTCAGCTAAATCTTCTATTGACGTAGCGTTAATATCCATACTCAAAAGATCATTTATGCTTTGAATTTGGGATCGTATAAATCCAAGTTTCATGATCTTTTCGAAATCGGCAGATGGGGGAATTATCTTGATTGAATCATTGGTTTTTTCACACTTGTATCCAAAATGCTCTATTAATATTTCAAATTCCTTCAGGTCTTGGATAATACATGATACAATTATTAGCTTTCCAATCTTCCCATTGCTTATCCACTCATCTGAAATTTTAGTAGTATCTGTGTGTTTAGATTCTCTTGTTTCGGTAATTAGATAAATCAGAAATGAAACACCACTAGATATTTGCTCTTTACTTCTAGACTTGATGCTAAGCAAATCAGCGCCCTCAGGTAGATGATTGGAAAGAAATAAGAAGTCAGTGTAAGCTAGAAGTGACTTTATTAAAGACTTATCCTTATTAGTTTGATAAAAGACTTTGACTTCCGCTAGAATAAATTTCCTCAGTTCTCTAAATGATTCATGAAGTATTGATAGACTAACAATCGATTTTAAATAGGCTGTATCCTTATGGGAATCAATACCTAATTTGTCCAACACAATAATCAAGTGCTTTGCTACTGATCCAACAATACATTTTTGAGTTTCATAATTGGAATATCTAAAAACACCCTTTCTTCTGATGGTCTCAAATGTTTTCTCTATATCGAAAAAGACTCCTAAAGTGAGATTGTTTATTGAGGACACATAATCACTGTTCCGAACAGAGATTGTGATTTTTTTTTGGAGATCTTTTTGTTGTTTGTTGGTAGGAGAGATTACCTCCTTATCAAGAAGTTTTCTTATTAGGAGTTCATTGTCTATTTTTTTAAGATTCAATTGATCAAACTCCATTTTTTCTGAGTCAGAAGGTATTTCAAGTTCCAACTCCTGAGGGACAATGCGCAGTGTTAGAACATTAAATGTAATATTTTCAGAATATATGAAAAAGGATAATTACCCAATAACATTAGTATGGGTTTAGTCACTTAATGCCAACTTATGTTTTTCAATTGCTTTGAGATCAATTTCATTAACAATTGTTGCTAGGTATTCGAGCTTAGAACACATTTGTTCCATTGTTAACTGAAATTCTTCATTCAAAGAGTATCCATCAAAATATTGTAAAAACTTTTCATCGACAAGACCATTTCTATGAGAATAAAGATGTCTGACTTGAAGTATCTTCTCGATTTCACTTTGGCGATCATTGTCAATTACCTTCAGGTCTCTGATTTGCTTGTTCTCCTCAATAAAACCTTTTACACTTCCTTTTTGCAGACCTAAAAGTTGTTTCTTAGCCCAATATTTCACGAATTCTTGTAGGTCGGTGCAATTCAATACTTCTTCTATTGTTACTTCTTTTTTCGATTTGAGTGTTGACGGATTAGCTAGGAAAATTTCGTAAAGCAAATCAGAAAGATAATTTTCGAAATTATCTGCTATTGATGAAAATAATATTCTCGTTAAAATCTTACCCTCAGAATCTGTTGTTGGGTGTGATGGACTTACTGGGTATAACTTAATTCCTAGGTCATCAAAAATCTTCAGAATGCTTTGGTAATGTTCAATTAGTTTCTTTTTTGAACTGGTTGAATCATTTTTGTAATTCTCAAGAAGCTCATTAATTCTCTTAATCTCATTGAATCCATCAGTTCTAAAATGCTGTTCTGGTGGGTTTGAAAAAATTATAGAGCTTCCTTTACGGATAAATACCTTACCCTCAAGCTCGATTATTTTTTCTGACTTATCAACTTTAATAGCATAGAGTTTCTTCTTATTAGTCTGAACGTATTCATATTGAACTGAAGGATGAGGTTTGAGTAGATCGAGTGCTTTATGAGTAATAGAATTTGCATGGAAATCATCACTCAAACCATTGATTTCTAAACCACCTAAAGGCTTTTCATGTACCCCGAGGATTAATATACCTCCTTCTGCATTTGCAAATGCCGAAATGATTTGGGCAATATTTCTAGATGGCGGTAATACAGCCTTGTATTCGAGATTTATTCCCTCAGGTTGTCCTAAAATTGCCTTGACTTCCTCTTCGAGTGACATATCTAAACTGGTATTCTATTAATTCCTGTTGTTTTAAGTATTCTGCCGAGTGTTAAATGTTTGGGCTCTTGAATGCCATTGTCGATCCAAAGCTCAGCATTTTCATAATCCAAGGTATCTTTTTCTGAAGTATAATAGACTATTACTTCACCGTGATCTGATGGGCGAATTACAACTTGTATTAGTAATCCATCTTTTTTTATGCCACCGATAACCGTATGTGCCAACTCTTCCATTTCGCTACAGTCATACTGAGGAAGTTTATGCAAATGTTTTAATACGTTTTCTTTCGCCCTACTGATTAGTGATTGTGCGTAAAGAAACATCTCTACCGATGGAGTGGAAGTGTGTGTAAACATCGCCTTAAGGTCTTTGTCTTCTAGAGCCACCTCAAGTTCTTGTTGAGATGATATTCCAAGACCAGCTAACATCTCCTGAGTCAGTTCAAGCTTACCCCCAATTGTTTGAGAATTTTCTAAAATTTCTTTCAGTTGTGTTAGGTTATCGATGTGATATTCGTTTAGAAGATTTGATAGCCCTTCAACCTCAATTGGGCTAGCTTGTATTGAGGTTGCTACCTTAGCAAGTTCTGTTAAATCAGCACCAGATTTCATGATTTGATACAGGCCTTCTTTATCTTTAATCGTATTCATAAAGAGATCAGCCTTCTTTCTGTACAAGTCAGAGAAATGTTCTTTGCCTAGAAGTTCATTATTATCAAACCATTCAGATAGCATACTGATAGCTTCAATATAGCCATCATCCTTTTCTTTTGCTTTACTTAATACTTCTGTTATTCGTGCAGCTATGTCTTGTAATTTTTTTGAATGATATTTTCCAAATCCAACTTTATTATGAATTAATATGTCATCCCAGTCTTCACCTAAAAGCTTGAGTATCTTAACTAAATCTGGGTCTTTAATTTTATCGATGAATAGATTTGAATCACCTTTGAAATCCGAGACGCTCCTGAAATTACCATTGGCATTTGGAATAATATCATACTTGTTTAAATAGTGTTCGTTGGATTCATCTTCTAACAAAAAGGTTCCTACTTCATTAAGCCATTCAAAACATTTGTCTTCATCTAGTTTAAGCGCATCAGATAAACCCATTATAGACTTTAGATTCTGTATATCTTTTAGAAGTTCTTCATAATCTAAATACTTCCATTCATTCCACGAAAGACTAAGCCATTGATGAATATGATTTTTTTTACATACTGAGTCAGGGAATAAGTCATAGGTAAATTTCCAAATTTGATCTGCTACTTTTTTTGTGTAGGATTTCCTAGGAAACCATGTTTCATTGATCGATTTATGTTGTTCTTTGCTCTCTTCTGACTCAACAAGTTTTGACTTGTAAACAACATCCCTTAGTGGTTTTTGAATATTGGTTTCATACCAGTCAAAGTCTATGTACTTATCAATAACAACCGGCAGTCTTGTATCAGCCATATTGTATAGATCTGTAAAGTTATTAGACTCAACATCGGCAATAAGTTCTTTATATAGCTCGACAGCCGCCAGAAGTATTTCTTGGTTTTCAATAACCTCTTTATCCTCATTTCCTTTTAGCCAAACTCCTTCACGTTCAGTTAAAGGGTTGAAGAAAAAGCTGTTGACAACAACAGGAAAATAGAATTTCTCCGAGCCAATCAAAGGAAAATCACAAAAGAGTTTAGGAATGCCCTCCGTACTTAGAACTTTGTAAAAGTTGTCCGTTTTCTCAATCTCAGCAGCTACGCTAACTTTTTCATTTGTTCGAAACAGAATTAATCTCTTGTATTGTTGCCCATTCTTGTCCTCTATTATTTCCTTAATTGAAGAGTTATAGGAAGTTGTATTACTAAATTTTGAGATTGTTTTCATCTTATTATCAATTATCTCAATGCTGGAAATCTTTGGTATAAACGCAAGCACATAAGGAACGAGCAGTGAAAACTCCTCAATACCGAGTCGTGCAATATCTTTCTGATTTTCAGTTATTAATTGATAATTAAATGTTGTGTTAAAATTCTCTGGATCATAGCTGGTCAACTGTCTTGCAGAAGTATGAAACTTATTCCACGCTTCTTCAATTTTTGGAATGAATAGAGAAGTTGTTTTCGCACTTCTATCCAGTGGAAACTCAAATGAATAGTAATTGCTATCTGCGGCTTTTAATATACCTTTTACGTCTATGACTCTTGAGAGTAGGTGAGTGGTTATAAAACCCGTCCCAAAACGACCCGTCTTTTTTGTTGTTTCGTGCTCTTCTACTTCCTTTGATGAGATTTGATTAATGAGGCCTCTCACATCTTGCTCTGTAAAATGAGTTCCATTATGACGAAATTCAATGTTATCATTGTTTAGTTCAATTTCAACTGAAACGGTTTTCTCCTCTTCATCCGCAATACTATCTTTTGCATTTTGAAGTAGCTCCCAAGCCCATCTTCCTTTATTATTTTCAACCGTTTTATCTAAGTCGTGTAACCTTCTAATGATTTTATCAGCAATGGATCTATTCCCATCTTCTTTTCTGCCTTCTTCGATTGATTGAATCATAATGTGATTTTGTTAAAGCATACCAATTCTAGTAGATCGTTCGATTCTTCCTCAATCCATTGATCCTTTTGAATTAGGGCCTTTATGAGATTGAGTTGTTGATTGTTAAAATCCTCTGGATTGAGGCCAGAAAGTGGCTTGGAGTGATTCCATTCACTATTGTGATTGGGAGAGTTTACCGATAGTAGCAAACTATCTGATGGGGGGCTCAATAGTTTCAGGTCAGCACCCTTTACCTTCAATTTTTCCTTGATTGAGCTATAAATTTTTAGCCCATGATAATCCCAATCACAGGAATAATAAATAGGGAGAGAGAGTTTGGAAGGTTGAATGTCATCAATAATGGTGATGTTATTACCACCTACATACCAAAGCTCTATGTTGTTTTCCTTGGCTTTCCATGGAAGTTTTAAGAAGGCTAGGTTCTCACATAAGACAATAGTGCTTGGAGTGACTGAATCCACAACAAATCTCCAAGCTAGATTCTTAGGATCTTTTTCTGGAAACTCTTCAATGCTCAGTATTTGACAGACAGCATTTTTAAGGCTTATGTTATTCTCTAAATACTTTGACCCTTTGCCCTTGAAAACAGTAGCTGAAAACGTTCGTATTGTACTTAATTCTTTTCTCAAGCTTTCCTGATGTTCTGATATAAATAGCAATGTGAATATGTCCTCTTCCAAGTATTTTCTCTTAGCATCAGATTCGATTCCATATGAATTAAAGAAATTAATAAATAGATCATAATGCTTCTTGAAGTTTAACTCATAGAATGCTGCGAAACCTCTTTGTGCTTCTAATATGTTTAAGTTGCCGATTTTAGGTTTTATAAGTCCCTTAGTTCGAATCAGGTATTCAATATATGAATGACCCCTAATTTTGCTTTTAGTAACACCTTTGGTAAATAACTCATGTAGTGCCTTGAGATGCCGCCAACTTAACTTCCGATTATATATGCTATCACGATTCATCTTTAATATCTGAACGACTGTAAATTGCCATAGGTGTAAAATTGACGGGATCATCCTCATCTGAATTCTTGTGTAGTATGTAGACGTATTGGTCACCATCCTTAAATCTTCCTACTGAACCCACAGACATAGAAATGATCTGATAATCATAAGTCTTAGCGATGTTATACAATAGATCATAGTTTGAACCTAGACCTTCTGCTTCATCAATAGGCATAAAACGTATGCCTGGCTTTTGCTTTTCGCCATCTTCCTTTCCGATTATGGATAACCGTGCAATGCATAGCATAGCAATTGCGGCATAGGTTTGACCCGTACTTCCAATATTGGTTCTTCCTGCATCAGATTCCATTGAAAAGGTAAGATCAAAGTAGGAGCAAGGGTTTAGTAGGTCAGTTATGGTCACTTTTGTATCCTTTGATCCTCCACATTTGTCAAATGCGTCTTTCATCATTTCTTCTAAACCAATTTGGAGAGATAGATCGTGTCTTAGTCCATCCTCCGACGCGAATAAGCCGATTTCGCGATCAACTTGATCCTTGAAAGTGGCAATCCATTCAAGAGGAAATTGCTTAGAAGTTTCCTTTTTGAGTCTGACTCTGTACCCTCCAGTTATTTGCTTCTCATCGCTTTTGAAAAAATTATTAATTAACCTGATCTCGTTGAGTTGAATGGTTACCTTATCGTTAATCTCCTCTACAATGTCACGAATGCGTTGTATTTTCCTTGAGCTGAGCTCTCGATTTTTTTCATTTATTCTTTCGAGATAGTGTCTGATCTTTTCAATAACATTTTCTTCAGTCACCTGCTCATTTCTGAACGCTTCTGGCAGAAGATTTTTTCCGAGTTCAAGAAAATCTTGCGATGTTTCGAACTTGTGAGAATCAGCAGATAAGTATTGGTTAACAATTAAACTAAATTGATCTTGATAACCCTTTTCGGCTATTAGATATTGGTCGTGTTCGTATCTAGGTTCATCATGAACTATGTTTTCTAATATTGAAAGATCAGGGTCAGTGCTGAATCTGTTTTTATATCTTTCGAAAGCCTTTTCTTTCTCAGAAATAGCGTTTTTATAGCTATTATATAATAAGACAGGGTCAAGGTTTCTAATTGATTCTTTTTGACTTGCGATTCTCTCTATGAGGTTTTGTAGGTTTTCCTTATCATTTTCTGAATTAAAAGCTTTCGAACTGCGATCTCCTAATCTCTCAAATATGGTTCTTGCTTCTTCTGAAGTTGGAACCGTCAAACTGGAGATCTCTTTGATTTTTTTTAATTCCTTGTTCTGGTTTTCGAAAGCTGCAAAAGCTCGTGCAGCTTCTCTGTGGTTGTCTTGGGCATTGCCATACTCTTCTTCAATTACTTTTTCATTTGATAGACTTGATAGATATTTCTCAAGAGTCTCATCGTCAAAATCCAACACTTTGTGATAGTTAGCTTTGTCTATTTTAGCTTTTTCTAAATAGTATTCATAAAACTGCTTTGGACTGTCAAGAACGAGAAAAGTTGATTGAACTAATTTGAGTTTATTAGTATGATCTATCAACCTATCAATATCAGATTGAAGCTCTTTTGAATATTCTGCAAAAAAGAACTTAATAGATTTCTTATCAGATTGGTCAAAAACTCTTTCCTCTATAAGAGGTACAAATTCTAGTATTCCGTTTATATTCAGCCAGAAACCATCTTTTTCTCTTTCTAAAATGTTGAGTGCGAGAATTAATTCTTCAGGACGTGGAAGATACTTCTTCTTGTTCGAAGGTTTTGTTCTTGGTAAGTATTGAAAATGGATTAGTGCACTTTCCTCTTCAAACGTTAAGGGACGATCGAGATTGAATGCCCAGTTGGCTAAGGAATTCTCATCATTGATATCAGAATAGTTCTTTAAAATCCTCTTTTTCTTGATATCCTCATTGATAATTTCCAACTTATTGTTGATGTCCTGGCTAAACTCCTGAAAGAAATTTGGCCATGTCTGACTTTCGAAGAATTCTTCAAGATTCTCTTGCTTTAGAGCAGATTTCACAGACTCTATCGCTTTTATCTTATTAGCAGCTTCTTTGCTGTCCTTGTAAAGTCCCTTTAGTTCGGATGACTCACATTTTACTTTGCTTAAAACCTCCTGAGCTTCTTTGAGTATAGAATGTTTTTTTTCAATCTCTCTCAATTTTATGAGAGCACTATCTTCATTTACCTTTAACTGACGCTCTCTGAGATCCGTTTCAGACAATTCACTATTTGCCCAATTGTTTATTTGAGCTAAGAATTGAGTTGTTTTGATGTACTGATTAGAATCAGCAACTAGCTTTTGGTACAAGTCTTTTTCCTCTTGACTGAAATATGCACAGCTTTTTATTAGCCATTCGTGCATACTATTTTCGAGTTGATCTCTTCGTTTATGTAACTCTAAGTAAGCTTTTTGCTTTTCAGTTACTCGGTTTATTTCCTTTAAGTTTCTCCCATACTCTCCAATTTCAGATTCGAATTCCTTGACAGCCTCTTTAAACCTCTTTGTGATTTCCTTTGCTTCAGTATCTCCAAACAGGAAGTCTTTCAAACTCGTACTCTTCTTGGTATCCAAGGTTTTTCCTCGTGAGAAGGATTGAATGATTTGAGCAAAGTCCTTAAGTGTCTTATCATTTGAAGTGAGGTCCAGAGGAAGAATTTTATTCTTAAATAATATCTCATGGTAGGACTTAGGTTTTTGCCATGAATTACAAATGAATCCACTCTTCTCGAGGTATTCCTTAAGGAGATCAATTGGAAGTATTTCATCGTTTTTAAGAAAATCTTGGTAACTCAGAGGTCTATCGAAAGGGGTGAGGTTTTCCATCTCATAACCACTTTCAATGATAAATGAATGGGTATTTCGTACGGTGGTCTCGATGTAAGTGCCAATAACTACAAATTTATTTTGAGTTACGGCAATATTTGCGAAGGCATATGCAAAATCAGTTCCACGACCTTTTTTGTATTCAAGGACCATTCCTGTAGGTTTCCTGTCATCTGTGCCAACCGTGGCAGATTCGAATGCATTTGAACCAACGAAGATGAGTTGAAGTAAATCACCAATCATGCTTTTTCCAGACCCACTATCACCCATGAAGTCAGTCCTTAAAGGATGGAATTCATAGTCAAATTCCTGATGATGAATAAGTCCTAATGTAGATAAGCTATGTATTCTAGGAAACTCCTTCATATAACCTTATCTCCTTTAAGCCAGTCTTCTAAATTGTTGATATAGTCCGAGTAAATTTTGGCGATTCTTTCAAAAGCAGGAAGTGTATCAAATAAATCTTCATCTAAGGTGATCCAGCCAATTTTGGCGAATTCTTTAAATGCATCCAAGACTACTTTGTCAACATTTTCATCATTGATTTTTGTTGTTTTTTCCCTTTTCGCTTTTGCTAATGCCCTATATAGACCTGGTTTGAGATCTTCATAATCCTGCCTGATTATTTTCTGAATTTTAGAAACAGAAGAAAGGTCAACATATCCATCGATAAAAATGATTTTGTAGACCATAAAAGCCACAATAACATACTCATTAGGAAAAAAATAGCGATGTTCTAAGGGAATGTTGCCTCGGGTGTTGTAGCCGAATTCTAAATAGTAGTACTTATTTATAGTCTCTCCTCCATGCTCTAAATAAACGCCGTAAAACTCTTCATAAAAGTCTTTCAGGCTCTCTTCATTTTCTTCAATGAATCGAAAAAAGCTTGCTTGATGGATACTGTTTTGAATGTGAACACCATCCTTCAAGGCGTAATCAATTTTAGCAAACAGATCCCTAGCTTCTTGATGTTTAAAAAATGCCAAGCTATTCATGATATTTTTTCAATTGACATGTTTCTTAATTCAAGATTTCGGACATGGTTTGACTGATCATTTTCAGTTGAAATACTCAGTTTCCAATTATATGATTTCCGATCTCTTATTACTCGATATGCTAGTTCAATGGCAAGATTTAAGTCATTGTTGTTCATTTTTAGAATGTCAAAAAAGTACTCAGAGAAATGAACTCTCGCTTCTTTTTTAAGATCCAAATCAATACGATTTAGCCAGATATCAATCTTGTCTTGTTTGATAAATTGATTTTGAGAACTGCTATAGGCTTTTAGCTTTGATTCCTCATTTTCAGTGTACCGTAGTTTTTTTCTTGCCCTGGCAGGAAATAGGTCTTTCTTGCGCTCAACAATCGAAAATTTAGTTAATTGACGTAAAGAACCAATTTCCGGGATGTCAGGAGGGAGCAACAATATCTTTTTATTTTTTGCAACCTTCAAAGTACTTCTGTCCAAAAGAAACCTTAGAAATTTCTCCACCTTGGTATTAAAGAGAGGCTTGTTGAGATTAGAAAATAACTGCTTTACTTTTGGTTGGATTCGATCTAGGCGGCTATCTACAATTGAAAGCAACTTCTTCATTTCTTGAAGAAAGAGGTGAGCGGAGTGAATCGAGTCACCGATTTCCTTGTCATCTATGGACATTGATTGCTGATCAAGATTTCTTTTAATAGTGTCAAACTCTCTAAAAGCTCCACGTAACTCCTTATTTTGGCTTCTTATATCATCAAAACGGGTATCAATTTCTTTTAGGATTTGAACAATCTTAGTATTCTCATTGTCACTTATGTTTTGACGAAGCTCTAGTACAGAATGATCAATTTGTCTTTCTATAAAATCTATCTGTTGTCGAAGATTAGGCTTAAAGTTTTCGAAGCTAATAGCTATCCAATCTTTGACCTGCAATTGAGTTTTAGCCTCCGTTAACTCTTTTGTGAGGTTCTTACAAATACGTTCTATTTGGGTTGGATCAAAATTGGATTTCAGTGTATTAAAAGCATGTTTACAAAATTCATTGGCATACTCTTTAAATCGATAAACTTGCTTCTCCTCATCATATCTTAAGAAGTATTCCTGAAGGCTTGCGATTGTTTGATTATAATGTTCTGTTGGTTTTCTGTGAGACTTTGTCCCAGAACGTGGATGTACTGTATCTAAGGCGTCATGAATATCGGATTCTTTGAACGTCATGTCTGGAAAAGCTCCTTCCAGACTTCTCTGATATAACCATACTATGGCCAGTCCAATTTCCCTTTGCGGATAAAGGAGTTGATAATTATCGTCTTTGTTGATTTCGGAAAAAAAATCAAAACTGGCGGCATCCATTTCTTCATTGTTCTTGGCGACATATGAAAGTTATACGTAATGCTTTTTTTAAAAAAATATTTGAATGAATTTGAGCTATGTGTGTCTTTGCATTGAGGTATAGATTAAAATAATAAAACAGCTTAAATCATTTCTTTATTTGAACACCTACCTAATAAATAGCCTAAAAAGTATGAAAGACTATTTAGAATGGGTTGCAAAAGAAGAGCCAGTTATTTCAACTGAGAGACTGATATCTAAACTATTTGATGATAAACTGAATGGAGATGAACTCTTGGTTTGGATGAGTTCTCATACTAATGAAGGTGCACTTTATAAGATTATTGGTGGAGCCACTGGTCTAGTGCTTGGTCGTAAGATTGGTAATTTGATAGCAAAGGCCCTTGGCATTGAAAATGGAATTCTTTTTGACATACTCACTTCAAGAGTGGTTGCTGCTAGAATAGGTATTGCATTGTCAAAAAAGAGAAAACAGAAGTCTGGCTTATCTTTATCTTGACTACCAATCATCATTTTTTTAAATATGTGTCTGCAATTAATATCCTATATCTGAGCATAATGGGTATTTCACATACCACACATATTTCAATTGATAAATGTTCACAACTTTCTTGATTTTATATTTTTTTTTCTTGAAAGAATGCAATGAGTTACTTGTATTGTTGGTTAGATAGATAAATATTATCTAGGCTTAGAAATAATTAAGCTTCACCGAAGAATGTCTTTGATGTTTACGACACTATTCAATAAATCTTTTTTTGTCTTTTTGAGAATAGTTATTGATTCGTTCAGGTTCGATAATTCGACCCTACGGACTGCTTAGCTAGCCTGCAAGTCATTGATTTACAGATTTTTTTGTTTTATACTGTCGCTATCACTGTCGTTATTTCTTTCACCCCACTACGCTCAATTACTTTTTTTGGTATTATTACAATGGGACAAATGAAGCTATATCATAATGGATGTTACAATATATACACTTGAAGAATTAAGAGCAGTGATGAGAGATGAACTTCAAGCATTCACAAAAGATGACGAGCAATTATTGACAAGGGAGCAAGCCGCTCAATTCTTGAGTATATCATTACCAACATTACATAACTGGACTAAAAAAGGTAAGATTAAATGTCAGCATATTCCCGGCACAGGTCGCATTTATTATTTGAAATCGGATTTATTGAATAGTGTGATTGAATGCACCAACTAAGTAGGGTTGGTAATTGCGCTAACTTGTTATCTGTTCGATTGATCAGAGTAATCTCAGTCAATAACGATCAGGAATTTGAGCATATGCATCTCCAGGAACTCAAACGAGTATTTCTAAAATATAAATCTGAAGATGTGAGAGGAGGTAAGTTTAATCTGATTCATCCCGAGAGTCATTGGAGGATGGTGGAGCTCATAAATTGGAATTGAATATAAAATCGCTGATGGCATATTGTCAAGTTTAAGACTAATCAGAAATCACAAGTTTCTTGATTTGCTCTTTGGCTAAGTTTATATTGGTAGATATTTGATTTAACTCAAAATCGTCTGACCAGACACCGCCTCTATAGCACCCTTGATCTGTGTGTCTGAAAAGAGTGCTGTAAGAATTGGGTAGTTTTTGGGAAGCTGGTGAAGAAATCCAAATTCTATACAATAATCTATTATCTCCTTCAAGAAATTTGAGTCTACCATGAAGCGCTTTGTGATTATTGACTATTAAGACATCTCCATGCTTCAAAATGACACTTTCTCTAAATTCATTGATAACTTGGTCTAACGTATCAAGTGCATCAATTTGTGGGATGGTTAGGTTCGGAAGATTATTTGTTCTAATGGTATTTTCAATTATACTTCTAACATACCACATGATATATCCATTGGAAGTTTTTGAAATAATAGGAATTTCTTGAAGATCTTCCATGTAATTGTACTTGAACGGTTGTTGCAAAACTTCAAACTGTTTCGGGTATTTATCAATGAATTTCTCACATATTTGATTCGTACTTACTACAAATGTCTCTCCCCCTTTTCTTGCGGGCTTCATGCCACAAAGTACAAGTAAGTCGGATCGATCATTATGGATTGGCACTGCTCTAGCATCTTCTTGTCCATTTAGTAGAGGTCTGTTTTTTGAATTAGCTTTTCTATCATCAATGATTGTATTAAGGTCTTCAAGTCTTAGAATAAAATCATTATATTTTGTTTCTGAGACCGGAACACCCAAAGTGAAACCGAACTTCAAAATGTTTTCTTGGATTTCTTTTTCTGTTTGCCTGTGAATTGGAAATCCCTTCAATAACAGGTATCCGAGTTCTTCGTTAAGGACTTCATTTAAAACTTCCAAATCCTCCTTCTCACTGGAATAATATCCATCATTGGTGAGGCTGAAGTAATCATTAAAATCGAATGTTTTCATTTAACTAAAAATAGCATAAAAATAATTCATCTGTATTCGATTACACAAAATGATCATAAACGAAATGCACTATGCTCTAGTGTCTGTTATAGGCTTTTGTTTCAGAGGTGATTGTTGGTTTATGAAATTCAGTTGACTTAATGGTTCTGTAAGGTGTAAGTTGTTTCGGTTCCGTATTTCTTGCTGTATCAGGGTTCTCAAAAAATTACCTTGGAATATTGTTGTTTTAGAGTTCCATTATCAAGAAGGATTTATATAGTCACATTTTCTAAGTTCAATGCTGTCTATGGTTATGTTGTTACAGTTGAGAATGTTTCTGAGTTCGTCTGTCTCTATGTTGTGAACCTTGCTCATTATTAACAAGTTGCGACCTTCACTACCCTAAACTTCTGTTGTCCAGATTTCTTGGTTGTTCTGTTGCTAGTTCCAAGTTCGTGAATCTTTAGGTATTTACCCGTTACCCGAAATGCAATAAGATATCTTTTCCAATATTAGTGTGGGTTAATTTACCCACCGGAAAAAAGAGTGTCACCTTCGCTTAAGTCACTCACAAATACCTCCTGAAAGTAGTGTTGTTCAGCCTTACGGGCTGAGAAAATTAGAAATATGAGGAGCCGGAGAAATCTAAGCAATGCTTATTGTACATAACATTATTTGTAAAATGCATTTTATATAATGTTATTTGCTTTTAGTCCTATCTCATATAAAGAATACTCAAAAGTACATTTTCTTTTAAACCTTCTTATTGCCTCCTCTGACGGAACCTGGTTTTTTTTTTTGAAATATTTTTATGAGGGATAATGATTCGGGGTTTCTCTAACTTTTCTGCAAGAATATCCATGCTTTGTTGATAATATTCCATTACGCCAATATGTACAAAGTATTCATCAATGAATGTTACCATATTTCCTTTTGACAAGTCTTTTGGAAAATGAAGGCTCATAAGTGAACCATTTTCAAGGAATTCATCAATGTCATTGGTTACCCAAAATTTTCTTCCATTACGATAATTTGTGCCCTCTTTCACTTTCCTATGTAGAAAAAAATATAATGAAAGGTGCATTTCTAACGGATCACGTACGAATGTAATTGCTTGTCTTATTTTTGGGTAATAATCATCAATTCCAAATCCTCTTTTGCGGTTAAAATGCCCATGAATGCAGACATCTTTTTTATACTGACTTTGGTGCCATTTTTTTAACTTAAATTTTTTAGGCATTAAGTTTTCCTTTTCATTGTAATAATGAAACAATAAATTATCACCGTACCATTTTTTTAAAACTTCTTGAAAAGAAGTGCCTCCACATTTTGGAATATGAATAGATAATAATGGAATTTCTCTTGTATAGTTTTTCATTCAGCTTCTAAGTCTATTCTATAAATGCAAATAGGGTCTTTTTAAAAATCTGTAAAAGTATCCTATTGCCCAATCATTGCCAATAGCTCAAAATGAAGCTGGCAAAGAAGCAGTTTCGACACATAACTGATGATTCAAAAACCCCAAATTATAGATAGTTTGCAGAAGGATTTTTAAACTTTATTCAAAAACAGATTGAATAAGTGAAGTTCGAATACACCCTAGTCAAGCTATTCCGTAAATGAAACTTAAGTTACTTTAGTGAAAACAATGAATTAGTTTAAATGAGCATGTATGTGTATGTTTTGTCACACAAGTATTTTAAGTGAGGAACCAAACTGGGAAAAGCTAGAATCATTAGGAGCTAGTGTTGTGTATTCTCACCATAAGCAATTGGTTCCTTTGACACAGCTTAAAGAAGAAGATATAGAAATTTTTGATGTAGCCTGCACAGAGGCAAACGATGGAAAGTACATCCTTGTGGTTACATGGAAATCAAAAACTGATATGTACTACTAGGATTAAAATCAAATATTAAATTAATTGAAGAATGATTTTTGATACCTAAACATCAAATTATAAGGAAGATTTTTGATAGGTGTACCAGTCATAAAACTGGTCCTCAGCTTAAATAAATTATACAAGGATAGACAAACTCCAACAAGGTTTAAATGAGGTATGGAGCAAAAAAATCACAAGATGAATGAAGTTGATGAAGGTAATAAGGAACCAGAACGACTAAAGATTCAATATGGTAGTGTAAATGATGATACTCTAATTACAAAGATGATTTTGAGAGGCCGTCATTTTACGAGAGGTTATCATCAAGAGGTAATGTGCTTTATGCCCTTACTAGATAGATGGGTCAGAATCTCAAGGATTCAAAAGGGAGATGTGATTGGATGGAATGCTGATCCAAATTATAGGGGTAAGCATTTTCTTCACATTATGGATCAGTGGAAAGTAGTATTGACGGCAAAAGATGTAAGAAAGGCTTATAGTGATGCTAATTTAGAGTTAAATTCTTATAGCCTTGGAGGCTGTCATGAATTCTCTCTAACGATTATTGAAAAACTCTGGAACCAAAATGTAAAATTAAATCTGAAAGCGAAGTGGGTTTCAATTTTTGAGGCTGCATTGATTTTAGAAATTACAGAGGAGAAAATATCAACCTATATTAAGAACAAAAAAATTCCAGATTTGAAAAGAGATTCAAATGGAAGTTTAAGAATACGAAAGGATGTCTTACAGCTGATAAGAGGAAAAATATGATTTGGCGTCAGTATTCTTTGAATTCTACTGTTGAAAACGTCTAAGTTTATAATACATATTCATTTCATGAGTGAGCTTAAAGTTTTGGCATAGCTGCAAAGTATGTATGAGAAGGAACTAGAGCTCTTTAATAGTTTCTGGCAGAAGGTAAGGTCGAAGGGGCTTCCAATATATGTGATTTGTTTTGAACCGCTGCCAATAAATTAAACCAATCAATATTCAAATTTTATTGTAATAGACGTTATGTTTCTTAGATATTGTCATTTTATTTACTAAATGCTCAACATTGAAGAAAAATTTCCTCTTTCTAGAGAAAGGAATTTAGTTTATCAGAATTGTCTTACGGAAATCGGCAATACTCCACTACACAAATTTACAGAAGTACCAATACTCGGGAATAATCGAATATTTGGGAAGCTAGAATATCTAAATCCAACAGGAAGTCATCATATCAGAATTTATCCCGCACTTTTTCGTATTCTTGAAAGTAAGAAACTGATATATCCGGGTATAACCCCAATTGTTGAAACAAGTATTGGTAATGCTGGGGCTGCAATGGTTTATTGTGCAAATAAGTTGGGTTTCAATAAGCCTTCTCCTAAAGTAATTATACCTGCTGATGCATCAAAGGCACGTATAAAGCAAATTACTGAGCTAGGCGGAGATTTGATTTTTTCACCAGCCGGTAGGTATAGCGAAGGGTATGTTGAGGTTCTAACCAGGATGCTGGATGAAGATAAGAAAAACAAAGGCAATTTAGGTGAGGATCCAACTAGACTAGTTGCGATCTCAAAAGTTATCCCAGAGGCCAAGTTGGCATACGAAAACTTTGTGAAAGAAACGGTTGATCAGTTAAAGAAACTAAAGGTGAGTAATATAGATTATTTTTTGGGTGCAGTAGGATCAGGGACTAGTTTGAGCGGTATTGGAAGATTTGTTAAGCAAACTTGGCCTAAATCTAAAATCGTTGCAATTGAACCTCAAGAGGCACCTGTTGCTAGGTACCTTAAGGATAATGGTAAACCTTTAAATATGAAAACCATACCTCATAATGTTCATGGAGTTGGAACTTATGGTATACCAAAGGGTAAACTAAATATTGACTTTAACATCATCGATCAATATGAAACATTTTCCAATGATGACTGGTGTAAGACATTATCAATGGTAAAAGAGCAAGAGGGTCTTCCTATTGGTCCATCTACGGCGGCCGTATTATCTGTAGCACTAAAATATGCGAATAGATTTAGGGACAAATCAATACTCATATGTTGCTATGATAATGATTGGAAAGCAGTTTAATATGAAATAAATGCTTCAAAATCTACCTTTTTTGAATTGAGTATTACCTTGTTCTTTTATTAAAAACCTAACACTGTTTGGTCAAGGTACACTTGAATTTAAAGTGAACAATATCGAAAAATCAGACGCTAATAATTAGGAAATCAGGTTTTGAATCATTCTATAAAATAGAGAAAAGTGATAAGATATATAAAATGCTTACTGAGAAGAAATATAATTTAGTTCTTGTGCCGCATAAAGAATCTAATCAAAGGCCTGACTTTGAACAAATTGCTAGTTATATCGAAAAAAATGCTCCTGATATTCAAGTATTTATCGTGGAAGATATTGAAGAAAATAAGGCCATTGATAAATTTCTCAAGAAAGAACCTACTCTTGTGTTTTCAATATTTAGGTTAAAGCACCTCAAACAGCTTACAGGCACCATTTATGAAGGATCAATTGTTTCTAAATATGAAGAGCTTTTGATGATGAAAAGAATGGACTTACCTGTACCCAGGATGGCACTTTTAAGTGTGGGTAATAAACCTAACCTTGATGATTTTGGGGATTACATAGTAATGAAACCAGCACGTGGACGACAAGGTGCTGATGTGAAGATTGTAAAGAAATCTAAAGTGAAATGGAAAAAGCCTAAAACAGAAGCAGCATCAAGATCTCATCAGTGGATTCTTCAAGAATTCATTTATACAGGTGAATGGCCTACTAGCTACCGTGTAACAACCTTATTCGGAAAAGTCCTTTTTTCATTAAAAATAGAAGCTAATAGAAATAAAATTCCTCTGAAATCTAGGAATGATTTTAAGAATGGGGGAGGAACCATTGTTTCTTCTGGAAAAGGGTGCAGCTTTAGTTTAGATTATGATGAGGAAATAATCGCTTTAGGTGAAAAAGCCCACGCTGCTTTTCCTTTAGTTCCATTGATAGGTTGTGACATTGTCAGAGATGTGGAGGATGGTAAGCTATATATAGTTGAGGCAAATTCCATGGGCCTAGTTTGGCACTTTAATTCTCCAATAGGTAGAAGTAGTCAAAAGCACTCAAATATTAGCTTTGAATCACAGTTTGATGGCATCAATAAGTCCGCGGAAATTTTGATTCAAAAAACACGATCCTTAACACTATCTTAGAATATTACACTGTCACCTTTTTGTTCAATAACACATTTGAGATCAGCTATTGAAGCACAAATATTATCTCCTATATAAGGATTTTGTAGGTCCTTAACAGGTATATCTATTTTATGGTCCAAACATCCATAGATAGCACAACCTATAGCAGTTCCCATATCTGGAGCATATGGTGGGATATGAATTCCCTTGTATATATTGCTCTCGGCAAGTTGTTTATTTAGGCTTACGTTTAGAAAGCATCCACCAGCACAGCAAAGGTAGTCGTGTTTTTTATGCTTGTTGATTAAGTCCAGTACCCCTTGTTCAAAATCAAATTGGAATTGAGCAATATCATGGACAGAAATAATAGTGTCTAATTCACTTTGCCATTTAGTGTCCTTATTAAGGAATTGGTTGGTGCTGTTTTTCTTGTTCCCAAAACCAGCTAACGCCATTGCTTTACTCTCATAAAATCCTTTCGTAGCATTGAAAACTTTTTTAGAGAATGAGTGATAACTTAATCCTAGTTCACAGTTCAAAAATTGATGCGAGAGATTAAGTGTCTGATTCAGACCATAAAACCAGCCTCCAAATCCCCAATCACCTCCACCGTCGAGACACAAGACATCTGTCTCTGAATAGCCAGATGAGTAGAAAGTACTTGCTGCGTGTGCATGATAGTGACTCACCCAAGCACATGGAATTACAATCCCCTCAACCTCTAGTTTTCCATAGACTATTCCAGTAGGGTGATTTGCAGTCAAATATTCACCAGAATAAACATAATCTCTTGAATGAGAGGAAAGTATGCCTCCCTTTTCCTCTATCTGATTCATATTAGGCGAATTGAGGTAAATTGAATCAAATTGTTTTAATTCATTAATGGATAGGTCGTCAAGAATAGTTAAGGTGTACGACTCTTTGTTCCAATGGTGCCTTAATCTTGAGTGCCGTTCCATTTCTCTTAAATAAACATAATTATTAGAGATGATGCAATATGCGTAATCGTGATTGAGGTTTACTCCAATAATCATAATTTATTCGAGATTAGAAATTTATCTATAATTAGGAAGTCAAGGTCGAGTTTTCTATAGGTATTGTATGCTTGTTCTATAGTATTGACTATTGGTTCTCCTTTGCCATTAAAAGAGGTATTTATCAAGACACCCACACCAGAATATTTCTTGAATTCTGTTAATAACACATGAAGGTTAGGGTTTCTTTTCTGATTTACTACTTGAACTCTTGCCGTGTGATCAGCATGTAGAATTGCAGGAAGTTTTGTCATTACTTCTTCCTTACACTTAACTGCAAAGAGCATGTATTCCAAACTAATGTCACAGGGAGGGCGTTCGAAAAATCGATCGAAATCTTCTTCTAAACAAACTGGTGCCAGAGGTTGGAAGGCCATTCTATTTTTGATGTATCCGTTAATTCTGTCTTTATTTTGTATGCTCCTGGCGTCGGCCAATATCGACCTGTTTCCTAAGGCTCTTGGCCCAGCCTCCGCATGTCCCCATACAAATCCCCCAATAAATCCTTGATGTAAGTAATTAGCTACTGAACTATAAGTATAGTCGGATATTCGTTGAATCATTAAGAGTGAATTTAATTATGATTGTAATTTTTTAAAGCGATTAGAATTAAACTCAAGCAAGTGAGGAGACAATTATTGAACAAAATAGGCAATTTACCTTGATCTGTGGTGAGGAATCTTGTAGTTATGAAATTGAAATGTGAAATCAATAGGTTCAATTTTTTAAATAAATATAACTTTTTGATGTTGATTTAACATTTGGTGATAATTTGGATAATCATTAATAATTATGTGCGAATCTGATTTCTTGTTTGATTTAAAAGATGAAGGTACATCCTTAACTATTGTGTTTTCCAGTTTTGGGGTTACTAGATATTTTGAGTTCAAAGGATTTATGAAGAGATCCTTCCCCTCTCAAAATGTTTTGCATTTTAGAGACAGTCAAAGGTCTTGGTATTTCAATGGGATTAAAGGTTTTTCCAACTCTCCAGAAATGACGCTTAGAAAATTGGAATCGTTCATTATAGAAAAAAATATTGATAAAGTATATACTCTTGGAATGTGTTCGGGAGGGTTTGCAAGTTTGTTATATGGACATTTATTAAAAGTAAATCGAATTTTTTGCTTTTCTCCCCAGACCATATTGGATGGAACCATTCCCAGTAGGTATATGAACCACTTAAACAGAATCAATCGGGATTTCGGAGATCATCCATTTATTAACCTGTGCAATCTGGATTTATCTAATGATAATATAGATATATATTTTGATCCTCGCCATGAAAGAGATAGCTCTCACATAAAAAATCTTACAGAAAAATGGAAAGTCCCTAACCTCTTCGAAAGGCAAGGGGGGCATTTTGTGGCTAGAGTAATGAGGAGTGATGGTTCATTGAAGCAGGTATTATATCCTTATTTGAAAAGTAAAAATGCCGATTAATAAAAAAAAGAGACTTGGAATAATTTATCATTCCAGTATTGAAGATGAGCGACGCGGTTTTTTGGAACACTCAAAGGAATTGTATGATGAGATTGTAATCATTCGTCCAGAGAGAGTTATTTATGAGTATAAACGAGACTCTACTGTACCCGAAATGCACATCGAAGATAACTCCCTGAATAATTTATCAATGGTGTATTTCCTTGAATACTCAGGCTGTTCACCACAACAAGTTCTACTCTTGTTGAATAACCTTCGGAAGGAGGGATGTCCCATGAGTACTAATGTTGAACGATTTGCTAATTGCTATTCTGGAGTTACAGATAATTTAGGAAAGTGTTACGAATTATTACAGTCTAAATTTGACAATGTACGGACTCCCAGTTACGTGATACATTACAAGAATTTAGTGGATCAAACATTAAAAATAGCTATAGAAAATGGGCATTTTCCTTTAGTTTTTAAGCCTGTAAATGGTCTTGGTGGAATGGGGATTCGTAAGTTAGATTCTCCTCAAGAGGCAAAAACATATATAATAAGCCAGTTTGATTCTGGGAACCGACTAGTATTGCTAGAACAATTCATAAAATTTGAAAGAGAATGGCGAGTTTATATTGCTGATAACCAAATTATCTGTGCGTACGAAAGGGTTGGCTTGCCCTATCAAATTACCAAGAATTTGTCGAGAGGTGGAAAAATGAAATTGATAGATTCTGATTTTGATCTGGTTCGTGATTTTATTTTGGAGGCTTTACCTCTCGATTGTCAGCTGGGTCTATATGGAGTTGACATTGGGTTTAGCTCTCGAGGAGAGTTTCATCTTATTGAAATCAACACAATTTTTTTGTATAGAAATGTTTGGGAATTAACAAAAGTAGATATTCCGTTTGAGGCTACTAGAATACTTTACAGAAGGGCAAGAGTTTGATGATTTTATGAAAGTTGTCTCTTTTAAATTGATTTTCATTTTGAAAGTACTTTAAATACTGGATATGTGAAAATTCAAATAACATTGTACTTTGTTCTATTATATGATATAATCCTATCAAGATTATGAAATACGAGCTTACTAATCTTTCTGTTATTGTGGTGATAAAGGTAGATTCTGAAGACAGAATTAGAAATCTCAATTACATCCTTGATTATTATAATCAGTATTTCAAAGGTGTTGAAATAGTAATTCTTGAACAAGGTGAGCAACAGCTTTTCTTCAAACAAGAAGGGACTTCTAATTTAGAAAATACAATTGTCTATCACTTCATAAAGGATAATGGACCACATTATAAAACGAGAAATTTAAACCTTGCTACTCGCCTTGCCACAAGAAAGATTATAATGATGACGGATACGGACGTGTTTGTAGAACCGAAAGTGCTTTCAAAAGCACTTTGCAAAATGGAAAAGGAAAGTTCAGCAATACTATCGCCGCATAATGGGGTTATGGTTGAGGTTTCCAAATCTTTTTTTTCTCTGAATAGCAAAAGTGAATTACTTGATAGCCTAGTTTTTTTTCCACGAAGCTTCAAGCAAAAAATGGATCAATTTGATCTTTCTAATATTTATCCAATTTATGGTGGAGAATACTTCAGC
>NZ_JBDVKP010000012.1:0-188245 GCF_039960695.1 Ekhidna sp. | reverse complement strand
GCTGTGTGGCCCGAGCTTTCTTAATAGCACTAAAGTAGCGATTCAGGCTCCAACTCACAACGGTTCAGATACAGCACGTTCCACAAGTATTTTTCTGAGATGAATTAAGAAAAGTAGAAAGCACAGATCTTTCCAAAAGCCAGAAATCGCGGTTCAGTTGCATCGGAAGTGGCAGATAAGCAGTAGCCACATGCATTTTTACCGCTTGTTAGGGATTGTATCTTCTTTTAAGCTATTAAGTTCAGTCGCTAAGGAGTCGATTTGTAGTTGAAGGTGTTCATTGATGTTCGCTGATTCATATTGCTGAATTTGAAGTTCTCGTTCAGCGTCATCCAGTTTGAAGTTGGTTCTGAAGTAAAGAATCATGAAGATAATTGTTAGAACTGCTTGAAGCACTGCAGCAATTCTCATTCCTCTTAGTTGTTTAGGAGTCATATTTTCAGCTGTTAATTTTGGAGGTTGTGAGTTAGCAAGTTCTGGATCTTCATTCGTAATTCTTCTGTTCATTAAAATTAGAAATAGAATGGAAATAGTTGAGAATGACATTGGAACGATAATGTTAAGATGCCATGAATCTTGAATTATAAGGTAAGAAGTATAAAGTATAGGGGTTAAGACGAGTACATTTAATATTACTTGAAGAGTGTTATTTGGAGATTGTCTCCATATAGTTGGGGGATGATACTTCTTAAGTCCAAATCCAATTATCCAAAGCGGAACAGCTAAAAAAAGCGCAAGACCAGCTATGTATGGCAGCATGTAATACGGAATTTGACTGTTTGGAAGTCGAGTAGCAGGAGAGGTAAATAGCATTGGAAGGAAAAAGCATAATCCAACCAAGTAACATCTTAGAATATTAGAGCAAAACCATTTAAGGTTAAGAAGAAGTTTATAGAGAATGAATTTCATGGTGAGTGATGATCCCTAACGACCCAGCTAAAGTGCGTATGTCCCGAACCTAGCTGATGAAAAACTAAGCTAGCAAAGCTGCGTCCCACCTACAACAGTATATGTGAAAAACTCTGTTAGAAAATTTCAATAGGCGAAGCTTTGCGGTTCAATAGCAGGAGAGTTGCTAAATGCAGTTTGACATATGCACTTTAGCGTTTGTTGGCGTGCGTTTCAATTGAGTTTATGTTTACCTGACTCCACAAGACAACCTGAGTCAACTGAGTTTAGAGGTTTAATGAAATTCTTTCCAATCTTCCAGTCCACTAAACTGAGATCGGGGTAAAGAGGAGTCCCAATATTGTATGTTAAGGAGTCTGTGGTCATATCCTCTGTATTTACCTTTGAAGCAAATTCAGAATCATTCACAAATTTCAGCATGGAATTATCGACACTAAATGTTCCGGTTACTTTTGCTTGGCATCCGCCAACTCCATAGCTGTAAATGAAAGTTCCATTCTGATCCAAAGTCATTACTGACCAACGTTCAAATTTGTTGTTGACAGATGAAAACGTTCCGGCAACCTCGTTCACTTGCGTAAATGCTATGGTTGTAGATAGAAGGAAGATGGTAGTTCCAATGATTCTCATTTTGCAGGTAGCTTCTATGCTCGCCAACGTCTCAGCTAAGGTGCGTATGTCCCGAACCTTGCTGATGAAAAACTAAGCTAGCAAAGCTGCGCTCTACCTACAACAGTATATGTGAAAAACTCGGTTTGAAAGACAAAGGCCAGAAGCAGAGGAAAGAGCTAAAGTGAATTGAACTTGACAGTGGCGGAGCTTTGCGGTTCGTCTTGCAGGAGAGTTGCTAGATGCAGTTTGACATATGCACTTTAGCATTTGTTACTTGTCGTTTATTTCTTCGACTTGAATTTCTTCGTTGTTATAATTATTGCTCCGTTCTTCCCCATTGTTCCAAAAAGAGCTGAAACCATGTTACCCGGTTCCATAAGTTCAATGGTTCTGGTTTTATCAATATTGTAGTTCCTAAGTTCTTCTTTTTTAATGAACTCTCCGTCGAGCAAAATTCGTGGTTCTGGGTTGTTAGGGAAATTTAGGTGAAGGTGTGCAAATACCTGAGTTGTATCTGCGACTGTTCTGGGTTGGTCAAAAGAGTCTTGACTATATTCATAGTTCAATACCTGAGATATCAGTGAGTCCACATGCTGATAGAGTCGCTCGTCAGCGGATCTGATTTGTGAGCTCTTGCAAGCCAAGAAGCCAAAAGTTAGGAGTAAGATGGGAAATTTGCTCATGGCTCTATGACAAGTAACATTAATATAAACGACATTATGGCGTTTATCTACCTTTCAAATATAGCAGATGTGTCATCTTTAAGACCTGAATGAGACGTTTCAACATGAAGTTTACCTACTGTAACCCGGCTCAACCGTATTATTAAACGCTTATAAACGTTTAAAGCGCGGTTAAATCAAACTGTCCCCAACCGCTCTCACAACCTTTAATAAATAATCAACAGTCCCCTCATTCATGCGGTGGTTGATGAGACAGGCTCTGATCACAAACTGATTGTTGATCGTAGTACCGGTAATAAATACTCGACCATCCCGCTCCAGCGCTGGAATCATCTTTCGATTCAGCACTTCAATTGCTGATTCATCCGTGAGGCCGTTGGTGTATCGGAAACAGGTCACTGCCAGGTGTGAAGTGCTTTTTAGTTCAAAGTCTCCTGCTTTTTCTACTTCATTGGCTAGATAACGCGCAAGATCAATGTCTTTTTGGATCATCGCACGAAGCTTCTGCATGCCATAAGTTTTCAAACTCATCCACACTTTTACAGCTTTGGCATTTCGCGTCAGCTGAAAGTAATGCTCATTGAAATTGGTGCGTCCCTGTTCTTCCAATTTGGTATCGAGGTACGAAGCACGCTTGTAATACGTACGTTGCAAAAGACTGAAATCGTTCACCAAAAGACACCCGGCCTCAAACGTCTGATACATCCACTTATGAAAATCAAGAGCCAGTGAGTCTGCCTGTTCAATTCCTTTGTATTTTCCCTGAATGGAATCCAGGCAAGCCGGAAGGCCGCCATATGCTCCATCGATATGAAACCATAGGTCATGTTCTTTAGCGATTGCTGATAAAGCAGAGAGGTCGTCGATGGCACCGGTATTCACCGTGCCGGCGGTTCCCACAATGCAAAAAGGCGTGAAGCCAGCGGTTTTATCTTCTTCGATTGCTTTTTTCAATGCTTCCAGGTTAATGGTGAAGTCTTCATTTACCGCAATTTTCCTCAGCTGATCTGTCCCAATACCTAGCTCTTCCATGCTTTTGTCTACACAGCCATGCACTTCTGTAGATGCATACACGGTGAATGGCTTCATTGCGAACAATCCTTTCTCTCGGATTTTGTGCTTCTCAAAGAAGATATTTCTTGCAACAGTTAACCCAGCCAGATTTGCAGCAGATCCTCCACTTACCATTACGCCTCCACAGTTTTTCCCGAAGGTAGTTAGCTCCCCGGTCCATTGCACCACCCTTTTTTCTATTTCACTTACCGCCGGACCTAGGTGCCATTTTCCCACATTTTGATTAATAGTTGCTGTAAGCTTTTCTGCCAACAGAGACATCTGCGATCCACCGGCCATGACGTACGCATACATATATGGACCCAGGTTGTTGGTGGCCGTGTCCATTACCTTGTCTTTGAAAAGATCCAATACTAGCTCTGGGGCCATGCCATTTTGAGGTAAGTTTTCATCAAACCAAGCTTCTACTTCCGCTTGTGGGTAATAATGATAGGCTTTCTTTTCCTCCATATTGGCATGCTGGTTCAAGACCAAATCTGAAGTTTTATTCAGGAGTTCTGCGAAGTGCTTAGCGGTAAAGTCTAGTGAGTTATTCATTATCTAGTTCGTTTAAAGTGCGTGTTTTAAAATCTTGTTGGCTGTAGAGTATTTCCAACGATTCCAGCTGATCCATGAAGTTGCTATCTTCTCCAAAGAGCTTTTTAGTGCCTTCAATGCCAGCTTCCCATATTTGCTCAAATGAGGGAAGGTTGTCTTTAGCCTTTTCAGAAAGGGTAAAGTTCTTTTTACGGGAATCTGTCTTATCGACAGTAGAAAGGAGGTATCCGGCCTTTTCCATCTTACTCACCATTGTGATAATTGAAGGGTGTGAGAAGTGGAGTTTAGCAGCCATTTCCGTGACAGAAAGCTGCTCATACTTCTTCAGAAGCTTAAATATCAGGAACCAATTGGGTTCAATATCCTTACCCAGGGTCTTATACATCTGCCGACCACTGTGTACCATGGCTTCACTTAAGCGCTTCAGGCGAACGGCCAGTCCTAAATATCCCAGCTCATTTACAAAATCATATTTCATATATATGTAGTTGACTACACTAATATATATAAAATAAATGTAGTGGTCTACATAGTTTATGGATTGTCTTGTGATTTCTTTAATTTCCGTCGCGTATGGAAAATCAAAAGTTCTTCAAGAAGATCATGGTAGCCAATCGTGGGGAGATTGGCATTCGAGTACTTCGTGCAATATCAGAGCTGCACATTCGGTCAGTAGCTGTCTATACCTATGAAGATCGGTATTCTTTGCACCGCTACAAAGCCGATGAGGCATATCAGATTGGCCCCAATGAAGAGCCTTTGAAACCATATCTTGATATTGAAGAGATCCTATTAGTTGCCAAAGAGAACGGTGTAGACGCCATACATCCGGGATATGGTTTTCTTTCTGAGAATGTGACGTTTGCTAAAAGATGTAGAGAAGAAGGCATCACATTTATAGGACCTGAGCCAGAAGTTATGTCACAACTAGGTGATAAAGTGATGGCCAAGAAAGTTGCGCGAGCAGCGGAGGTCCCAGTGATTGAAGATAATAAGGAGGTCTTATCGAGTGAAGAGATCGCCAAAAAGGAAGCCAAACGCATTGGATATCCAGTCATATTGAAGGCAGCCGCTGGAGGAGGAGGGCGTGGTATGCGTGTGGTACGCGATGAGCAATCATTGATTAAATCGTTTAATGAAGCAAAGTCTGAAGCCGGCAAAGCTTTTGGAGATGATACCATTTTCCTGGAAAAGTATGTAGAAAATCCTAAGCACATTGAAGTGCAAATCCTAGCGGACAATGAAGGGAACATTGTGCATCTCTACGAGCGTGATTGCTCGGTACAGCGTCGCTTTCAGAAAGTAGTTGAAGTAGCCCCAAGTGTTGGATTAAAGGATTCGACCCGTGAAAAGTTGTATGAATATGCGTTGAAGATTGCGAAGCAGGTTAATTACAACAATGCCGGAACGGTTGAATTCCTGGTGGACCCCGATGAGAATATCTATTTCATTGAAGTGAATCCTCGTGTTCAGGTGGAGCATACCATTACTGAGGAAGTGACTGGAATTGATATCGTACGTTCACAAATTTTGATTGCTTCTGGTTGTAAGCTTTCTCACCCGCAGATATTTATCCATTCACAGGGTGATATTCAAACACGCGGTTTTGCTGTTCAGTGCAGAGTCACTACTGAAGACCCGACCAATGGCTTCAAGCCGGATTATGGTACCATCATTGCCTATCGAAGTGCGGGCGGCTTTGGAATTAGACTTGATGCTGGAAATGTCTACAACGGAGTAAAAATCTCTCCGTTCTTTGATTCTTTACTTGTCAAGGTAACGGCAAAAGGCAGGACACTCAAAGGAAGTGCGCAGCGATTGCATCGCGCATTGCGTGAGTTTAGGGTGCGGGGTGTAAAGACCAATATTGGCTTTCTAGAGAATGTGATTTACACCGAAGATTTTTTCACTGGGAAGGCTACTGTCAACTTCATTGACAACCACCCGGAGTTGTTTCAAATCAAGAAAAGCTTTGATCGAGGCACTAAGACACTCAACTACATTGGAGAGGTTTCGGTAAATGGCAGTCCAGACGTAAAGTCTTTCGATCCCAATCGGACTTTTCGTATGCCAAAGCTTCCGGCATTTGAGAAAGGCGTAGTACCTCCGAAAGGTTCCAGAGATATATTAAAGAAGTTGGGTCGGGACAAATTTGTACAATCCATCAAAAGCGACCCAAAAGTTCACTTTACAGATACTACCTGGCGAGATGCACATCAATCGTTGTTGGCTACAAGATTCCGTACGGAAGATATGCTCAAGGTAGTCGCCAGCTATGCACAGCAAAATCCGGAGGTCTTTTCCATGGAGATGTGGGGAGGAGCAACCTTCGATGTATCCATGCGATTTTTGAAAGAAAGTCCATGGAAACGGCTGAAACTCATGCGGGAGGCAGCACCAAACATCCTGTTTCAAATGCTTTTGAGAGGATCGAATGGGGTAGGGTATACAGCTTATCCTGATAATTTGATTGAAAAGTTCATTGAAAGAACGGCGGAGAATGGCATGGATATTTTTCGAATTTTCGATTCACTCAACTGGATCGAAAATATGAAAGTGAGCATTAAGGCAGTGCGCGAGCGAACTGAGTCTTTAGCGGAGGCGTGTATTTGCTATACGGGTGAACTACAGGATAATGAACAGAAGAAATATACGCTGCAATACTATCTGGATATGGCGCGCCAGCTCGAAGATGAAGGAGCACATCTACTGGCAATAAAGGACATGGCAGGATTGCTTAAACCCTATAGTGCGCAGTTGTTAGTCTCGGAATTAAAGAAGGCGGTAGATCTTCCGATTCATTTACATACGCATGATACGTCTTCTATGCAGGCTGCTATGTATCTAAAAGCCATTGAATCAGGTGTTGACATAATCGACGTTTCGTTGGCATCAATGTCTGGTTTGACATCACAGCCGAATTTCAACTCGCTGGTAGCAACGCTTCAATATCACGAGCGAGGACGAGCAATGAATTTGAAATCACTCAATGAGCACGCTGCCTATTTTGAGGATGTGAGAGAGTTCTATTATCCGTTTGAGTCTGGATTGAAAGCTGGCACTGCCGAAGTGTATGATCACGAAATACCCGGAGGACAGTATTCCAACCTTCGGCCACAGGCTATCGCACTGGGTTTGGAGCATAAGTTCGAAACCATCAAGAAAAATTATGAAATAGTAAACGAGTTATTTGGTGACATAGTGAAGGTGACTCCATCATCGAAGGTGGTTGGAGACATGGCCATGTTTATGACAGCCAATGACCTAAAGGCAGAAGACATCTTCGAAAAAGGGGACACACTTTCGTTTCCTGAATCTGTTGTCGGTTTTTTCAAAGGAGACCTGGGTCAGCCACATGGCGGTTTTCCATCGGAGATCAGCAAGCTGATTTTGAAAAATCAGAAACCACTTCAAGGTCGAGCCAATGACAATATGGAACCGGTGGATTTTGATAAAGAATTTGCTACGTTTCAGAAAGAGTTTCCCTTGACAGATATAGATGATTTTCTTTCCTTCAAACTCTACCCAAAGGTTTTCAAAGAATACTATCAGCACGTTCAGGTTTACGATGAGGTCACTCATTTGCCAACGCCTGTATTCTTCTACGGGATGAAGCGAGGAGAGGAGATTATTGTAGAGATTGCTAAAGGCAAGAACATCATCATTGAGATGGGCTACATCACTGAGCCAGACGAAGAGGGAATGCGCACGGTTTCGTTTAAGCTGAATGGACAAACAAGGAGGATAAGCATTCGAGATAAGCACGTAGCTGTTCAAAAAATATCAAATAAGAAAGCAGAAGCTGACAATGAAATAGGCTCTCCTCTTCAGGGAAAGATTGCAGAGATCCAGGTGAAGGAAGGAGACAAGGTGAAGAAAGATGACGTGCTATTCGTGATTGAGGCCATGAAGATGGAGACAACAGTTTCTTCTTCAGTAGCGGGAACTGTGAAGAAAATTCACCTTCAATCGGGTGAGTTGGTAGAGCAAGATGATTTGGTCGTAGAGATGAAATAAAAAAAAGCCTCACAATTCGTGAGGCTTTTCTATGCTAATTTTTCTTATTGTTTTTAAAAGACTTGTCTGGATAGGCCGGAGGAGCGGGCACCGGTCGCGGATCGCCTTTGATCTTTTGCATTAAATGTTCAATTGCCTTATCCAATTGAGCGTCGCTTCCATTAAAGGTGGCATTCGGAAGATTATCAATTTCAATGTCTGGCTCAAAACCACGTCCTTCAATGCGCCATTCACCATCTCCATACACACCAAACATTGGTGCACGTGCCAGTCCGCCATCACTTAACCTATTGACACTGCTCAGCCATATTTCACCGCCCCATGTTCGCGTACCTATTGTTTGGCCTAAACCTAACGCTCTAAACCCATCAGCAAAGGCTTCTCCGTCGGAGTAGGTGTTTTCATTTACAAGCACTGCCAAATGACCTCTGAAGGAATACGGCATGTTCCAGTATGGTTCACCCGATCTTCCTTTCCAATACATCCATGCTTTTCTAAGCAGCTTTTCCAGAATGAAACTATCGATGTTTCCTCCCCAGTTGTAGCGTACATCAATGATCAATCCTTGACGATTGAATACCGGATAGAATTCGCGATAGAACTGATTAATGTCATTGCTGCCCATCGCCCTTAAATGCAAGTAGCCGATTTTGCTTTGAGACTGCTGATCCACATACTTCCTATTGCCATATTCCCAATCTCGATACCTTAGGTTGAAAGAACTTCCTATTGGAGTCACAATGATATCTCTTACACTTGATCCTCGCTTGACGGCTAATCTTACCTGTTTGCCAACTTGATTGCGAATCAGTTCACCTATATCATTGGCAGAAAGCGCACCTCGGCCATTCACACTGGTAATAATGTCTCCTTCTTTCACATCCAGATATGGATCATCCAGGGGTGATTTTTCGTCTGGATAGTCTGGATCTACCTTGTATATGTAGTCAATCCGATAACCACCTGCAGATTCATCGCGAGTAAACATGCCTCCAAGGTTCGCAACCGAAATGTTTTTGTCGTCACTTCTGGTATCCCCGCCTCGGACGCTTGTATGTAATGCAGAAAGCTCGCCAACAAATCGCCCAATAAGATCAGACAATTCATTTCGGGTGGTCACTCGATTGACCAATGGAAGATACTTCGCATGCATTGCATCCCAGTCAACACCGTGCATGTTTTTATCATAGAAATAATCTCGCTCCATTCGCCATGCGTCGGTGAATATTTGCTTCCAATCATCTCTAGGGTTAATAGGAAACTTCCATCCGCTTAAGTCTATTTTACTATCGCTGAGATCTCCGATTGAGCCAGTACCTGCATCCACCATATAGAAGTTTCTACTCTTGGCAATCATCAATTTTTTGCCATCTTGCGTAAGGCTGTATCTATTGATATCACTCACCATCGTTTTAGTGCTCACCTCTTCATTGGTGATTTTGGCTACTACCAAATCACTGCTGGCATTGACGCCTGTACTTCTGGAAATCAAATAGAGTGCCTTGTCATTGACGGCTAGCGCGCGGTAGTTTCCTGGTTTAATGGGTACAGCAATCAATCGTTCCTGGATTCCATTTTGATCAATTTGTACATTTAATTCATCTGAAGATTCTTCACTGTCCTTGCCTTTCTTTCCTTTTTTAGGCTCTTCCTTCTTCGGGCTTTCTTCTTCGCCGGTATATAATTCATCATTAGGTCTGAAGGGAGAACGAGTGCCTTTCTGAAGAGCTATGTGATAAACCTTTTCACTTACATCAAAGTACGGTTCTGGTTGTCGCGTTCCCCAAGGGCTACCAACTAAAGTTGTGAAGTTTCGATCAGAAATGAAGTAAATAAACTTCCCATCAGGGCTCCATCTGGGATTAAAACTATTGGCTCGATCTGTAGTCAAATCAAAGTTGGCATTTGTTCTTACATTGTGAATACGTATTTGAGCCATGCTGTTTGCTGCAGCCTGAACGTACCCGATCCATTGACTGTCCGGAGACCATGAGAAATCCCAAATCCCTTCCTGGTTTGTGGAAATCTTAGTGCTTACACCTGATGCCATATTGAGAATGTACATGTTACTCTCAAGGTCATCATAGGCGATCCATTTACCATCCGGAGATGGAATCCCGGCGTACCTAAGCAGATTACCATCAGTGGTTATTGCTTTTTCACTACCAAGTCCATCACCTGGCATCTGAACAAACTCGAACTCTCCGCTTTCATCTGATAGTGCAATGACGGATTTTCCATCACTAGAGAATGTTGCGTCACGATATCTAACATCTTTTTTGTCGGTAAAGGAGATCATTCGGCCTCCTTTAACAGGCACTACAAAAACACGTCCCCTTGCTGTAATTGCGATTTTACTCCCGTCTTTATCAGGATTTACCGAGGTTATGTATTGTGAAGGGTTTTCTTCCCATTTTTCACGCAGCTGATCCAGGTCGGTAGCCAATGTGATATTAATTTTTTGTGAACTGTTAGATGCAATATTGTATTTCCATAGATCTGCACCCATTTGATAGACAATGTTGCCATTGGAGGCATTTGCATATCTCACATCGAATTCGGCGTGTGTGGTGTGTTGCTTTTTGTCTCCACCATTTTCATCCATGGACCAGATGTTCATCGTTCCGTCTCGATCTGAGATGAAGTACACTCGATCACTGTGCCACATGGGGTGGTGGCTCTCACCTTCATGATTAGTGGTGAGCTTGACTGCTTCGGCACCGGATGTAAACTTCCATACCTGACGCGCGGTGCCACCTTCATATCTTTTAGTTACGTTTCTATGATAAGCAGGACGGACAAAGAAAAGAGCAGATCCATCCGCATTGTAGCTGGCTTCACTTGCCTGATCTAGTGGTATTGGTGTCTTTACTTTTGAAGTGAGATTTATTTTCACCAGTCGATTATCCGGCTTTTTGTTATAGGCCCATGTCGCATATACAACCTCTCCTTGAGGTGACCAGGTAGTTGCTATTGAGGCATCACTTTCATAGGTCCATCGTGTGGTCAGCCCGCCATTTGTCGGCATGGTGTATACTTCTAGCGGACCTTCATAGCTTGCTGAAAAGAGAATTGTTTTACCATCTGGCGAGAATGAAGGATACATCTCTTCCTCAGCATGCGTCGTTAGTCGTTGAGCCAGACCACCGTCAAGTGAAACTGACCAAAGGTCTCCCTCAGCAGAGAAAACGATTTGATCATTGTATATATCAGGAAACTGATAATAGCCTTCAAAACCTTGTCCTGAGGCATAGAAAAAAGTTGGCAGCAAGCATGCGAACAAAAAAGTCCGGATGTGCTTTATTGTATGAGTAGGTAGCATAATAAGAGGTTTAGATTATGTTTTAAAGCTAATCCCCTTTTTACGGTTATTGCTACCGCTAATCAAAATGTTGATTTGACGCTAGTGTATAATCTGAATTTTATCGATGGTAAGTTTAAAGTCCTGAGCCTTTTTATTGCCTATTAAAAAAGTGACTTCACGAATGGTATCGTGGGAGAAGTTGGGAGAATTTAACGCTCTTCCTCTAAATGAAGGATACATCTCACTTAAGGGGATTTCTATTTCTTCCCATTCTCCAGAGGTCCGAAACGTATATATGTAAGAGTAATAAGTTCTTGAATTCTGTTTTACCCTAAATTGATATTTTTTACCATCACCTTTCAGCCGGATTTGGACTTTATCCAATGGAGACACTTTATCAATTTGAGTATTGTGCCGTACGGATGAAAATCCGCCGTTGTTTTCTAGTGAAACTGAGCCTGAAAAAACACCATGACCTTCTTTATTGATTGTAAAAGTTCCATTGGATCGTCCACCCATGACTACATCATCTACTATTTGCCATGATTGAGGATTGGTAGTAGTATCAAAATCAAAGACGATTTGTGGTGCGAGTGTTAGCATTAGCAGGGTAAGATTTGCGATGTGAAGCATACCATTTGTTTATGTACACAACAAACAGTTCCAATAACTGTTTCGCTTCCTACCTAGTCCTTGAAGATTCCATCATAGTCACTGCCCATGTAAGCCCCCCATTTCACAGGAGTTTTAATGTCTATATCTGTTTTAATCAAGTTGACACGCAAGTCATTCATAGCAAAGACATTCCGTGATTCGGTGTGGTTGCAATAGATAATATCAAACTTCCCATCGTTATCCAGGTCTCCAACCCATGGTGTTGACGCAAGATTTAATCCAAACTGTGCACGTGTGAACTGGTGAACGCTTTTGTTTTTAAAATCATAAAGTACCAAAGCATTGAAATAGTCTTTTAAAGGGAAGGTTTCTACAAAAATGTTGACACTCAGGAGTGCGTCATCAAACCCATCCTGGGTGATGTCTGCGATGATCGGTGTGCTGGTTTGAACAGAACCCATGGTTCCAGTGAAAATAGCTTCTCCAGTAGTTCCATCTATGAGCCGTTGTTTGGAGTTGGTGAGATTTGGCCAAACGCCGGAAGCATAGACAGAAAAGAAATCGAGCTTATCCTTTTCAAAGAAATTACCCGCAGCGATAGATCCATATGCCTCAGACGAGGGAGTTAGAGACTGCCAAAGCATTGATTTGGACTTTCCATCCACGGCAATCATTCGTCCGTCTACTGCATTGATTAAGACATCAAGGGTTCCATCTTTGGTGACGTCTATCAGCAGTGGAGGAGCAATAAAGCCTTTTTCAGGACTGGATGCGATTGCAATTGCTTTGCTTATGTCACCGCTGCGTACGGCCTTGAGCGAACTTATATACATGCTTCCCCCAATGGTTTCTCCGCCTGTTCCAAATATTACCGAGAAGTCTTCATCTTCAGGTGAAAGCTTGGTAATTACTGTGGAGCAATAAATTTCTTTTTCATCCGGCATCAATGCTCGGGATATGATTTTGCCATTTTTTCCATCGATGATAAATAATTGGCCTGTTGGCCGGTCTTTTTCTTCTGGTTTCTTAGTTACATCTCCTCCATTAGCAATAAGAATATCTTTTTTACCATCGCCATTTTGATCTTCTATCACCTGAGGATTGTAAAAGTTGTAGAAGCCTAGCTCCCTCAACTTTTTAGGTTCAGAGATCTCAGTAAACTCCCAAATGATTTTCCCTGATTTTCCGCTAATGGCTTTTAACTCAGCAGAACGACCGGAAATGATCACATCATCGATCTGATCTCCATCAATGTCATAAATAGCAGCGGAACCAAACATTTGATCACGGGCACCAACGTACCAAAGCATGGAGCCGTCTTTCCCATTCAGAGCGATTACGGCTGTATCTGCTTTTTCGAATTCCTCACGTCCACATCCCAGGATGACATCCTTTATTCCGTCATTATTCAAGTCGGCGGCTCTTGGTGATGAAAAGGTTCCTAAACCCTTCAACTCCACGGTCCACTTTGGAGCTATCTGAGCATAGCTGCAATTGAGTAAGACGGTAAGTATGGCTAGGATAGATAGTCTTTTATTAAAGGTCATTTGTTGTGAATTTGCGAGTTGTTTTGCTTTTGTGTTTTACACAAAAAATAATTCTTTATTGAAGTGTAAATCAACCGTTTTTCAATGTTAGCTTAGAATTGTGAATTTATCTGAAATACTGAAGCAATACTGGGGATATGATTCCTTTCGCCCAATGCAGGAAGATATCGTTCGTTCTGTGATGGAAGGAAAAGATACGCTTGCCTTATTGCCAACCGGAGGTGGTAAGTCTATTTGTTTTCAGGTGCCAACCATGGCAATGGATGGGATTTGCATTGTTATCTCACCATTGATTTCACTGATGAAGGATCAGGTGGAGCAACTCCAGCGCAGGGGAATAAAAGCCGCTGCTATTTACTCAGGGATGAGTCGAAGAGAGATTGATATTACACTGGATAATTGCATTTATGGAGGTTTTAAATTCCTCTATGTCTCACCGGAGCGTTTAAAGACTGAAATATTTATCGAGCGAGCCAGGCAGATGAATATCTCCTTATTGGCGATTGACGAAGCGCATTGTATTTCCCAATGGGGATATGATTTCCGTCCTCCGTATTCAGAGATCGCCTCATTCAAAAATGAGCTAGGGATCAGTCGATTGATTGCCTTGACAGCAACAGCTACCAAAGAGGTAAAAAAGGATATTGCGGAAAAACTTGAAATGGAAGATGTCCAGGTTTTTCAGAAAAGCTTTGCCAGATCAA
Source organism: Ekhidna sp. (assembly GCF_039960695.1). Taxonomy (GTDB): domain Bacteria; phylum Bacteroidota; class Bacteroidia; order Cytophagales; family Cyclobacteriaceae; genus Ekhidna. The sequence goes on along the minus strand of NZ_JBDVKP010000012.1, from coordinate 174,243 downwards.
ACCTCTCATATTCTGCTTTTAGTTTGGAAAGTAAGGAAGGTAAGTTGATTGAGATTTTGGGCAATGTGCCTGGAACTTCTGTTGTTTATGTGAGGAGCAGAAAACGTACAAAAGAAATAGCTGAATTGCTCAAACGAAATAATATATCTTCTGATTATTATCATGCAGGTCTTTCAGGTCAGGATCGATCAGAAAAGCAAAGCGCTTGGATTCAAAGTAAGGTTCGGGTGATGGTAGCTACTAATGCCTTCGGGATGGGCATTGATAAGCCAGATGTTCGCACCGTAATTCATATGGATTTGCCGGATTCAATTGAAGCTTATTACCAAGAGGCTGGACGTGCAGGTCGTGATGAAAAAAAAGCTTACGCGGTGGCGCTATACCACCTACAAGATATTGACGAGTTGAAAGATCGGACCGATCGCTCCATTGTATCTCTTGATCAGATCAAACGAACGTACCAGGCGCTTTCTAATTATTTTAAAATGGCGATTGGGAGTCACGCGTTTTCAAGTTTTCCTTTTAATTATGAGCAATTTATAAACACCTATAATCTTCCTATTGTGGAGACATATGCAGCCTTGAAAAAACTCAGTGATGAAGGTTTGATCCAAATGACGGAAGGATTTTACGAGCAATCGAAGATTACCTTTTTGCTTGATAAAAGTGAAACATATAAATTTCAGATTGCTAATCCGAAATTGGATGCACTAATCAAAACATTGCTGCGGTTGTATGGGGGAGAGGTCTTTGCCGGCTATTCAAAAATCAAAGAAAAGGATATTGGTTCGTTGCTAAAGACTGATAAAGTACAAGTAAGGAAATGGCTGAAATTTTTGAATGACAGTGAAGTCATCGATTATCAACCTGCATTAGATTCTGCTACCATCACATTTCTAACGCCTCGTCTGGATGCAGATAAGCTCCCAATTGATAGTAAACAGATCGAATGGCGCAGGCAACTAGCTCAAGAAAAAGCCAGTGCTGTTGTCGATTATATGAAATCTAGCGATTGTAGAACTCAGATTTTTCAGCATTATTTTGATGAAGAGACATCATTGACATGCGGCATTTGCGACAATGACCTGGAGAAAAAGAAGCGACTAAAGTTGAGTGATGTTCCGGTAGATCAAGTGGAAGAAGTACTAGAAGCTCCACGAAACATCACAGAACTTCGTGCATTGATGGCTAGCTATACGCAAGATCAAATCATGGAAGCACTTCGCATTCTTATTGAAGATAAGAAAGTGGAAGAGGTGAATCTGAAATTCAGGCGGCTATAATGATTACTATGAGTCCAACTACACCGGCGATAATGCTTACCGTTGCTTGCGTATTTGCTTTTTTACTTTCCTTCGTTTTACGTTGATCTACTTCTTCTGTAAAATCAAGTGAAACAGCCTTGGAAGCATGCTCAGTCTTGAAGGATTCTGTGAGATTCACACGTACGGCAACTCCTGTTAATACCTTGGATGAATATAAGTCTTCACTTTCATCAACAAAGGCGGTTCCTGATGCTCGTATCGTATTACCTTGAGATACGTTTAAAATTCCGTTTGCGCAGTTTTCCCAAGCTTTGAATTTTAACTCATTTGTTACTTCTGTTAGCGAAACGTATTGACCACCCTGTACTTCTATCAAACCTATTCTTTCGTATTCAAAATCCACCTTTTCATTCTCCATGAATAGATAAATTTCTTTTGGTTTCTCCTCGCATGTGATTTGCTTCAGTGGAGAAAAATCAGACTTTGTTGTTTCTCCATACGAGACACATCCAAAGAGAAAAATTAGGATTAGTAGAGATAGTAGATTTGTTTGCATGAAGGTTCTAACACAAATCAGATACCGAACCTTTAGCTATTTGCCAATGCTTTTTTACAATTCCAACGCGGCAACTCCAGGGAGTACTTTACCTTCCATATATTCGAGTAGCGCACCACCTCCAGTGGATACATACGATACTTTATCTCCATAGCCCAGGTTGTTCACTGCCGCTGCAGAATCACCTCCTCCAATAAGTGAGAAACCACCATTTTCAGTTGCTTTCACGACAGCTTGTGCGATGGTATTTGTTCCTTCAGCAAAGTTGCTCATCTCAAAAACGCCCATGGGACCATTCCATAGTACTGTTTTTGACTTTTCGATTATTTCCGAAAAAACAATACGAGATTCAGGGCCTACATCCAGGCCCATCCATCCTTCAGGAATAGCATAGTTATCAGCAGTCTGAGTATTGGCATTGTTGTTGAAATCGTCCGCAATGATAGAGTCTTTAGGAAGCTGCAGATCCACGCCTTTGTCTTTAGCTTTCGTTATGAGTTCTTTAGCTAGAGGCAGTTTATCCTCTTCTACAAGTGAATTCCCTATTTGGCCGCCCATTGCTTTAAAGAATGTATAACTCATACCACCTCCAATGATGAGGTGATCAACCTTATCTAATAGTTGCTCAATGATCATGATTTTATCAGATATCTTGGCTCCGCCCATAATAGCTGTAAAAGGCTTTTTTGCGTTTCCAAGTACTCTTTGAGCATTTTCTAACTCTGCTTGCATCACATTCCCACAACATTTTTCAGTAAAGAACTTAGCTACTACGGTTGTAGACGCGTGTGCTCTGTGTGCTGTTCCAAATGCATCATTCACATAAATGTCTCCATGTGATGCTAATTTTTGTGCAAATGCTTCGTCACCGGCAGTTTCTTCTTTGTAAAAGCGCACATTATCCAAAAGCATAACCTCACCATCTTTAAGTTGGCGTGAGAGTTCTTTAGCAGATTGACCAATACAATCACCACCGAATTTCACCTCAACACCTAACTTGTTACTTAAGATTTTTACAATATGGAGAAGTGAAAATTTATCCTCCGAGCCATTTTTTGGACGCCCAAGATGAGACATCAGGATGCATGAGCCGCCATCAGCCAGAATTTTTTTCAACGTAGGAATAGCAGCATTAATCCTGGTTTCGTCAGTTACTTCCATATTCTCATTTAGAGGCACATTAAAGTCCACCCTTATTAATGCTCTTTTTCCTTTGAAATCGTAATCCTGAATCGTTTTCATGCGCCTATAATTTTTAGAACCGCAAACATAAGAAGGCTATTTCATTTGACCCATTTTAAACAAACACTTCACCAAGCAGTTCATACCTAAATTTGTTCTATGAATCGAATCATTCCGGCCATATCTCTCTTGATAGTTCTTGTTGTTAATTTCTTAGCCAACTTTTTGCCAATTGGGGGAAGAACTACGGGTGAGGTTTCAGCATCGTATCCTTCACTCTTTACTCCAGCAGGATTCACTTTTTCAATATGGGGGTTGATTTATGCCTTTTTGATAGCCTACGCCATATATCAGTTGTTACCTCGCAATAAATACAGGGCAGCCTTTGATCGAATAAATAGACATTTTGTTGTTAACTGTGCCGCAAACATTCTTTGGATTATTTGCTGGCACTATGAGCTCATTACTCTCTCTCTGATACTCATGGCAGTAATCTTAACTTCCCTGATTGGTATTTATAGACATATTCTTCCAGGTAAAGTTGAAGGTTTAATGGATCGACTATTTATGAGAATCCCCTTCAGCTTGTACTTAGGATGGATTACAGTGGCTACACTTGCCAATATTAGTGTAGAGCAGACGGTGATTGGAATGGATAATTGGATGATGACAAAAACAGTTTGGGTGTTTGTAGAATTAGCTCTGGCAGGGGCAGTAGGTACGGTTATGATCATTCGCTACCGAGATCCGATCTTTGGTGGAGTTGTCGCTTGGGCAGCATACGGAATTACAGAAAATCAAGTCGGTACTCCCGAAGTAGCAGGGGCGGCCGCTGTTGTTATGATTTTGATTCTCGTGATTTTGATAATAGAAGGAATCAGAAGCTTATTTTTTAGCTGATTACTTCGTACGCTCAATGGTAAATTGAACCAAATCTTCAAGCGAGTTGCGATATTGGGAGTCAGGGAGGGTTTGTAGAATATCTTTAGCTTTTTGATGATAATTTTCCATGACTGAGATGGCATAATCTATCCCGCCGGAAGCTTTCACAAAATCGATAACCTCATGAACAAGCTTTGGTCTCTTTTCAGCTCGTTTTACCAGTTTCTTTATCCTTTTTCTTTCCAGCTTAGAAGCATGATTAAGCGCATAAATTAGCGGAAGCGTCATCTTCTTTTCTTTGATATCTATTCCTCTTGGTTTGCCAATTTCGAAGGTGCCATAATCAAATAAATCGTCCTTAATCTGGAATGCCATGCCTACTGCCAATCCAAATTCGCCCATTTTTTCGATATTTTCTTCATCAGCTCCTCCGGAAGCTGCACCAACCTTGCAACAAGAAGTAATTAGACTTGCTGTTTTTTGTCGAATCACTTCATAATAAACTTCTTCACTGATATCAAGCTTACGAGCCTTTTCCATTTGCAAAAGCTCTCCCTCGCTCATTTCCTTCACTGCTTCTGTAGTAATCTTCAATAGGTTGATATCATTATTCTCCATGGAAAGAATGAGACCTCTGGAAAGTAGGAAGTCTCCGACAAGAACAGCTATCTTATTTTTCCAAAGCGCATTGATAGAGAAAAAGCCTCTTCGTGTAGACGAATCATCCACTACATCATCATGCACAAGTGATGCAGTGTGAAGCAACTCGATAAGCGAAGCACCTCTATATGTAGACTCACTTATCTTACCCGTGGCCCCAGCACTAAGAAAAACAAAAAGTGGGCGCATTTGCTTGCCCTTTCTTCGCACAATATATCCAGTGATTTTATCAAGGAGCATCACCTTACTTTTCATGGATTGCCGAAATTTTTTTTCGAACTCCTCCATTTCTGCGGCCACCGGGGCTTGGATGTCTTGCAATTTACGTGTCATTCCGGGTGCAATTATACAGATGTTAACTCTTAGAATTATCTTTCCGCCAATTTCTAAAACAGGTAAATGCGCAGAAAGAAAGTCAGGTATTCAGAAATTATCCCAAACAAGAGCGAATGGCCAATTGTAAAATTGTCCAAATACCGTAAGGAGTTTATTGATGAAGTAACTAGTGAGACGTATAAGCACCTTGTTGCCTCTAAGAATGGATCCCTCAGAGAAGAGATTGAGATGACCGTTCATCGGGAAAAGCTTAGGATGAAAGCAAATCCTTGGCGTGTAGACCCCCCAGATGAAAAGGTGTACTGGAAGAATATTCAAGCCCGATTACTTGATATTAATGTGGATGAAAAAGAGGAAGCAGCTGCTTTGGAAAAGGGTCTATTGCTAGAAATCATCAATCGATATACTCAGGAAATTGCAGGAAATTTTAAAAAGTCAGCATACCGCTTTGCTCAAAGCTTTATCACTTTCGGCTTTGCTCGCCTGCTCAATGCAGCCAGAGTCAAGGGGCTGTTATCGTTGTTTAGTCGCCAGCTAGATTTGGATGACAAGGTTCACGTGATTGGTGAGACAGAACACATCCGCACCTTAGCAAAAAAAGGTACTGTTGTAATGGTACCTACGCATTTTAGTAATTTAGATTCTATTCTTATCGGCTGGGCTATACAACACCTTGGACTACCGCCATTTATTTATGGAGCTGGCTTAAACCTCTTCAATATTAAAATATTGGCTTATTTCATGAATAGCCTCGGTGCCTATAAAGTAGATAGGAGAAAGAAAAATCCAATCTATCTGGAGACACTAAAAACCTACTCCAGGAATGCGATTAAGAAAGGATGTCATTCCTTATTCTTCCCAGGAGGTACTCGCTCGCGCTCAGGAGAAATAGAAACAAACTTACGCATGGGTCTTTTAGGTACAGCCATTGAGGCGCAAAGAGAATTATATCTAAATGCGAAAGAAGGCGAGGAGGCTCCTAAGGTCTTTATAGTGCCGGTAGTTATCAACTATCACTTTACACTGGAAGCTCCATCACTGATTCGAGATTATTTAAAGAGAACAGGTAGAGAACGGTACTATGTAGAGGCGGATGAATTTTCCACTTCCTATAAGCTTGGAACATTCATGTTTAAGTTTTTCACAAAAGGCTCTGATGTTTCGGTAAATGTTGGTCGCGGCACAGATATCCTTGGAAACTATGTAGATAGTGACGGCAACAGCTTCGACAAGAATGGTAATCCAATAAATGTTCGTGATTACTTCCTTCGAGATAAGAAAATCACATTTGATGCACAACGCGAGAAAGAATACGTTCGTGTGCTCTCCAAACGAATTATTGAAGAGTATCATAAATACAACCGTGTATTTGCGAGTCATCTGGTGGCATTTACGGCATTTAAGATGCTGGAAAGGATGAATCCAAAGCTTGATTTGTATCATGTGCTTCGCCTCCCTGATGAAGATTTAATCTTGGATTATGAGGAGTTTAAGGAGAATTTTAAAAAGCTGAGAGATCAACTGGATAAAATTCATAAAAAAGGAGAAGTGGACATGGCCGATCATATGAAGGAACGAGCTACGGCTGCTATTGCGCATGGTTTGCAAAATGTTGGATTGTACCATGATCAACGCCCACTTGTCAAGAAAGGGGATAAAATCATAGTGCAGGACACCAACACGCTTTATTATTATCACAATCGAATGAATGGCTATGGGCTCGAAAAGTACATCTGAGGAAGTAATAGGCGTCATTGGTGCCGGTAGCTTTGGAACAGCCATCGCCAATATTCTAGCGGAGAATAACGCGAAAGTGATTTTATATATCCGTGACCCGGAAAAGACGAAAAAGATAGCAAAAGAGCGGGTTAGTTCTGGTCAAAAACTTCACGCAAATATAGAAGTAACCAATAATTTAGAGGAAGTGCCACAGCAATGTGAGGTGATTTTCCCTATGGTGCCATCAGCCAATTTTCGCGACATGATCATCAAACTGGCACCACATCTCCGACCGTATCATGTGCTTATTCATGGAACCAAAGGATTCGACTTATTCGTGCCAAAGAATCAAAAAATCAACGCTAATAATCCACTCACACGTGAGCATGTGAAGACAATTTCTGAGGTGATAAAGGAAGAAACCTCGGTGCTAAGAGTTGGATGTCTTGCAGGACCTAACTTGGCAAGAGAGCTGGATCAGAGAAAACCTGCGGCTACTGTGGTAGCATCTCATTTTGATGAAGTAGTGAAAATAGGTCAACGCCTGTTGAAAAATGATCGATTCATGATCTATGGCAGTCGTGACCTGATTGGTATTGAGCTCTGTGGTGTTTTGAAAAATATTATAGCTGTTGGCGCTGGAACGATCGCCGGGATGGATTTGGGCGAAAATGCCAAGTCTCTTTTTATAAGCAGAGGATTGGTAGAGATGGTTTATATAGGAAAGGCACTAGGAGGCAATGCTCAGGCTTTTCTAGGGTTAGCAGGAGTAGGAGATCTAATTGCCACATGTACTTCCAATCTTAGTCGAAACTTCACGGTAGGATTCCGTCTGGCCAAAGGAGAAACCCTGGAGGAAATCATTGAGTCAATGGAAGAGGTGGCTGAAGGTGTTAAGACCATAAATATTGTAAAACAGCTGGCAGATTCATACAAAGTGAGATGTCCGATCACAGAAACACTACATCGTATTATTCACAATCAAATGACCATACAGGAAGCACATGGATATTTAATGAGCTTCCCTTTCAGAGCCGAGATTGATTTTATTGATACGAATTCTCAAGACTAGCTTTCCAGAGCTTTTACTCGCTCCTTGAGTGGCGGATGAGAATAATGTACAAACACATAAGCTGGATGAGGCGTCAGATTAGACAGGTGATCTGAGCTCATCTTTTTCAATCCGGTGATCAATGGCGTAGCATCATATGTCTCTTTGGCGTATGCATCTGCTTGATATTCATTCTTCCTTGAAATTACATTGCCAATGATTCCCAGAATAGTTGAAATCGGAGAATAAAGAATTCCAAAGGCAAGAAGATTTAAGTGAAGAGCAGAAGTCTGTCCGCCCATTGCCCAGCTCAATTCAGCATTGTAAGCCATTCGCGAAAAAAGAAATAGCATAAATCCCATCAAACCAATGCTAAAGATGGTTGAAAACAGAATGTGCTTCTTTTTATAATGCCCCACTTCATGAGCGAATACCGCCGTGAGTTCTTGTGTTGAATGCTTCTCTACAAGCGTATCGAAGAGGACAACTTTTTTCCTTCGTCCAAGACCACTGAAAAAGGCGTTCCCTTTGCTGCTTCGCTTAGAACCATCCATGATGAATATATTCTTGAGCGGGAAATTAACCTTGTCACAGTAAGCTTGAATAGAAGATTTAAGCTCACCATCTTCCATAGGTTTAAGCTTATTGAACAAGGGTAGGATGAGTGATGTGTAAAAAAAATTGGCAAAGAGTACAAATACCGTCATTACTCCCCAGAAGTAATACCAAAAGTCACTTCCTATGGCATTGACAAAATAGATTAAGACCGCTAGTAAAAGACCTCCAATGATTGCTGTGAGAATGTATCCCTTGATTTTGTCGAAAATGAAAGTCTTAACCGTCATCTTGTTGAATCCATATTTAGCTTCAATCACAAAGTTTCGATAGATCGAAAATGGCGTGTTGATGATATCAGACAGCACATATAAGATACCGAAGAAGATCAGTGGTGAAACAAGGCTCAACGGAGAAAAGGTACGAATCCACTGATCGAGTATACCAAACCAGCCATTGTAAATAGCGAGTATTAACAGGACGAAACTGAAGGTGGCCGAGAAGGAGCCAAATCTGGAGACCTCTTCATTGTACGCTTGTGATTTAGCATACTTTTCCTGATTGTAAATACCTTCTAATTCTTTTGGTATGGGCTTTTTAGCACTTTTCCTATTGAGAAAGCTTAGCATGCGCTCAAGCGTAAAATCAAAGGTGATGATCACCAAGAGTATGGTGAATATGGTTTCTTCGGTCATGATGAAAGGTTTCTACAAATATTCTAGAATATAAACGGAATTGGGCACTTCAGCCTACGTACATCTGCTGCAGGCTTCAATGGGTCGCCTAGGCTGAATGAATAGGCAATGCTGATCTCGTGAGCGCCACCGGTACCAATACCCAGGTCGCTAAGTGTGTAATCGTAGCTATATCCAAAAGTGGCTCTATTGGATTGCAGACCTAGCATGAATATGATGGATTCATTATTGACAACACCATCCGTGTTTTTTATCGGAAGTCCACGATACCATAGCCCAACCAATATTGGATCAAGCGTGAAATACGCACCAATATCCAATTGATCAAAATCGCCCTGGGTTCGATAATTAAAGCTTGGCGTAATGCTTCGCTCACCTACAGAAGTATTAGTCGTACTTGGATTAAGCGGAATTCGATATCCGCCATGAATTGAGAATCTACGCGGAAGAGGCGCATTTCCACCAGCAATGCTTTGGTTTGGTTCTAGCACATGATGCATGGCCGCACCAATCCATATTGACGGATTGTAGAGTACTCCTCCAAACGATAAATCAAAGAATCGTGCGTTGAGGCCAGTATTAAAAACTTCGTTCGTTGGATTTCCAGTCACCCCAGTACTGCTTAACTGATCACCAAAGATCAGTTTGTCGAAGTTGAGATCTTGAAAGGTATATGCTGCTTCCACGCCTGGCCGAAACGTCCAATCGTAATTTATCTGAAGTTGGTAAGCGTATTGCAGCCCAATGGTATTGGATTTTAAACCCGCTGATCCAGCTTTATCGGTAGTGAAAATAATGCCAGCACTGCTCTGATAATCCTCAAAATGATAATCAAAATAGGCAGAGAAGGTCTCAAAATTAGCATCCAGATTGGGCCACTGCGTTCGGTAATTCACGCCCATTCGACCTTTCTGATTTATTCCAACCAATCCCGGATTGAGATATAGTGGTGCTGCATAGTACTGCGAAAACTGAGGGTCTTGCGCTTGCAAAGTGTTTTCCTGACTAAGGGCACTAATGATTACAATGAAGAAAAAAGCCTTCCTGACCATGCAAATATTTAATTCGAAATCATTGAGCAAATTATACAATTAATACAAATCAACTTAAGTTTTGTTGACTTACACAAGTAATGTAACGACGAGTATAACGTTGAAATTTTAAGATGCATAAATCTGAATTTAAAATATTGGGCATCGCGATGATAGAGTTGCTACATTGTCGGCGATTAAGTCACGAATTATTCGGGTTAACCGTATTTTTACAAAGTGTTGTGTATGACTAAGGACATTTTTATGAAGCGTACCCCTTATGCCACTGCGTTCAGTAGATGGGTTTTACCTGTCGTCCTTTTTCTTATTGCCAATTCGCTGTGGTCTCAAAACATTACCGAAACGCGCTGGTACTTTGGCAATTCTGCGGAAAACCTTGTTTTTGATCGAAACGGAAGAGATGTGTATCTCCAGACCGATCAAGCAACTCCTTTCGGAACTGCTGGTGCAGTAACCATTACAGATCAGTTTACAGGCAACCTGCTTTTCTATACAGATGGAATAAATATCTACGATGCCTCACATCTGATCCTACCCAATGGCGCGGGCATGTCTGGAGTTTCGAGTATCAATGTGCCAGTTGTAGCCTGTCCAGTCACAAATAATCCCGGACAATATTATTTGTTTACTAATTCAGGTTCCGGAGGAGTAAATGAAATTCAATACACCGTAGTAGACGCAACAATTCAGGGGAACGGTTCAGCTCAGTTTCCATATGGAGATGTTGTCACGGGGATGTTCAATGTTCCCACAGGGCTCACAGATCCTGCACAAGGAATGCTACTTATCCCTTCCGGGAACGGTCAACTGTACTGGTTAATTACCCAGAACAGAAACACATTCGAAATACGTGTGACACAAGTAGATGGAGGAGGAATTGGCGCTACTGTAAATTATGATTTTACTGATGGATCGACTCCTGGATTTGAAGCCGCACACTTTGCATATAATGCAGATTCAGCGCAATTAGTAATGGCTCCTCGCCGCAACAATCGTAATATCTGGCTCATGGATTTTGATGCGGCAACAGGTGCATTGGCCATGGATACAACATTAACAGGTTCTGGTTTCAATGATAACCAGGGTGAGTCCATTTATGATGTAGAATGGTCCAATGACGGCTCTAAATTATATCTCTCCAGATTTGGAAGTTCTGGAGTCACTGGTCAGCTGTATCAAATTGATTTTAATGATAGCACAAGAGCAGTCAACCCAGTTTTACAAGCACCAATCTTTCGCAGTTTTGGATTGAAAAAAGCACCAGACAATCGAATTTATCACTTATATCAAGCAACCAACGGTTCAGCATTTAACCTTGGTAGAATTAACCAAACAGATAGTGTTGCAGATTCAGTTCAATACCAGGCAATTGTATTTCCAGATGATTTCAACACACGTCAATTTCCAGAGTTTACTCCCGGATATAACTTCGCATTTGATACACTTAATTTCTATTGGATAGATAGCTGCGCTACCAATGTGACCAAATTTTTCCCAGTTGTGGAGCCAGTTCCAAATAGTCTTATCTGGGACTTTGGTGACGGCAGTAGTTCCAACGCATGGATACCGAATTATGAATACCCAATGGAGGCTGGATATACGGTAAGTCTCACAGCTGTAGTCAACGGGATAAGACAAACGATAAGTCAGCCTGTAGAGATATTAGTGAATGACCTGATGGTAGATCTTGGAAATGACACAACTATTTGCGTAGATGAAATACTGACCTTAGATGCAGGTACCGGCAGTTCCTTTGTTTGGAGTACAGGAGCTGCTACTCAAACCATCCAGGTAGATACCGCTGGTACGTACTGGGTGGAAGTTACAAATACAGCAGGCTGTACGGATTTTGATGACATAGAAGTAACCGAATATGGTGTAGCAAACCAAACGTCCAATCAGTGGTATTTTGGTGAGCAGGCTGGCATTGAATTTACCAATGGTCCAATTGCTATCCTTGATGGAAACAATCAAGACGCACAAGAAGGGTGTGCAACCATATCAGACATTACAGGAAACCTCCTGTTTTATACCAATGGAGTCACCGTTTGGAATAGGGAGCATGAAGTCATGCTCAATGGTGATACCATCGGTGGTGAAGTACAATCAGCACAAAATTCCCTTATCATGCCTTTTGGTGATGATCAAACTATGTTTTACATCTTCACAACTGAGCGTGTATACGGCGATGATGAGTATGCACTTCGCTATTCAATCGTAGATATGAAGGGTGATACGGCAATGGGGAAAGTGGTGGTGAAGAACATCAAATTGATTGAGAATGGTACTGAGAGAATCACTGGTTCAGGCTTTACCGGTAATGATGTAATTGTAACTCACGAGTTTGGAAATAATACGTTCAGAGCTTTTGGTACAAGTGCAGCCGGATTGGGTTCTCCGATTTTCTCACCTAGTGGAGAAATACACGACTTTATGCAAGAGTTAAGTGCCACAGGGTACATGAAAATATCGCCCACGCTAAATCAAATTGCTGTAAATATTCCAGGTACCAATCAGGTAGAAATCTTTGATTTCAATCAAGGAGAAGTGTCCAATCCGAGGCTGATAGATACAGGTGAAAACAACCTGTATGGAATGGAATTTTCTCCAGGAGGATTACGACTTTATCTAACCACAAATTCCGGTGCTTCAAAGCTCATTCAGTATGATTTGGACAGCTTGAATTCAGCCAATCCTGACACCGACATTGCAGCTACAAAGTTTGATGGCTACCCACAAGGTGCCAATTATGGAGCACTTCAGCTAGGTCCCGATGGAACAATCTACATGGCTGTTGATAATTCAGGAACCATAGGAACTTTAAACTCCCCCGACGGGGATGATGCTGGAGCAGGCTTCAATGCAAGCGGCTTCGATCTTTCAGGAAGAACAAGCCGGTTGGGTCTTCCAAACTTTGCTCAGAATCAAACACCTCCGATACAAGTACCAAGTATGAATATCACACTTGGATGTGCCGGACAGCCAACTACTTTTTCAGCTGTAGGTAGAGACCCAAACAATCAAATTGAAAATTACTTATGGATATTCGGCGATGGGACTTCTGCAGCAATTCAAGATACCATACACACCTATTCAAACCCAGGAACCTACAATGTGCAGTTGGTATTAAGCAATCGATGTGATGTGGATACTACCTTAACGCAGACTATCACCATTAATAATATACCTCAAAGCCCGACAGTACCTACAGATACTGCTCTGTGCGATCAGCCAATAATCTTAACAGCATGGCCGGTAGATAATCCTGATTTTAATTACTACTGGAGTACTGGAGAAACAACCCGAGAAATTACAGTTAGCAACCCGGCAATAATTGATGTGGCAATAATTAATATAGTCACTGGCTGTACTTCAGATACTTTGCAGGTCTTCTTAGCAGATGCGCGTCCAGACATTGATTTAGGGCCTGATAGAACCATATGTCAAAATGATCCCGGCGGCACGCTGGACGCTCAAGTTGTTAGGGCAACCTATGCCTGGTCCATTGATGGTGTCGTGCTTGGAAGCAATAGAACATTTGATATAGACACAACAACAGCTGGAGTATTTGAATATACTGTTGAGGTCACGAATAGCTTTGGGTGCATTGGTAGAGATACAGTGCAGATCACCATACAGGAAGAACCAGATGTCACTGTCACATCAAACACAACCACGGGTTGTGGGAATGATGATGGATCCATCGATATAACATTTAATGCTGTGGGTAGCTATTCCTATCAAATATCAGGGCCAGGTACAGCCGGTCCGTTCAATTTTGACGGACCCGGAACCGCATCAATCCCAACAGGAGCTCCTCCCGGAAATTTACCTCCCGGAAATTATCGTTTGACTGTGACAAATCTGGTTTCGGGATGTAATTATACTGAAGTCGTTCAGGTAGAAGATCCTGGAAGTTTTAATATGACTGCAATTAGCACTGGAGGAAATTGTGACGGGACAGTTGAATTGACAATTTCAGGAACAACACCGACGCTTCCAGCTAGCTATGATTACGAAGTTCAAAATCAAAATGGAGTCATTGTGGCTAGTGGCCTGAATGAGACTGTAGATCCGCTTATAATATCGGGGCTGAATCCAGGAACATTCTCTGTTCAGGTGACAGATAATAATCCACCTGGATGTGTTGAAACAGAGCAGGTTACAGTCATAGCAGGAAATGAACCAAACTTCACCTTCGATGCAATTCAGGAAATATGTGGGACTTCTGGCGCTGTGATAATTACTGATGGTGGAACACCAGGCACCACTTATGCATGGACCACAGTAGATGGTAATATAGTAAGTGCTCCAGCGACCGGAGTGTCAGTGAATGTAGATCAGACCGGGACTTATACCGTGACAGCATCAGCACCAGGTTTCTGTGATCGCGTTGAAGACATTCAAGTTAATTTCAACACGAATCCTACAGTTAATGTAGTGGTGAACGGAGATCCATGTGAAGGGCAAGTTACATTGGTGGCTAATGTGACAGGAGGAAGCGGATCTTACATTTACAACTGGAACGATGGAGGAGGAGCTATGCAACGTACAGTCACCACGACGGGCACATATAATGTAACAGTATCGGATCAATTTACAGGTTGTACTGTCACATCAGGAGATACAAATGTGGATATTCAACCTGAGTTCACAGTCACAATGACGCTAGAGCCAGATTGTGATAATGGAAGCGTCATGGCTATTGCAACAACCAATTATTTCAATCCGTCAGTCACTTATCAATGGACGGATGCCAACGGAACCGTGTTGCCTGTTGTTGATTCAATTCTTACTGTTATCCAATCGGGTAGATACACAGTAGTCGCGACCAATGAGTCTGGGGTTTGTACCGCCACCGACGCATTGGACATCGCTGTGGTTCCAATTAATCCTGAAGATCTTCTTCTGCCAGAAAGAGCAGGTTTTTGTCCAGGTGATCTAGCCAACCCAACTGTTGATCTCGATCCGGGTATATTTAATACCTATGAATGGAGGTTGCTGCCAGATGCGACTATTATTTCAACAAATCAGGTTTTGAATGTTGGCGTTGCCGGAACATATGAAGTGACACTTTACAACGGCTTTACTTGCACCACAGATCGCGTGGAGGTGGTTCAAGACTGCAGACCTACGATCGTGGCGCCAAATGCATTTTCTCCAAATGGAAATGGGATCAATGATCAGTTCTTTGTTTACCCAAATGATTACGTTGAGGAATTTGAAATCTTGATTTATACCCGATGGGGTGAACTTGTGTTCACTGCAAACAATCAAGATTTTCAATGGGATGGTATTTACAGAGGAGCTTTACTTCCACCAGGCACCTATGCATACATCATGAAGTTTTCGAGTTCTTTAGCACCTGATTTAGGAACTATCGAACAATATGGTTCCGTTACGCTAATAAGATAATGAGCTATTTTGACTACATATACCATCGACTTTTTGGAAAGTCAGGAGCATCACCAACAAAGGTGTTGGTGAATGAGATCATACAAAGAAGTCAATCTTTCTTAGATCGGTTTCAGGCCTGGAAAAGTTCTGATACTTGTGCCGATTTTCTAAATGACCTTTGGCAATCGTATTTCTGGCAAAGAAAAGGTGTAGATAAAGACCCTCATATATTATTGTTGGAGACAACTTACAGTAATGGCTTTGCCATTAGCTATGAAGCAAAGTATGGAAAGAATAACTTCCGATACCTATTCGATTATCTTGCAGATCAGGCTAAGTTATTGGATTATCGTCTAGTCATTAGTAGACATACAATGCAGGAGAGAGGAGATGTAGTTGAACTAAAAGAAATGCATTACCTAAAGCCAAAACGTGGATGTGTTGAACCTATTGATCAAAAGTACGGAAACGTTCAAATTGAATACATCGAAGAGAATGACAAACCAACTCGAATCAAACTGATAGCAAATTCATATCCAGACAGAAAATATAAACAGGCAGATGACTTTGAAAACCTGGCGGAATACATCTTTTCAATTAAGTAATAATTACACTATGAGAATAATTACCCTTTTTGCAATAATCCTTATGGGATCAGCTTCTATCAACACAGCAGAAGCACAACTATTACCGACAAAATTAAGAGTCACAGTCATTGATGGTCTTGGCAATTATGTTGAGGACGCTACGGTTTCTATTTATGAAACTGAAAAAGATTACTTAGCAAGCGAGAATGCAATCGCCACAATGACTACTGACAAAAAAGGAAGAGTTACTTTCAAAGAGATTAAGCCAATGGCTTACTTTGTCGAAGCTAAATTTGAAGATAAGAATAACGACGCAGCAGGTGTGAAAACCAGTGAGTTGGAGGAGGGGAAACTTAATAAGGTGAACACTGTCATAGATTAGGATTGAAAAAGGTATTAACTGCACTAAGTATAGCCTTTCTGGTAGGAGATTCACTTCGAGAGTACAATCCTGAATATACCATTCTAATAGTCGATGCTGCTTCCGAAATAAGCAGTCAAGAGGATCTAATGGGAAGAAATGAGTATTTGCAGATGCTCACTGCAGATCCTTCTACAGGTTTGATTCCTGCAAATATCCGTAAAGCTGAACTCCTCTTCGATCAGCGACTATTATCTCAAATGGATCTGGCGAGAGCGCAAGCTTTGACGGTTGAGTCTGCAGGACCAATCAACGTTGGAGGACGAACACGTGCAGTAGCATTTGACGTTCGTGATGAGAATATAATCCTGGCTGGAGGTGTGTCGGGTGGAATTTGGAAAAGCCTGGATGGCGGTATCACCTGGGTGAGAAAATCAAATCCTGAAAATCGAAACAGTGTTACGTGCATTGTACAAGATATACGACCAGGAAGAGAAGATATCTGGTATCATGGTACCGGCGAAATCGTAGGCAATAGTTCTCGAGGAGGAGCTGCCCCGTTTCGTGGAAATGGTATCTATAAATCTACTGATAATGGAGAGACATGGAATGCAATCGCTTCCACACAAGATTCAGACCCTCATATATTCAATAGCCAGTTTCAATACATCTGGAATATCGAAATCAACCCGGCAAATCTTGTGGAGGACGAGGTGATTGTAGCAGCTTATGGAGGTATCCTTCGTTCGTTGAATGGTGGGGATACATGGCAGGTAGAAGTTGGGCAAGAGCTGTTTGGGTTGGATGATTCTGTGGACCTAAATGAAACTAATGCATCTTTTTACACCTCACTGGAGCGCTCTGCTGACAATGTGTTTTATGCAGCTCTATCCACGGAATCAGGTTCTAATGAAGATTCACCAGAAGCAGGTATCTACTATTCGCTTGATGGAGATAACTGGACAGAGATTACACCTTTAACAGAAGAATCACAGTATAGGAGAACTGTGATTGGGTCAAGCCCCTCCAATCCGGATGTAACTTATTTTATGATCGACTCCAATCCGGTTTTCATTGTAGAGCATAGGTTATCACTAATCAATAGCACAGTCAGAGTGAATGGATTCGATCCTGAACCCCGGGTGGTTCCAGATTTTGGTACTGAGCTCGGAAATTTAAATACACAAGGATCATATAATATGATGATCCGTGTTCATCCGGAAAACGAAAACATCGTTTTTATTGGAGGCACCAACCTGTTTAGATCTACCGATGCCTACAAGACCTCTGAAAGTATTGAATGGATAGGCGGATACAACCCTGAAGGGGGTAGTAGTATTTATCCAAATCATCACCCAGACCAGCATGACTTGCTGTTTTTACCAAGCAATGCCAATGTTGCACTTTCTGCCAGTGACGGAGGATTGATAAGAACAAATAGCATAGTTGCAGACTCAGTAATGTGGGAAAGCAGCAATGACGGATTTGTCACTTCTCAATTTTTCACAATCGCACAATCGAAGACAACTGGTGACGAAACACTCATTGGTGGTATGCAAGACAACGGAACAGATTTCTCACTCAATGGCAACACAAGTTGGAGTGGATTGATAGGGGGCGACGGTGGATATGCCGCAACTACTAAAAGCAATTCTTTGTGGTTTGCTTCTTTTCAAAGAGGACAAACCTTGAGACTGACATTGAATGAAGATTCTAATCTTACCTCATTTGGCAGAGTGGATCCGGGAGGTCTCGTTCAGGCGGCGGGTTCACTTTACCTGTTTATAAATCCTTTTGCTTTAGATCCGATCAACCAGAATCGCATGTTCTGTGCAGGAGGGAATTATCTTTATTTCCATTCCAACGTTTCTCAAATCCCAAGTGGTTCTCAAACCCCAACAGCAATAGGCTGGAAGCGTGTTAATTCAGATCCGTTGGTAGATGGATTGGTTAGTGCTGTTGAGGTGTCATTTGATGGAGAAAAGGTGTATTATGGAACTACAGATGGTCAAGTATTTCGACTTGATAACGCGCGTGACCAGACCGATTTTTTGGTTAATGAGATTACATCTGCCGGATTTCCAGAAGGGGCATATGTTTCCAGCATAGCAGTGAATCCAGATAATAATCAACATCTATTGGTAGTTTTCTCTAACTACAGCGTTTCATCAGTTTTTGAAAGCATAAATGGTGGAATGACGTTCACTGATATCAGCGGAAACTTAGAGGAAAATCCTGATGGAACAGGAAACGGTCCAAGTGTGCGCTGGACTGAAATAATTCCTAAGAACACCGGAGCATTGAGACTTGTAGGTACAAGTGTTGGTTTATTTTCAACTGAAACGACTTCTGCGACCACAACATGGTTAAAGGAGTCTCCAACTGTCATTGGAAGTGCTATTATCACCATGATGGACTATCGCCCAAGCGATGGAAGGCTGGCTGTTGCTACTCATGGAAATGGAGTTTATACAACGAACATTGCAGATTTTAAAGCATTAACGGTGAATGAAGAAGAAGAAAAGCCATTTGAAATTGTGGCGGCATACCCCAATCCTTTTCTTGAAAATGCGCAAATACAGTATTCCATTCCCGAGGATGGAAATGTTCGGATAGATATCCTTTCACCAAGTGGTGGCCTTATAAATACCATCCTGTGGGGTCCACAATATGCAGGTACCAACTCAGTAACCTGGGATGGAAACAATGCTTCAGGTACCTCTCTAGCTAATGGCGTGTACTTTTATCGCGTCCAATATAATGGTCAGAGCCAATCAGGCAGATTGGTCCTTCGTCGCTAGGCGCGGATACTCAGCACCAAAAGGAAATAAGCTATAACCATTACCCAAAAGTGGTAATTCACAATATTTGGAATGATACCCAGATCCATCAGGATGACAAGAATGGCAAGAACTATTGATGCAATTCGTAGGGTATTTCGTGTGCTTTTAGTCATTGGAATAGGTTTTAGACTAAAATAAGTATTTCGCTGCCACATGACAAATTCAAAAGGTTCATCATCTTTGCCACATAAATAAAATCAGTGGCCGAAATAGGAACCGATATAGACAAAGCGAAAGCACTTCTGATCAGTGGTGATGTGGTAGCTATGCCAACTGAAACGGTATATGGGCTAGCTGGTAATGCGCTGGATGAAGAGGCGATACTTAAAATCTATTCAGTAAAAAACAGGCCAAAGTTTGATCCACTTATTGCTCACGTTGATACATTAGATAAAATAGAAAGCCTGGTAAATGAAATTCCTGAGAAAGCCCTTTCACTAGCAGAAAACTTCTGGCCGGGTCCGTTGACAATCTTACTTAAGAAGAAACCATGTGTACCAGACCTCTTGACTTCAGGGCTGGATCGGATGGCGGTGAGAATTCCTAAGCATCCACTTACACTCGAACTACTTTCTCAGCTAGACTTCCCGCTTGCAGCACCAAGTGCCAATCCATTTGGCTATGTTTCGCCTACCACTGCAACACATGTTGAAAATCAACTTGGAGAAAAAATCCCTTATATTCTTGATGGCGGTATCTGTAGTGTGGGTTTGGAATCCACTATTGTTGGATTTGAAGAGGATAAGATTGTTGTATACCGACTCGGGGGAACTAAGGTGGAAGCCATTCAGTCGATTGTTGGAAAGGTAGAAATCAAAGTGAATATGAGTTCAAATCCTGCGGCTCCAGGAATGTTAAAATCACACTATTCACCTGGACGACAAATGATCGTTGGCGACATTGGGAAAAACTTGGCTGAATTGGATCCCGAAAGCACAGGAGTTGTTTCGTATAACAAAGCTTTCAACGTGCCCGAGCGGAATCTGGCAATTCTTTCTTCAAACGAGGATATGGATGAAGCTGCGCGAAATATTTTCTCCGCATTGAGAAAAATGGACCAACCACATATCAAAGTAGTATTGTCAGAATACCTTCCAAATGAAGGTTTGGGTAGGGCTGTAAATGACCGATTGAGACGTGCAGCTGTTCAGTAATCTCCTTTATAGATTTTCTCAAAAGAAGTTAATTCTCCGGAGCTATTAATAAATAGTGTATAGTCGAATCCCTTACTGGATTTTAATGCAGTATCATCCAGGCTATGTTTAATAAATGTCGCTGGATTAACTTTTAAATGCCCAGGATAGTTGAAATTAAATTTCCTTAGATCACTCGAAATAATCAATTTATTGAATAGCGCTGATACTTTAATGATCATTACTTGATTTTGAACGGGTGAAAAATCTAGTTTATCAAGTTTGTAAATAGAACTGCCTTTTGTCGCATGTCTCATGCCAATTACGCATAAAATACCTGTATCTGGAAATTCCTCTACGAGCGAAGTGAACTTCTGATAGATCAATCGATCCCTAAATTTATAATTGTTATTCGGGTTGGTATAATCGAATGTCAGACCATCATCCATTTCTAAAATCAAGGTGGCAAACTGCACAAAGTCATCCCCGAAAAAGTTGGTATATTCTTCACTTTTTCGTTCTATCTCGTCAATGGTCTTCAGCACCAGACTTTCAATTACCTCACGATCATAATAATACATAACAGAAAGTCCCTGATACGATTCACGATGCTCTCTTGTATTTTCAAATAACTGCTTGAAAATACCTAGCGTATTTTCAAGGGCTATTGGTATTTCTTTATTACCTATCAATTGATTGATGACGAAAATGGCGGATTCCATCTTGTATTCAATATCAATACTTTTTACAAACACGCGCTGATCCTCTGGCAGCTTTTGATTAAAGGCTCTCAAGTCTTCGAAAAAATTCCAGTTTTCCTTCCCCCAAAACATTGTGTTTCGAGCGATTTGTCGAAGCATGACAGTATCGCCAGACTCCAGATATTTGTTGACCATGTAAGCGGCACTGGCACCTTGCTCAATGGCCAATATCCGGACATTGCCCTTTTTATGCAAGTAGCTCAAGACTTTCATGGTTGCTCTCGGTACACTGCGGATATTATGCCAGTGTTCAGCCAAAACAAATACCTGATTGCTGTCAATCTCGATCAGATCAAATCCTGAAAAATTATTATCATCCTCTATGCTAACCGATTGAATATCTGATGGAATCTGGCCATATGACCAAGTCCATAAAAGAAATATGGAAGCAAGCAGAGGTATTCGTTTATTCATTTATCCGACCAACGTATTACATCAATTCAAATTGCCCAGATCAGTATTTCGCAGGTTTATTACCTGGAAGTGTTTTTTGAATGAACTCTCGAAGGTGGTCATTACTACTAATCAAATCTTCGTTCCGAAGGTACATCATATGTCCACTTCGGTAACCTTTGAAGGAGAGTCGGTCTTTCATTTTCCCACTTGGATCGATTTGCCACATGGTATATTTCGCGTCAAAATACTTGGTGGCACCATCATAATAGCCACTTTGTATCAGGGTGTGTAAATACGGATTTTGAGCCATTGCTTGGCGTAAATTCTCACCGGTATTGTTGCCATCTCTATTCCATGGATGCACAGGTCCAAACATGTTGTACTTAATATCCGTCTCGTAGTTAAGCACATTTTTGTAATAGTAGTTGATCGCAGGAGCGAAAGCGTGAAGCCAGCTAGTAAGCTCCGAGTTAAAGTCTGGGCGATCACCGCCATCGGTTCGGTCTATGCCTTTGTATCGTGAGTCCAATCTCCCAACAGTAAAGCCTTCCTCACGTAGGAGTTCTTTCCAGAAAAATGAAGTGGGAACATCCAGGTTGTATTGAAGGATCACTTGCGCTGAAATTCCCGAATACCTAGACATCATTCTAGCTGCGTCGTTCTTTTCTTCACTACTCACAAATCCACCCTTTGCTAAAGTCGGCATCAGTTCTTGTACTGAATATGTTTCTACTTCGTCCAGCACTTCAAGCAAATCTTTGCTTTGAAGGTCAGCTGGGAGCTTTTTGTGATACCATGCTGCTGCTGCAAAATAGGGTACTCGAAGTGCTGCTCCGAGCGGCCCTTCTCTTCTTCCTTGTCCACTATGGATGCCAAGCTCAGTAGGCGAAACTAGAATTACTCCATTTAGGTACATCCACTGTCGATTTTGTAGTTCAAGCGCCAAACCTGAAACACGCGTAGTACCGTAACTTTCTCCAATTAGATATTTCGGTGATTCCCACCGGTTCATACGTGTTACGAACGTATTGATCCACTCAGCGAGGTAGGAGATATCTTCATTTACTCCGAAGAAAAAATCTCTGCTTGTATTTTCTTTGTCCAGAATGCGTGAATAGCCTGTATTTACTGGATTTACAAATACAATATCTGCTACATCAAGTATGGAATTGGGATTGTCTTTTACACCATAAGGTTGCACAGGAAAACCCTCATTGTCCACCTTTAGGATTTTAGGACCTGTATATGCAAGATGCATCCATACGGAAGCTGAACCTGGACCTCCATTGAATGAAATAACCAATGGACGTGCTGCACGATTTTTAATATCACTTCGCTGATAATAAGTGAAATGAACCGCTGCAATAGCTTTTCCGTCTTCGTCCCAAACGGGTTGTGTACCAGTGGTGGCAGAATAAGGAACAGACTTTCCTTTGATAGTTACTTGATGTGTAGTTGTTGTCGTTTCATTAGCTGCGATCATTCGATCCTGACTGTGCAATGAAAGATAAATGCAAAGCGTAAAAATGGTGAGTACTGTTCTCATGGGTTTAGATTTGAATTAGATAAGAAAAGTACCAAGAAATGCCTTCAGTAGAAAAGAAAAAAGACATGCTCGGCAAATGAGCATGTCTTTCGGTTAGTTGAATCTGAGAATTTAATCCATTTTCAGCCGTAAATTTCCATAACTGGAATCAATTCGAATCATTTTATTCGGGTCACCTTTACCTATTTTCCCTTTATAAGTGCTTTTGTTGGATTCTTTCACTCGATAGTTGAAAGTAGCATTTACATCGGACGAATATTTCAAGTCAGCAAAAGAGAACTCTGCATTGATGTCAGCATTCAAACCTTCTTCAAGTCCAATCTCATAAGAACCAAACTTGCCATCAATGTCTACGAGTGTGAAAGTTTTTGCAAGCTTTTCTATTCTGAAGTTACCCAGGTAACTACAGTCCAGTTCTATACTACCTGTCAGTTCTTCTATATCAAAGCCGGAGAAATGCGCATCTGCATCTATTTTGCCTGCTTTTTCTATTTCTAATTTTCCATACTTGCTTTCGACTTCCAGGTCTGCAACCTCGCCAATTTCAATTTCTGAAAACCCTTGTGTGAGGTCTAACTTACCGGCACCATCGATTTCAAAATTGCTATACTTAACAGTTGCTTCACCATCTTTAATCACACCAATGCTTCCGCCTCCGAAAGACAACTTGATTCTGGAGTCTCCGGAAACATCGCCCACACGCATAGATCCATAAGATACATTGATGTCAAGGTCGTTTTTACGATCTCCCATAGTCACATCACCAAAGCTGTTCTTTACTTCCAGAGGATTAGACTCAGGCATGTAGATGGTGTAGTTTATCTCAAAGCCTTCCTCATTTTTATTCTTGGTGTTCGCGATTTCAGTTTCGAAAACTATTTCTGCTGAGCTTTCTGTAATGTCAATTTCAATAGCATTAAGAATGTTTTGAGCGCGTTCTTCATTTCGTCCTTTACCTATAATCTCCACTTTGATGTCAAACTCGCTTTTTTCCCAAGAGTTGATTTCAACCTTTCCAAACTTATTTTCAATTTTCAGCTTGGTTGTAGTACTTACTTTAAAATTTCGTTCAACGTACTTTTTCTTTTGTTCCTGCTTACCAGCGAATACCGAAACCGCAAGAAGAAGGCAAAGCGTTGCTATTCTATATTTCAATGGATATGTCGTTTTCATTGTTTTGGTTTTTGATGTTTTGTAAAATGTCCAGTTGTTTGTTTAGGATGTCCAGTCTCAGCTGCAGGTTGCTGATCATGGCGTCCATCACACGGTCATTGGAAGCGTTCGTTTGGTAGGTTTTCTTTAATTCTAAATACATGGAATCCAGTTGGTCGATGTCTACCAAAAATTGTTCCTGTTGCTCAGGAGTAAGCTGTTCTTGAATTGCGCGCTTTCGCTGTGCAATCAAAGACACATAGTAATCTTCTGCTTGAGTGAACTCATCACTCAGCATAGGTCCTTCCTCGGATTCAGACTGACTTCTGTCAATCATCAGATAAATAGTAGAGACCATAAATAGCATCGCAGCAACTTTCCAAATTGTAGGCCAAATCGTATGCTTTTTACTCAACTTCTGATCAATACCTTCCCAGGCTTTATCACTAGGGCTTGCATCATTAAATGCTTCCCGGTTTTCCACGATAAATCTTTCTAGTTGATCACCCATAATTCACCTCCTGTGTTACAATCATTTTTAACTTGTCTTTTGCTCGCTTGTACTGAGACTTGGAAGTTGATTCCGTAATGCCTAGTATCTCACTAATTTCTTTATGGTCATATCCCTCAAATAGATAGAGTGATAGTACCGTTCTGAACCCTGATGGCAATTCACTTATTGCACTTTTGACTTGCTCAACAGTGTATGTATAGTTGGGCTCTGTCTTTTCAGGTTCAAATTCGTTGGCTTCTTCTTTAATGTCTTGAGCCAACATCAAATCTTTTTTTATCCGCTGTACCTGATTCAGCGCTTTGTTTATCACGATTCTTTTCAACCATGCTCCAAATGAAGCGTCTTCCCTGTAGCTCTTCAGATTCTGAAAAGCACTTACAAATGCATCCTGCAATACATCTTCTGCATCATTTTCATCACCAATAATTCTTAGCGCAGTATTGAACATCGCTTTGTTATACAGCTTATATATCTCAAACTGTGCTGAGCGATCCTCATTTCTACACCTTACAATTAGGTCAGCGTGGATATTTACCGTGTTTGCTTCCAATTTTTAGGTTAGTTCGATGTAAAGACTGTGAAAGGGAAGATGGGTTGCATGTTGTTGTTAATTTTAGCGGATAAGTTTAACAAAATGAAAAAATACTTCTGGATTACTTTCTTAATTTCAGGGTTCGTATCAGCGCAAGAGACAGATACTTTAGCCTATGATACGGTAGAAATAGAGCCTCCAGTGCATTACTTAGGATTGTACATTAATGGAGGTCTTAGTTTTGAAGCGAGTACACCAAGGAATAATTTTTTCAGCATTCTGGGCGTTGGAGCTCAGTATGATCGTTGGAGTTTGGACTTTAAGCGCTTTGATTTTCAAGGAACAATCCAATCTTTTGTTGTGTTTCCTAACACATTTGAATTGAAGTACAGATATGCTGGTATCAACCTTGCTTATCAGTTATACAATCAAGACAACCTCGACCTATTTGTTGGTATAAGCTACAATAAGGGTGATATGGTGTGGAGAAATTTGGAAGATGGACAGGATTTTTTGAGAGATGAGTTCAATTTGATCAAAATGGGATTGAGAGGAGAATTTGCAAAGTTTAGATATGTGAAGCCCCATATCTCCATTGGCTACCAAAAAATGAGTAATCTCAATATTAGTCGATTAGAGGAAAATAATTTTTCAGGTCTGTTTGTTGCAGCGGGAATTCGAATGGGTTATTTTAACCAATAACTTATTTATTTATAGAGGTTTAGGGTTATTTAATTAAACTTGTACAATAATAAGAAAAGGGAACTATGATTAGAGTGATTCGTGTGTTTTGTGCCATTCTGTTTATGATAGCATTTGCAGAATTACAGGCACAACGGACGTTTAAAATGTATAAAGATGCTGAGGAGACCTTCTACGAAGAACAGTTTGGAGATGCCTTAGAAAAGTACCTCGCAATTCAGGAAATAGATTCAGGCTACGAGGATATCCAGTATAAAATCGAGATATGTAAGCTCCTTTCTATCACTCAGTATGAAAATATGCTGCCATTCAATAATTACGAAGCAGTAATGGCTGAAAGGGACAAATTTTATTACTACTGGCGAGGTAGAATACTTATGAAAGAGTATGAATTTGAAGCTGCTCTTGAATCATTAAGAAAATTCATACAACTACCCGCAAAAAAAAGTGATGAGATTCTGGCTGAAGCCCGACGTTGGGCCAACTGGGCAACAGCAGCAAAGAAATTTATGGATAACCCAAAATTCTATGAAATTCACTTGCTAGAAGAAGGTATAAACACCAAGTATGCAGAGCTCAGTCCTGTGTATTTTGCAGACAATGAAGAATTAATGTTCTTGTCTAATCGTGATGAATCTAAGCCGGATCAATTTCAGATTTATCATACAAAGCATGAAGGAAGTCGCACATGGTCAGAACCGACAGTACTTTATAATGTAGGCACATTTACCCGAGAGAGTTCCAATATTGAAGTAGTAGCAGAAGATGGTCGATTGTTTCAGTTTAGAGCAGACAAGGGCGGTGATCTATTCTATAGTGAACCAACCGATAGCAAGACAGGATGGTCAGTGCCCCGCGAGTTTGATAGCAAGATATCATCTACGCATCTTAGCTCTCATTTCTTCATTAATGAACATGAGGACCGTATTATTTTTGCGAAAAATGTAGGTAGCAAAAAGGAGCCAAATCTTGATTTATTTCAATCATATCGGGATCATGAAACAGGGGAATGGAGCAAGCCTGCACTTTTTGCCACAACTATTAACAGCGAGTACAATGAGGATAGTCCTTATTTGAGCCCAGATGAAAAGACGCTTTACTTCGCGTCAGATGGGCATGAGACCATGGGTGGGTATGATATTTTTAAGTCGGAGTTTGACCCTGATACACGTACCTGGGGCGAACCCTTAAACATGGGTTTCCCTGTAAATTCACCAGACGATGAGATTCATTTTAAGCTTAATAATGATCAGATGTCGGGGTACTTTACCTCCAATAGGCTCCATACAATAGGGGATTACGATATTTTCTTTTTCTGGGAAATTCATACAGTGAAAATAAAGGGAAGGTTAATAGATGGACCAACAGGCAAACCTATTACGGATGCCAGAATTTTCTTCCGACCAGTTGAGTATACAGATATGTACTTTTTCTCACCTACCGATGCTAAAGGCCAGTATGAAATGGTGATCAATGCGGATGATGTTTATGAGGTCGAGGTGAAGATGGGAAACAACGAAGTTGTCAAGTTAGATGATTTCGAGATCCATGCAACGGGTGGAGCAAATACAACCTATTTGAAGGATTTTTACATTGGAGATGTTCCTCCACCGCCAGCACCAATAGCTTCTACCAGGCCAGCAGGCATTCAGCCCACTGTTCCTGTAAATAACCCAGCACCTCGTCCATCACAACGAAAAGAATCTAAGATTCAAGATTTGGGACGAATGAATAGCACAAGTGATCGTGCAGTAGTAAGAAATATTTATTTCAATTTTGGTGATACGAAAGTATCCGATGAAAGTCTACCTATTTTAAGAGCCATCCTCTCTAAAATGAATGAGTATCCGCAAATGAAGATTGAAATTGCCGGACATACAGATAGTGTGGGCGACGAAAAAACCAATCAATGGATCTCGCAAAAGCGTGCCGATGCGGTAAGAAATTGGTTAATTAAAAATGGAGTTACCAAAGATCGAATGATTGCTAAAGGTTACGGCGAAGCTCAGCCCCTTGCAACAAACGACAATGAGCGTGAAGGGAGAGAGCTCAATCGAAGAATAGAGATTATCATCCGATAATAATTACTCTTTCCTGTATATTTAGATATATAAAATAAATAGCATGTACACCTCAATTATTGCAGGTCTAGGACATTATGTACCCGATAATGTTGTGACCAACGAAGACCTGTCCAAGATCATGGACACAAGTGACGAATGGATTACTGAGCGAACTGGAATCAAAGAGCGAAGGTGGATAGACCCAAAGACTGACGACAGCCCATCCACCATGGGAACCAAAGCCGCCAAGGTGGCAATTTCAAATGCGGGCCTTACACCTGACGACATAGACTTTATCATCTTTGCTACACTAAGCCCGGATTATTACTTTCCCGGCCCCGGTGTAATGGTACAGGAGCAACTTGGAATTAAGGAAATTGGGGCATTGGATGTTAGAAATCAATGCTCTGGATTTGTTTACAGTTTATCAATAGCGGATCAATTTATTAAAACTGGAATGTATAAGAATGTGCTTGTGATAGGTGCAGAAAATCATTCCGGGGGTCTTGAGAGATCAGATAGAGGTAGAGGTGTAACCGTAATCTTTGGAGATGGGGCAGGTGCTGCCGTGGTTCAACGGTGTGAGGATGCCGATCGTGGAATTCTTTCGACACATTTACATTCAGAGGGAAAGCATGCAGAAGAGCTTGCCCTAATAGGGCCAAATACAGGAAGGTGGGTGCCAGAAATAATTGCAGATGGTGATCCGGAGGATTCAAGTTACTATCCTCATATGAATGGAAATTTTGTGTTCAAGCATGCGGTAACACGATTCATGGAAGTAATAGGAGAGGCGCTAGCCACTAATAATAAGAAGCCTGAAGATATCAGCCTGCTCGTTCCTCACCAAGCCAACCTTAGAATCAGTCAATATGTTCAGGCTAAAATGAAACTGACCGATGAGCAGGTTTACAATAACATCATGCGATATGGCAATACCACAGCCGCATCCATCCCTATAGCCATGAGTGAAGCTTTACAAGAAGGAAAAATCAAGAAGGGTGATCTAGTCTGTCTGGCTGCTTTTGGTAGCGGCTTTACTTGGGCTTCCGCGCTCATCAAGTGGTAGCGCATTATATCATTTGATAAAATCCGAATTGGACAAAACGCACGTTTTTATCGACTAATGAAGTCTTAGCAATTCTATAATTGTACTTTATAAAGAACTTATTTAATTATTTTAATTATTAACTTAGAATAGTTAAATTTGTTCTCATCAAAGTATAAATCGACCATAATCATAAATCGAAATGAAATTTGTTAAAACTTTACTCGGAAAGTCAACTGACGAAAACCAACTAAAATTGAAAAAAGAGGCTGGTGGGGATTGGGTTGTGCGTAAAGGATCTACTGTCCTTTATATTGGCTCGAAAGACAAGTGTGAAACTTACATGAGTCACGCGCTTTAGCATCAGCAAAAAGAAAAAACCTAACCTAGAAGGCAATGCACCTCACCAGGCATTGCCTTTTATTTTGGCTTTATTTTAAATAAATAGAAATATTTAAATAAAAAATATAACTATTTATGCAACATTATTGTTATATTTATGTTTAATATATAAATGATACAATTTTTGACTTAAAATAAACTCACTATGAATCTTTTTAGGTTATTTGCAAAGAGAAGCGATAAGGATCGTGTAAAACTGACAAAATCCCAAACAGGTGATTGGATGGTAAAGAAAGGCTTTAGCATCCTTTATATAGGCAGCAGGGAAAAATGCGAGACATTTATGAAACAGACGCTTAGCGTCTAGCTATGGATAATAACTCCGGCCATCTACAATAATGTGGATGGCTTTTATTATCTCTTCCGGATGAGTCCATGGAATGAAGTGATTCACACCTTCCAGAAGGTAGACATCAAGCAAAGAATCCGGAAGCATTTGTTTAGCAAAAGCTGCATTTTCTTTAGGTACCAGCGAATCCTCAGTCCCCTGAATGACGATCGTTGGTATTTTTATGTGCGTCCACATCGGCATCATTTCTTCCAATTCTTTTTGCAATGGCAAAATCTCGTCATTACTCACTTCGAACTCCTTAGGGGTAAAGAATGCACCTAATTTTGTGTCAATCACTTTTCTATACCATTCATCTTCCTCCATTTCAGGATCAATGGATGGAGCAACCAATATCATCCCTAAATATTCTTCAGGAAAATCCATTGTCATACGAGCAGCAACTGGCCCACCCAACGAATGACCAATAAGAACCATCTGCTTCTTTGGAAATAGCTTGAGTACCTCATTGATTTGATACGCTTGCACCTCCATGGATGGCTCAGCTATACCAAAGTCGGATTTGCCAAACCCCGGCCGATCGATAGATATCATATCAAATCGATTGAGCAGTGAGTCAGCTTTGAAGAAGTCTATAAATGCACTCCAGGAACCTGGAGATCCATGTATGAAGACAAGCATGGTATCATGCCCCTGATCCAGATATGCATAGTGAATATTTCGCATATCCACAGTCAAATCTCCAAACTGGATCTCTATAGATTCCAATGATTCTTTCGCTTCCGAATCATCGATTCGAAATTCGCAGGCAGTTAGAATAAGAATTAGAAAAGCAGTTTTTTTCATCGCTTGAATATTCATGCAATCATACACATCGGGCTATATTTGCTGTCTATGTCCCAAGGCATCATTTCTACCAATTTTCAATTTAAAGGACAAACCGGAAAATACACCGGAAAGGTTCGCGAAGTATACGAGTTTGGCGACAAACTGGCTATGATTGCAACAGATCGGATCTCTGCATTTGATGTGGTACTTCCTAAACCAATACCCTATAAAGGTCAGGTTCTTAACCAACTAGCGGCCAAATTTCTTAAAGCAACAAAGGATATTGTTCCAAATTGGGTGGAAGAGATGCCGCATCCCAATGTAACCTTCGGGAAGCGATGCGAGCCGTTTAAGGTAGAAATGGTTATTAGAGGTTACCTGACCGGACATGCATGGAGGGAATATAGAGCTGGCAAACGGGTACTATGTGGCGTGCCAATGCCGGATGGGATGAAGGAAAATGAAAAGTTTGTGTCACCTATCATTACACCGACTACCAAAGCAGATGAGGGACACGATGAAGACATTTCAAGAGAAGAAATTTTGAAGCAGGGAATTGTATCAGAAGCTGATTACCTTCAGCTTGAAGATTATACACGAAAGCTCTTTGAGAGAGGAACAGAAATAGCAGCGGGTCAAGACTTAATATTAGTAGACACCAAGTATGAATTTGGAAACTATAAGGACGAAATCTATCTAATAGATGAGGTACATACACCAGATTCTTCAAGATACTTCTATTCAAATCCTTATCAGGAATTGCTAAAAAACGATCAGCCCCAGAAACAACTTTCCAAGGAGTTCGTAAGACAATGGCTGATCTCAGAGGGTTTTCAAGGTAAGGAAGGTCAGCAAATACCTGAGATGCCGGAGGAAAGGATTGCAATGATTTCTGACCGATACATCGAACTTTATGAGAACATCTCTGGGGAAAAGTTTGTTAAGGACGAATACTCAGATAAATTAGCCCGTATTAAAGAGGAAATAGCCCAAATAGTAGAATAAAGAATTATGGAATTTACAGTAGACAAATACGAAAACTATTCGATAGCAAAAATCAATCAGGAAAAAGTGGATTCTGGAGTTTCTCCTGAACTGAAGTCAGAGTTTATGAACCTTGCTCAGGATGGAGTGAAGAGCTTGATTGTAGACATGGCAAATGTTAAATATGTAGATTCTAGTGGTCTAAGTGCGCTTTTAGTGGGGAATCGTTCATTTAGTGAGTCAGGTGTATTCGTACTTTATAATGTTACCGATCACGTGATGAAGCTAATTTCTATCAGCCAGTTGGACAAAGTAATGACAATTGTAGCCGGACAAGAAGAGGCTGCTGATGCTGTACTACTGGCGGAGATTAATAAGGGTCAAGGCACAGCTGAATAGACTTGAGCCTTGAATTACTAATACTTGGATCTAATTCAGCGGCGTTTGCTCATCGCAGACATCATACCGCGCAGGTTTTCAAACTTCAGGATCAATATTTTCTAATCGACTGTGGAGAAGGCACGCAACTGCTGATGAAGCGCTACAAAGTGAAACTCTCGCGTATCGATCATATATTCATTTCTCACTTGCATGGTGATCATTATTTTGGTTTGATTGGACTTTTGTCCACCATGCATTTGTTTGGAAGAAAAAAAGAGTTGCTACTTGTAGGCCCTCCTGGGTTGAAGGAAATCCTTCAACTGCAAATGAGGCATTCAGAAACTTCACTCAATTTTCACATTCGATTCGTGGAGTTTAAACCAGGAGAATCAGAAATAGTGATGGATCATCCCAAGTTTACAGTAACCACCCTACCAATGGATCATAGGGTGCCATGTTCGGGCTATTTGTTCAAGGAAAAACCGAAGAAGCGAAGGATTAATCGAAAAGTACTAGCAGATGTCCAACTTTCAAATCTTGATATCATCCGATTGAAAGACGGAGAAGACATTATGAATGAAGATGGATCAGTAAAGCATGAAAACAAACTGCTGACACTCGATTCACATCCTAGCTTCAGCTATGCATTTTTCTCAGATACCCGACTGAGACCGGAATTACAGGAAAAGATCAAAGGAGTAGACATGCTCTATCATGAAGCGACCTTCGCCAATGACATGAAAGATAGAGCATTTATAACCTATCATACCACAGCTGAACAAGCCGCTCAATTTGCAAAAGATGCAAAAGTGGGTAAGCTTATCTTAGGCCATTTCTCAGCACGATATAAAGAGCTTGATCCAATCATAAATGAAGCCAGAGCCATTTTTGAACCTTCTGAACTGGCGATTGAAGGAACCAAATTTGTGGTGGATGGGAAATAAGAAACAAAACCTATTCATTATACTGGGCGCAATTTTCTTAACCAATGCGATCCTTGCTGAACTAATAGGTGTCAAGATCTTTTCGTTGGAAGAAACACTTGGCTGGCTACCTGCGAACCTGAACATCTTTGGATACACGCTGGACTTTAACCTCACTGCTGGAGTGATGATATGGCCTGTGGTATTCATTACTACCGATATCATCAATGAGTATTTTGGAAAGGCTGGAGTACGTAAGATTAGCTTCATAGCTGTCGGCTGTATTATGTATGCTTTCCTCATGATCTGGCTGGTGACTAAGCTTAGTCCGGCGGCTTTCTGGTTGGAAGTCAACAATACAGATGCAGAAGGAAATCCTTTCAACATGAATTTCGCCTTCAATAAAATATATACGCAAGGACTTGGTATCATCGTTGGTTCCATCATTGCCTTTTTAATTGGACAGATACTGGATGTGATCATTTTTCAGCGTTTGCGTAAGATCACGGGAGAGAAGATGATCTGGCTGAGAGCAACGGGTTCCACGCTTATCTCCCAGCTCATTGATAGCTTTGTAGTACTGGCAATTGCTTTTTACATCCTGGCACCCGCTGAGAGTCGCTGGGATTTTTCTCAAGTTATGTCTGTCGGCTCGCTCAACTACATCTATAAATTTATCGTTGCGATTGCTTTGACACCTTTGATCTACTTAGGTCATTTCCTAATCGACCGATACTTGGGCAAGGAAGAGGCTGACAAGATTAAGGAAGAAGCGAGTCAGAGTGGTTTTTAATCTTGCGTTGCCGCCTGTTTTATCTCGGTTAGGTAATCCTCTGGAAAATCCAACTGCTTTGCCAAAGCATAAAGGGATTGCGCATAAGCAGTATTTGTTCCGGTCAGGGATGTTGGGGGAAGATTGTAACACATTGCCTTGATGGTTTCATTGCCTTTTAGGATGATTGTGACCTCTTCCGGTATATAATCTGAGACACTAGCCTCAGCATATAAATCCTGTATCTTATCTGCATCAATAGTCATCACGATTCCATAGGCTTTTTCATTCTTGGAGGGAATGAGTGAGGCTCTATTCCCGATTTTTAATGCATAGCCATTCAAATAGCCTTTCCTTGGATTGGTGGCCTTTATGCCATTCTTTACTAATATGACTTCATCCATAAACAGGCCGTAGAAGAATACATGCAAATTCATTTTCAATTTCTCAACCTTTTCAATTTAATTAAACGTACCTGATCTCATCATCCGTTGTAAAGGTAGCTTAGTGATTATGTTTGTTATCTACCATTGAGAATTTCTCTTAACCCATCAAGTGTTTTATAGGGGAGTTCAGCAATTGAATTATTTGCAATCCACGAAGGGATATTATCACCAGGTTCGGAATGAAAAACGTAAGTGACCTCTGTCTTCAGTTCCAGAGGTTTTAATAAGATGTATCCTTCTGCTTTTTTCATCCTCACGATTCCTTTTTTTTCTGGCATATAATTTGGGATTCCCTCAAGGGATATTACAGTTTCATTTGGGTTAGAAGAATTAATTGACATTCTATACACCATATCCCTATTCTTAAAAGGCCATGGAAATATGGTTTCAACATAATTGAATTGAATGTTCTCATCTCGTTTTAAGAGTTTAGATGTTTGGGTATAGCCATACCACTCTGCATAGCTATCAGCATTCTTTAATATTCTGATAACTTCATCTGTAGTCGCCTCTACAAGTACAAATGCTTTAAAAGATTTGAACTCAGAGCCTTTTTCAGCTCTCGTATAAACTACAATCCCATCTTTTCTTTTATCTATTTCCCAAGATGTTTGAGGAAAAGCTTCTATTGATGGGAGTGTCAAGACACTCAATAATAAGAGTAGCGTCTTATGGTAAATCATATTTTTAAGTTTAAAGGATGCTTTCCTTGGTTTTGAATAACCGGAAGAAGTAATACAAGAACAGTAGAGCGAAAATGAAATCACCAATAATGACCACAAAAACAATAGGTCCTGCAATTCCGGATAAATAGAACTTAAGTAGTGAAATGGCAAAACCGATCTTTCCAATTCCACCAACAATAACAATTCCAGTATGCTTTAATGGATTATACGCCACAATGGAATAACCGATAAAATATACGAGAGTTGTCCCCCAGGCACCTTGATAGATTGCATAGTAAAGCGGATCTGTCAATTCTCGATTGAAAAAGCTCTGGAAGGTATAAGCTGTGTTGAAATACCCAAAAATTGCACCTAAAAAATTCCACAAGGCAGAAACGATAAAAAGTGCTCTAAAAAAAACAATTTCTTTATTTTTCATTACAATAAAATTTAAGATCTATAGGCTGTGATAAACTCTATTGCAAAGAAGGAATATTAGAAAGTCCTGTGCATTTACATATGTAAAGAAATAACTCTATTGAGCCATTTTATTCCTTATTCTACTGAGTTGTGTTGGGCTGATACCAAGGTAAGACGCTATATGGTATTGGGGTATTTTTAATTCAATTCCCGGGTATTCTTTTTGCAGAATTAAATAGCGTTTGTCAGCATCGAGGAGGGCCATTTCAATTTCTTTTTTCTCATTACTCAAAAAGTAACCTTCCGCAATAATTCTTCTCAACCTTTCGATCTCAAAGTTGTCTTCCGATATTTTTTCAATTTTGTGAAAGGAGGCTTTCCAGATTTTACAATCTGTTAAGGCCTGTTGAGCTACAGCGTTTTTTTGCTTACTGATGAGTGATGCATACGAGCCAATGATGGTAGGCCCTGAAAAAAAAGTTTTGTTGTATTCTTTCCCCTCACCATTTATGTAATAAGCTCTTACAATACCAGTTTCTAAAAATGCAATTTCTTTTGCGAACTGGCCTTTTCGGACGAAGTATTCACCTTTTTCCAATTCACCGGACACGAAAATCTCACTCATCAAACCCAATGTCTTTTGAGAAAGAGGTATAATACCATTGAAGAATGTAATTATGTTTTCCATAATTTCTCATGTGTAAAACACGGTCTTTTAAAAGTACTTGAAAACCTACAAATATGCGCATGACACATTTGCAGCTAACCTTTTTTTAGCGGATATGGTCGTCTAGAAACATTTGTGAACGTTTTAGTCATTCTCCCCAACTTCTCACCGCATCCTATCGTATCTTTCCTTCATGCGTATATCCATTGTTTTACTCTTATTAGCCTTTGGTATTGCAGCCATGGTTATCCTTCCATCTGGGAAAAATGAATTGATCAATGGCGTAAGCCTGGTAAACCCACCCAGAGTAATCAGTGTCGATGAAATGGGTGAGGTAAAGCGTATCAATGCTGGCTGGGTGGCTGTGATACCATATGCGTTTTCACGCTCAGGAGAACCCGCTGTTACTTTCGAGCACGATGGGCAATGGTGGGGAGAGCGCAAAGTAGGATCTTGTAAGCTCATCGAATATGCCAAGTCACACAACCTCAAAGTGATGCTCAAGCCACATGTTTGGGTAAGAGGAGAAGGCTGGACAGGCGATTTCAAGTTGTCTTCAGACGTGAACTGGAAGATTTGGGAAAAAGACTTCTCGGCCTATATCATGAATTATGCTCACGTTGCTGATTCTCTAGGCGTAGAGATGCTTTGCATTGGCACAGAGTATCGCATTCCTGCCAGGGAAAGACCTGAATTTTGGCGTGGAATGATTAAAGACATCCGAAAGGTTTACTCAGGAAAACTCACCTATGCGTCTAACTGGGACAACTATGAAAACATCACTTGGTGGGATGCGGTCGATTATATAGGCATAGATGCCTATTTTCCTTTGGCTGAGGGTAATCATCCAGCTATTGAAGAAATAGAAGAAGGGTGGAAGCCTATAAAAAATCGGCTATCAGCCTTTTCACAGAAATGGAATAAACCTATTCTGTTTACCGAATATGGCTTTCAAAGCGCTAATGGTGCCGCAGGAAAACATTGGGAGCTGGATAAGTCGAGCGAGAATACCAATGAGCAGCTTCAGGCAGACGCGTATGAAGCTACCTACCGGGCATTGATAAATGAGCCTTGGTTTAGAGGTGGATTTCTATGGAAGTGGCATTTTACCTCTCGCGGAGGTGGTAGGTGGCGTGGTACTGAGTGGACGCCTCAAGATAAGCCTGCAGAGGAGGTGATTGCACGCTGGTATGGGAAAAACCATTAATTTTCTGCTTACAACCGAAAACCTATGAGTGAGCAGCGAAAAGTAGAAGACATTCTTTCAGAGCTTGGAAAGAAAATCGATCACCTAGTAGGTGAGACCAAAAAGGCTGGAAATAAAGTGACTGAAGATATGGAAAAGCAAATTCAGAAGCTCAGAGCACAAAAAAACAAGCTAGAAGAAGATATGAAAAATCAAACTTCTGGTTCAGGTGAAAAGTGGGAGCAAGCTCGCGACCATATGAATGATGCAGCAGCAGCTATCAACAAAGCAATTGGAGTTTTCTTCAAAACCTAGATTCGATCCAATACCTTTTTTATTAAGCTGTCAATGACCTTGTTAGGGTCTTTAGCAAATTGTCCTTTGACGCGATTGGCCATTATCGCATTCAAGCTTAACATTTCATGGCCTAACAACTTGGCGAAAGCATAATACCCAGCTGTTTCCATTTCCAGATTGGTTAGCCAAACATCTTCTTCGTGGAAATACTGCATCTTTTCAATGATGTCTTTGTATCGGATCGGTATTCTAATTTCCCTTCCTTGAGGTGCATAAAAGCCGGGGCATGTCACTGTATTACCTGCTATCGTGCAGTCTTTAAATTTTTCAAACAACGAAGCTGACCCCTTGAAACAATACGGTGTGTAATGCAGGTTTAGCTCTTCGCGCAGTTTCTTGATGATTCGTTTTTCAATACCTCTATGCTTGTACTCATAAAACTGGATGATAGTATCCAGCCCAATTGCATATTCTGTAGCCAGGTGGCTTCCAACTTTAATGTCATCGCGGATGGTCCCTGATGTACCAATACGAATGATTTGTAGCTTCTTTTTTCTGGGTTTGGGAACACGATGCACTAAGTCAATATTGAACAAGGCATCAAGCTCTGTCATCAGAATTTCTACATTATCCGTACCCATGCCGGAGCTGATGACGGTAAGGCGTTTTCCTTTATATTTTCCGGTATGTGTAATGAACTCTCTCTTGTTCATTTCAAAGTCTACAGAATCGAAATGTCTGGAGACGCGATGCACCCTGCCAGGATCACCTACTACAATGATTTTATCTGAAATATCCTTGGGTCTAAGGCTCAGATGATAGACGCTTCCGTCAGGATTTAGAATTAGGTCTGTCTCAGAATATGTATGAGGCATGGCTGGTTAAAAGCTAAAGCTTCCTAAAGGTAATTAGGAAACTTGATCTTTCTTCCTTTTCAGGCCTTTGTATGGGTTGTACCCATTCATTTTTTTCTGATAAAAGCCAGTTCCATCATATGGACGACTATCTGGGTTGTTCATGCACTCTTCTGAGCAGGATCCCTTATAGATTTCAGCACCCTTTTCACTCATAGGAATGTGTTTGTTACAATGCGGATTGGCACAATTGACCATTCGATCACATGGCTCATCCGTTACATAGCACCTTGAAAGGATTTTAGGATTTACAGAATTAACTTCTTTGACAATACGATTGTCAAATACATAGCACTTTCCTTCAAAGTCTTCACCATCTGCTTCTAGTCCATATTTGATGATGCCTCCATGTAATTGGTGCACATTTTCGAATCCTTGCTCCAGCAAGTACGCGCTTGCTTTTTCACATTTGATCCCACCAGTGCAATAGGTGACAATCTTCTTGTCTTTGTATTTTTTGAGTTCTTCGATCTGCTCAGGGAAATCCCGAAAATTATCAATATCCAGTGTGATGGCATTTTTAAACTTACCGATCATGTGCTCATAATTGGAGCGTACATCAAGTATGATGGTATCTTCTGGTGCCTCTTTCAGTATTTTCCTGAACTCTTCTGGCTCCACATATCCGCCAGTTTTTTGTGTTGGGTCTACATGTTTGAGCGAGCTATGCACAATTTCGGATTTCACTCTCACATGCATCTTTTCGAAGGCAGGCTGATCGTTGGTATCTACTTTGAATTCAGTATGAGCAAAACGCGGGTCGCTTGTAACTGCATCCATGTATTTTTCACATGCTTCTTGAGTGCCGGAAACGGTTCCATTTAATCCTTCGGTAGCAACTATAATACGACCTCTTAGATTTAGATCCAGGCAAAGTTTGTGATGTTCTTCCCTAAATTCTTCAGGGCTTTCAATCTTACTATAACAGTAATAGAGTAATACGTAGTGTCTTTTCATAATAACCAGGCCCTGTTTCAGCAGGGTGTTAAAACGGGGCAAAAATAAATTTTTATATAGAGAAAGCCTGAGAATTAGTAAAATCTACTGATTTTGCTACCTAAGCACTACAATGACTTTATTGATTTTACCTTTTGCAAGCGAACCAGTTTGTACACCTTCACCATCGTTTTTCAGCTTGTCTTTACGTACATCCAAAAAATACGGTTTGGTTTCGAGCCCTTTAAATTTATAGATACCCTTCTTGTTGGACTTTCCTTCGATTAGTTTGTTCGAATTGTTTTCATAATCCTTTGCGGAAGAGAAAATAGTTATAGAGGCACCTTCAACTGGATTACCCAGATCGTCCACCACGGTTACATGAAGTTTTGTTTTGAGCACTTGAATAGGGGCCGAAGCAGTACTCAATAAAAAAATCAGAGAGAGGCCTGTTAGTACTAAGATTGAATGTTTTTTCATTTTCATATTATTTGGATTGCATAACGAATTCTACAAAAAAAGTTGTCTCTAATTGAGCTGAATAATGAGGTAATTTCCTGCCTTCCAGAATTCCTTTTTGTCAATAATGGTTAGTCGCCCATTCCCATTTTGATATTGGATTGAAAAGCTGTTTTTTGGGTGGGTTGTTATCAGTTTTATTTTAGCAGCATTGAGGTTGAGGAGATGAGTTTGATCTTTCTCGATTTGCTGAAAGTTTACCTCATCATTTTGGGCATTTAAAACTTTAACTCTGCCAATTCCAATAAAGCCGCCTTCTTGGTTTACAATTCCTGATTTTTTGAGTTCTTTACTTGTTCCAGTAAAATAGTATGCTCTATTCAGCATTTTCCGGAGTTCTTCAGTATAAGCCTTTTGTTCAATGTAGATTTTTTCTAAATCTTCAATCTCGATTTCAAGCTCTTTTCTTTTGTTATTGTGATCTTGTTCTTTTTGAATCAAGGTTCGGGCACTTGCTTTTAATGACCTATCCAACGTGAGAATTTCATCACTTTTGTTTTGACTGTCTTTTCTCAAATCACTCAAGTTCCGATCTAAAACCTGAATCTTAAGATTTGTATTGCTTATGATGTTATCTATGAAATGGATTCTGGACTTAATCCGTTCTTCAGCTGCTTTATCTTGAGGGGACTCACTTTTAAGTTCATGGATAAGTGACCAGCTAAGCTCAATTTTATTCAGGTTGAAGTCTATTTCTTCAAGCGTTCGCCGATAGCCACTAATAGAGGCTTCTTGCAAGCGTTGCTTGTTTTTGAGTGCTTTGTTTTCATTCTTAAGCGCTGCAATTTCCTTTTGCAAGGACTCGGTTTCAGCTTTATCTCCGCAAGAGATAGGTAGGAAAGCAAGCATAAGTGTAATGATGGAAAACCTCATCATTACAAGTTAATCCATCATTTCTGAATTATGCTCTCAATTCTCAACTCTTTGAATAGTCCACGGGCATAGGTAGGAAGGAATTGATTCAATTCAGAAGGAGCAAAGACGGTGGAGCGCCCGGACCAGACAAGCTTCCCACCTTTGAGTTCATAAAAGTTAGTCTCAATAAAATATCTCGTATTTCTGGTGAAATATCCTTGTCGATACACCAGATCGTAGGTTCGGAAAAAGTAATTTCCAAATCGATTATAATAGAGAAGTGGTTCATAATCTGCAGAAGGAGGTACATATCTTTCCTCATTGATATCTACAAGAGCTACCGTAATTACACCATCAAATCCATTATTTCGTAGACGCTCCTTTGCTCTTTCCACATCTTCAAAAGGTTTGCCCAATTCTGGAGGAAACATGGACATTCCATTCACACATTTAAGTGTGGCTTTCTTACCAGCATAGACCACCTCATTCTCAACTTCATTCCTAAGATTAACATTGTTGACAAGTCCCATGATCAGCACGTTAGTGAATTTTCGATCATATTCTTCGGTGGTGCTCCAGGTCCGCATCAACCCCTCAGGGACACAACTATTGAGTAGAAATACGGTAAAGAGAATTAAGATTTTTGATTTCATCCGCAGAAGATACTAATTACTTCACCTCCACTGCAGGATTTCCAAACACAGTTTGACCCTTTTTCACATCGCTAACTACGACAGAACCGGCACCTATTCTTGCTCCCTTACTTAGTGATACACCGGCAACTACGGTTACACCAGATCCAATGAAGACTTGATCTTCGATTTTTACTTTGGTGTTGATGATTGAACCGGCACCTATTTGTACGAAATTTCCAATCTCCACTTCCTGCTCTATGATCACTTTTGAATTAATCACATTATGATTTCCCATTTTTGAATCATTGGAGAGCACAGCCCCAGCA
This sequence comes from Ekhidna sp., assembly GCF_039960695.1. GTDB lineage: Bacteria > Bacteroidota > Bacteroidia > Cytophagales > Cyclobacteriaceae > Ekhidna. The sequence continues at coordinate 132,810 of NZ_JBDVKP010000012.1, read as the reverse complement.
TTCACAAAATTGCCATGACCAATCCCGAAAGATTCAGATATTGAAGCGGACTGATGCACTGCATTCATTGGCATTACTTTCCTGGTTTCAATCAGATATTCGACATATTTCTTTCGCAAGGAATTGTCGTCAGTTGCAACGAATGCTTCACACTTTTGTCCAATCAGCTTTGTGAATCCGTGATCGTCAGTAGCACCAAGAACTGAGACGGTATTGATTTCGGTATCATGCGTCTTTTCATCATCATCCAGGAATCCATAAACAACGATGTTGTTGGAGTTGAATATTTCTAGGGCAGCTTTAGCTAAGCCCGTGGTTCCAAAAATGATTACTGGTTTTTCCATGTCCTACTTTGTTTGAAGGCGCAAAATTAGCGATTATTCATTCGATTGAGAAGTAAGATATTGATAGGGAAGAATACTACTCAATAGGAGTAAAAATGGCATAAACGCATTCTTGTACCTAACCAAAGTACCAAAATTGGGCGTTGATAGCGGCAGCATAATTGCCAGCAATAAAATGCAGAGAGATGCTGCCAGGAATAACGGCCAATCAATATCTGGTTTTAGCTTGACACAAAGAAGTAGAGATAGAAAGATCAAGGTGGCTAGAATAAGATTCTCGATTTTGTGAATCCAACCCCAGGCTGGAGTTTTATCTAGTATACTAGGACGAAACAATCCGGTGTGAAGTGCAACAGGAATCTCATTTACGACCGAATTCCATGAAGCATCCTCAATAAAGATATGAAGCTGACTAGTGTCTGATTTTTTGTTGATTGCTTGATTGTTCTCAAATAGTGTCCAAGCTATTCTGCTTATTTTGAGATAAGGATGGATAAACTGTGTGGCTCCAAGAGCAATTGTAAGCGTGATAATGGCTATCAACCATTTCTGTCTTCCTTGTATTTTTCTAAGAATCAATGATGTGATTAGCATCCCAAAAAACAGGAGAGAGGTGATGAATAGGTAGTGCTTGATTTTATAAAGCAAAAATCCACTCAAAATCAGAATTAAGACATCTTTTGCTGAAAATTTAGCCTCTTTGTAAAGCTTTATGGCAAGCATTACTAATGTGACCATAGCAGCAAAGGCTAAGGAATCTTTTAGGATCCCTGATGACCAGAAGACAATCGATGGAACGAATAAAAAGCAGCCGGCAATAAGATTCTTAATTGTTTTATACAAGCCCGAAAGAATGACCACCGAATACCAACAAGCGGCGAAACTGATAAATGAAAGCCACAGGGAAGTAATCCAATAAGAGCCTCCCGTAGATTGAATAAGGGGTTTTAGTAGAGCTACAAAAAATTGAATTCTAGGGCTTTTAAGATTTTCAGATTCAGGCTTTTTAGCCAGTTCGAAAAATGTGATGGTGTCACCCATCCCATAGTATTCATAGAAAATATATCCAAGAATTAGCCCTGCAGCTAGCTTGAATATCAAGCCTACCCAAAATACAAAGGGGGGAAACTCACTCTTGACCAACCGAAAGATTAAATAGGAGAGAAGTCCAAGTAAGACGATATGAATGGTCCAGTAGATCATTTACTTAAGTATTTCTACACCAATATTGCATTGGAGGCATTTACGTCTTTGACAATAATTTTCGTGAAGCTGTATGAGTGCTTGCGAGTCAAAAGCGGATTTAGATTTAATACCTAAAGGATCCCACTTTTTTGTGATCCGGTTACTTTCTGCAGCTACAGATTCCAAAATTTCAACCGCACGATCCATGTACCTCTGTTCGTCGGTAAACTTGGAGTAAGCAACTAGAATTGGAGCCACTGAGTTAATTAAAAGATTCTGAAATGAGTTTTCTCCCATTTTTAAGGTTGTTTTTTTGCGTGCTTTCCCAAAATCGTAGTGCAGTTGCCAATACGCTCCTACATCTACCAAGAGCTTATTCTTGATGTCTTCGATATGGCTGGTTTTAATTAAAAAAGTAAATAGTTGTGGTCTGCTATGCAAAAGTGCTGACAATTGACTGATCCTCACACTAGGGAAGTTTGCAGGTCTCAGCTTGCCATATTTCCAATGTGATTTCAAAAGTGGTTCATTTAACAGAAATTTCTTACGAAGGAATTCAAACTCTGATTTCAATTCTTTTTGATAATGATCTGAACTTTCCTCTAAAAACCCTGATTGCCCAAACAATAGAGCTTCTGTAGACTTGCGATTGTGAAGTACTTTTTTTAATACTCCAAATGGTAGTATCTCAGTCAATCGCAGAAATGATTCTTTATTAGTAGAAAATCCAAAGTTTACCGCAATCGTCCGATAGGTCACATTTTCCCAATCGTTTGTATGGTTTTTTAAGTTCGATAAAATCACTGATGATTTTTCATCTAACCTTTCGATCAATGCTCGATCGAGCATGCTATTTATTTGCAATGATGAAAGTGTAGCTATCTGACTTGCACATAGAATTTCGTCTGTTGATTTAATATGTTGATGATACTTTTTGAATAAGCCAGGATCAACGAGTTTTTTTAGTTCTAATGTGGGTATCACCTCATCATCAATTTTAATTTCTTTGTCGTGATTCCAGACAACATGTAAAATCACTGTCTTATAGGATGGATCATGCTGATGATTATGGTGAAGCCAATCGGAGGAATTGATGTGTATCTCTACTTGCCCTGCCCATTCGATAGTATCAATTTTGACTCTGGCTTCTTCAAAGTCTGGTCCAGAGTCATGGTTGTGATTCCCTGGATAAAATACCTTTAGGAACTGAGCATTGCTAAGCTGCAACTGACCTGACTCAAATTTTTGATATTTCCAGATGTAGTGAAGAAACTGCTCGTCCATAGCGATTAGTTTCCTAAGATACGGCCTGAGCTATAATAGCTGAAGTATTTGAGCCATTTCTCGCTGTACTTTCTGCGCTTGTACACCTGCTGTTTTCCCAAATTGTTCAGTATTGTCGGAATAAATGATTCCACGAGACGAATTCACTAGCAATCCGCATTGATTATTCATTCCATGCGTGCATACTGATTGAAGGTCTCCGCCTTGTGCTCCCACACCAGGAATGAGAAGGAAGTGATTGGGGACAATTTTTCGGATATCAGCTAGTGCTTCGGGTCTGGTTGCACCTACAACGTACATGAGGTTGTCTGAATCACCCCATTCTGTACTTTTTCGAATTACTTTTTCATACAATTTTTCACCGTCAGTACCTACTAGTAAGTTTTGAAAATCAAGGCCACCAGGATTACTTGTTGCAGCTAAAAGGATTACCCACTTTCCATTGAACTCAAGAAATGGCTTCACAGAGTCTGAACCCATATAGGGAGCTACTGTGACTGAATCGAAATTCATATTTTCGAAAAAAGCTCTGGCGTACATGGAGGACGTGTTGCCAATATCTGCACGCTTGGCATCAGCTATAGTGAAGATATCGTCAGGGATATAATCAAGAGTTTTTTGAAGCGATTCCCATCCTTTCGAGCCATTAGCCTCATAAAATGCAGTGTTGGGTTTGTATGCGACAGCATAGTTCTGTGTAGCGTCAATGATCTGCTTATTGAACTCAAAAATTGGATCTTCTAAAGAAAGAAGGTGCGCTGGAATCTTTTTTATGTCAGTGTCCAATCCAACACACAGAAAGGATTCTTTTTCTTTGATCTTGTCAAAAAGTTGTTGACGTGTCATGAGCGTAAGCGCGATTTCCCGCTAAATTAAAGATAAAATCTTTGGACATAGGTTTCCTGATCCCAGCACTGGGAGTGGATTATGAACAATAAAAATTTAGGCTTACTTAAGATCTGGAAGCTTATCGTTTACGACTTTTCCTTTTTTCACTTCTCCATAGAAGTGGATGTCGTAAAGTTTCTCATACTTTTTGATAGACTGGTGTAGCTCAGGAATTGTCTCACTTCTCAGTTTAATCCCTTTTCTTTCACCTTTGTGTCGAAGTTCTATGTAATATCCGTCTTTAAGTTTTACGGGAGTAGTTGCAGGTCTAGCCAAATCGATAGTATTTTATGTGTGCTAACAATTATATAAAACAATGCTCGTGCGGAAAAGTTTCCGCACGAGCAATTATATAAAATCAAAAACTTAGAATCTGTTTCTCGTGCTTACCCTCTTGGGTTCGCTTTTTTTACAACGATGGTTCTACCATCTAATTCTGTTTCATTTAGGCTAGAAATAGCCTGATTACCTTCGTCATCATTTGGCATTTCAACAAAACCGAAACCTTTCGATCTCTGAGTGTCTCTATCCATGATAACTTTAGCGGAATCTACTGTTCCGAATTCTTCGAATGCTTGTCTCAATGCGTCTTCTGAAGTTGCATAGTTAAGCTTAGCTACAAAAATGTTCATTAAAAAAAATAAAATTAAAAAGCGTTCAGACTTGTTCTGAACGCCGCAAAGATAAGCTATTTTATGGTATTCTTGATTATCTGAAGTCTATCACCTCAACATTTGGATATTTCGAAGTGTCAAACGTGAAATAATTATCATTAAATGGAGCAGGTGTAAATGAATTTATGGAGTAGATATATTTATTACCTGTTCGCTCAAAAACAGTGAAAGATTTTAATTCATCCTTAGCGTTGATTGTCATTCTGATCTTGAAATAGGTTTTGTCCCGGCTTTCAGGATCCAATTCGATCATACGATCACCATTTGAGGAAGTTTCTGCGAGGACATACTTAAATCCTTTTTTATATAAATCATACACATTACTTAGTGTAATTTCAGACTCTTCTGCGTCATAAGGACTTATCGTCACTTCATTTAGTTCTTGATTGAAAGTATAGATGTCAATGCCATTATTGAATATCTTCTGGCCAACAACATCGAGGACAAATTTGTCGCCCTTCACTACAATTTCACCTGAAATGGTCTCATTGAGACCGGCGCTTTCGTTGGTAAGTTTTTGAGAAAATGATGCTTTAAAAGATGTTATGTCTTTGTATTTATTACTCATAGCATCCAATACTGCTAATGCAGAAGGATCATACTGGGCATGTACCTGCAAAAGGATTAATAGAGATAATGCAGCGATAATTAGCTTTTTCATGTGTAGAGTTATTATGTGAAAGTCACATCAAATTTGCATGAGTCTTGAAATCCTCCACTCTTGCTACGCAAATTCATGCTTTATTCTTTTTGTTAGTATTTTATTTCAATCTCAGACAATAACTGTTCCAAACTGTGATCGTCAGGTATTAGTACTTCACGAGCTTTGCTACCCTCAAAAGGACCAACGATTCCTGCGGCTTCAAGTTGATCGATTAAACGTCCGGCGCGGTTGTATCCAAGCTTCATTTTTCGTTGAATCAACGAGGTTGATCCTTGTTGATGCATGACTATGAGCCTGGCAGCATCTGCGAAGAGGGCGTCTCTATCCGATAAATCTACTTCACCAATGCCTGTCTCTCCTTCGCTAACATATTCCGGTAATAAATATGCATCATCATAGCCTCTTTGGTCACCGATGTATTCACAAATTTTTTCTACTTCCGGTGTATCTACGAACGCACACTGCAAACGTGTCATATCCGAGCCCATCGAAAGTAGCATATCTCCCATTCCGATCAGTTGATCTGCACCGCCAGCATCAAGTATAGTTCTTGAATCAATCTTGGAAGTTACCCGAAACGATAGTCTTGCTGGGAAGTTCGCCTTGATGATACCCGTAATAACATTTACAGATGGACGTTGAGTTGCCACAATAAGGTGAATACCTATTGCTCGTGCTAACTGTGCCAGTCTGGCAATGGGAGTTTCTACTTCCTTACCGGCAGTCATCATCAAGTCAGCTAATTCGTCAATCACAAGTACAATGTATGGTAGGAATCGATGACCTTTATTTGGATTGAGTTTACGCTCTGTAAATTTCTTATTGTATTCCTTCAGGTTTCTACAAGCGGCACTTTTGAGGAGATCATATCGATTGTCCATCTCGATGCAAAGTGAATTCAGCGTATTCACCACTTTTGAGGTGTCAGTAATGATGGGTTCATCACTGTCTGGAAGCTTAGCCAAGAAGTGCTTTTCTACTTTATTGAACAATGTCAATTCCACCTTCTTAGGATCTACAAGTACCAACTTCAACTGAGATGGATGTTTCTTGTACAAGAGTGAAGTCAAAATAATATTCAAACCTACAGACTTACCTTGTCCTGTTGCTCCTGCCATGAGTAGGTGAGGCATTTTAGCCAGGTCAGTCACATAGACTTCATTGGAGATGGTTTTACCTAATACTACAGGCAAATCCATTTTACTGTCCATGAATTTACTGGTAGTGATGACCGAACGAGCGTCAACCATCTCTCTGTTTTTGTTTGGCACTTCTATTCCAATTGTCCCTTTTCCAGGAATAGGTGCAATAATTCTAATCCCCAATGCCGCAAGACTTAAGGCAATATCATCCTCCAAATTCTTGATCTTGGAAATTTTGACGCCTGCTTCAGGGACAATTTCATAAAGAGTTACAGTTGGGCCAATCGTAGCTTTAATACTTGATATGCCAATTTTAAAGTTGACAAGGGTCTCGATGATGCGATCTTTGTTTTGCTCCAACTCATTCTTTGAAACCTTCACATCCTTTTCTGGATATTCGATCAGAAGTGCAGGTGTTGGAAACTTATAGCGTGGAAGATCAAGTGTAGGATCGTAATTGACGGACTCTTCTTTTACCTCTTCCTGAAATTCTTTTTGTTCCACTTCAAAAGAGAGATCTTCCAAATCTTCTTTTTTATCAACAGGTTCTTTTTCCTCTGGTTCGGGGGTAGATTTTTCGATTTCTGCTTTCTTAGCAAAGACCTTCTCTTCTACTTCCTTTGGTAGAGGTGGTTCTTCCTTAAATTCAGGAAGGTCAATGGTGAACTCTGGATTTGTTTTTTCTTTTTTCGCTGCTGTTTTTGTTGGGATCTTTTTTACTACCCAAGTTTCAGATTCGTCCTTATTTGCATCTTCATCTTCTACTTCTTTTTTGATCTGGTCTAAAACGGATGATATATCTGCTGTCTTTGCTTTCTTTGGTTCTTTTTTGGGGAATAGTGCTTTAATCTGATTGATCAGGTTTTCAAAAGAAGGTATAATACCACTAACTGCTGGTAAGCGTGTGATATCGAAAAAGAACATGTTAAACACAACAAAAAGGAAGGTCAGGAATAAAATTGCGCCCCAGCCCATCAGGCTTTGAGCAATCATCGATAGTTCATAACCAATTCCACCGCTAAGAAACCCCAACATGGACGTCTCCTCTTGTGAAAGCAGGAAGTAGCCCATCACCATACTTATCCATATCAAGTAGAATACGACAAAGTTGAATGACTTGGTAATTGGTAGTAGTGTTCTGTGCCAAATGATTTTGTATGCTACAATAAATAGAAATGGAGGGATAAGAGTAGCTGCAATTCCAAACCATAAAAAAATGAAATAGTGAGCAGAGATAGCTCCGATAAGTCCAAATACATTTTGAACCTCGGTGCCCGACTCTTTAATATCTGTATGCGTATAGGCCTCTACCACGCTTTGATCAGCTTGTCCGGTGTTCAGATAAGATATAAAAGAAGCCCCGAGAAATATAGAAATCAGCAATAGCGTAAGGCCAATAAATAAATGAAATTTCCTGTCGGTAATGAAATTGAATTTAAGGCTTGTCTTCTCCTTCTTCTCTGTCTTCTTCTTGTAGGTATTTTTTGCCATAGGTTATGCCTCCAAAAATAATGGAGTTTTTAGCGGAGATCAAACATGCTTAAGTAGTTCCTTGTTAATCCGTTTAATTAATACTGGTCCCTCATAAACTAATCCGGTGTAGACCTGAACAAGGTTGGCACCAGCCTGAATTTTATCAATAGCATCTTGTGCTGAATGAATACCTCCAACTGCAATTATGTGAACGAGCGGAAGGTGTCTTCTGATATATTTTAATACCTCACTGGACTTATTTAATACAGGTTTTCCACTAAGTCCACCTGCGCCTATAACTTCTATTTTTTTTGGAGCTGTCTTTAATCCCGTGCGGTCAATGGTAGTGTTAGAGATAATGAGGCCATCCAATTTAAGCTCATTTGTAATTGATATGATGTCATCAAGTTGAGACTCTGTAAGGTCTGGAGCAATTTTTAGTAGAATGGGCTTTGGTGATTGTTTCTTTACATTTTCATCTTGAAGTGCTTTTAAAAGCTTTGATAGGGGCTCTTTTTCTTGCAATTCTCGCAACCCTGGTGTGTTAGGAGAGCTCACATTCACTACGAAGTAGTCAACATATTCAAAAAGTTGTTCAAAGCAAATGAGATAATCATCAAGAGCACTTTCATTTGGAGTGACTTTGTTTTTGCCAATGTTGCCTCCAACGATGATATCTGATTTACGCATTTTAAGTCTTTCAACTGCTTCAGCTACTCCATCATTGTTAAACCCCATTCGGTTAATCAGAGCTTCATCTTGCGGTAGTCTGAAAAGCCGTGGTTGTGGATTACCTGGCTGACCTTTTGGTGTAAGTGTTCCTATTTCGATAAATCCAAAACCAAGATTTGAGAAGTCATCAATGAGCTCAGCATTTTTATCAAATCCAGCAGCCAGACCAACAGGATTTTTGAATTTTAGCCCGAATACTTCCCGACTCAATCGCTGGTCCTCAAAGTTGAACATTCCCCTAACAAGTGTCTTTCCCAAAGGAACTCTTAAGATGAAATGAAGTAGACCAGTTGTGATTTTGTGGGCTTTTTCCGGTGATAAGAGAAAAAGTATTGGTTTTAAGAGTTTATACATCAGCTTCTAGGATGAAATTGGGTGATTACCTGTTTCAAATAGTCCCGATCTAGGTGTGTATAGATTTCCGTAGTGGTGATGGATTCATGTCCAAGCATTTCCTGCACCGCTCGTAAATCTGCTCCTCCTTCAATCAGGTGAGTTGCAAAGCTATGGCGAAATGTGTGTGGACTGATGTTTTTCTTTAAACCAATTTTTATGGCCAGGTCTTTAATGACCATAAACACCATGACTCTGCTGATTGCTTTTCCTCGTTTAGTAACAAATAAGTGATCTTCATAACCTTGTTTCACCGCAATGTGATTTCTTATTTCGTCCTTGAATATTTTGATGTGTTTGAGGGCTGAGCGTCCAATTGGCACCAATCTTTCTTTGCTTCCTTTTCCAATGACTCGTAAAAAGCCAATGTCTTCATGGATGTTGCTGATCTTTAGATTTATAAGCTCAGAAACACGTAATCCTGAGCTGTAAAGTGTTTCCAGCATGGCGCGATTTCGCGTCCCTTCAGGAGTCGACATATCAATCGCGTCAAAGATTTGTTCAATTTCAGGCAGATCTAAGGTGTCAGGTAGTTTGCGGCCAAGCTTGGGAGCTTCCAATAATTCGGAAGGGTCTTTTAAGATCACTTCTTCATAAACTAGGAATCGAAAAAAGGCTTTGAGTCCTGATACCATCCGTGCCTGTGTATAAGCAGACATCCCTAATTCATTGATAAATTCTAGAAAGTCAATGAGATTTTGTTGAACAACTTTGGTTGGTGAGACATCCAATTCTTTTAGGTCCAAGAATTGCCTTAGCTTAGAAATATCAGCCAAATATGCTTCAATTGAATTTTTAGCTAATGAGCGTTCTAGCTTGAGATAGTTTTTAAATTGCTTGGTATAAGTTTCCCAGGACAAGTGATTATAATTTAGCATCTAAATTAGCTCCTTATCTTTCATACCAATGAAAATTCTAATTTTAAACGGACCAAACTTAAATCTTCTGGGAAAGCGCGAACCTGAAATTTATGGAAATCAGTCTTTTGAGGACTTTTTCAGAAAACTTAAGAACCAATTTCACGATCATTCTTTGGAATATTTTCAGTCCAACCACGAAGGAGTTTTGATAGATAAGTTACACGAGGTAGGCTTTAGCTATGATGGTGTGGTTTTTAATCCTGGGGCTTATACCCATACTAGTATTGCATTGAGAGATGCCATTGCTGGCATTGGCACGTCGGTTTTTGAGGTGCATATTTCCAATTTAGCTGAGCGAGAAGATTTCAGACACGTAAGCTACGTAAAGGATGTATGTGTAGGTTCTATTAATGGAATGGGTCTTGAGGGGTATGTTGTTGCGGTAGAGTTTTTTACCAAAAATTAGAGATACCATCCCAAAATAAAGGGGAATCATGTCAAGTGCAGGCTTCAAACTATTTTAAAACTTCATTTATCGAATTTTTCGTCGGTTGCGTGAAAACTCATGTTAACTTTCGACTAAATCACGGCCTATGACTGACCTTCAAAAGCAAAAAATTTTACATTTCTTCAACGTATTGGATAACAATGGGAATGGTATCCTTGAAAAAGATGACTTTGAACTTGTAGGTGAAACTATGAGTGATATTATTGGATTTAGTGATAATGCCAGAGAACGTCTGCTATTGAAACTCAAGGCTCATGGTTTATTTGTTCAAATCCTAAAGGACATAAATAAGGAAGAAGCTGAGTTGACCTCTGATGAGTGGGTCAAGTTTTTTGATGAGGTTGTGTTCTCACAACCAAATGATTATGTCAATCAATCGTCAACCTATCTATTTTCATTATTTGATCAGGATGGAGATGGTCATATAGACGAACGAGAATATCTGGATATGTTCAAAGCTTATGGTTTATATATGTCTGTAGCTAAAAAAGCGTTTGATATGCTAGATATAAATGGTGATGGCAGAATCAGTGGAGGTGAACTGGTAAAAGCATTTGAAGAATTTTTTATGTCAACTGACGAAAATGCTCCTGGAAACTGGATTTTTGGTGACTGGCGAAATACATAACAGCCTCCTGCGGAGGCCTTGCCTCAATCCTCAGGTAGCGCATCAAACTCTTCACGTTTCCCTTCAAACCACTCTTGCATAGCGTTAGGTGACTTCATGAGCTCTTGCATTTCATTCATTGCTTTAAGGTGAACTTCATCTCCCTTTTGATACATTTCCATGCCATGTTGCTTGCTTTGCTCAGCCATTTCTTCAAATGAATTTGCGTGGAACTTTAGATTACAGGCACCACCGAGTTGTTTACAGGTCATTGTTTTCATGATTTTTAGATTTTGTTTGTTGTTGTGATAACTCAATAATTTTTCTAGAAAGAAATTCTGCAAGTCGATCGAATGCTGAACCCCAGCCATTGTAGACTCCCATTTTTTCTTGCTGAAGTTTATATTCCTCGGTTTTATGAATGACATTGAAGGTAAAGTCTGTCTTATCGTCTAACCTTTTTAGGTGGACTTCCATAATAACTCCTTCCGTCATTGGTAGGAAGTTAGCACTGGTGATTAATTTATTTGGGGCGACGATTTCCAGATACTCACCTTCCGCGATAAAATCCTTTCCACCTGGCATAGCCATAATATATTTCCATCGGCCACCTACATTGAAATTATGCTCTACTATTTCAGTTTCTATACCTTGCGGACCCCACCAATTTACGATATGCTCCGCCTGAGTCCATGCTTCCCAAACTACTTCAATAGGAGCATCAAGTGTGCGTTTGATAGTTATAGTTTTCGGATTGTTATTTACTGTCATTTTTCTTTTTTTTCAGATTGAAGTTTCACTAAGTAACTCTCAAAGGAATCGATACGATCTTCCCAGAGTTTTTTATATTGTTCTATCCACATAAAGGCTGGAATTAGTTGAGATGGCTGTATGCTGCAATACCGCTCCCTTCCTTTTTTTGTGATCTCTACAAGTCCGCATTCTTCTAATATCTTAATCTGCTGAGAAATCGCTGGTCTGCTGATATCAAACTGTTCGGCCAGACTGTTTAGGTTCTTAGGTTCTTCCGATAGGAGATCGATTATTTGTCTTCTTGTTGGATCGGCTATTGCTTGAAATACATCTCTTCTTGTACTCATTTATGTAAGTATGTGCTTACAAGTATATAAGTAAGTAAACACTTACGCAAATGAAAAGCAATAAAAAAAACCACCTTCAACATGAAAGTGGCTCTCTTGTACCATTAGCTTATTTAATCCTATTCCTTTCTACCTGGTCTCTCCCTCGGTTTTTTTATGGTGAGTGGTGTTTCTACGTTAGTGTCTCCTAATGTGACCCTTATAGAATACTCACCAACTACCAAATGGAAATCTCCATTTTCAGCAGCTTTATAGTCTTCTTTTCCATCATCGTCCAAAAGATCCTTGAAAGATGAATCAGTTTCTAAGCTGAGTTCAACAATGTTTAGTCCTTTGTCAGCTGAGATATCTTTCGAAGATACAACTTCATCCTTAAAAATGATTTCGATTTTTCCTTTTCCAGTCTGATTTGAGTAAATGTTTACAACTGTTGTCGGCTCTATAACATCTCCCCATGTCCAGGTCTTACTTCCCCACCGACTGCTAAAGGTTACTTCATCTATCGGGAAGGCATGTAGTGTCTTAGCCAGTATCTCACTATTCATTTGCTGAATGAGAGCTACATTTCCAATATAAATCCCTCGCCCATGAGTGCCCAAGACAAGGTCATTCTCTCTTGGATGCACAATCAAATCGTGCACTGGTGTGTTTGGAAGTCCTTCTGCAAAGGCATGGTAGCTGATGCCACCATCCAATGAAACATATACGCCATGATCAGTGCCGACATAAATAATATTTTCATTGATAGGATCTTCTTTTACTACATTGATTGGCTCATTTGGAAGATTGCCTGAAATGTTTTTCCAGTTATTTCCATAGTTGTCACTGCGATACACCAATGGCTGAAAGTTATCCCATCGATAGCCATTTAGTGAAGCATACACACGACCTTCACTGTGCTTTGAGGAAACAATTGCGCTTATCCAGAAATTCGTGGGAAGTCCATTGGTAATTTTAGTCCAGCTGTCTCCCACATCGTCTGAGCGATGGATAAGTCCATCATCACTGCCCACATAGATCAGCCCAAACCGTGTGGGGGATTCTGAGATTGAAGTAAGTGTACCGTAACTCACATCACCTTTTTTGCCACCTTGTGTAAGGTCATCACTCAGTGTTTCAAAACTTTCGCCCTTATCCATGGATCTATGAAATCGATTGCTCCCAAAATATATGATATCTTGATTATGGCTGGAAATTGCAATTGGTGCCTCCCAATTCCATCTGTACGGAGCATCTCCCAGGGTATGTCTTGGGGTAATGTATTTCCTTTCTCCTGTACTGGTATTTATGCGAAAATAGTTTCCAAACTGATAGCCAGTGTATACTGTTGTATTGTCTCGAGTATCTACAGCTACTTGCATCCCATCTCCTCCCATTAGTCTTTCATATGGATACTTACCTTCCTGATACCATCTTCGAGAATAGCTATAGGTGCTTGGCCCTTTCCAGACGCCATTATCTTGGAGTCCCCCATAAACATTGTAAGGTTCATCCATATCAACTGCTATGGAATAAAACTGACCAACAGAAGGGGAATTGCAATTGGTCCAGGTTGTTCCAGTATCATAGCTTACATATACACCTCCGTCGTTTCCTAAAATTAGATGTCTCGGGTCTTTCGGATTGATCCACAAAGCATGATGATCTACATGAACATTGTCTTCATTTATACTTTTAAAAGTCTTACCTCCATCATCTGATCGAACAACCGGAACTCCCATCGTATAAATCACATCGGGATCCTGCGCATCTACACGCACCTGACCGAAATAATATCCATAGGAGAAGATCATGCTTTCGATATAATCCTCATGTGTTTTTGTCCAGGTTTTTCCAGCATCGTTTGATCGATACATTTCTCCTCCTTTAACTGGTGTATCAAAAAGTAATGAATTAGCGTCCTCTGTATATATCACGAGATCTTGCGGCTTTACTTTTCCTGCCTGAACATCTTTTTTAATATCTACTGCATTGTATTCTCTGGGAAAGCCATTGTCGTCTAGAAACTCATTGATGTCGGTATTCTCAAGGTCGAGAAATTCTTGATTACTCATGGTGCGCAACTGATCTTTTGATAGGTCACCACTTTCATCTTCATCATCCTTATCTCTTCTATCCTGATTGTCCAAAATGGCATATACTCTATTCGGATCTGATGGTGCAAAAGATAGCCCGATTCTTCCTGTACCGTTGGTGTCTGGAAATCCCGAATTATCCGCTATTTCTTGCCAGGTGTTTCCTCCGTCTTCAGAACGGTACATGGCGGTGCCGGCACCAGCTTCTTTAAAGTTCCAGGCCTTTCGATCCTTTTCCCATGCTGCAGCAATCAATACATTAGGATTGGCAGGCTGCATAACTAGATCTACTATCCCTGTTCTATTATTCACAAACAGAGTTTTATTCCATGTCTTTCCACCATCTGTGGATTTGTAAACTCCTCGATCAGGATTTTCTGAATAAAGATGTCCGAGAGCGCCCACCCAAAGTGTATTCGGATTGGAAGGATGAATTAATATTCGTCCAATATGATGTGTTTCAGTAAGGCCAATATTTTCCCAGGTTTCTCCATTATCAGATGATTTGAACATGCCGTAACCAGAATATGAAGAGCGACTTGAATTATTCTCACCTGACCCTACATATAAGATTCCATTTTTCCAATCAACAGCAATGTCACCAATGGTCATTACGATTTGATTATCGAATATTGGGTCAAATGAAGTGCCATTGTTCTTAGTCTCCCATAGAGATCCAGATGCATAAGCCACATAAAAATGAGAAGGATCAACTGGATCTACAGCTAAGTCCACCACTCGTCCGCTCATGACAGTCGGACCTACATTTTTAAATGGAACATTTTTTATTAGTGAATTCTCCTCGAGCTTTAGACGTTGTTGATAGCCCTTCCAGCGATCTTCTGCAGAGGTGGGAGGGGGTGTGTCATTGGTTTTTTTCTTTCGCTGAGCAGGTAGCATAACTGCTATGCTCAAAAAGAGAAGTAGATAAATGATTCTCATGAGGTTAGATTTTTTGATAAGTTAGTAAGTATAAAAATTAAACTCACTGAAACCAACCCTAAAGCATATGAAGAAGCATATCTGGATATTAGTGGTAGTTGTCTTTGGATGTACAACTACAGTAAAAGTTGATAATGATATACCAACTAAAGAGCTCCCCACTGCAAATTATGTTTTATCCTCCGATCAGACTCATAATAAGTGGAGTCGATCAATTGAGCCGATAATAAGAATAAATTCTGGTGAAGTGGTTGAAATAAGTACTGAAGAAGCTACGGATGGGCAGTTGACAATTGATTCAGATACATCAGACTTAATGAACCTGAGTTTTGACCCTATTCATCCACTTACTGGACCTATCTATATCAATGAAGCAGTACCTGGAGATGTTATTGCCGTGACATTGCATAAAATTGAAATCGGAAACTGGGGCTGGACGGCCATCCTGCCGGGCTTTGGATTTCTTGCGGAAGAGTTTACTGAACCAGCACTTAAAACTTTTGAGCTGGCAGGTAAGAATAATGTTCGCTTTTCCGATGGGATAAATATACCATTGAAGCCATTTCCAGGAGTTTTAGGTGTTGCACCGAATACTGATTCTTTACTGTCAACAATCCCACCCAGGGCAAATGGTGGAAATATGGATGATCCCAATATTGTAGAAGGAACCACGGTGTACCTGCCAGTCTTTGTAGAAGGCGCATTATTCTCTATTGGAGATGCGCATGCAGCTCAGGGGTTAGGTGAAGTCTGTGGAACAGCAATTGAAGCCCCGATGAAGTTTTTGGTGGAGATAGAATTGCTAAAGGATGGAAGTATTAAGGAACCGCAATATGAAAATGAGGATGTTTATGCAGTGACAGCATTTGCCACTACGCTAGATGAAGCGGCCAAAAAAGCAACTCGTTATATGATTGACTATTTAATGAAGGAGTATAGTTTAAGTAGAAACGATGCATATATGCTATGTTCTTTAGCAGGCGATTTAAAAATTGCTGAGACTGTAGATGTTCCTCATATGTTAGTTACCATGTCCATAAACAAAGAAGTATTATCAAAATGATTACCATATATCACAACCCAAGATGTTCAAAGAGCCGGCAGACGCTCGGATTGATCGAAGAAAAAGGCCGAAAATTTGTTGTAAAAGAGTATTTGAAAAATCCTCCAACTAAATCGGAGTTAGAACAAGTAATTGATTTATTGGCCATTAAGCCAGAACAACTTGTGAGGAAAGGCGAGCCGGAATTTAAAGAAAACTTTAAGGGAAAAGATCTGACAGATGCCGAGTGGATTGAGGCCATGATAAAGTATCCCAAGCTAATCGAACGACCAATTGTAATTGATGGGGATAATGCCGTATTAGGTCGTCCTCCGGAAAACGTGCTAAAACTTTTATGAAGGCCATACTTGTAGAGGAGTTGGGTGGACTTGAAAAGCTAGTGTATAGGGATCATGTGATTGATCCACCAGGGCCCGGAGCAGTAAGAATTAATGTAAAATACGCGGGTGTTAATTTCCCTGACACACTAATTATACGAGGTAAATATCAATTTCAACCAGAGTTGCCATTTTCGCCAGGGGGTGAAGTAGCTGGTGTAGTCAGAGAGGTTGGAGCAGGAGTTACTGATTTCAAAGTTGGCGATCGTGTGGTTGCCGGCACAACTGCTGGGGGCTTTGCTGAAGAAGTGAATGCGTTTTCTTTTAATACACATCATCTTCCTGATGAAGTGAGCTTCAAAGAAGCCGCCTCAGTCTTGTTGACGCATGGCACAGTCATTCATGCTTTGATAGATCGAGCAAAACTTCGAAAAGGAGAAACTTTGGTTATTCTCGGAGCATCAGGAGGGGTTGGGACAGCAGCTATTCAAGTTGGTAAGATTATGGGCGCTAATGTCATTGCCTGTGCATCATCTGATGCAAAGTTAGAATTTTGCAAAAACGCAGGAGCCGATTTTTTGCATAAATACAGTCCAGAGAACCTGAAATCAGCGATAAAAGATATGACTGGAGGCGATGGTGCAGATGTGATTTTTGATGCAGTAGGAGGTGATTACTCAGAGCAAGCATTTCGAGCGATTGCACCTATGGGCAGGCATTTAGTTATTGGATTTGCTTCTGGTTCTGTTCCAGCTATACCTTTGAATCTACCCTTACTTAAAAGCGCATCAATCACCGGAGTGTTTTGGGGTAATTTCTTTCGTAAGTATCCTGATGACAATCAGTCAAATATTCAAGAGCTATTGAAGTGGGTGGCAAATAAGAAGTTGATACCAATAATCGATAAAGTATACCCATTATCTACTGCTAAAAATGCGTTACAAAGAATCGAAAATAGGAAAGTTATGGGTAAGATTATTCTGATAGTTGAAGAATAACCTTTATTTATCCAAATAAAATTTTGTTTACGTAATTCTTAACACTTCTTTGTTGTTTAAGCAACTATTTTAACCTGAGCTTTTTTGGTATTTATCGATTATTTGGTGAGTTTTATCGGTATGTTAAATTTTTTTTAAGTTAAAAACTCTACTATGATGAAAAACTACTTAAAAAGAAAACTATTGGTACTTACTTTATTAGTGCCCATTAGTTTTTTGATGGCCCAGGACGTTAGGGTCAGCGGAACGGTTACGGATGCCTCCAATGGAGAGCCTATACCGGGTGTTACAGTATTAGTTAAAGGGACGACAAACGGAGCTATTACTGGAATCAATGGAGAATATGAATTGGCAGTACCTCAAGGTGCAGTTCTAGTATTCTCTTCTATAGGATATTCGAGTCAGGAAGTGGCTGCAGCAGACGCTGGAGACCTAGTCATGAGAACGGATGTGACGAACCTCGATGAGGTAGTAGTAACCGGTCTTGCAACATCTGTTAAGCGTTCAAACTTAGCAAACTCAGTTGCTTCTATTTCATCCGCAAATCTTACTGGAATTACAAATCAATCCACACTGGATGGATCACTCTCTGGTAAATTTCTAGGTGCCGATATCAGAGCCAACTCAGGAGCACCAGGCGGTGGTATTTCAATGAGATTAAGAGGTGTAACCTCGATCTTCGGAGATCAACAGCCTCTGTTCATTATAGATGGGGTTTACATCGACAATTCTACAACTTCCTTAGGAAACAACATTGTTTCTGAAGCTGCAGGAGGAGGTAATCCTTCAACTAATCAAGATGATGCAACTAACAGAATAGCAGATATCGATCCAGAAGATATTGAGTCAATTGAGATTCTCAAAGGAGCATCTGCGGCAGCTATATATGGATCAAGAGCAGCAGGAGGTGTGGTAATCATCACTACCAAACGTGGGAAAAGCGGAAAGGCACAAGTTGGATTTGCGCAGACAATTGGTTTAAGATCTCCAACAAAACTTCTTGGCCTAAGAGACTGGACAGATGCATCAGTATTAGCAGTAGGCGGCGCAGCAGCAGTTACCACTTTCAATAATGGTGGCTTTAAAGATTACGAAGCTGAAGTCTTTGATCACGTACGGGTATCGAGAACATCAAGATTTTCAGTTTCTGGTGGTGATCAGAAGACTGACTTTTTCTTCGGTCTAACAGTGAAAGATGAGCCGGGTTTGGTTGAAAATACAGGTTACGAGAAAGAGTCAGTTAGATTAAACGTAGGTCATAAATTCAATGATTGGATTGATATTTATATAACCAATAACTACATCAACTCGCAGGCGGATAAAGGATTCTTTAACAATGGTAACCAGAATAGAACAGTGGGTTATGCATTAGCATTCACATATCCTTGGCAGGATCTTTTTCCAGTGAATGGTGTTTATCCAGCTGCTCCAGCAGGTTCAAATGCGTTAGAGACAAACGCTCTTACAACCAACAGAGAAGAAGTTAATAGGTACATCGGAGGAATTACTACTAATGTAAAAATTCTAACGAAAGATGATAACCAGTTGAAATTGGTTCTTCAAGGAGGGCTTGATCAATACACACTTCGTACATCAAGTATTTTTCCAGGAACACTTTCATATTTCAGACCAACTACCTCACTTGGAGGAGCGGCTATTTCTGGTAGCACAGTCAATACTAATTATAATATGACTGCATCATTGGTGCATTCTTATTTTATGGATAATGGATTGAGCCTCACTTCTCAAGCAGGTTACTTCTTGCAAAATTTTGATAAGAACACTGTGATAACAACTGCCACTGGTCTTAATGGGTCTCAAGTTAATTTGGGGCAATCAGCTAACGTTGGTGTCCAACAAATAATTACTCCTCAGGAAGATCAGGGATTCTTCTTTCAGGAAGAGGCTAATTATCAAGATAAGTTGATTGCGACAGTTGGAATTAGAGGCGACAAGTCTACCAACAATGGTGATGCTGATAAGCTTTATTACTATCCAAAAGCTAGTTTGGCAATCAACCTCCACGAGTTTGATTTCTGGAACGTTCCAGTGCTCAATAACTTCAAGCCTAGAATAGCTTATGGTGAAGCAGGTAGATTCTCTCAATTCAATCAGAGATTTATCTTGACCAATCCTCAGTTCATTGGTGGAAGCGCTGGTGTATCTCCAGGTAACCTTCTGGGCGATGTAAATGTTGAGCCTGAAAGACAGACAGAACTTGAAATTGGCGCAGATATCGGACTTCTAGATAATAGAATTGGATTGACTGTCAACTTCTACAATAAGAAAATTAAGGATGTATTGCTTCAAGCTCAGAATGAACCATCTTCAGGATTTACTAATAGAGTAGTGAATGGAGCTGAACTTGAGAATAAAGGAATTGAGATTGGATTGAATGCTACGGTTATTCAAAACGATAACATTACTTGGAATTCAACTTTGAGATGGTGGAAAAACAAATCAACCGTAACTAAACTCGATGTTCCTTCATTTACAACTGGAGGATTTGCTGCTTCCTTAGGGACATACCTTATTAAAGAAGGAGAGAGTGCTACTCAAATTGTAGGTACTTATGTAGCGGCTGATTGTAATAATTGCGATCCGGATGGAGATGGATTTGCAGTATACGGAAATGCTGAACCAGATTTTCAATTGTCATGGTTTAACTCTGTAAGCTATAAGAACTTCGATTTAACCTTCCTATGGCATTGGAAGCAAGGTGGTGAAGCTATCAACTTAACTACGCTTCTTTATGACCTTGCGGGTAATACATGGGATTATGATGATTTTGGAGTAGATCCTTCAGGAGCACTTAGCAACGGAGCATATCGTGTAAGTCAGGCGTTTGCCAATCCAGCACCACTAATTGAGGATGCAGGCTACATCAGATTGAGAGAGATCGGGTTGTTTTATACACTACCAAGTGATTTAATACCTCAGCTTTCACAAGTTAAAGTCGGCGTTTCAGGAAGAAACCTTGTAAACATATTTGATTACAATAGTTATGATCCTGAGGCTTCTAACTTTGGTAACAACGTACTTGCAAACACGGTTGAGGTTACACCTTATGCAGCAAGTAAGTTCATCAACTTTCACTTAGATATTAAATTTTAATAGAAAGGACATATAGTTATGAAATCAATATATAATAAAATAGCAGTTTTACTTGTCCTGATAACGCTCTCTGCGTGCTCTTTGGATGAAGTAAATAATCCCAATGCACCTACAGTTTCAAGTTTTGAAGAAGGTGCATCTCAGCAGGATTTGAGGTTACTTACAACTGGATTAGAAGCTGTCATGAGAAATGATTTGTCTTTCCATTTCCAGACTGTAAGTATCCTAGGAAGAGAATACAATGATTTAACACAGGTAGATCCACGATATACTGGTGAAATTCTTGTAGGACCATTGGATAATAATGGGTTTTTAACAACCAGAGCATATGCAGCTTGGTATAAAATTGTTCAGTCTGCCAACCTACTAATTACAGCGGTTGATAATTCAAGTACTGCACTAAGTACAGAGGCGCTGGATGGATATAGAGGATTTGCACGTACCTATAAAGCATATGCTTTGTTAATGGTAGCGAATCGTCAGTTTTCTAATGGTGTTAGAATTGATGTATCTGATCCGGATAACCTTGGAGCATTTGTTACTTATGATAATGCCCTGACTGCAATAAGAACCATGTTGAATGATGCTAATACAGAATTGTTAAATGCTGCTAGCGAGTTTGCTGCAGGCGAAGATGTGTTTGATTTTGCTGTAAGCAATGGCTATGGCACTCCAGCAACATTTGCTCAATTCAATAGAGCCATTGCGGCCCGAGTTGCAATTTATCAAGATGATAAAGCAGGTGCACTTACAATCTTAGCAGATTCATTCATGGATGAAACAGCAAGTTTGGATGAAGGTCCTGTGCATGTATTCGGTTTAACTGGTAATGACATAGCAAATCCATTGTTTTATGTTCCAAATCAGCAGAGATACATGGCTCATCCTTCTTTCGAAGCTGATGCCGAAGCTTTCGATACAAGGGTAACTAGTAAAACAAGCTTATTTGATCCAGAGGATGATCCAGATTTAGGACCTATTACCGTAACTTTTGATGGACTGTCAGGCGATAGACAAGTGACAATGTATGCCAGCAATACGTCTCCGGTTTCTATTATTAGAAATGAAGAGTTACTTCTAATTTATGCTGAAGCAAATATAGGTTCGGACAATGCAGAGGCACTTAGAGTGCTTGATATTATCAGAGCTGCTGCAGGTCTTGGAGCTTCTACAGCAAATCCTGCAGTGGATTCGGAAGTAGAAGACGAGATGTTGACGCAAAGAAGATACTCACTATTCGGTGAAGGTCATCGTTGGGTTGATCTTCGCAGATACGGCAGATTAAGCGACCTTCCGTTAGATAGAACAGGAGATGCGCGACTTAGCGAATTCCCTACTCCGTTTGCGGAAAATCAATAAATTCAATTTTTTTATAATCATAAAAAAGCCCGCTCATAATGAGTGGGCTTTTTTGTTGAAAACAGCTAACGCAAAATCAATTCATAGGGACTTCTATCAATAATACTTTGGAGTTATCCCTTGCGATTACCTCAATCTCAGTAATGTCTTGAATACCTATAGCATCTCTTTTAGATAATGTTTCTCCTTCAATGATTATTTCTCCATCGATTACAAAAACATAGACGCCATTATCTTCCTTATTAATGGTGTAGTGAATAGATTTTTGAGCCTCTAGATCAGCTAAAGAAAACCAGGCATCTTGATTGATCCAAAGACCACCATCCTTTCCTGGAGATACAACAGGTTGGATAGTGTTTTTCCGCTCAGCTCTTCTAAAAAATTTTTGATCGTACTTTGGTTTTATATTATCCTCTTTTGGAATCACCCAAATCTGTAGAAAATTAACATCGTCCGTTTTACTGGCGTTATATTCGGAATGTGTTATTCCGCTTCCTGCACTCATAATCTGAACCTCACCGGAGTTAATTACTTTTTCCATTCCAGTACTATCATTATGCGTCAATGCACCACTGAGAGGTATGGAAACAATTTCCATATTGCTATGTGGGTGAGGAGGAAAACCAGCTCCACCCTTTACAATGTCATCATTGAGTACACGTAGCATGCCAAAATTCATTCGCTCAGGATCAAAATATTGGCCGAAACTGAAGGTGTGTTTACTATTAAGCCACCCAAAATTTGTAGATCCACGGCTGTTTGCTCTATGAATTACATTTTTCATAAGATTCCTTTCATGAATAGTTGGATTAAATATACGTATTTACATTAAATGTAGTTACATATAAATATCATTGAATTAAGCATCCCTATATAAATTTCTTACCTTTGCAGTATTATATCACAAGAACATAAACAAATGAAAGCTAAAGCTAACGACAAGGTAAAAGTGCATTACACTGGCAAACTCACTTCAGGAGAGGTATTTGATTCTTCTGAGGGTCGCGATCCACTTGAGTTTACTGTAGGCGGAGGACAAATGATAAAAGGCTTTGACGAGGCAGTAAGTGGGATGGAGCTAAAGGAGAAAAAGACTGTTACTATTCCTTCAGCAGAAGCATATGGAGACCATAGAGATGAGTTAATTCAGGAGGTTCCTAAAGACCAATTGCCTGATGATATGAATCCTGAAGTTGGTCAAAAACTAGTAGCTACCAACGATCTTGGACATCAGACTTACGTAAATGTCACAGCAGTTTCTGATGCAGTGATTACAGTGGATGCAAATCATGAACTTGCAGGAAAAGATTTGGTATTCGACATAGAATTAGTTGAGATTGGCTAATTGATCAGAAATGATTTTATAATAATTAAGGGGCTCATTGAGCCCTTTTTTTATATGAGATTTATTGTAAATTCAGCCGATATACCAAAAAGGACACAGATGGATAAGATTGAAGAACTTCTTTTTAATGATACTATAGGGAAGGTTGTCGCATTTATTATTGGAGCACTCATTATTTGGTCAATTGGTAGGTTTACTCAAAGTAAGATCTTCTCGAAAATTAAGGATACTGATAATAGGTATAAAGCAAAGAAGTTCGCTTCATTTCTAGCATGGGTAACGATCATCATATACTTCAGCATTGTTTATAGCAATAAGCTAGGAGGTTTAACTATAGCACTAGGAGTTGCTGGTGCAGGTATTGCTTTTGCATTGCAAGAAGTGATCGCATCAGTTGCAGGATGGCTTGCCATCTTATTTGGAGGTTTTTACAAAACCGGAGATCGTGTTCAGCTTGGCGGAATCAAGGGCGATGTTATTGATGTCGGTGTGCTTAGAACAACTCTAATGGAACTTGGACAATGGGTTGATGGAGATTTATATAACGGAAGAATTGTGAGAATTGCAAATAGTTTTGTTTTTAAAGAACCTGTGTTCAACTACTCGGCAGATTTTCCATTTCTCTGGGATGAAGTAAAAATACCTATCAGATACGGCTCAGACTATCACTTCACTGAAGAACTTATAAAAGAGGTTGGCATAAAAATAACTGGTGATTTTGTAGAAGAAGCCAAAGGTAGTTGGCAAGAAATGACTGATAAGTATTTAATTGAACAGGCAAACATAAATCCGGCTGTTTCAATCATGGCTAATGATAACTGGGTCGAATTTACGCTTCGCTATATTGTCGACTTTAAAAGAAGACGGATGGTGAAGAATGAAATATTCAAGGAAATCCTAAGATCAATTGAATCATCAAAGGGTAAGGCTGAACTAGCATCAGCCACATTTGATTTAGTCAGTGTGCCAGATTTAAATGTAACCGTTAAAAAATAGTAGCTGTGATATAAAGGAGTCCAATGTTTTTTACAGTTGGGCCATTCCGTCTTCAGTGGTTTAAATAGAACAAAGCATAAAATTGTACTGGACAGGGATATCATATCATTCACCGATTATAATTTGTTGTTCAACATATTAATTATTAAACCTACCGTGATAGTAGATATGTTTGAGGCTGTTAACTGTTAATAAGGGTAATATCCCCTTTAAAGGCCTCTAGTAGGTAACAGTACCTTGATTAATTAAATCCGTTTTGGACGATAATAGTGAATTATTGGTCTAATTACATAACATTTCACCTGACTGTTTTTGTAAAAACGGTTTATTTGAAATATATTCTGTAAGTAAGAATTAGCTACCACCTAGATGAAAAAGAAAGCACTACTGTTTGCAACGGTATTACTATCTGTATTTTTGTATACCGTTGCAAATGAAAAAAAGCCCAATTCTCCGCCAGAGATTTACCTTCATATTGAAGATGTAGTCATCTGTAAGGCTCCTACGGCACAAGTAGCGAATCCAACCATTATTTCGTATTTCTCTGGATTGTTTAACACAGAAAACTGGCCAGCCAGATGGTCTTGTGGTAATTGGTCCCAAACTGAAGGTTGGCTCTATATTTCATCAGATCTTTCCATTTTTCTGGCTTATTTATCGATTCCCATCATGTTGCTGTGGTTCATCAGAAAGCAGCGGATTGGGAAGCTAAAATGGTTGATTTTTTTGTTCGGTGCATTCATACTGTTATGTGGTTTCACACATTTAATCGATGTAGTGCTTTTTTGGGAACCGATGTATCGGTTGAGCGGCTTTACTAAACTTTTAACTGGTGTTGTCTCACTTGCTACTGCTACCGTTTTAGGTTTCGTAATACCGAAGGCACTGGAATACAAAAGCCCTGACATTCTTCAGGCGGAAATAGATGCACGAAAGAAGATTCAAAACCAATTTGAGACATTCGTAAAGTTCGCGCCTGGAGCCATTGCAATGTTGGATAAAGACATGAAATACATCATGGCCAACGATGGTTGGTTCAGGGACTATGGCCTTGTTGATAAGGATATCATAGGAAAATCACATTATGAAATTTTTCCACAGATTAAAGAAATGCCAGAATGGTTGGATCAGTATGAACGAGTATTGAAAGGTGAAAGGCTCAGTGCAAGTATGGACTCATTTGAGACTGACAAGGGAATAATCTATTTAAGGTGGAAGTTGGAACCCTGGATTGATTCCAACAATGATATAGGTGGCCTAATCATGTTTACTGAAATAATTACAGAAGAGGTTACGACCCAAAACAGGCTAAAGGAAAGTGAGAGAAAATTTACTAACATTTTCAACAAGGCTCAATTTGCAATAGCACTTGTTGGAGATGAAGGAATCCCGTTTTTAGTTAACAATCAATTTTGTAAGCTATTAGGATATAAAGAAGCAGAATTGACAAGCATGAAGTTTCCAGAATTTACACATCAAGAGGATGTTGCAAAGGATCGCGAGCTTTATAAAAAATTACTCGCCGGCCAAATTGATAGCTATACTATAGACAAAAGATACATTACCAAAAGGGGTGAAACTATTTATGTCAGGCTGAACGTAACACTTGTAGATGAGGGTACAGAGAAGCAATATGCGCTTGCTTTGGTTGAAAATGTAACTGATCGCGAACTAGCCATGCAAAAAGAGAAGCAATCTGAGCAAAAGGTGCATGAGATGAATGAATTATTTACAGAGGTATCCTCAATTGCGAACATAGGCTCATGGGAAGTAGATATAGCTCAAAGTAAATGCTATTGGAGCGAAACGGTCTATCAGATTCATGAACTTGAGGAAACTGTAGAAATTGGATTGGAAGACGGTATCAATTTTTATCACCCGGAATTTAGAGAGATTATTCAAAAAGCGATTGATAATGCAATTGCTAGCAAAGAATCTTGGGATCTGGAATTGAAAATCATTACGGCAAAGGGGAATGAACGATGGGTGAGAGCAGTTGGTCGGCCAGTCTTTGAAAATGAGGAAGTTGTGAAATTGCAAGGGTTATTTCAGGATATTCATGATAAGATTGAAGCGCAGAAAGAGCTGCAGGAAAAAGCGGAAGGATTAAAGATTCTCAATCAGCGATTTGATCTTGCTCAAAAAGCAGCTTCTTTCGGAGTTTGGGATTGGAATATTCCCGAGAATGAGCTCACCTGGGATGCGTTTATGTATAAGATATATGGTGTTGATGAAGGAGCTTTTTCAAGTTGTTATGAAGCATGGCAGCAAGGTGTACACCCTAAGGATAAAGAAAGGTCACACAAAGAAGTACAGCAATCATTGGATCAAGACATAAAATTTGATACGCAGTTTCGAGTGGTTTGGCCTGATGGAGTGATTAGACACATAAAGGCCTTAGGAGAAGTTTTTAGGGATGATGATGGATTACCCGTGCGTATGATCGGCGTAAACTGGGACATTACCAAAGAAGAGGTGCATGAACAAAAAATTAAGGAGCTGAACAAGACACTCAAATCTAAGGTCGATGAGCGTACGTCTGAACTGAAGACCGCTAACGAAGAACTCGAAGCCTTCTCTTACTCTGTTTCTCATGATTTAAGAGCTCCACTAAGGGCTATCAATGGATATTCAGAGGCACTTCTCGAAGATTATGCCAAAACTCTTAAGGGAGACGCACCTCAATATGTAGCTAGAATAGCCGCAAACAGTAGAAAAATGGGTCAACTCATAGATAACCTACTCGAGTTTAGTCGGATGAATCGCAAGGTGCTAAGTCATGTTTCTGTCAATACAACCACTCTGATTAAACACATCATAAATGATCTGTTTCCATCATATAAAGATGTAATTAAGATTAACCCTTTGCCTGCTATTCATGGGGATAAGGAAATGCTAGCTCAGGTTTTTTCTAACCTCATTTCCAATGCCGTAAAATATAGTTCAAATGAAGAAAATCAACAGGTCACCATTACTTCACAAGATGAAGAGGATGCCTGGATCATCTCCATTAGCGACAACGGTGTTGGTTTTAGTATGGATTATTACGATAAGCTTTTTCAGGTTTTCCAGCGTCTCCATAGTGATTCTGAATTTGAAGGTACTGGTGTAGGCCTATCGCTATGTGTCAAAATTATGAATGCTCATGAAGGAGATATATGGGCAGAATCAGAAAAAGGAAAAGGAGCAACATTCTATTTAAAATTTAACAAGACGTAGATATGAGTCTCACCAATGACGTACAAATTGTATTAGTAGAAGATAATCCGGATGATGCCGAATTGACCATGCGATCACTTAAGAATTCCAACTTCGTTAATGAAATAGTTTGGTTAAAAGATGGAGAAGAGGCTATCAATTACTTGACGGGAAAAGGAGAATATTCTAAAAGAGATCTTAATATAAAACCACGTTTGATATTGCTAGATCTGAAGCTACCAAAGCTCAATGGCATGGAAGTGTTAGAAATTATTAAAAAGAATGAAAGCCTTGATAAGATACCAGTTGTGGTAATGACATCCTCTAAAGAAAACCGTGATTTGGAAAAATGCTATGCGCTGGGAGCGAACAGCTACGTAGTAAAACCTATCAACTTTACCAATTTCATGCAAATGACTAAGGAAATAAGTATGTACTGGGTGCTGATTAACCAAATACCTGACGAGTAATTAAATGATAATGAAAAGATAAAGACTAAAGAAATGACTAGCTGGAAGGAAAGAATAAGTATTCTACATCTGGAAGACAATCCAGATGATGTGGAACTGTTGGATATAGCGCTTAAGAAGTCAAAGCTCAAGTACGAGCTTCAAAGTATTTCATCCAAGGAGGTGTTTTTGGAAGCCAACCTTGATGAATTTGATATTATTATATCAGACTATAATCTTAAGAACTATGATGGATTATCAGCAATCAAGTACGTAAGGTCAATGTATCCAGTGTTACCCGTTATTTTATTGTCTGGTACAGTCGGCGAAGAGCTGGCCGCAGACCTATTGCGAGCAGGCGCAAACGATTTCGTACTCAAATCAAATCTAAAAAAAATGCCGATCGCAATGGAGCGTGCAATGTATTCCTCCACGATCTCGCGGGAGAAACATCGGTTTCAAAAGGAACTTTTAGAGAAAAACCTGATTCTGGATACCATCTTCGATAGTTTCGAAGATATGATCTTCCTTAAAGACATAAACGGAAAATATCTAAAGGTAAACAAGGCATTTTGTGAATTTCTGAATCTTCATGAATCAGAGATAATAGGCGGATCAGAATTAGACTTCTTCCCAAATAAACCTGCCAAGAAAGCCCTTGAAAATGATGAATTTGTCAAACTGTCTGGTAAGTCGATGTCCTATGAGCTTGAATACATTCACGAGAATGGCAAACGAATTGTACTCGAGGTGAAGAAGTCTCCACTAGTCAATGAAAATTCAGTCACAGGAATCGTAGGGCAGTGCAGCAATGTAACTTCCAGAAAGATGATGCTCGAGGAAACCATCAAAGCAAAATCAATCCTCAGTCAGGCTGAAAAGCTGACCCGATCGGGGAGCTTCGAATATGACGCTGATTTAGACGTGCTGATCTGTAGTTCCAATTTCAAGCACATGCTCAAACTGCAAATAGAAGGAGACACAATCTCATTCAGGAAATTTGCTCAGCTCATCAAAGACGAAGACAGACAAATCTTTGATGAGGGAATTACAAAAGCAGTTGACAACTACGAAGAATATCACCACGAACATCGCTTTTATATAAATAAAAAGAATGATTCGACTGTCGGCAACTTTAAAGTAGTATTACGACCAGACTTCAAAGATGAAAAGGGGGTCCGATTCTACGGTACCTTGGTCGATGTAACCGCCGAACATGAAAGTCAAATCAAACTCATGGAACGACAAGAGCAAGATAGGCAGGAGCTTGCCCGGGAGCTTCATGATAACCTTGGACAAAAAATGAATGCAATTAGCATGTTTGTGAGCAAGATATCAGAAAAATATCCGGACAGTGATATGAATAAAGTCAAGGACCTGGCTCATGAGTCCATTGACGATTTAGGGTATCTGATAAATAATATTTCTGCCAAGCAGATCGAGGAGCATAGCTTAAACTACGCCATTGAAAAGCTAATTGAATATATGCCAGACCAGATCAACGTAAATAGCAATTATGATCTCAAAGAAGATGACATTTCTCCATTTGTAAAGTCACAAGTTTATCGTGTTATTCAAGAATCACTAAACAATGTAGCTAAGTACAGTGAAGCTACTGAAGTACAGATGAATATTAAACGTGATGGTGGATTGCTAAGTCTCAATATAGAAGACGATGGGAAGGGATTTGTAGTAGAAGATGTACTTAATGGAAATGGATTGCAGAACATTACTCACAGAGTTCGAAGAGTAAATGGTTTAATAAATATTGACTCCAAGGTTGGAAGTGGAACACGAGTAATGGTAAAAATGCCAATCAACTAAATCTAAAATAGCCTATGCGCACATTATTACTTGTAGATGACCATCAGATTATAAGAGATGGTATCCGATTTTATTTTGAAGGGGACGAAGAATTTGTCATCAAAGATGAAGCTGAAAACGGATTGGAGGCACTGGAGCTATTAAAAGAGAATGAGTACGATATAGTTCTCACTGATATCAATATGCCTGTTATGGATGGAGTGGAATTCATGAAAAGTCTGAGGGAAAATTACCCGGACCAAAAGATACTCGTATTATCCATGTATAATGAAGCCGGATACATCAACAAAATGATTGCATTAGGAGCTAATGGCTATGTGCTGAAAAAGTCAGATAAGAATGAACTGGTAGATGCCATTAAGAAGGTTCTTGATGGAAAGGATCATTACTCTGACGAAGTGTATAAGACAATCATTGGCAATATTGCAGGCAGAAAGCCCAAGGAACGGCTTACATTGGAGGCCGATTTATCAGAGCGAGAAAAGGAAGTTTTGGTACTTATTACCAATGAATATTCCAATCAGGAAATAGCAGACAAACTCTTCATCAGCATTCGCACAGTAGAGACGCACAAGCGAAACCTGCTGGAAAAAACCGGATGCAAAAATATCGCAGGTCTGGTAATGTACGCAGTGGAGCGTAACATCGTGTAAAAAAACAGTCGTACTTCTATTGTAGGTAGTTTTATCAAAGCAAACTATAATTATTAGAAGCTTCTTCAAACTACTCCTATTTAGCTTGCTATTAGCATTTCAATGTCACCAATGAGCTAGCGCGTCGAATTCAAATTTATTTTCACTTATAAAATCTAGTTCAATTAGCTACTGAAATAATTTCAGACTTCTAGTTGTACACATGCTTGTTATGCTCCAGGTATCACCTTGAACTGTCCTGCCGCGAACAGGCGGAGTTTATTAACAGTAAGCCTATCCATCTGATATACTGAAACAATTTCAGTGTGACTCTTTTACTGTGAGTCTAGTTCTGCTATGTGTCACTCGCTTAGGATCGTTCCACTACCAAAATCACGTAATCCAAACTCAGGAAATTAACCATACGTGAATCTCGCAATATCCTAAGTGCTTCAACGATACGCATCTCACATGCTCAAATAAGCGATTTTCGGAATCTTTCAAAACACGAATTTCCCTCTCACACAGGGGTTACGATTTTTTCAATTTTGAATCATCAAAGAATTAAAAACACATACGAAAATGAAAAAGTACATACTACTATCGCTTCTTTTTGCCGCAGTTCTAGGAACCGCATCAGCACAAAAAGTAATCATCAAAACTTATGTTGAGAGAACTCACATGAGTCCGAAAACAGGAACCGCCATCGGGTTTGAAAATCGCTTCTTATGGGAATATGGAGTATTCTTTCAGGAAGCTTCTTTAATGGAATCATTCATGATGAGTGAGCAAGACAAAGAAGCGCTTCCACGACACTATGAAAAAGACTTCTCAGGTATCTACTTCGCAGTGCCTATAGTGGCCAGAGAAAGCTTTTTGCTAAAAGCCAATGTAAGAACAGGCGTATCCAATGGGGAAAACTTTGTAATCACACCATCTGTGCTTGCAGATTTCATGCCTGTGAAACATGTTCGATTGGGACTAGGTGTGGGCTCGAGAGCTTTCCGCCCAACAATCCAGGCTTCTGTAGCCCTTTCATTCTAAGCATAAAAATCAGTAAGGAACAAGTAACACAAGAATCATGAGCGCACAAATGATACATACCAATATTCAGGAAGAGATTTCTCCACTACGATTAGTAAAAAGTGAACTGAAAGTATTCACCACCAGATATCTGGAAAGTTTGAACCTGATCACAGCAGTAGGATGGAGTGTAACAGACGATGCCTGGATCAAATACTGCCAAATATTGGCTGACATGGAGACGCATCTATTGAGAAAAGATGATCTGACTATCTATTTCAAATTCGAGCTTTTCAATTCATCATCTGCTAGCTACCTCTTCAAAATAATCCAACGATTCAATGATGCGCATGCAGCAGGAAAAACTGTAAAGATCTATTGGAGCTGCGCCCTTGACGATGACAATGAAATGCTAGACGCAGGCCTGGACTTTGCAGCCATGTGCGACTTTCAATTCAAGATTTCTAATCTATAGCAAAACAAAAACCACCATGAAAAGACATAGCCATGAAAAAAATACTCACAACAATTATCCTGATTACAGCAATGCAAATGACTGCAAATGCCCAAACCCTAACAGGTCAAGCATTTCTTCAGCAAACTGTGATGGGAGCTCAGCAAGGATTCGGATTGAGAATTCAGAGTCAGAAAGGCTGGGGACTGGGTCTGATGCATCAGGCCAATTTGAAATCAACACAAGAGAGTCTGGGAGAGAAGTATCCCTTCTACGGGATGGAGGCAATAGTTCCATTAACCAAATGTGGAAATATGCGCTTCTTCTTTACACCGAAGGCAGGGTTTGTAAATGAGCAATTCTTCATCATCATGCCAGAGGTAGAAACAGAAATCAAGATTACCGATATGTTTTCAGCAGCTATTACAGCTGGTATTCGAGCGAGACAGTCGGCCACTGGAATCAAACTTCTTATACACTTATAAGATTACTGCCATGAACAAGTTATTAGCAACACTTCTTGTCACACTTCTGTTAGCCGCGCTCTTTTCTTGTGAGCCAGCACTAGAAGATCCCTATGAGAACTTCGTCATCCCTTCAGGGAAACACGACAATGGCTGGAAGATGCAATCACTTCAGTCAAAGACGCTCAGTTTCTCTGCCATTTTCAATCAATCGGCAATTTATGAGACGCAGACACAAGAGAATCAGCATGACATCAATAAGCTCATGGGATTTGCAGATTGCAACTCAAACCATCACCAAAACAGCGCACGCTTTGGTTGGCGCTGGTTAGAAGGGAAGCTTGAGATTCATGCCTACGCCTACGTGAATGGCGAAAGAAGAACAGAACTGATTGGCATTGTGGATCTGGATCAGGCTTTTGATTACCAGCTTCAATTGACCAATGATCACTATGTATTCTACCTGCAAGGGTATGACCTGGTGAAAATCGAACGAAATGCACCATGTACTAGAGGGCTGTACTATATGCTCTATCCCTACTTCGGAGGAGATGAAACAGCACCGCACGACATACTCATACAAGTTTTAACCAAATACTAAACACACATAAATTGACTACCATCATGCAAGTATTAAAATCAGAAACACTAAACATTAGTGACAAAATTGACCAGTTTGAAGGAAGTATATTCCTCAATGTGGGCAGACAGATACAACGCGTATCTCTCAAAAGTATCCAGTACATCAAAGGATACGGAGACTACATGAAAGTGAAATGTGATAATTCATCTCACACGGTTCATATCACCATGAAAAACCTGGAAGAAACCTTGCCGAGGACTGATTTCTATCGACTACATAAGTCATACATCATTCGATTGGATCAGATCGAAAATATAACATCATCTCATGTACAAATAGCGGACACACATATACCGATAAGCAGAAACTGCAAACAAGAACTACTATCACTCATCCCATGGGTAAAGTAAGAAATGTGTTTTTTGGTGGTTAGTCAAGGGTGACCCTCATACCGGGTCACCCTTTCATAAGCGAAGAAAGATTCATGTGTTGCCAAATAAACCATGTGATTAAATAAGCGAATTCCTCTTCAAAAAGCCTACTCTGTAAAAAGAGTGGGTTTTTTATTTGCTAAGATTCAAGGTTAGTTTCACCATTTGCCACTTTAATCGAAATGCATGTTGGGCATCCAAGAAAATATCTAAATTACCTTCCTAATCTCGTGTTGAATGTTTCGTAAAGAGCATCTACTAAATTACTTCGCCATCCTTCTGATGGGTTTGATTACCCTCTCAGAGGTTAGTCTCTTGCTAAGCGACGAGCAAGCAGAGGAAACCAAAGAAGAACGAGAACTTAAGGAAGAAGTCAAAGAAAAGGAGACTGAGCGAGAGATTGTTCTTTTACTGGGAAGTTTTGATCTCGCTTCCGCTACCCATTTTAATTTTCGCTTTTTAGCACATCTGGCAGATGATTATCTTATCAAGCTACCGCATCGTGCGCGTACAGGAGCTTCCCTCGTTATTCAGCATTGCTGTCTCAAAATCCCATTCTGTTAATTCATTAAAACCACTTTAGGCCTTTATTTTTTGTATTCCTCACGCATTCTCGATGAGGTAATACTCCTTTCCTATTTCATAAAATTGAATTAATAGAATCATGAATGATCAATCTAAAAATATATTTGTGTATCTACGTAGAGATGCACTTGCTGGGACTGTTACAGGTGTAATGGCAGTTCCATTGACTGTCGGCATTTGTTTAATGTCCGACTACCCAATAATGACAGGGTTATACACTGTAATTTTTGCTGGCATCGTCAGCTTCATCACTTACTTATTCAGACCGGGAAATTATACTGGAATGCCGGGAGTAGCAGCAGGGTTAGCACCAGCACTTGCGCTGGGTGTTAGTTCATTTGGTATGGAAAACATGCCATTCGTGATTGCACTTACTGCACTTTTTCAGGCCGCCGTATGGAAATTTAAGTGGGAACGTTTTATCCTACGTGTAGTTCCTCACTACTTGGTAGAAGGGCTTTTGGCAGGTGTAGGGTTAAAAATAGCCCTCAAGTTTGTACCGTTTCTTTATGACATAGAACACGAAACAGATACTTGGTTAAATCTGGAAAGAGAAATTGTAATCGCACTTAGTATTGTCTCATTCATACTTTTTGTCATGCTTTACAAATCGTACAAAAAGCGGATGCCTGCTCTCCCTTATGTGGTGATTATGGTCACAAGTTTTGCACTAAGTTTCTTTTTACCGCTTCCTCGAGTGGCAATAGATTCCATTCCATTTCAGCTGAGTGCACCACTTCCGCACCTTGACGGGATGGGGCAGTCTGAAACACTCTTTACTTTATTAAAAATGGTGGGTTTTGCACTTATGCTTGGTTCGATAGATGTTATAGAACAAGTAATGAGCCACGTGGCAATTGAAAAGATGGATCCCAGAAAACGTAAAGCAAATACCAATAATGGTTTGCTACCAGTCTGGATTTCGAATCTGGGAGCTACATTTTTCGGCGGAATGACCAACCTGGATGGTTTAGCAAAAAGCACAACCAACACCGTAGCAGGAGCCGTGACCAAGCTCTCCAATCTATTTACTTCACTTGTACTTGTGATGGTCGTACTTTTCCCGTCTATCCTGGAGCACCTACCGGAGTATGCACTTGGAATTATTATGGTATACTCTGGATGGAAAATGATTGCCAACATTGCGAATGTAAGATCAGAAGGAAGGTATGCACTAATTATGGCCGTAGTATGTGGTATTCTCGT
This sequence comes from Ekhidna sp., assembly GCF_039960695.1. Taxonomy (GTDB): domain Bacteria; phylum Bacteroidota; class Bacteroidia; order Cytophagales; family Cyclobacteriaceae; genus Ekhidna. Next base: position 97,898 of record NZ_JBDVKP010000012.1, on the reverse strand, counting down.
ATTTGAGATGGGAATATTTGAAGGACTGTTACTTTTATTAGGCGTTCATGCCGGTATTCAATACGTATTCATGAGGAGACTGGGACAATCGACCAGCGATATCATTGCAGAATTCAAAAACACATTTAAACCTGATGTACAGCCTGTATTAGAAAAGGCTGATATCATGCAAGAGCTGCGGGTTCCAGTTTTGAATAAATGGGTTCGAGCAGTCAATGATCATGACATTGATACCCTCATGGATCTCTATGCTGATAATGCCATGATGATTCCTGCTTTTTCTTCAAAAATCAGAAAATCGAAAGGCGAAGTGCAGGGATTGTATCACGACCTGTTTGAGAAAGATGATGTGAAAGTCGTTCCAGTCGATATTGTAACACAGCGAATTAACGGTCTGAAGGTGGATAGTGGGGTTTACGAATTGATTTGGAAAAGCGGAGGGTTTGAGAAACGGAATAAACTTCGATTTTCATTCGTGATTCAAGATCAAAAAATTACATCGCATCATTCAAGTATTGAGCCTGGAGATCAGCTGTCAATAGATTGTCCGGAGGCTTACGAAGAAACATATACCCTATAAATAACAATGGAAAAACCTGCTCTCTAAAAAGGGCGGGGTTTTTTTATCTAGAAAGTAACTTCAAGAGCAGAAAATGTATTGAGCCAAAACTTATCAATAGGTACCAATGGGGCAAAGTCATAAATGACTTGGAGGTTGACTGCAAAAGCGATGTTTTCAGTAAATGAATAAGAGAAGCTCGTAGAGCCTGCCCACCGGGGGTTATTAAAGATATCATTGAACTCATCTTGGAAATACAGGGCTCCTTCGAAGCGAATCTTTTCGGATAACGCTCGTTTGGTACTTAGGTAGACATTAAGCTTTAATACTTTCCTTTCTACATCATCCATTATTAGTGGCAGTCGATCTTCGGGCACTCCTCGATAATTCCAAAGTTCATATTCATAGAATGGACCAACCCCAGCAAACGCTCCACCTTTTTGTGATTTAAATATTTTATATCGCAAGTTCGACCCTACCGCTATTTTTTGATTGAGACCCCTCGCTTCTGCCCATTGATACTGAACATAGTGTTCTAGCACAAAAGGATTGTCATAAAACGTCTTAAATTTCCCATACATAAATCCGCCACTAAGAATAGTTTCACTTCCGTCTCTGGTCAACTCAAATTTATTGGCAGCAGTGATTCCGTGATTTTTAAACCTGAAAGCCACGTCTGCTCTGTTGGTTAATTCCACATAAAGCTGACGTTGTGTTTTTATTTCCAGTGATGGAGATATTGAGCCCTTAAAATTTCTGGTGGTATCAAAAATTACGACAAAACTTTCTGGAAAGAGTAGTTGGGAACTGGCATAAAAGGGAAGGCAAATGGCGGTAATGACGATCAATCGCTTCATAGCATTTTTTCATAAAGCTAGTGCGTTCTGGATTCAACAGTTAAAAAAACCGACCTGTTTTGCAGGCCGGAATCATTAATAACCCCATTACAGTATTGAAGGTATTCCATCTACGATTTTAACTGGTATCAGGGATGTTTGATGTTCTAATAATTTCTAAAAAACCGGCAGAGATACTCTGAAAGTAGATCCACTACCAGGATCTGATGTGGCCACAATGCTGCCTTTATGATCTGATACAATCTTAGAAGAAATCGCCAAGCCTAGACCTGTTCCTTCACCTGGTTTTTTTGTTGTGAAAAATGGATCAAAAATCTTATCGAGAACTTCCGGAGATATACCAATCCCATTATCATCAATTACGATGTGGACAAAGTTTTTATCTTTTTGCGTAGTAATCGCTAGGCTACCTAATGAAGGTATTGCGTGCATGGCATTTCCTAAGAGGTTGAGAAAAACCTGGTGAAGTTGTCCCGAGTTGCCCCTCACAAGTTTATGTTCGCAGTAGTTGATTTTAATTTCAATTCGCCCTTTTGATTTATGTTCAAGAATGTTGAGGCAATTATCAATGAGCTCCTGAATGTTACACTCTTGGTTGTGATCTTGCGACTGATGGCTAAAGTGACTTAGACTATTCACAATCTTGTTTAATCGCTTGAGTCCTTCATCCATTATTCGAAAGAATGTATCATTTTCATTCAGTGTGTCTTTGCTCATGTTTTGCTTCATGCTTTCCAGACTGCCTTGAATGAAGTTGAGTGGATTTTTTATTTCATGATTGATTCCAGCGCTCATTTGACCGAGAGAAGCCATTTTTTCCGAATTGACCAATTGGCTTTGCGTCTCTTGAAGTTCACTAAGAGTAGACTCCAACTTTCTCTTCTCTAAAAGAAGATTTTTGTGTGCATGGTCTTTATTTCGTACAACCATGATAAGCAAGATCCCAGTCACACATAGTGTAACTATAATATGTATTTGATCACTTAGCAGAGTTAACGATTCTGGTACTTCTATTCGATAAAACAAATGTCGAGGTACCAATACACAAAGTAGAATCATTAAAAGTGTGAAAGTGAAGGATATGACGAAGTGTTTCTTTTCCTGGCTGAAATCGAAAAAGAATACATATGCGAGAAGTATGGGAAAATATATGGTGAGTATTGCTTCTCCCAATGTGTATATATGATAAGTATAAAAAACACTGAATGAAGTTATGCCCATCAGTAATATTTTAGCTGCGCTGATCATGCCGTTGATGTTAAGTCCATATGCTATGAGGCATGCCAACATAAAGAATACGGTGGAAAGCATGGTGTGCATACTTTCAACATATATACCGTAGAAGGTGTAAAAAAGGAAAATAAAGGCCACAAACAGAGAAACACTGTTCATGATAACCACATGTTGTCTGGTCTCCAGTGATTGAGATTCACTAACTCCTTTTCGAATAAGATTTTTTATTGGATTCAATCGCTGGTGTGTGGTGATTTTATGTAGGCCTCAAGTTAGTATAGATTCCAATAAATATTATCAAATGATAATGTTTTTGGAGCGAATGATTACTGTAAAGAATACTTTAGATAACTAGTGAATGGAGTGATCCTGTACTTTGAGTTCTGCTCTTCGATTTTTGGAGTGATCATCTTCTTCACACTCTACGCCATTGCTGCACTTATTTAAAAGGAGCTCCTCACCAAAAGCAATGCCCTGGATTCTCCATTTCGGGATTCCTCTCGAGGTAAAGTACCTTATAAGTTTGTTTAGCCTGTTTTGGGACAATCGCTTGTTGTAACTTTCAGTTCCTCTTGCATCCGCATGAGCAGCGATATTGAGTATAGACTCAGGGAATCTCTTGAGTGTTCTGATTAACTGATTCAATTCATCATAGTGAGTTTCCTGAATTTCCGAAGCATTGAATTTGAAATATGTGATTGATTTATCAACAAACTCTTCTTCTAAAAGGATGTCATTAAGAAGGTCGCCACTGAAGATATTAGTGGTATTTATTGAAAATCCATTTGCAATAAATCCTTCATGATCAGCTGATATTTTGTACTTGGTACCTGGTGTAAGCGCAAATTCATAGACACCACTTTCATCCGTGATAATTGTTTCTACAACACCATTGTCAAGATCCTCTAAAGTGACTTTTACATCTGATATTAGCTGCTGAGTTTCATTACTATACAGTTTACCTTTTGCGTATAAATCATCTTCCCATAAGCTTAGCCTCAATGTATCGTAATTGATACGAGTATCAAGCGTGCTAAATTCTTCACTGTAAAGATCAGAATGACCTTGTTTTTTTATAGAAATTCTGAATTTTGAATCGTAGGGCACATTAATTGGGAAGCTCCCTACTGAATCTGTAGTAGAATTCCAATGACCTGAGCCATCGATTGAATTGATCGTGACAGCTGCATCTTTTATTGGTAAGCCTGATTGCTTGGTTATCACCTTGCCTACTCCGGCGTACATGATTGTTCTAAAACTATAAATATCATCTCTACCATGGCCGCCATACCTGTTAGAAGAAAAGAACCCTTTTCTGCCACTTTGATCCATGGTTAAGCTAAAGTCATCTGAGATGGAATTGACGGGCGATCCCATATTTTTTGGCTTTGCAAGCTTATTATTTTTAAAACTACTCATGAAGATATCTAACCCTCCAAATCCTCCAAGTCCAGTTGATGAAAAATAAAGAGTAGTATCGTTGAAAATAGTAGGAAATAGCTCATTACCAGTCGTGTTGATGGTAGGTCCAAGATTTTCAGGTGTACTCCAACTCCCGTCGTAATTATAGCTTATGTAAAGATCTGCACCCCCATAACCTCCTGGCATGTCTGATGAGAAAAACATGACGGTGCCATTCGTATTGAGGGCGGGGTGGCCTACAGAATATGATTCGCTATTGTGCTCAAATGCTGTTATGTCGATCCACCGGAGATGATTGGAACAATCAGCTAGAAAGATTTTTAGGTTTACACGACTTGTGCCTTTTGATTTTTTGGAATCTCTTAAATCATTTCTGGTAAAAGCCACATTTTTTTCCATGTTGAAAAAGGAAAGTGGCCCATCGTGGAAATACGGTTTCAAATCCTCATCATATGTCAATTGATTAACGATACCACTATCGATTGTGAAGTATCTGAGCATTCCCTCGCCTTCATTGGAAGCTGTCGCTGGCTGATGCTGAATGTACCTTTCGGTCTGTCTTGCAGATAAGAAAATCAATCCATCTCCAAGCTGCTGGAGAGAAAAATCTGACTGTTTAGAATTGTAATTGAAGTTTTCTATCTCATAGACAGAATCTCGTTGATAGTAGCTAATATTATTAAGAAAATGGAGTTTTGAAGCAACTTCTTCGTTGTGTTCGTAGGCGAGTATCCTTGCATACCATTCTTTAGCTAGATCTGCTTTGCCATTCCTCCGTAAAACTTCAGCATAAAGCAAATTCATCTCCATATCTGCTTCTGGATTAGAAACTAAGCTCCTCAACCAGACTTCTGAAGCATCAGTTTCGTTTAATTGAAGGTAACTTTTAGCGATCTTGAATTGCGAGTCGACATCTCCAGGCTTCTTTTCTAAAGATTTTTCAAAGAAGTGGATGGCATTTCTAAAGTCAAGCTGTTCATAAAATTCATTTGCAACCTGCCGATCTCCTCGCAGTAAATCAAGCGCACTCTTACCCTGACCGTATGATACGAAAGTTATTAATACATATGCGATGTAATGATAGAGCCGTGTCATTTTAAAAATATCTAGGACTTACAAGACGGTATTTAGTAAACTTGAATCTGAAGTTAATCAGTATTTCATGAGTCCCAACCCCAACTTCTCTCAGCTCTCCTTTTTCTAATGCGTATGAATAGCCAAACAACATTTGGTCTGATACCCTGAATTCTGTCAATAAATTAATTCCTGGAAATTTGTAAGAGGCACCAACCCACAATAGGTCATCCAGCTGAAAGCTGCCATTTAAATCAATTTCTGTCGCTTGCCCATCAAGTAGCTTGAAGAGAAAATTTGGTTTGAATTTAAGTAGTGGATTAATTGTAAACACATAACCACCATGTACTAGAAATGGAATGGATTGTTTTACTGTCGTAAAGTTATCGCCGCGATCAAAGACATTATTCATTAGATGAGGCATCCCCAGGCCTGCAAAATATTTTTCTGTTCGATAAAAAATTCCAAAACCTACGTTTGGACGGGTTTGTACAACGTTGGTATCAAAAAATGGATCATTTGGCTGAAAACTGTTGAGGTCTGCATAGTTTGCCTTGTAGTTGATCATTCCAAACTGTAATCCAAAAGATAAAGAGTGCAAACCATCTTCATCAAAGAAGATACGGTAAGCACCAACCCCATGGATCCCTGTTTGACTGATAACACCTATTTGATCTCGTATCAATAATGCACCTCCTGCTATACTCTTTATCCATAGTGGAGAATGAATCGAAAAAGTTTGAGTACTTGGAGCACCTTCCAACCCTATATTTTGAAATCGAGTAATAAATGAGGCGCTTAGAAGATTATGCGAACCTGCGTACGCAGGATTAATAGCTAATGGATTAAACATGTACTGCGCAAAACTTGCAGTTTGCTGAGCAAAAGACGTAATGCAGAAAGCAAATAAGAGTATGATGATTAGTTTGTTCTTCATCAATTTCTCACCCCTCTTAAGACGACAAATCCTCCGAAAGTTCCAGCTTCGCCTGCGGCTATGCGATAAAAATAGGTTCCTTCGGGAAGCGTCTTACTGCTATTTATGTTTGATCGACCTTTCCAAGCTCTATCTTCATTATTATAGCCATCAAGCTCGAAAACAAGATTGTTGTATCTATCATAGAGTCTTACACTATTGTTTGGATAAAAATCAATTCCTTCAATGTGCCAATAGTCATTGATACCATCACCATTAGGGGAGATGGTTTGATAAATAGTAAAGGGCTCGTCATCTACACGAATAATTAATAATCCTGTAGCTGTCAGAGTAGGTGATCCGGAATCTTCCAAAACATAAACCAAGGAATCTACTCCTCTAAATGTTACATCTGAAACATATGTAATGGTGCCGTTTGGGTCGAGCCTGACAGTTCCGCCTGTTGGCTCTTTCATAAGTGATGTTTGCAAGCTCAATTGATCATTGTCAATGTCCAAATCATTGGTGAGTACATTGACTGATCCTTGTACTTTTCTAATTACCAATAGCGTGTCCGTAACAGATGTGGGTGCATCGTTGACGTTTGCAAGACTGATTTCTATTTGAACTGTATTGCATTTCTGATCTACATTATCATCGCATGCTTCAACCTCATAAATAACGGTTCCCACATGATTTTCTTCAGGAGAATAGTTCAAACATAGTGCGCCATTTAGCTGCATAGATCCACCTCCTGATACAGCTGTTATATTAGTTGTAAGTGAAACAATATCTCCTTCGGGGTCTTCAGCAGTTATGCAGATGTCCATAGGAGTGTCTTCCTCGCCATCAATTTGAATAGCATTTGTTACCAAGCCATTTACAAGAAATACCGGAGGCTCATTCACGTCAAGTACGTTAATGTTAATAATTCCAGTATTGCACGTAGTAGGATCAGCAGTGTCACATATAGTTATCTCTACCTGATCCATTCCTAAAAACCCATCCGGCGGTGTGTAGTCAAAGCACATATCACCCGAAACTCCATCCACAATAATCGCACTGGCTGTTTGTGATGTTGCTGAAATAAATTGATGCGTGTCACCTTCTATATCTGTCGCCGTGACACACACTTGAGAGGTTGTTTTCTCTTCTACATCAATAGTGATGGCATCTAGAGATGGTGGATCATTGATGGGGATTATATTAATTGTAATCTGTACTTCGTCTTGCAATGGAGAAGCAGCGTCATCGGATACTATAACATTCCAAACTGAAGTATTATTATCATTTAGTGCTGGCGTATAGTTATAGCAAAACTCAGTTGCAACTTCAGACATTGAACCATTTCCAGAAATATTGGTGATAGATGCTGTAGAAACATTGTCTCCATCTACGTCTATTACTTCAAAACAAAAAACTTGTGCGGTATCTTCAACAATTTCAACCACCATTGTGCTTGACTCAATGCCATTTACAAGAATTATAGGACTGTCGTTTACGCTTAATACTGTAATAGCTACCGTGCTGGTAGCACAAATGGATGGGTCGTCAGCATCACATATAGTTACCTCAACATTATCCATTCCTACAAAACCATCTGGAGGAGTATAATTAAAACATAAATCTCCACCTGTTCCATCTTCTACCACACCACCGTTTATAGAAGATCCAGTAGTAAAAACATGATCATCCCCTTCAATATCAGTGATATCTGAAGGGTTGATACACACTGATGACGTAGTTCGCTCATTTACATTTGCAGTCGAAGCTGCTAAAACTGGAGGGTCGTTAACGGAAAGAATGTCAATGTCAATGTCAACAGGGTCATCACAATTACCAAGTGCGTCGCATACTGTTACAGAAATTATTTCCGACCCATCAAAGTCATCATCAGGTGAGTATTCTAAACATAAATCACTTGTAATACTTAAGTTTCCATTAACCTCCCCTGTAGCACTTATGATTGTAACTAAGTCTCCATCTGGATCATTCACATTTAAGCAAATGTTTACAATTCCATCTTCTATAACTGTTATAGAAATGGCGTCAACAACAGGAAAGCCATCATCATCTAAAACATCCGGTGGAAAATTGGTTGCTGAAGCAAATGTGATAAACTGATTTAGGAAATTGCTTGAAACATCGCCATCAGAGACGCTAAATTCCACCCTCCGTGTATTTAAGTTACTTGCTCCGGGAGGTGTATAATTGTAGCTGATGCTACTAATAGCAGTTCCATAGTCTGCAAGCGTAGCTGTTCCGGTTAGGCTTAGCACCCCAGTGGTTCCATTATAAGCACCTGTAATTCCTAGCTGGTCGGTGAAAATTAAATCATCTCCATCTACATAATTATTAGTTGCTGATTCCACAACCTTTACAGAAGCACTTTCCATATGAGTATCGTCAAAATCACTAATTGTGAATGTGGAATTCACAATAAAATCAGGCGGAGGCGCTGCAAATTCAGTAGAACTCGTGGTGCCGCTCAAGGTTGGAGCATCATTTTCTGCGGAAACATTGATATCTCGCGTGAAAGGCGCACTGTCTTCGGTATCATCATTAACGATAAATTCTATCGTCCGCGTTGATTCAATAGGATTTTCGCTACTATTGATATAACTCACGCTCTGTAAAGCTGTGTTGTAGTCGTTTATTGTAGCATCTCCGCTCAAAGTCAATACGCCAGTTCCTGCATTGTAACTCCCGGTAATCCCCAGTTGATCCATAAAAACCAATGCATCCTCTCCTGATTCAAATCCACTGATTATTGAGATTGTTGCGCTAGCAAAATCTAAATCTTCGCTATCGCTAGCGAGAACAGTTGGATCTATTGGAATTGCTCCATCATTTTCTTGGTAAGTCAAAGTAGTAGCGTTTCCACTAATGAGAGGAGTTGTGTTTAGAACTACTACAGCAAAACTAAGTTGCGAGCCAGTAACCCCAGAATCACAACTTCCTGTAATTTGTGCTATCGCAGTTACAGAATCCCCCTGAACAAGAGCAGCACCGAGTGCGATGGTCCAAATACTATCGGCATCAGTAATCGCAGTTTCGGTTCCAATGAGGTTATTACTCAAGTCAAAAATTTCGACGGTTAACTCAGCCGTTGGGGCTGCAGTTCCAGTAATTATTGCATCTCCTTCTTTGAGCGGTACTTCCATGGTTGGAGTAGGTGTTGCACCAGACAGGAACCCTTCACCACCAGCCATGAGACTACTAAATGGTACAGGACATTGATTTGATGACAGATCCTCAAATGCACATGAAATGCAGCCCGCATATTCGTCATCATCTACTCCTCCTATGTCTGAAAGACTTCCACCAAGAGCACATGTAGCGGAGATATTCGTCACTACAGCAAATTGCAATTCACTATCAACGGTAATTCCAAATTCAGCGGTTAAATCTCCGAATGGTACGTAGAAATCATAAAAGTAATCTTCATCTCCACAGCTTACTTCATCAGCTATTGAAAGCTGAAAATTGCTGGAAAGATCGTATTCTAAAACAGGCGTTGGACAGCCTGTGACGCCATCAATTTCATAAACGAGTATTCCTTGAGAGTTACTTTTGATGAGCGTGATATCAATTTCAAAACCAAGATTAGATTCATTGAAATTGTCATCATCAGTTCCAATGGCTCCATCTGTATCAATCAATATTGTGTATGCTTTCACAGCCGGATTTTCATCTGCAAGACGTAACCTAAAAATTAGGTTGTTATCAGCGTCCAAGACCGCATAAGCAGCTTGGCCATCTGGATCTACTGTAAGGTCAGTTGATCCGCAGTTTGGTCCTGCCTGGGTGTCATTAAGCACATCACCATCTCCAAAAATGGGCAGTGCAAACATTTGGAATTCAAACTCATCTAGGTAATAGCCATCATTGGAAAAACCAGAGTTGTCCAATGAGACGTACCCATCTCCATTCGGATCCATTACATCTGTGGATGCAGAAGTCACGATAAGACCTCTTTGGGCATTTGCGCTAACGGCGGATAGGGCTATGCAGATTGCTACTAATTGGCGGATATTAAGCATACTGGTTGAAAATAGCTATCTAAAAATAGCTATTTTTTAGCTACTGCCCATTTCTTTCATCGAAATAAGTTGGATTATCCTATAACCGATCGTACCATCTCCTTCGACTCATCTTCCAAATTCACGTAATTGATTTTTTCCATACGAACTACTTCTAAGCTGTAGAAATCAAATTCTTCTACCACTCTTCCAGTCAATTGGTAAACACCTCTGCCGCGAAAAGGATACTTAGCAGCCGAGGGAGGAAAGTGGACTGTGTCAATGAATTGTCCTTCACGATCAATGAAAGTACCAAAGCACATACGCTTTCCATTGGATGTGCCGGTATTTTTTACAGTCACCAGATAGCCCAGCATTTCTATTTGCCGATGCAAGTGATTACACAAGTCTTTTGAGAACACACCTGTACTAGCTGTTGCTACTAAGTCAAAAGGATTGCAAAGGGGAAAGCCTAGTAAGTCCATCTCGTCTAAAGCATCCTCTCGCTTGTCGTAATGAAGAGGAGGGAGCGTCCATTTCTTTATGGGCACTTTAAAAAGCCCACTCCTGGCTCTGCTTACACCTGCTCCCATGGAAAAATGAACCTGCCACAAGAGGTCTTTTTTTGACCCAAATACTCTCAGAGCTCCCACACGTATCAGCAGTTTGATCTGCTCCAATGAGATGCCTACTCGAGCAGTAAAATCGTCCAAATCAAGAAATTCGCCGTTTTTTTCACGTTCAGCAACAATCGCATCAATTGTAGTATAGTTCAGATCTTTTACCATGCCGAAACCGAGGTAGATGGTCTTTCCAAAAATCACTGTTAGTCCTTCGCTATGATTGACGCAGGGTGCTTTGATCTCCCCACCGTTCATGCGTGCTTCGTGTACATAAAATTCTGTGCGGTAGAAGCCGCCTCCATTGTTGATTACTGCCACCATGTATTCCAAAGGATAGTAGGTTTTCAAATACAGGGCCTGATAGCTTTCTACTGCATAGGAGGCTGAGTGACCTTTAGCAAAGGCATATCCGGCAAAACTTTCAATTTGGCGCCAGATGTCAGCGGATATTTCAAACGTATGGCCTAAGTCTTTGCAGTTTTGAAAGAATTTGTCTTTCACTTTTTGAAATTCATCTCTAGAGCGATACTTTCCAGACATTCCCCGCCGGAGCATGTCTGCTTCCCCGAGATCCAATTTGGCAAATAAGTGAGCTACCTTGATCACGTCCTCCTGATATACCATTACACCATATGTATCCGGCATGATATCCTGTAATACGGGGTGTGCATCCTTTCTTCGCTCAGGATGACGATACCTTAAAATGTACTCACGCATCATGCCTGATTTTGCTACCCCCGGCCGGATAATGGAGCTGGCAGCTACCAGCCCCAGGTATTCATTTACTTGTAGCTTTCGCATAAGCATCCGCATGGCAGGGGACTCAATGTAGAAGCAACCGATGGCATCTGCATTTTGTAGTTTGTAGTTCAGGTTAGGGTCATTTTTGAACGACTTGAAATTATGGATATCTACATCCGGATCGTTGGGGCAATTGCGCTTGATCACATCCAAAGAATCACGGATCTTTCCCAAGCCACGTTGACTGAGAATGTCAAACTTAAAAAGTCCGACATCTTCTGCGATGATCATGTCAAAATGCGTAACCGGATAGCCTTTCGGCGGGAGTGAGGTAGCGGTAAAATAATGAATGGGTTTGTCCGCAATGAGTACCCCTCCGGCATGGATGCTGAGATGACTGGGAAAGTTGGTAAGTCGTGCACCATACCTGCGGATGAGCTGACCGATTTGATCCAGATCTTTTTCCTCTGTTTGTCCTACTTTTTCGATTTCATGTGGAGGTAGCCCAAATACCTTACCCAACTCGCGAATGATTGCTCGATTTTGAAATGTACTGTAGGTTGCCAGAAGTGATACTTGCCCTTTGGCTCCAAACCGCTCGAAGATGTATCGCGTGATGTCATCCCGGTCTTTCCATGAAAAGTCAATGTCAAAGTCAGGAGGATTTTGGCGGAATAGGTTGATAAACCGCTCAAAATAGAGATCTAACTCAATGGGATCGACATCAGTGATTCGGAGGAGGTATGCGACCACACTGTTGGCTCCACTTCCTCTCCCTACATGGTAGTAGCCTTGCGAGCGTGCATATTCAAGGATGTCCCAGTTGATGAGAAAGTAGGATACAAACCCTTTTGACTTGATCATTTCGAGTTCCATATCCAGCCGATCAAATATCTTTTGATCTGGATGATCTCCATAGCGGTAAGCAAGTCCTTGATAACAGAGATCTGTAATCATCTGCATGTCTTCCTCTTCTGAAGAAGAATATACTTTCAGGTTTTGATGATTGACCGGATCATTGAACTGAAACTCAATGGAACATTGATCCAGTAGTTTCTTCGTGTTTACGATGATTTCCGGATAGTCTTTGTATGCTTCAAAAAGTTTCCCTACGGAATGCATGATATCATTTGGATGGCCTTCCTCCTCTTTAGGTAGCCTGCTCAGCAGCATGTTATTATCGATGCTACGTAGCAGTCTATGCATATTGAAATGGATTTTATTGTCTTTACCACCTCTGAATGAAACCGTCTGTAAGATCACGAGTTTGTCCAGATGGTTCTTCCATTTGGTCATCGAGAGCTTGATAATATCCTGTGGACGAATACCTAAGAATTCATTTTTGCGAAGCTTGATATTGAATGAAAAATGGAATGGATAGATGATATAAGCATGCTTAAATTTTGGGCCGCGATCAGGGAAGTCTTCTTTGTCGTGTAGATGCTTAGAAAGATATTCGTTGAGCTCCTGAAAACCTTGATTGTCTTTGGCAATTCCTATAAACTTTTGCTGTGCACCATTTCTAAAATCAATGCCCAAAATGGGACGGATATCGTATTCAACTGAGAGTCGAACAAAGTTCAGACTCCCTGCTGTAGAGTTGATGTCAGTGAGAACCATCTCTCTGATCCCACACTGTCGGGCGGTATTCAATAGCTGTTCCTCGGAGAGAGTGCCGTATTTGAAGCTGTAATATGTATGTGTGTTGAGGTACATATTATAAGGTAACTCACACTGTCTTTTTAGGGAACAGAGGAGAGTTAGGTTTCACTTTTGACACCCTCATATCACCTTTGAAAGGATTGAATGTGCGGATCGCATTCACTCCCATAGCTTTTGCTCGCACGATGGATCGATCACCATGCTTTTGCCGGAGCCAGTCCATCTCCTGATACAGGTTGATGATTTCACCCGAATCTTCAAACAAATTGATCTGATAGTTTCCATGCACCAGACTGCTAAATCTTACACCAACGAGTCTAACCAGCAGTCTTCTATCGTAGAGCTTTTCAAATAGCTCAATCACCCGAGGAATCAGCAGATGATCAGCAGATGTGTATGAAATGCGTATCTGTTGTGAAAACGTGTTGAAATCTGAATAACGAATCTTCACCGCTACACAAGCAGTCAACTTGCTTTCCTGTCGCAGTTGATACGCCAGGTGCTCAGTCATAGCCAAAATGATGTTTTTCAGCCGGGTGATGTCTGTCGTATCCTTGTTGAAGGTTTGTTCTGTAGAAATGGATTTTCGCTCAGAGTATGGTATGACGGGCGAATGATCTATTCCATTGGCCTTTTCCCACATGGCAGCTCCGTTTTTTCCGAAAATTTGCACCAACATATCTTTCGGCATCTCTTGTAGCGTATGCACTTTTCTTACACCTAATCCTCTCAATGTCTGTTGAGTTTTACTTCCAATCATGGGGATTTTCTTTACGGACAAGGGAGCGAGAAAGGACTTTTCTGAGCCGGATTGAACCCATATCTTATTGTTTGGCTTAGCTTCTCCCGTGGCTACTTTAGATACAGTTTTATTGATGGATAAGCCAAAAGAAATAGGAAGATGTGTTTCCTTGATCACTTTTTCTCTTAGCTCAGAAGCCATTTTGTAACAACCGAAGAAACGATCCATTCCGGTCAAATCTGCATAAAACTCATCGATAGATGTTTTTTCGAAAACAGGGACACATTCTCGTATTATCTCGGATACTTCCATGGAAAACTTCGTGTAATCCGTGTGACTTCCTTTGATTACAATGGCCTCTGGACATAGCTGAACCGCTAGTCGCATGGGCATAGCGGAGTGAATACCAAATTTTCGTGCTTCATAACTACATGCTGCCACTACACCACGATCACTTGATCCACCAATCAGGATCGGCTTGCCTATCAATTGCCTATCCCGCAATCGCTCTACAGACACAAAAAAGGTGTCTAAATCCAAGTGCAAAATGAAGGAATTGATCATGATTCAAAATTACTAATATTTTTAGTAAAATGTATCTCTTGATTAATACGTTGTTCGTCTAATCAGTACTATGACTTATCTAATTGCTTGTATGAACCCACTGAAAATACCTATCTTTCGTGCAGTCACCAGTCTTAGAATGAAATATAAAAAAGGAATAATACTTTTCTTTATAACGGTTTTTGTGAATTATAGTGCCATTGCGCAGACTGATCGTCAGCAGCAAATGGTATCAAGCACATATTCCATTATTAAGAACATTGAGTGGCCTAAAAAGGAAACACCATTTAAAATCCATATTATCACAACAGACAATGGATTGAAGGATGAATTCAGGACTTCCAGTCAAAATCAAACACTCGCTGGCAGAAAAGTAACGGTCACCTTTACCAGCTACGTTCTCATTCCAGAAAATGTAGATGCCATCTTCGTTACGAATCAATATAATGCAACAATCCCAACACTGTTAGATAGAATTGGAGGAAAGGGTGTCCTACTCCTTACAGATAGGTATGATAAACAGCGGGATGTCATGATTAATTTTTTGAATAAAAATTCAGGAGAGGTCACCTTTGAAATTAATCAGGCCAATGTCACCAATCAGGGATTAAAAATAAAATCGGGCATGGATGACCTTGGAGGATCTAAAGTAGATGTAGCTAAGATATTCAAACAAGTGCGTGACTCTGTGAGGGCGATGGAGCTACGAGCAGAAGCCTTAAAAGTGCAATTTGATTCAATGAATTTGAATGTAGCAGCTGCATTGGGGATCATGAGGCAACAGCAGGTATTAATTAGAGCAAGAAACGAGGAAATAGATCGAAAACAAAAAGAAATAGATCAACAAACCAAGGTGCTAGATAGCCTTAGGATTGAATTCGCTGAATCTGAAGCACGCCTAATTGACTTAACTGCCACATTGAACACACGTGAGCAGGAGTTAGATGTATTGGGAGATGAGATAGATGCGCAAAAGGAGAATGTTGCGGAAGGAAATAAAATTCTTGAGGAACAAACCACCCGAATAGCTGAACAAAATGATGAAATAGCGCAAAGAGAAGAGCGATTGAACGAAATGTCTAACGTGGTAAACTCTCAACAAAGCGCACTGGTCTTTTTGATCCTATTTCTTGTCGTACTGGTAGGTTTTTCATTTCTTATTTTCACCGCCTATCGAGCCAGGAAAAAAGCTGCCAAGAAGCTAGCAGAACAAAAAGAAGATCTTGGGAGGCTGCTTAATGAGCTACAAGAGACACAGACCCAACTTGTCCAGTCTGAAAAGATGGCCTCTCTTGGTACATTGACCGCAGGTATAGCGCATGAAATAAACAATGCAATCAATTTTGTGTATTCAGGAATTCATGTGTTGAGCGATAAATTCACCGAAATAAGACCCGTAATATCGCATGTAACTGAGATAAAAAAGGATGATAAAGACCTAAAACAATCCATCGAGAAGTTGGTGAAAGAACGCGAGGAAGTGGATTATGATGAAGCACAAGGAGTAATAGATCAAATGATTACGAGTATCAAGGTAGGTGCTGAACGGACGACAGAAATTGTAAAAGGGCTAAGAACTTTCTCAAGGTCTGAGACTGAGCAAAAAACGCGAATAGATATTCACGGTGACATTGACGTAGCGTTGCTTTTACTGAATAGTAGGCATAAAGATGCGATCAGTATCAACAAGAAATTGTCAGATCAGCACATGGAAGTAGACGGTTATAAGGGGCAGCTAAGTCAGGCATTTCTTAATATCATCAGCAATTCTATTGATGCCGTCGCTGCTAAAGGGAAAGAAGGTAAAATTAATATTGAAACAACTTTTGATGGTAAAAGAGCTGAGGTGAAAATATCAGATAATGGAGTAGGTATGTCTGAAGCCGATTTACAAAAGATTTTTGATCCGTTTTTTACCACCAAGAAAATAGGAGCTGGAACTGGTTTGGGTTTATCGATTACCTACGGAATAGTAGAACGCCATGGAGGGACAATCGCTGTAAACTCTCAACTAGATGAAGGAACTGAATTTATAATTAAACTACCATTAGCGAGCTAATATGAGTGAAACCAAGCCATCGCTTATTTATTTAGATGACGAAGAGATTAATCTTATACTCTTTAGAGAGATGTTCAAAAAAGACTTTGATATTTTCACTACCACATCGCCAAATGATGCCATAGAATATGTGAAAGGACATGAGCTAGATTATATTCTTACAGATCAACTGATGCCGGTTATGACTGGTGTCGAGTATTTGAAAGAGTTGAAGGAACTTGGAGTGTCGGATAAGTCGATGAAAGTAATTATATCTGGATTTACACAAGAGGGAGAAGTAGATGAGGCGCTTGAGACCAAATTGATAGACAGTTTCGTTAGTAAACCATGGTCATATCAAAACTTGAAAGACCTATTACTGAGCAGACGAGGTTAATTCATCGAAATGAATTGGTTGTTTTTCAAACTAAATCATTATTGAGTTAAATTTGAACTTTCAACCAGAGCAATATTTTTTAGGGAAATGAGTGAATATAAACCTGCGGTAATATACCTCGATGATGAAGAGATCAATCTTCTGCTATTTAAGGAGATGTTTAAAAAGGATTTTGAAGTCTTTACTACCACCTATCCCGAAGAAGCCCTTGAATATTTAAAGAACAACGACGTAGCGTACGTTTTTACGGATCAGCGGATGCCTATCATGACAGGCGTTGAATTTTTACGTGAGTTGGAGGAAATGAAAATAACAGCGGCTCCGAAAAAAGTTATGATTTCAGGCTATGCTGCTGAAGGCGAAGTTAGTGAAGCTATTGCGCAAAACTTAATTGATCGGTTCGTTGATAAACCTTGGACATATCATGGTTTAAAAGAGGTTATTAGCGCTATCTAATCTCAAAAATTACTTCAATATTTTCTTAAAAGATCATTTCGATTCAATCGGTGAAAGGTGTTAGATTACATCTTTGATTAACCCACCGAACCTAACGGAATGAACAACTCTTTTGCTATCGCAGCAATCACCGAAGAGGCATTGGATGCTTTTCGGAATGTTACTGATCCAATAGCCGACAGCACTGTACAAAAAATTATAGCTTCGGGAGATGAGAAGAAAGTAAATGAGGTGATGATGCACCTCTTTAGGAATGCCTCCTTTGAAAAAGGAATGTTCGAAGCACTCGGGAGCGAGCTATCTGAAATACTAGACGAATATATTGCCGCTACTCAGCATCTTCCAGAATGGGCAGATCCTCAAAAGATAAAGGGTGGAGAAAAGCTTTTTTCCCTCTATGGGCCTGAAATATTCATGCTCCTCAATGTGAGTTCATTGCCACTATGCTACACATGTGCAAAAGGTGCGCAGGTATTGTATGATACCGGGCGGTTGCTCGTACATAATAACAACATCGATCCACTTGCGAGAAGATTGATGGAGACTGCCCAGATGGTAGTCAATGTACTTGCTGAAGGAGGGCTTTCGGATAAAGGTAAAGGAGTGGTTACCATTCAAAAGGTACGCTTAATTCATGCTTCTATAAGGTATTATTTAAAGCATAAGAGCAGAGAACCATTTGATACAAGTACGTACGGAGAACCAATCAATCAAGAGGATCTGGCAGGTACGCTGATGTCGTTTGGTCCTGTGATTATTTCTGGTTTGAAACGATTGAATGTAGACTTAACAGATCAGCAACAGACCGATTATATGCACTGCTGGAAAGTGGTCGGTCATTTGATGGGCGTCGATCATAAACTGTTACCAAATACGTATCAGGAAGGGTTTGAATTGGCTACGAAAATTTTAAAACACCAATCGGCAGAATCAGCTGCTGGAAAAGCACTTGCAGAGGCATGTATACAGTTTATGAATTACCTGTCACCTGGTAATGCGTTGAATGATGTACCGACGTATTTTATTGACTATTTTCTTCAGGATTTTTCCGCCGCATCTGGAAAGAATTTATCTGCTTGTATCGGTATTTCTAGTCGAAGTGACAGAAAAGACAGAATACTTCTTAGTGTCTCTAAATTCATTATTGGCAAGCTAAGTCAATTGGAAGAGCACAAGTTTGTGCAGAAAGTATCATCTTATTTTAACAGTAAACTGTTAGAGGGAATCATTCATCATTTCAATGATGGGAAGAATGTACAATTCTTTATACCACCATCTCTAAAGAAGGATTGGGGTTTGGTTGATGAATGGAATAATGAGATTAGCTCCCCAACCATTTTTAAGAGGAGGTTGGCTTTACAAAAGAAAATTAATAATTAACCTAACCTACATATGGAAACCACTAAAATCCCCGGATTAGATAAGAAAACAACCTTGGTGATCTTGGTATCGTCAGGCATTTTGATTGGATGGTCCATGGTATCATCTCTACTCGAAAGTGGGCCAGTCTCGGCAAGCATCATTACGTATGGGCTTTACTGTTTTTATTGGTTTTATGCGATAAGGTATCGGAATCCATTGATTCAAAGGCTACTGGTATTTGGTACCATTGCCGGAATTTTGGAGTTGGTTACCGATCATTACTTGGTAGATACAATAGACAGTCTGGTTTATCCTGGCAATGAGTTGATGGTGTGGAGTTCTCCAATGTACATGCCATTTGCCTGGTCCAATGTTTTGCTGCAGCTGAGTTTTGTTGGGGTTTTGCTTACCAAGAAAAAAGGCCTGTTAGTGGCTTCGATTGTGCTGTGTTTAGCGGGAGGAATGTACATTCCACTTTACGAGCATTTAGCTAAAGACGCAGGCTGGTGGTGGTATCATCAGAATGTAACCATGATATTTAATGCTCCTCTTTATGTGATCGTTTGTGAAGCTTTAATCTCACTTTCACTTCCTTTTTTGATTCAATATGCTGAACGTCATACAATTACAAAAACAGTTTATCTTGGAATAGTTGAAGGTGTTTGGATATTGCTAAGTGCATACATCGCTTTTACGATCGCGCATTGATAACTAGATTTACAAGACTGTCATTATGAATTTTGCTGGACTCGTAGACTTTTTCATACACGCCTCTTATCACGAGGATTCTCTCAAATTGAGGAAAGCAAGGCTGTTTGTGCGATCGTGTTTACTCACCAGTTTATTTTCCAATTCGTATATCTGGTTTAGCATGCTGTTTGAATTTGATCTGGGAGTATACCTGATGATATTCAATGTGGCAGGGTTTATTGCCTTGGCATTTCTTGTGAAAACCAGGTTGTCGCTGCTACTCATTGCCAACTTATATATTCTTGTAGGCTCTATTGCCGTGTGTGTCCTCACTTATTATTCAGGAGGAATTTGGTCCGCAGTATATCCATGGATTATTTCTACTCCAGTACTAGCACTTTTAGTTGTTAATCGTGATTATGGAATTGTTTGGGGCATATTATCATTCTTTGTAATGTTATGGTTTGGGTGGCTGGAATTGAAAGGAGTAAAGTTGCCTTTGGCCTACAATACCGAGCTTAAAGCTGAGTGGTTCGTGTCAGTCTTACCAGGCCTGTTGTTGATCATTTTGGTAATTTCTACTGTTTTCGAATCTGTGCAGACGAATGCTCTAAAGAATCTCCAGAGGCAAAATGAGCAACTTGAAAATCAAAAAGAAACTATAGCAGAGCAATCCAAAAAGCTGGAAAAGCTGATCGATGATAAAGATCACATCATTCGTATTTTGGCGCATGATCTGAAAAACCCGCTGGCAAACATCACCACAATTTCAAATATTCTAAAAGAAGAACAAGAGATCGACCAGCAAAAGAAGTTCATTGCCATGATAGAGAAGGTGTCTGCACAAGCACAGGGATTAGTAAATAACGTGCTTGATATGGCAACTATGGAAGAAGGGGCCCTTCGATTGAAGCCTGAAACTTTGAATATCAAAGAAGTAGTAAAGGAGGCGGTAAATTCTCTTTCTGAACAAGCAAGGCAAAAAGAAATTAAAATAAGTGTATTAGGTGAAGATGCCAAGGTTTATGTAGATCGCATGTACCTAATGCTGATCTTTGAAAATCTGATTTCAAATTCCCTAAAGTTTTCTCAAAAATTCCAAAAAATAGACATTGAGATTCTTGTTGATGAACTGCGTACTGTGGTGAAGGTAATGGATGAAGGCCCAGGTATCAAGCCTGAAGAAGAAGATCAATTATTTGAAAAATTCACCAAACTAAGTGCTAGACCAACCGGTGAAGAAAGCTCTTCAGGATTGGGTTTATCACTTGTAAAGAGATATACAGAGCAAATAGGAGGGAAAGTGTGGTACGATAGAGAGGCTTCAAAAGGAGCCACTTTCGTTGTGGAGCTACCTCGAAAATAGATTATTCGATTAGGTGTTGTTCTGTGATGTGAGCCACTACATCATCAATAAATTTCCTCTTGGTTTCTACGTTCTCAGCCGGATTTATGATTAGGCTTGACGCCCGCCAAATTACAGTCTCTTCGTTTTCATGATGCTTCTCTTTAAGGTCGTAAAGTGTAGCTATCATGTAATATTTTTCTGGACGTTCATAGTAGTTGGAGTTATATGTATGAAATGATCTTCTTCTGAAATACATCTTTTTAAACTTACTATAATCCTCAGGCATCATGTATGTTTCATCATTTTCGTGCAATATTTTAACAACCAAAACTGCATCTACCTTATTAGCTTCGATAAGACTTGTGATACTATCTTGATTGTGATCTAACTCTGTAACCTCTTGAGGGAAAATTTTCAGTCCTTCTACCGCGTGAAATCCAGATTTTTCCAATTGAGTAACCGCTTCTTTTTCATAAAATTTTCGATTCTCCAGGTCATGTGATAGTCCTACTACCACCAGCTTGTTGAAATGTGTGCCTTCGTATGGATCTCGCTTCCATTCATTGTTAAAATCAGAAGAACATGAAAATATCAAGATAAAAATGGCTAAAAAGAGGTATCGGTGAATCATTGTTGCAAAATATAAAAGGTTTTGCTTTTTTGAGCTTTTGAAGCCTTAAAACGGTGTACAATGAGTACATGACAAGAAAATCAAATTGAAAAGCATCTAATAGGATATATATTTCTTTGAATGAGACGAACAGTTATTTTCAGTTTTGTGCTTGCTATAATGAACGCAAGCTATTCGCAGAACCTTCTAGAGACAGAAAAGTGGACGAAATTCTTTACAGAAAGACCATACCTGGAAAAGGCTGTGAATATTACCGATGAGACTTTCTGGGATGTTGATGCATCGTACACCTATTATACTTCATATCCTGTTTTGCTTGTTTATCAAGATGGAGGCGCTATTGAGATAAATTGGTCTTATGGTGGGCTATCTACTTTAATTAATAAGAAGGAAGCATTAGAAGACATGGATTTTCAACGATATGAGATGGAAAATATAGTCTATATCGTCTTTGACGGGTATCTATTTAAAAATCCAATCATCGGAAACGCCATCGACGGAGATTTTATGATTGTTTATGAAGAAGGCCCTCTTAGCATATATCGTGAATATTATTCGTCACCAATTACCCGAGAAAATATATCATCGGCATTTGCTATTTATAAAGAGAGCCAATTAGATGATACCTTCTACCTGGGTAAATTTGAGAAGAAAGCTGCTAAGCTTGTCGGTGATTATCCTAAGTTGGCTAAGAAGATTAAAGACAAAATCATTGGATATAGAAATGAAGCAGATGATATCATTCGGATAGCTCGTGAGTACAATGCGCTAGTCAAAAAGAACAATCCATATCGCTATGAAGATCACTACCTGAAATTTTGGCAAAGCAGATTTTAACTAGTTCCAGACAAACTTTCACAGCACAATCGACAAACGTTTCCATTACGAATTTTATTTGTTTTTAATTTATTGTTAATGAGCTGTTAATACGGTTGTAAAGAGTTTGATTTGAGTCAAATAATTGGATATTCGTGTCAAAATTAAGATATGAAAAGGACTCATTTTTTGACCATTTGCTTGTGCTTCCTAGTCACTAATCTCTTTGCACAAAGCAATACAAGTGTAGGTGAAACTCACAGAATTAACTCGAATGGCCTATCTCAAGAAATAGAGCTGCAAATTTATTTGCCGCAGAGCTATATGGAAAGCAAGGATGAGTATCCGACACTATACATTTTAGATGGCCAATGGTATTATACAAATGGAGTGGCCATTCAGGAATCACTGAGAGGAAACCAGGTAATGCCCAAAATGATTGTCGTTGGGATCAACATGGTGGATCGTCCATATCGCTCAGAACTATTTAACAAGTGGGATGCTTTTATCACATTTATCGAGTCGGAGTTGGTTCCCTATGTAGACAAATCATTTAGAACTTCCGACGATCGAATCATTTTTGGATGGGAGAATAGCGGCTTTCTAACCAGTGAACTTATACTTAGAAAGGATAGTCCATTTACTTGTGCCATTGCCTCCAGTGGATCCTATATAAGCAAGGATTTACTAGGAACTCTCAGTTTAGAAGAGGAGAGATTTTTTTTCATTGCTGGCTCAAAAAAAGATATTTATTCAATTGACGATACAGATCAGACAGCTCAAGACTTGGGAGCAATAAATACACAAAATCTAAATTGGAAGTACGAGCTCTTCAATGAAGAAGAACATGAAACCATGGGCTATGCTTCTATGTATCACGGCCTCAAATTCTTCTACCACAATTATGGTTCGTTGGTCTTCGGCACAATCGATGAGTTGGAGGAGAAAGGTGGTATTCCATTTATGGAAAAATACTTTAAAGAACGTGGTGAACGTTTTGATTTACCTACTGACATAGACGCCTCAACAAAAAATAGCCTCATATGGCTGGCATGGAAAAGGGATAATTTCGAGGCCTTTGACATGTTTATGAACGAATTTTCAGATGTCCTTTCTACGCGTAGATATGCAAATGCCTACTGGCAAAACAGGCTTGGTCAGTATTACCTCAAGTATGAATCTTTTGATAAAGCGATCTCTTTTTTTGATCGAGGTATTGATGATTATTCTGAAGATAGATTCTTGGCGGAAATGTATGCTGGACTAGGCTTAGCATATCAGGGGAAAGGAGAGAAGAAACTAGCCAGAAAAAACCTAAAAAAAGCAGTAGATATTGCCAGTGAAAATGAAGATTCTAAAACGGATTTGTACCAAAACCAGCTTGATGATTTGAAATAGAGTAAAGCGCATAATAATCAATCATGTGATAAAAATGATGCTAACTTCAGTACCCACATTTTCACTGCTGTTTATCATAACCTTCGCATCCATCGCTTCTGCAAGGTATCGGGAAATGAATAGTCCAATACCTTGACCATCAGCCAGTTGAGAATGGAGGCGCGTGCCAGGCTTGAATAGCTTATTTTCATATTTTTGAAAATTAAAACCTAGCCCAAAATCTCGTATTGAAAGGATGAGGTTTGAATCGTTCTTAGCAACTGAAATATCAATATTTTGTGATTTCTCCGTGATTCCGTACTTAAGTGCGTTTGCAATTATTTGTTTTAAGATATTTTCCAGATATGAGATATAACCATCTATAGTTACGCTATCAGGGATATCCATTGTGACATTCACGTTTTTTTGTTTTATAATATCGGTATACTGACTCAGTACTCTTTGAATGGCCTCATTGAGATTGCATTGCTTTTTTTCAAGAAGCGAGACATTTGTTTCAAAATTTAAGAGCTGATTTATGCTGTCTAATATTTCGTTCAATTTTTGTGTGGACAGTTGGAGCATTTCGAAATAGTTACTATCGAATGGCTCGTATTTTATGGTTTCCAGAATGCCCATTAGGTTAGCAATTGGTGCCCTGAAATTATGTGATGTGATGTATGAAAATTCTTTTAGTCTTTCGTTCTGTTCGATACTTTTTTCAAGCAACTTTCTTAGTTTCACGTGATTCTGAACTCTCCGCAGCACATTCATCGACATGTTTGCGAATAGCTTAAGCATTGCTATTTCATTCTCTGAATATTGCCTATGCTCTCTTACTGAATCAAACCCAACAAATCCGGTGCATTTCCCTTCATTCATCATTGGCACTGATAGCAGGCTTTTAATATCCTGCTCCAGGAATATTTCTTTTGATGTACCATTTTGCATTTCCAAAACATTTGGAATGTATAAGTGGCGACCATCAAAATGACATTTGAGTAGATCATATAAAGAATCGTCCAATGGTATACTTTGGGAATAGTCAATCACCGAAGGAATACCGGTTCTACACCACTCATGGGTGTTAGAACATGTGTTTTCAGTGAAATCATACTTGAAAAAATATACTCTATCTGCGTCTACTAGCTCGCCAAGCTCTGTGAGACATTGATCAAATGCATTGTCAACTTTATCTTCTGATATTATCATAAGACGAGAAGAAACATTTAACAGAATCTTTTGCATCTGAGCATGGTAGTGAAGTAAATCTTGAGCTCTTTTCTGGCTAGTAATGTCGCGAATCGCACCATCAAAGTAGATAAGACCATCTTTGCATCTCACCTTTGTGCAGCTCATATAGCCCCAAAATGTAGTGCGATCCTTTCTCTTAAATTGAACTTCCTGATTAGAGATTGAAGTTTCTCTTCTTAGGAAATCTCCAATCAAATTATACTCCTCAGGCCTTTTAAATAGTTGCTCTGTTTGTTTTCCTACTAGTTGATCGGGAGAATTATACCCAAACATTCGTGCGAGTTCATTATTTACGTAAATCAGGTTTTGATCTTCCCGAACTCTGAATATGCCCTCATTCACATTTTTGTTTACACTTTTTAGTATTTGTTCATTGTTAATCAAGTGTGAATTTTCTCTTTTCAATGAATAGATGTAGAAAATGCAGAATAACAGCACGAATACTAAAATTATCGTAGCGATCATTGGTTGGTAGTTGGTTAAATAAAGAAGACATCTGCCTTCTGGATTACAAGTTCAACAAGAATATTATCAGTTGATGATAGAAATAAGATAAAAAAGGTCAACAAAAAGTAGACAGTCTTGCGATTATCATTTGATAAGTTGAGATTAATTCATTTTAAAAGGTGAATTTGGTATGAGTGCTTTTATGAAACCATCGATCAACTTTACATCAATTTTCACCACAGTTTTACTTGTCAATTGTTTAGTTGTACAAGGTACGCCCCAAAAGCAAAGTATTAATACCAGTGATTCAACCCAAATCAGTCGTTCATTTAAATTCTATTTAGAGGCGGGTAGATCTGATTCAACGCTAGTTTATGGTTTGAGACTCGGTAATATTTTGCATGATAAAAATGAATTAGATGAAGCGCTGGCCTTAGGCTTAAAATTGAATGAAATAGCACGTAAGCAAGCAGATAAAGCTCGTCTGGCAGAGTGTATTAGTTTTCTGGGTCGGATATATGCTGAAACCTTTGCCTATACCAATGCTAAATCTGCTTTTGAGGAAGCATATGAGATTTATTCAGAACTAGAGGATGCTAAGATGTATACCTCACTCAGCAATCTAGCGGTAATTAAAAATCAATTTGGAGATTATGCTGGTGCATTAAGGGATCATAAACTCATCTATTCATATCATCATTTGCAAGGCAATAAAAATAAAGAGGCAATTTCTTTGATTAATATAGGTACAACTTATACTAAGATGGAGAAATATGATTCTTGCTTATTCTATTTAAGAAAATCTATCGATGTAAGCTCCGAAGTTAAAATCCAACAATACGCACAGTACTATTATTCACGAGCATTGCTTAAGTCTGGACGATTAATGAATGCAAAAGAGGCTGGTGAGGAGTCTTTAAGACTAGCAAGGAAGTTGCAGCTACCAATGAAAGTAGCCTATTCTGTGGAGCTGCTGAGCGAGATAAACAGACAGCTTGGTAATTACAAAAAAGCAATGGAGTACAAAGATTTAAGTGATTCAATTGCAGGAAAAACTTTTCATCAAGATTATGATGAAGCTATTGCAAAATATAAGGAACAGTTTGAATCCGATGAAAAGGACAAGGAAATTGAGCTATTAAATTCTGACCTTTCATTCTTTGCTGCATGGAACATGTATCTTCTTGCAGTTTGCTTAGCAGTGACATTAGCAGTCTTAGGTTTGTTCTTTTATTTCCGACGGAAAAAGGGCTTTTATACACGTAAAATCAACGTCATCCAATCAACAAAAAACATAATGGCAAGTGAATTGGAAAACCATAAATTGGAGCTGGAGCTTAAGAAAAAAGAAACAACATCAAGTTCACTTAACCTACTGCAAAGGGAGAAACTGCTAAATGAGGTAAAAACTAACCTTCAAAAATTTCAAGAAAAGCACAACCTTAAAGAGAACGTAAATCGTGAATTGAGACATCTTGTGAAAAGATTGGATCGAAATACAAGACTTGAAGAATCATGGAATGATTTCCGATTGCATTTTGATCAGATTAGTGACAACTTCTCACAAAAATTACTGCAGAGATACCCAACACTAAGCAGAAATGAATTGCGATTGTGTTGCTTAATAAAACTCAACCTATCGATTAAAGAATTGGCGTTCATTTTAAATATCTCAAATCACAGCGCCAAGACTGCTCGCTATCGCTTGAGAAAAAAGATGGGTCTTTCCCGAAGTGATAATCTTAGACATATCCTCAATTCAATTGACTCAATGGCTGAATTAGATAATTGAAGTATTCGATCTCTTTTACAAATGGGTAAATAATGAAAAATGCCGTTTTAGGAGATCAGATATTAGTAATTCAAGATTATTCGTACCTCAGCGTATCCACCGGGTCTGCATGTGCGGCTTTTAACGATTGGCTTCCTACGGCGATTAAGACCATGGCAAGTGAGGTAATGCCTGCTACGATAAAAATAATCGGGCTTACATTTATTCGATGAGCAAAGTCTTGAAGCCATTGATTGGCGAGGTAATAGCCTGCTGGGATCGAAAGGGTAAAGGAGATCCCGATCAACCACAAGAAACGTTTACTGATCAATAGAAAGATGGATCGGAGAGAAGCTCCTAAAACTTTCCGTACACCAATTTCTTTTGTCCGCTGTTGCACCACAAAAGATGCCAGTCCAAACAACCCGGAGCATGCAATAAATATTGCCAAAAGTGTAAAGTATTTGGTCGCGCTTGCCAATCTTTCTTCTTTGTTGTATTGTTCTTGAATCTTATCATTAAGAAATGTAAATTCAAATGGCCAGTCAGGAATGGCCAGATCCCAGGCAGATTCGATACGATCCAAAGTTTCTAGTAAGTTTTCAGAACCTGCAAGTTTGAGGCAAACCTCACTACCTACACTGTTTTCTGACATTCGGAATACACTAGGCAATACAGGATCATATAGGCTTTCAAAGTTTGCATCTGCCAATACACCCACCACTTTAATGTCTTCAGGCTCGTCTGCTCCACCCGGAAGGAAACTCAACGTTTTGCCGATACTTTCTTTATGAGTCCACCCTAAGGCTTTTGCAGCTGAAGCGTTAATTAAAATGCTTGACTTAATATTGGATGATATACTTCTATCTAAGTTTCGCCCATGAATTACATCAAGGCCAAACATATCTGTAAAACCGTCACCAATCCATTTAATGCCCAATGAGTATGTTTCTTCATCTTCACCGCCTACGATTTTAAACGTGTTTGTATAAGCTGACGTACCAGCAATATAGCCGCGGTGGATATTATTGACTGCAGGAATTGAGGCCAGTTTGTTTTCAAAAATCTCAAACTGATCTTTTGATAGGTTGCGTCCATGCCGCAAAATGAGCATTTCTTCTTTATCGAAACCGAGATCCTTATTTTTCAAGTAATCCAACTGGTCATTGACTACCAATATGCCAATAAAAAGTAGGTTGCAGACCACAAATTGACCGATGATCATCATTCGGTTAAATCGTTGTTTAGACTTGTTCAGATCAAACTTTTGTACCGCATTGACTCGGATAACCGAGAGAGATGGCTTTAAGACGGCAAGCATCGCAATGAAAAGAGCCACACCAATAGAGGTAGCAATAAATGAAACATTACTAAGATTGATAACCAACTTCTTGTTCATAAATTCATTGAAGAAGGGCAGTGTGGACCATGAGATAATCAGTGCAATAATCGAAGCAATGGAGATTAGAATAAATGATTCGGTGAGGAATTGGGAAATGAGCTGATGCTTTTGGGCTCCCATGATCTTACGTAGGCCAAGTTCTTTAAGTCGTTCATTTGCCTGTGCTGAGGTTAAGTTGATGAAATTGATACATGCGATAAAGAGAATGAGAATAGCCACTGCACCAAATCCGTAAATCTGGGTCATGTTCCCATTTGCTCTTGCTTCTGAAGATTTGTCCGATTTGAGATGAATATCATAAAGAGGTTGTACTTCAAGTGTGAATCCCTGTTGATCATCTGTGTTTAAAAATTCATCAGCAATTGCCTGTACTTTCTTTTCGAAAGCAGCTTTATCTGTTTCGGGTGAAATGTATGCATAGACCCATGCAGCTGCCCAGTTCCAGTCCTTTTCAAGATCATAGGAGTATTCTCCCCAGCCCATCCAGCGTTGACGTTGGAGTTCAATAGGCAGAAGCACGTCAAACATGATATGCGAGTTGTCAGGAATGTCTTTCATCACAGCTGTAACTATCAGATCGTCTTCGTTTTTGTAGCGCATAACCTTGCCTATCGGATCTTCATTGCCGAAGTACTTCATTACCATCTTTTCGGTCAAAATAATGCTTCTGGGATCTTTGAGAGCTGTTGCTGGATTTCCCGAAATAAATTCAAAATCAAAAACTTTGAAAACATCCGTCTCGGCAAAATAGATACCTTCTTCTGTATATTTATGATTGCCATATTCTAGCAAAGGAGTGTCCCCGCCCCAATTGTAAAACCGAGCAACATGTATAACTTCAGGGTATTCTGATGCTAAAACATCTTTGACTGGAAACGGCATTTTTGCTGCTCGACGTGTAGAATTTGGCGTTTCTAATTTATAAGACAGCCTCAAGATATTTTCGCCGTTGGTATGAAAGCGGTCATACGATAGTTCATCCTTTATGAATAGTGCAATCAGAATCACTGCAGATAGTCCAATGGCTAGTCCAATGATATTAATGGATGAGTAGGTTAAGTGTCTTCGCATTACACGGAACCCGATTTTGAAGTGATTGATAAACATATTGGTCGTGTTTTCGAATGGATTGAGTGTACCTTTTCGCATGGCAAATGGCTGAAAAAAAGTGAGTACGTTTAAGAAATAGAGGAAGTTTGCTCGAAAACGAGACATGCGCTTCCGCCGATCTGCATAGGCAACCAAGAGGTCACCTTCGATAGCTTCGCAGAGCTCTTCCCTACAAAACCAATGGAATAATCTCATCATCCATCTGGGTGGGTATATCTGTGTCATGAGTTACCTCCTTCCCAAACTACCTGCGGTACATTGTCCCACATTTTGTTGCGTAACTCACGAGAAGTGGCCAATGCTTTTTTTCCGGTAGCGGTCATCTCATACAACCGCTTTCGTCTGCCTCCGCGCTCAGCAGTGGCGCCACCCATTTGAGAAACAAGGCATCCTTTGTCTTCAAGGCGCACCAGTACTTTATGCACAGAACTGATCATTGGCTGTCGGCCACTTTGATTTTCTAATTCTTTCTGAATAGCCAGCGCATGCGCATCGTCATTCAGGATGCCAACAGTAAGTAAGACCAGCTCTTCAAATTCACCGAGATAGGTTCCTTTCATGGTAGATTAATTAGTTTCACCTTTGTCTATAAACTTAATGTGAATATTAAGGTTGCACGAAAGAGTAAATTTCTTTCACCTTTGTCTAAATAAGATGCTGGATGTTACTTTAAATTCTCACGGAAGAAGGCAATTGTACGATCCCAGGCTAGCTTAGCCGCTTCTTCATCGTAGCGTGCCGTGGTGTCATTGTGGAATCCATGATTAACGTTTGGATACATATGAGCGGTGTATGTCTTGCCATTTGCTTTTAAGGCTTGCTCATAATCCGGCCATCCAGCGTTGACTCGTGTGTCTAGCTCTCCAAAGTGGAGAAGGAGTGGAGCTTGAATATCTGGTACCATTTCAGCAGAAGGCTGCCCACCATAAAATGGAACAGCTGCTTTTAGATTAGGCACTTTTACTGCCATCATATTGGAAATCCACCCACCGAAGCAAAATCCAACCACACCAACATTGCCTGTGCATTCCGCATGATTCCTTAAGTAGTCAAAAGCTGCAATGAAATCTTCAAGCATCTCATTTCTGTCACGTTTGCGTTGCATAGTGCGGCCATCATCATCATTACCTGGATATCCACCGAGTGGTGTAAGTGCATCAGGGGAGATAGAGATAAATCCTGCAAGAGCTGCTCTTCTACCCACATCAGCGATGTGTGGGTTAAGCCCTCTGTTTTCGTGAACTATGACGATTCCTGGTCGTTTTTCTTTTGCATCTTTAGGACGTGAAAGTTGCGCTTTGATAGTACCTCCACCTTTTGGTGAAGGATATTCAATCGTCTCTGTGTTGAGTTTAGGATTGTTCTGATTCACTTGAATGGCCTCATAATTAGGCATGATTGAACTCATAAGCGTAGTGAGGGTCAAACCACCAACAGCATAGAGCGACAGCTTTTCAACAAACTCTCTACGTTCCATACGGTTGTGTGCATAGTCATCATACAATTTGAATACCTGAGGGTCAATATCTTTCTTGTCAAGTTTTTTCATGTTAGTTAGATGTTGTCTTTCCTAAAGATAAACGATCGTGACAAGACCTTAGACTTCTGGCATATGATACTTATGTCTTCTCCAAACTTAGCTGCAGACGATTCTGAACATAATCGATCTCATCTTGAGTGAGACGTGTAGCTCGTTTCTTGATGATGGAATTAACCTTAGCCAGATCTTCATAATACGCAGCTTCGAATCCGTATTCCTCTTTCTTCAGCACAAAATCATATGGGCCTCTTTGAGAAATTAGCTTCACAAAAACCGGAGCAGTTTCTACCGCCAGGAAAAGCAACATGATAAACCAGTGAGCAGCCCAAATGGCACTACTTTTCTTAGTCAATCGGTCAAGAGCTTCTATGCGCGAAGCAAGTCCCGTAAGTTGACTTTCCTTTAGTTCTTGAAGTGCAGAAGTTTCCTCCGATTCAATTTGGGCGAGCGCGTTTTCTTTTTCAACTATCTGATTGTTATTGGTTGCTACTAATTCCTCAAGTTCCTCTTCAACTCGATCTGCATCTGCTTTCTTTATTTTATATATAGGACCTGCATTTCTTTGCTTTGAGCCACCAGTACCATCTGCTTCTTCCTGAGCGATCTGTCGCAGTTCATCTCTTTTGCCTGCTTTGGCAGTTATTTCATTTTTCAAGATTTGAATCTCATCATTGAGTCTTGTTCTGGTATCTGTAAATCGTTGTTTCACCGTTTGCTCTTGACCTGCAAGATCTTCCTGAATCATGAGAGATATCTCGGCCTCCACTTCCTTCTCAAAGATCTTTAATTCAAGCGGCTTGGCTATTACGATAGATATAATGATTGCTAGTATTATGCGTGGAGTCGCACTCAACCATTCTTGTCGTGATTCTCCATTCTTTCTCATGCTTGATACAATGAATCGATCAAGGTTGAAGATCATCAATCCCCAAATGATGCCGAAAAAGGCTGCTATCCAATAGCTGTCAAAAATGGTGTAAAGAGCATATCCCCCAGCAAGTGCTGCAAAGACTCCTGTGAAAAAAATGGTAGCACCAATGCCCACGTATTTACTCGATTCTGAGGGGCAATTACTGAGGATGGATTTGTTTACTCCGGCACATAGCCAGAAAAATTCTTTTAACCGATTCATTGAAAATTCAACGTCAGGGTTGATTGAATGTTATATGAGGGATTAAATCTGTTTTAATCCCTCATTAAATCACTTGATTGTTATGGGCGTTTTTGATAATTATTGGTTGCCAGTTTTGAAGGTGAAAGTTCAAAATACTCCTTCACTACCTCATAATCTGAGTAGTCGATACGCCCGGAAAATTGCCCCGGAACTACGACGACTCGGGCGATCCAATTATCAGTAGTATTTGCCCCTAAGCCATCCAGATTCACTGTTCCATCTAAGAAGACGCTCACATCATATTTCGTGAAATCATAATTGTACATAAGCACACCATCGCTGAAGTAAAGCGTCTGGGGAAGTGCTCGCCAAACCTCAGTACCATCTTCGGTCACTTCCCATAGAAAATAGACTAGCGCCACGTCTGAATCATACATGGTAAAGTCATTCGGTAAATTTAAGAGGACACTATAGTCCGGTGCTGTGAAGCTAAATTCGTATTCAAAGACGTAACTTTCCTCGCCATCCACTCCATCTATTCCGTCCCTACCATCGTAACCTCTGGGGCCTCTGGTATCTTCACCATAGTAGCATCCTGACAGACCTAAAGTAACCAACGCTAAGAGTATATATAACCTTTTCATAAGCAGTTCATTTAGTAAAACATCTTGACCTTTTGACCAGAGATAATTCAAATTGAATGCCAGAAATGAATTTGGGGCTTTTTTGAAGATGGAATAGGTTACCCTCTTCTCAAGATTTAAGGTTAATTCTTTTAAGTAGGCTATCCTATCGCTAACTTTTACTAAAATTATCAATTATGGCAACTATTAACATTTACCTCACTTTCAATGGCAATTGTGAGGATGCGTTCACTTTTTATAAGTCTGTTTTTGGTGGCGACTTTGCTTTCATGGGCAGGTTTGGTGAAATGCCTTCCGAAGCAGGAGGTGATACTATTCCAGAAGATCAGAAAGAAAGAATTATGCACGTAAGTCTACCGATAAGCAAAGAAACTGTATTGATGGGAAGCGATACTGGTGGCGAGTGGGCAGCAAAATTCAAAGAAGGAAATAACTTCTCAATTTCGGTGACGGCAGATTCCAAAGATCACGCAGACCGCATTTTTGGTGAACTGTCATCAGGAGGAAAAGTTACTATGCCTCTTTCGGATACATTTTGGGGAGATTATTTTGGTTCTTGCGCTGATAAATTTGGGATCAACTGGATGGTCAGTTTTAAAGATCCAAATCAATCTTACTGAGAATTATTCACCTCACAACTTTAATTTCATTCTGATCTCAAGCTATTTACCGGGTTAGAAGTGGCCGCTTTTATCGAGTGGTAGCTCACAGTTGTTATGGCAATAATGGCGGACACTAAACTACCAAGTACAAAAAATGACCAGGACAGATCTATTCTAAATGCAAAATTGGAAAGCCATTCATTCGTGAAATAATAGGCAATTGGCACTCCAGCCAAGACTGCTATTCCGACGAGTTTTAGAAAATCTTTCGAAAGCATTCCGGCAATGGTATGTTCGTGAGCTCCCAACACTTTCCTGACAGCTATTTCTTTGATTCGCTGCTCGGCCACAAAGGAGGAAAGGCCATATAATCCCAGACAAGCAATAGCAATAGCCAGCAAGCAAAAAATAATTATGAATTTATTGAATTGTTCTTCGTCCTTATAAGCTCCTTCAAAGTATTCATCCAAAAATTGATAATTGAAGTCGGAAGGAACATTCCACTTGCTCCATAGGTCTTCGATGCTGGATAGTACTTCACTTGTCTTTTCTTCCTGAACCTTAACGAGGAGTCTGCGACTAGCGGCATGGTGGATGATCAAAGGATCAATGGGTCGCTCTAGTGAATGATGATGAAAGTCTTTCGCAACCCCGATAACCATACCTTTTTTATCAACCGCCCATTCTCCACTGTGGGTGGTAAGGTATTCGATGGTCTTACCAATTGGGTTTTCCCATGATGCCCCGTAATCTTTGATGGCTTGTTTCCAGGCACTTTCATTGAGTATAAATGCAGAGCTGTCAGTTGGAATATCTTCTGAGAAAGTACGACCCAACACCATTTCTACACCCAAGGCATCCAGTGTGTTGTAGCCTACGTAATAACCCAACCACGCATCTCCATGTGGGTGCTCATAGTCCGTAAAGTCTTCGAATTTATATCCCCAGTAAAAAGCATTGTCTCCCGGAACCTGCCTACTCGCCATTACGGATTTCACACCCTGAATCGATTGAACCTGATCTTTCACGATCGGCCATTTCCGTCTAAGAGCATCGGTGCTGCCAAAATGCATGACCAGCGTATTTTCCGGTTCAAAACCTAAATCCTTCTGCTTTACAAAAAGCATTTGCTTGTACACTACCATCGCTCCAATGATTAAGGCAATAGAGATGGTAAATTGAAAAACAACTAAGGTTTTTCGGATCCAACCTTTCCCACCACGTGCATCGTTATTGCCGGATAAAATAGAGATTGGTTTGAAAGAAGATAAAAACAAAGCTGGATAGCTCCCGGTAATGAGGATGGTAAGCAGTGTGAGTAACAGAAGCCCGATAATGACAGGAACAACGTTGCTAAGACCAAGAAGGAGATCTATTTCTGCAAGCCTATTAATAGGGGGAATAGCAACAGTAAGAATGAGGAAAGCAAGAATCACCGCTATGAAGGTCATGATCGCTGACTCAGCCATAAACTGGATGATCAATTGTTTGCGGAATGCTCCCATCACCTTACGCACGCCTACTTCTTTGGATCGTTTGGATGCTCGAGCGGTTGCAAGATTCATGAAGTTGATACAGGCTATTAAAAGGATAATGACTGCAATTGCTGAAAATATACGCACTTGATTGATGTTGCCATGAGCCGTGTAATCTGATCGTAGATCATATGATTTGAGGTAGAGGTCTTCGATCGGCATGAAGTCTATTGTAATCGAATCTGCTTCTGCATCATAATATTTATTCCACATTTCCTGGTACTTCTCCTCCATCATTTGAGGGTCTGTTCCGGGTTTAAGTTTTACATAGCTGCCAATCCAATCATTTGGCCAGAGATTCATGATGTTGAGTGATCGATCATCATGCAACAACTCAAATGGTAATACTATATCGAATTGCAAATGAGAATTGTAGGGAATGTCCTCAAATACAGCAGTTACTTTGAACGGCGTTTCCACTCCATTGATGACGTTATCTATCTTCAACACCTGACCAATTGGATCTTCATCACCAAAGAATTTCTTAGCGTGAGACTTAGAGATAGCTACATTGTTCTTTTCTGATAAGCAAGTAACCTTATCTCCGCGGATTAAGGGAAAAGTAAAAAAGTTGAAGAAGTTAGAATCGGCAACCAATACGTCTTCATAGTAGGTTTCATCGGATGATAATGAAACTTTTCGGTCCGTTTTCCAAAAATTGATTCGATTGAAACTGGCGACTTCAGAATAGTCTCGTGCATACGTTGGAGCAGCTTGCGCGTTGATATATCCATAGACATGCTGCAGTCTATAGATGTCTGTGCCATCTTGGTGAAACTTATCGTAGCTGGTCTCTACCTTGATAAACAGAAAGATCATGAAGACACACGCAAGTCCTACGCCCAAACCACTGATGTTTATTAGGGAATAGGATTTATGCTTTAATAGGTTTCTAAAGGCAACCTTGACGTAATTTTGGAGCATACTGAATGAGTTTGACGATTGATATTTTCTTTCTGATCGGTACATGCGCGCATAACGAATGACTTCAAGTAGATACATGGCGTTGGCGTAGAGTTTCCCTTTTTCACGCACATTTTCCTGATATTCCTCTGTCAGATCACCGGAAACTTCTTCGTAGAACTCCGTGCTGATCAGGCGAGCGAGTAGGGAGGAGGCAAACTTAGGTGGAATGGCAGGGGGCATACTTAGCTTGGGTTAGGCATCAGTTGAACCATATTTCCCCAGAGCGCATCACGTTTAGATTTCAAGGCTTCCAGTGCATTGAATCCTTGTGGAGTGACTTCAAAGTAGCGTTTACGCTTACCACCACGTTCCGGTGTGGACTCACCGAAAGAACTGATTACAAATTGCTTATTTTCCAATCGGTTGAGCACCGTGTGGATGGAGCTAAGCACCACTTTGCGATCCATTTTTTCGAACAATTCCTTCTTTATGGCTGGGGCATATGCTTTTGGGAATAGCGAACCGACGGTTAGTAATACAAGCTCCTCCAGCTCTCCGAGATGATCTCCTTTCATAGGTTTGAATGATAAAATTCTGATTTGTCGATTTAAGCAAACGGATAAAAATAGATAAAGTTCTGATTTGTCGATAATAATTAAAATGTGACTCACTACTCTGTGTCATTCAAACTTGATCCTGCATCTTCATCAATATGTTTTATGTTTGACTCATGCATCCCGTTATCCTCACCTTCAATTCCAGGCAAACACCGGAAGATCAAAAGATATGTGAAAGACTGTCCTCAATCATAAAAGAAAGCTTGCCACAAGCAGAAAATAAAGTCTGGCATGCGCATCCGGTTTGGTTTATTGAAGGAAATCCAGTCGTTGGATATAGTAAGTTGAAAGATTGTATTAGACTGCTCTTTTGGAGTGGCCAGTCCTTCGAAGAGAAAGGACTGAAGCCCGGGGGAAAGTTCAAAGCTGCTGAAGCCAGATATACCTCAGTAGATGAAATCAATCCCTCTGATCTCAAGCGTTGGCTTGAAAAGTCGAAATCCATACAGTGGGATTATAAAAACATTGTCAAGAAAAAAGGTCAACTGGATCGGTTGATTTAGTTACGGCTAAAATTCAGAATTTTGGCAGCTTCAAGTATATGTTTTAATAGATATACATATTCAGAAGGAACCTTCATTCAACTACATGCTGTTTATTTTCAAACTACAACTCAAACACATGCCACACTTTTTACTGCACACCACTACCGACACTATTGCACTTGAACAAGAAGAGCGTTTCCTGCAAGCCATTCATGAGGAGGCAGTGGCCAGCGGACTATTTGCCGAAAAGGATATCAAAGTTAGAATGGATCGATATGAAAAATCCATGGTGGGAGGGAAGGTCAATGCTCCATTTGTGCATGTGTTTGGATACATCATGCAAGGCCGCACCACAGAGATGAAAGCAGTGCTTTCCAAATCTATTGTGGCTCGGTTGACGGATATGCTTCCTGATATCCAGGCCATCGCTATGAATGTAGATGATTTCGAAGCGGCGACTTACTGCAATAGAGCAAAGCTTTAGCAAATTTATAACTGAACTTGTTTTAGCCTTTACAAACCATCTAGAAAACCATTCAAATCATCTTCTTTCGATAGATTCAACTTTTGTTTTAATCGGTATTTTGATTTTAGGATACTGTCTGGAAGCACATTTTGCATAGACGCAATTTCTTTGGTTGTCAGATTCATTCGGAGGAAAGAAGCCAACCGTATTTCGTTTTCAGTGATCTCGGAATTGATACTTTTAAGTTTGACGTCAAAGTCATTGTGAACTTCTGAAAAATAGGACTTGAAAACTTCCCAATCTTGATCTTCTGCGTGCTCCCTCTTCAAGAGCATGATCAAGCGCTTAAATTCAATCTTAAACAGTTCTGGTGATTGCTTGATTTTTTCCAGATTCTCTTTTAGTTCGCTGATGAACGTGCTCTTTTGAACAAGATGAAGCGTCTGAGATGCAAGTTCCTTTTTCTTAAACTCGATTTCTTGCCGCAAGATCTCAGCTTGTTTCTCATGTAGAATACGATTCTTCTTAATCCGCTGGCGTAAGCCGAAGAAAATCAATCCAGCGATCGCAATAAGGGAAAACATGCCAACACCAAAAAGCGATTTGGTTAACCGGTCGTTCGCTGCCTGAATATTCAATCGTTTTATCTCTGCTTCCTGTAAAGCTATGTAAGCTTCTTTTGTTTCCAAATCGTACTTGGCGCGTAGCTCCTCAATGGTCACCAACTTTTCTTTGTTGAACAATGAATCGCTTAGTATCTGATGCCGTTTTTGGTATTCAATAGCTCTGCCGAGATTTCCGGCTTGTTCATAGGCATGACTCAAATGCTTGATTGCAATGGCATGGATGGATAGGTTTTCATTTTGAGTAGCATAGTCAGCCGCACTGCTGGCATAGCGAATAGCCAACAAGGGATTCTTCAGTTGTAGATAGGCATCTGCTAGTTGGTTTTCTGCTATTGCAATTCGTCGATTGGCGTTTAATGATTGCGATATCTGAATGGATTTATTCAACCACTCAATCGCTTGTTTTGGCTGGTTGAGTTGGATATATATAGCCCCAATATTTGAAAGTGACGCTGCTTCAATTGCAGGAACCTTTGCTTCCTGGCTTTTAGCAATACTTCGCGTGTAATAGTCGAGTGCTTTTTGTTCCTGCTTCAAATTTTTGTACATCACACCAATGTCATTGAGCGCTTGTGCCTGATAGTAGATGTCGTTATAGTCTTCATAAATCTTTAATGCTTTCTCATTATAGGATATGGCCTTCTCATAGTTCTCAAGGTTCATTTCCAATGTTGCCAGATGATTGAAACAATCAGCAATACGAATAGAATCTCCCAGTTGCTGAAACAATCTGAGTGCTTTAAGAACATGAGCTAGCGCGAGAGAGTAATAGCCTTTGTTTTGATTGATTGTTCCTTTTAAGTCATAGGAAAGTGCAATGCCAACAGAATCTTTGTACTGAATGCAATGCGCAAGATTGATGTCATTGATGCTGTCGGATTTGAGTAGATCTCCTTCGGAAAATGCCAGGATCGTTAGACTATTAAGCGCTTGCGAAATGTATACAGGGTGTTTGATCTTACGAGCTATATCCAGGCTTACGGTATTGTAATAAGTCGACGAATCAGTATTGTTGAGATTGCTGTGGTAAACCGCCAATTGATAATTGGCAAGAGCGATCGTCGAGTCAGAATTCACCGCATTGGCCAAAGCCATTTGCACACGTGCATACTTTCCCGCTTTATCAATATCACGGTACATGTAGTAGTTCACAATATGATTGGATGTCTCGAGTTTTACACGTCCCTGTTGTTGATCATATGCACTTAATAAGCTGTCAATATTGAGCTTGTTCTGTGCCAGCGTTGGCTGAAGCATCAGCAGAATTGAAACAAGTTGCAGCATGCATTTCATACCTGTCAGTTTACCTACCGAAGATAATTGATATTTTAAGATCGATTTTCTTAACAAAGAACGTCAAAAGTATTGCGATCCAATGAATGCCAACGTAGTGCTGATATTGATGTCCATACTTTGTCCATACCGAAAATTAGCCTTCTACAACATCTAAAACTAGGTTTGTTGGATCAGGTTCGGCTACCAAAGCTAAATCCTAATAAGGTTGATTATTGAAATCCAAAGAATTATGAAAAGAACATCCAAAATCCTAAGACTTTTTTTGCTTGTAGTGAGCGTTTCATTGATTGTTTTCAGCATCTCGTGCGATGGGATAACAGACCCGGTAGATGATGACATGATGGACGACCCGATCCAGTTGGATCTGTCTGTAGACGAATATCCAAGAAGTGGAAATACACTAGGGACTCTCACCTCCACGCTGACTGAAACTGTTGGCTACAACCTTATTTCGCAATCTGTACCATTGGCCTTCACCATTAATAACGGAGAGCTTCGTGTAGCTGATTGGCTCGTCTTTGATTACGAAGAAACTCCGACGATTACAGCAATTGTGGAAGCAACCAACGGTACAGATTCTGAAGTTATCAATGTTACGGTGACTATCAACGATGTGGATGATATTTGGGCTTTCTTGAATGACTCGCAAACTGCCTACGAAAATGCGGATGAGGGTGATTGGATTCCAATCATTGAAAGTGAATACAATGACTTGGCAAACTACCTGGCTGAAACCACGAAGAGTGGCGCGACAGATAGTCACTTTGCCAGCACAGCTTCAATCTTCAGCCACCATGGAGGAGCTACGATTGCCAATGATAATGGCAATACGCTGCCTGCCGGCAGCTACCTCTTTGCGTTTAAATACTATTCCTGGTCAAACAATGTGGTAAGTAGTTCAGTAAAAATTTCAGAAGGAGATTCCGGAGGACCACATATGTCAATAGGTAGCAGGTTGCCGGAGCATAATGATGAGTATAACTACTTCGTGCTTAAGGGTGCGAATAGCCCGCTAACATCTGAAGGATACCTTTCCATGTACGCCTCACTTAGCGTAGGGCAGAAAAGCATCACAGGAACCATTTATCGCTGGGCCAATGGTGATGTAGACAATCTGGACAACAGTAATTCCGGTGCCGTATATCTGCATCAGGGAATAAGCTCGACACTGAAACAGTGGGATTAAGATAGTATTCGCGAATTTATCTTTATTGGGTCTCAGATATAAGCAATGTTTAGGCATTCAAAGACTAGGCGTAGCACATGCTACCCTAGTTTTAATATTAACAACACTGAAGCTAGCGTAGTTATAACTAAACTTATTGGCAGCTTCCGGGCATGAGGTATGAGCCACTTAAAACTACTTAATGCCCTTATTACCAGCTTTTTAGTTATCTTTAAGTACCACGAGTTAACAGATTAATCATTTAAACCCGCCAAATGAAATCCGCTTTAAGAATATTGCTGATTGTAGCTGTGCTGGCTGCAACCAACAAATTGAATGCCCAAACGACCTATTACTCATTTGCAACAGGTAATTGGGAAACCGCCGCGTCATGGACATTAACCTCTGATGGCTCTTCTGGAGCTTCCGCAAGTGCGCCCGGAGGAACGGACAATGTAGTCATTCGCAATGGTCACACAATCACAATTGACAATACCAATGATAATGGAAACCAGACAACTGCCGACGCGCTAGGCTTAGCCAACGTGGGGACTTTTGCAGGATCAGGTAACAACGCATTTTATCATGAAGGGGACATCATAGTTTCAAACGGAGGAATACTCACCTCAAGTGTTAGGGTAATGACAGCAGACGTCTTTTCTGTAGAAGCCGGCGGTAGCTTTAGCACCGGAGGGAATGATGACCTCATTATCCTTGGTTCATTAAATATTGCTGCGACAGCTACCTTCACTGTAGGAGATGATTTTATTCTATCTGGTAATAGTCGTACAATTATAGATAACACCACTACCTCGGGAGATGACCTTTACATTGATCACACAGATGCAACATTGTGTGGAAATGGATCTGTAGACACCGGCAATGGAGGTGGTAATCCCACTGTTCAATTTTTGAATTCAGCAACAGCGGCACAAATCTGTTCATCATTTTCGGTCACTTGTACGTCTAATTGTGGCGGCTTTTCTAGTGGACCACCTTCAGGAACATTTATCACAGGCAATACCGGCCCGGGAGGAGTTGGAGATGCCAGCAATAATCAACTCTGGTTGAGAGCAGATGATTTGAGTTTAAGCGATGGCGCTGCGGTAGCAAGCTGGGGAGACGTATCAGGCAACAGCTTAACAGCATCTTCAAGTGGAGTTTCCGCTGAAGAGCCTACATTCAACACAAACGATGTGAATGGGTTCCCATCCATCAGTTTTGATGGCGGAGATTTTCTTAATCTTGGTAATGTGGCTGCATTAAATCTTACGCCAGGAATAGATAGTTGGTCGTTCTTTATTGTCTATAATGTTTCAGGAGCAACACCACAAGGTACTTTTTTCTCGAAAGCATCATCCGCCAATAGACATTATCAGTATACAATAGATGACAATGCTGGGACATCCAGGTTCACTGCTTTTATTGGGGGCAATTCTACAGTAGGGTCAATCACTGCAACCAATGACTGGTTTGTCTCATCCAGCACCAACAATGCAACCCAAAAAGATTCCTGGACGGATGAAAGCGCCAATTTTACCGCACAAGGAGTAGGAGCTACCACAGAAGCAACTGCTGATGTATTGATAGGTGCACGAAGAAATACAGCACCATCGACAGGGACTGGCTTTTTGCTAACAGGAAATATCGCAGAAATTGCTATGTTCGACGCAGAAGTCAATGCTGCACAACGAATCATAGCTACGAACTATTTAGCAGCTAAATATGACATTGCATTATCGGCCAATGATATTTATGATATGGATGATAATGCCAATGGCGATTTTGACTATGAGGCAGCAGGAATTGGTCAGGCAGCAGACGGAAGAAACCATACTGATGCGCGTGGTTCTGGAGTGGTGAGAATGTGGGATCCTTCAGATCTGGATGATAGTGAATACCTTATGTGGGGCCATGATAATGCTAATATTGTAAATACAAACAGTTCAGATGTAGATGGAACGATTATAGAGGAACGACTTGAACGGATTTGGAGACTTTCTGAAACTGGGGATGTGGGTACGATCTCCATCTCTGTAGATTTCTCATCCATTGGCTCGCCTTTAGGTAGTAATTTAAGACTCATGATTGATCGAGATGGAGATGGATTTGCCGACAATGATGTCACGCCAATTGAAGGATCTGTTTCCAATGATGTGGCCACATTTTCCAATATTGATTTTCAAGATGGTGACCGATTTTCCATTGGAAATACAGATGCTACTGTCCCGCTTCCGGTAGAGCTCACTTCTTTTGAAGCCAGAGCTTTAGGTAATGTGGTAAGACTGGATTGGTCTACTGCCACTGAAATAAATAACGACTTTTTTACTGTGGAACGCTTCAGTACAGATGGGGACTGGAGCCCTGTTTTAACCGTTGACGGAAGTGGTAATAGCAACGGGGTACTAAACTATGAAGCCATTGATAGAAATCCACTTCACGGTGTATCCTACTATCGACTGAAGCAGACTGATTTTGATGGACAGTTTTCATACTCGGAGACACGTTTAGTAGACGTTTCGGCCATTGCAGCAGGTATTTATGCAACACCTAATCCTTCGGAAGGAGTATTTACGATTAATAGGGAGGTGATCGATCATCAGAATGTACGATTGTACGATGGTCAAGGCAAAATGATGGATGGATACCTAATAAATAATCAATCTCAATTGACCGTGGATTTATCCAACCTACCAAATGGGATCTATTTCCTCAATATTTGGTTTGATGAAAATATTAGTCAGACAATTCGATTGATTAAACAGTAGCTGGCTTAGAATTTAATGATGAGTTGACATTCAAAAAACTAGGCGTAGCATATGCTACGCCTTTTCTATTATCGACATATAAGATGGGGAAAAACTACTCATAGCGAAGTTAATAGCCTTAAACCAAGACCAAACTAATGTGCTTTTAGAGAGGTTTAGAGCGGAAAAAGTTGTAAATTAATAGACAACTAAACCACGTGGCTATGAAAAAGATGATCCTAATACTGACCCTGCTGGTAGTGTATGCATGCAACTCCGGTAAGGATGAAAACATTGACAACCTGTATAGCTCCATTCAAGGGCTAAATATCGAAGACGAGTCTTTTAGTGCGTTGCTTACAGATATGGTGTCTGATATTGAAAAGAGCTTAACAAGTGGCAATACAGATGAGGCCACCTTTCTATTGGATGATCTTGCCATGCAGGTAGTAAACAATGCTGGCACATACTACGCCAAAGACGGGAAGTTGATAAGTCCTGTACTCAACAGCATCATAATGATGGGTAAAGACAACTCACTTGAGCTTATGGCTGATGGTCCTCACAATGATCGCAGGTGTGATGATAACAACAAATGCACCATCAAAGCGGATTTTTTCATCTGCTACCAGGTAGGTAACGGATGTGCAGAG
Organism: Ekhidna sp.; assembly: GCF_039960695.1. Classification (GTDB taxonomy): domain Bacteria; phylum Bacteroidota; class Bacteroidia; order Cytophagales; family Cyclobacteriaceae; genus Ekhidna. Next base: position 53,988 of record NZ_JBDVKP010000012.1, on the reverse strand, counting down.
TATGACATGAATTGAGGCTAACCTAAATTGAAGTAGTTACAAACAACTATAGAATTCTTTAAAATTGACTTCTAAAAAGAAGATATAGATTAATCGTTTCCTTGCCAGAATGAAGTATCTCACATCCTATAAATCTGCTGCTTACGTTGGCACATTAATATTGACCTCTAGTTTGTCTTTAGGAGGAATATCAAAAGCTGTGTATGGTACATATAGTATTTCTAAGGGGCTCAGCTATATTGTAACCTCCATAAAGTCTGGAATTTGGTCAGTGAATACGGAAACAGAACTCTCTCTAAACTATGCAGGTTATGAGAAAATTCTAACGAAGATTACGGAAATTCAATTTGGCAAAATAGAAAAAGGGTATTCAGGAAAATTTACAACGGATGCTAATACTTTTATTGAAACACTCACATACATACGAAAAACCAAGACATGTTTTTCTGAGGTACAACTTTGTTTGGGAGCAGAATCTATTGCAAGCTTAAGCGCCATATGTCGAAAAGAAGGACGGGCGGAGATTAAACTTATCGCAAAAGAACAACTTGAAATAAAAGTTCTTGGTAGCGACCGAAGGTTTTACATAGGTGCATATAGAGATGGAGAACTTACGATTTTATCACTGAATGTACCCGACCATCTAAGACCTTTCTCAATATTTAATAAAGATGAGAGTTATCCGAGATTACCTCAAACAGCCAACAATTACTTGACTAAGCATTGTGATACTGGGAGTATGTGCCTTCAGGCAATTGGACCATTTTGGAATGTAAACAACTCCAATTTTGGCTGTGGAGATTTTAATCTAGAGTTTGGTGATAGGGTTGAGATCAGTTCTTCATCAGGGCGAAGTATTGCGTTGTATATAAGCTCAAAATAATTATGTATACACATTCGATTACTTGACATACCTTTTACCGATCGATAGAATAGATCATGAAATAAATTTAAGGTGGGCAAGGTACAGTCCCTGAAAGTAAGTTAGACTTTGTTTCAGTATCTACCTGTGTTTATTTTTTCACCTTCTATCTAAAAAACGCAACCTTGGCACGGAAATTCGTTAATAGTCTTTAAGGACTAATTAATGGATAATAATGAAGACTAAAAAAATCTTGTTGGTGGTGTATTTGACGATACTTGCCATCACACTCTTAGCAGGGTAAGATCCACATTTACACACAATATTTATTAGAATTCTAATTGAACTCGACTTATACAGTTGAGCGCATATGATTTTTATCAGTTCCCCTGATGGATAACATCATAAGCTAATTGGCTGGTCTTGGCAAAATTTGATGCCATGAACAAGTCTATTCTACTAACCCTGCTGATTGCTTCTTCTTTCGCAGGCAAGGGCCAATTCAAATTATCTGCTGAAATACGCCCACGGACCGAGTATCGCCATGGATTTCAGGCATTGGTTGAGCAAGATCAAGATCCTGCTTTCTTCATTGAGCAGCGCACCCGATTAAATGCTGAGTATTGGAAGGATCAATACGCAATAAAGATCGTCCTACAAGATGTACGCACCTGGGGCAGTCAAAGTCAGCTGGTGAATAATGGCGGAAATCTGACCGCCATTCATGAAGCGTGGGGCAAGTTAAAACTCAGCGAAAATTCAAGTCTAAAGGTAGGAAGGCAGGAAATCATTCTGGATGACTCAAGAATATTTGGCAATGTAGCATGGGCCCAGCAAGCAAGAAGCCATGATGCACTACTGTTCGAAACTGGCAAGGACAATTTCACTTTACAGCTGGCTGCAGCCTACAATCAAGACGGTGTACAGTCTACAACCAATTTTTATAGTGTGCCAAAAAGCTACAAAACACTTCAATTCCTATGGATGAAGAAGAAGTGGACTTCTATCACTGCCTCAATGCTCATACTAAACAATGGCCTACAATCCGGCACACCCACAGCTGGCGAAACTTATTTCAGTCAGACGCTCGGTGGCAATATCGATTACATAAAAGGTAAGCTGCAACCTGCCGCTACTTTCTATTTTCAGACGGGGAAAGATGGTGTTGGAAACGACCTTTCTACCTATCAGTTTCAGGTTGACCTCACCTACAAGACCGGAAAGTCCAGCCTAATGATAGGATATGAGGTGCTCTCAGGAAATGATGAACTCAGTAGCACTACAGAGAACAACTCATTCAACCCCTTCTATGGCACCAATCACAAATTCAACGGGCTGATGGACTATTTCTATGTGGGAAATCACAATGGGAGCGTGGGTCTCCGAGACCTTTTTGTAGAGTGGAAAACTCCAATTGCCAAATGGCAATCGACGATAGCAATGCATTATTTCAATTCGCATGCGGATCAGTTAGACCCTGATTCCGGAGGTGCAGCTGATAAATATCTGGGCTCGGAAATCGACCTTGTAGTATCCAGAAAGCTATATGACGATGTATTGATTCATTGGGGCTATTCGCAAATGTTTGGCTCCTCGTCCATGGAAATACTAAAAGGAGGAGATGCCGGTGCCAATAATAATTGGGCCTGGGTCATGCTTACTATCAAGCCCACCTTCTTTGAAATAGATCGCTCAGAGTAGCACATGATAAAAGTCATTTCATATATATAAAATGATTTACAACTTGAATAACAAATAGAAACCCGATGCCAATTAAAAGCTACATAATTATCCCTCAGTTAGATCAAAAGCAATCTCTAATGGATGATATAGCAAAAATGGAAGGATGTGAAGTTCATCCGGCAGAAAATAAAGAGGTACTTGTTCTGGTCACAGACGTAGAAACAGAAAGCGAGGATAAGCTGCTTATCTCACAAATAGAGTCCAATAAAAACATCAAACACATTTCACTTGTGTCCGGATATGAATGAACAAATAGAAGATAAAGATCTAAGCAGACGACAGTTTTTAAGAATGGCTGCTCGTGCATCAGCAATAGCTACTGCTGCTGTCATGTTCCCGGGAATCGTATTCGCTGAAGAGCAAGAACGCATGATTGAAAAGCTGGGAGCCATTGATGTGAAATGGACCAAGACACCATGTCGTTTTTGTGGGGTAGGTTGTGGCCTAAAGGTTGGAATCTCTGATGGCAAAGCGGTGGCAGTCAAAGGCGATCCTAATAGCTCTGTTAACAAAGGCTTATGCTGCGTGAAAGGCTATCACTCAATACTTGCTCTGTATGGCAATGACCGCCTAACTAAACCATTAATTCGAAAAAATGGAAAACTGGTGGAATCTACCATGGAAGAAGCACTTGACCTTGTGGCTTCTAAACTGAGAAATACTATTGCGGAAAGTGGAAAAGATTCGGTGTCAATTTATGGATCAGGTCAGTGGACGATTCCTGATGGCTATGTAGCGTCCAAGCTTTTTAAAGGGGCAATAGGAACAAATAACGTGGAGGCAAATGCTAGATTATGTATGGCAAGTGCAGTGACCGGCTTTCTCTCATCATTTGGACTCGACGAGCCGATGGGCTGCTATGAGGATATCGATCATGCAGACGTCTTCGTGTTATGGGGAAACAATATGGCTGAGATGCATCCGGTGTTGTTTTCCAGAATTCTTGACAACCGGCTGAAGCGCTCAGTTAAGATTATTGATTTAGCCACACGAACGACACGCACTTCTCATGCGGCGGACAAATCCATTCTCTTCAATCCGCAGACAGATTTGGCTATTGCCAATGCGATCTGTTATGAAATAGTGAAAAATCGCTGGGTGAATACAAGTTTTGTTGAAAAGCACTGCGTCTTAAAAGAAGGAAAGACCAATATTGGCTATGGACTGGAAGAGAACTTCCAATTTAATGACGAGGCGAAGAGTATTGACTTTGAGACTTATGAAACCTTTCTTGAAGACTATTCACCTGAAAAGGTAGCAGCCTATAGTGGAGTTTCGGCCAAAGACATCAAGTACCTTGCTTCACTTTACGGAAATCCAAACAACAAGGTAATGTCGCTTTGGTGTATGGGCCCCAATCAGCATACTCGAGGAACCTGGATCAATAACCTCATTTACAACATTCACCTACTTACAGGCAAAATTTCTACACCAGGGAATAGCCCGTTTTCCTTGACAGGCCAGCCTAGTGCATGTGGCACAGTTAGAGAAGTGGGGACACTTACACACAAACTTCCGCATGGCGTGGTGATGAATGAAAAAGATCGGGAGATGGCCGCCGAGATATGGAAAGTGCCGGTAGAAAACATTCCTTCCAAGCCGACACATCACACCGTATCCATGTTTAGAGCTCTGGATCGTGGAGACATTCGTTTCATGTGGATTCAGGTGACTAATCCTATGGTGACCATGCCGCATCTTAACCGATATAGAAATGGAGCAAAGAAGGATGATCGCTTCATTGTGGTTTCCGATGTGTATCCTACACCTACCACAGATATTGCAGATGTAGTGCTTCCTTCTGCTATGTGGATTGAGCGTGAGGGTATGTATGGAAACTCTGAGCGTAGAACACAGCATTTTAATCAATTGCTACAACCACCAGGCGAAGCGATGAGTGATACCTGGCAGCTGATAGAAGTAGCAAGAAGGTTGGGGTTTAAAGAGCAATTTCCATGGGATGAATCCACTCACATTGAAGAGATATGGAAGGAATACAGTCGTTTTCATGTAGGTAAAAAGCATGGAATGGCTCCTTATGAGGTTCTAAAGTCACAAGCTGGCGCACAGTGGCCGTATGTAGAGGGTAAAGAAACGAAGTGGCGCTATCATGGCAAGTACGACCCGGCATGCAAAGGAGATACATTTGATTTTTATGGTAAGCCTGACGGCAAAGCGTGGATATGGGCACGTCCATATGAGCCAGCACCAGAGATACCGGATTCAGATTATCCATTCTGGCTCTGCACAGGCCGGGTGTTGGAACATTGGCACACGGGTTCTATGACCCGAAGAGTACCAATTCTGCATCAGGCAGTTCCAAAAAGCTATGTAGAACTAAATCCTGAAGATGCGAAAAGACTCGATATCCGTAATGGAGATCAAGTGAAGCTCATATCACGAAGAGGAGAAATCGTGATGGATGCATCAGTAGATCAACGTGGAAAGCCTGTCTCCGGGCATGTCTTCGTTCCCTTCTTTGATGAATCGTACCTGATCAACGAGCTTACACTGGACGCTTATTGTCCTATTTCCAAACAACCGGACTACAAAAAATGTGCCGTACGAATTGAGAAAATATGAAGGGAAAAGCGATTATCTTCTTTGGTATCCTACTCATGATTTCGGCGATTGTGATATTCGATTTAAGTATTCGACAGTCTAATGTAAGCGCATCGGTCGTTACAGCTGATGTAGCTGATGTAGTGCCAACAACAATGCTGGAGAGTGAAGTTTTTAGTCTTCAGGATCTTGCGTATGAATTCAAAGAGTTAGAATCCATTGGAAGTGAAAAAACGCTTGCAGATTATTATAAGAATAGAGCGTATGACGGTGCTCCTCCAAGGATCCCACACCCACTTTTAAACGAAAAGGGAATTGGTGGGAAGAGTTGTTTGCAGTGTCATTCCAATGGTGGATATGTGGATCGATTTAAGGCATTTGCTCCAATCACTCCGCATCCGGATTTCTTGAACTGTAATCAGTGCCACGTACCTAAGAAAACAAACAATCTGTTCGTAGCTAGTGATTTTAAGAGATCTGCACCTAAGCACATAGGGTCGGGTGTGTTGGATGGAAGTCCACCACCAATCCCTCATGATTTTCAAGTAAGAGGTAGCTGTCTTTCGTGTCATGGGGCACCTTCTGCAGCTAAAGAAATTAGGGTAAATCATCCCGAACGAGTGAATTGCCTGCAATGTCATGCACCTACCAATAATCGACAGATCACATGGGAGCGAAAGTCAACCGAAGAGGAAGGAGGGATGGAATGAGAAAAGTAGCATTCTCAATAGCCGTGGCTCTTGTGAGCATAACCTTGTGGAATTGCTCTGGTGGACACAAAGAATCTAATTTGGATTTGATCGCTAAACATCAAAACACCATCGCTTATGACTTTGACAGCTTTGAGCGTCTCGAAGACCTTGAAATTGCCACGGTACTGACGAAAATTCAAGCGAGAGATTCTCAGTTTTTGATTCCATCGAGGATTCAGCAGATGACCAAATTCCCCTGTTCCAACTGTCATACCAAATCAGTGGAGGAACTGAAAAAACTAAATAACGGAGTTAGTGCACATTTGAATATTCAATTGGCTCATGCTCACCCTGTATCCATGAATTGCATGACTTGTCACAACATGGACAAGCCAGACGTGCTTACTTCACTCACTAAGACAAGTATCAGTTTTGATCAATCATATCAGCAGTGCGCCCAATGTCATTCTACACAGTTTAAAGACTGGGAAGGAGGTGCCCACGGCAAACGACTAAGGGGATGGCTTCCTCCGCGCATATCGCAAACATGTGTTGGCTGTCACAATGCACATAAACCTGCATTTGAGAAACGTTGGCCTTCAAGGTTAAATACGGAAAAAATTAAAACTCAAAATCACTAACAATGAAAGAGAATAATTCATGCGGACATAACTGTAGCTGTGGGGGTAATCAAGAACCGGCCCCAATTAATGATACAGGGTTTAGTCAAACTGGTGATGCAAAGACCAGCAGAAGAGGAGCGCTAAAGAAACTGACACTTGGACTTTTGACTGGCGCAGGAATGGCTTCTACATCCTGTAGTGTGGTGGGTGATGATGATCTGAAAGAAAAAAACGGTCTTAAGTGGGATGAATTCTTCAAGGAAAACTATCGGGTGATGACGGACAAAGAGCGTAATGATACGGTTACGCGACTCGAACGCTTGTACGAAATGAATACAGGGAAAAAGATTAGCGTATCCTCCAAAGGAGCAACTGACAATGTTTTGTATGGATACGCATTCAATATATCCAAATGTCAGGGATACATGGATTGTGTAAATGCGTGTGTAGAGGAAAACAATCAAGACAGGAGCACAGAGATGCAATACATCCGTATTCATGAGCATAAAAACGGTCAAATAAATTTTGAACTGGCGAAGGATGATTATTATCATGAAGTGCCAGCCGAAGGGCACTTCTATATGGGCACCCAATGCTTTCATTGTGAAAATCCTCCATGTGTAGATGTTTGCCCGGTTAAGGCCACATGGAAAGAAGAAGATGGAATTGTTGTCATCGATTATGACTGGTGTATTGGTTGCAGATATTGTATGGCAGCTTGTCCATACGATGGCAGAAGATTTAACTGGCAACAGCCTCAGGTCCCGGAAGAAGAGGTGAATAAAGATCAGCACTATTTGGGCAATCGCTTGAGAAAGAATGGAGTAATGGAAAAATGCACCTTCTGCATTCAACGATCTAGAAATGGGAAAAATCCTGCTTGCGTTGAAGCATGCCCTACTGGTGCAAGGATCTTTGGAAACATCCTGGATCCAAACAGTGAAATCAGATGGGTGCTTGAAAATAAAAAGGTTTTTAGGCTCAAAGAGGATTTGGGGACAGAACCTAAGTTTTGGTATTTCATGGATTAAGCAATTATGAACCAATTAAAGATATTCCGTTCATTGGCCAAGGACAGCATTTCCAATGCGATGCAGGGTTCGCGATCCTACCATGTATGGATGGGTGTGCTCACATTCTTTATGTTACTCGGTGCGTATTGCTATTATCAGCAGTTGACTGAAGGGCTGGTAGTTACCGGCATGCATGACAATGTTAGCTGGGGATTGTACATCTCCAACTTCACCTTTTTGGTGGGGGTAGCTGCTGCGGCAGTAATGCTGGTAATGCCAACCTATGTACTCAAAGATGTTGATTTTTCTAAGGCCGTATTGATAGGAGAAGGCTTGGCCGTTGCAGCACTTATTATGTGCCTCGCCTTTGTGACTGTAGATCTCGGAGGACCTGGAAGAGCTTGGCATTTGATCCCCGGGATCGGCCTATTCAATTTCCCTCAATCCATGCTTGCATGGGATGTGATTGTTCTCAATGGGTATTTATTTATCAACATTACCATTCCTCTTTATATCCTGATGTCCAGGTATCAAAATAGAGAGCCAAATAAGAAATTTTATATTCCAGGTGCCATGATTTCCGTTTTTTGGGCCGTAGGTATTCACATGGTAACCGCCTTTCTATACGCGGGACTTCCGGCAAGACCATTCTGGAATAGCTCATTGCTTGGGCCAAGATTTTTAGCTTCTGCCTTCGCAGCAGGGCCTGCGCTCATCATCATTATTCTGGAAGTGATCAACAGATATACTGATTATAAAATCGCTGATAAGTCCTTTGCAAAATTAGCAGTAGTTGTAACTGTGGCCGCACAGGTAAATCTTATCATGCTGATCTCCGAATTGTTTAAAGAATTTTATGCGCAAACGCATCATAGTTTGAGTGCCGTATATCTATTTTTTGGATTGCACGGAAAAACGGGTTTGGTTCCCTGGACATATGCTTCATTGATCTTAAATGTAGCAGCAACAGCAATTCTTACCATGCATTTGATATTAAAAAGTTATCGTTGGCTTACAGTGGCTTGCGTCTTCCTTTTTATAGGTATATGGATAGAAAAAGGCATGGGACTTATCATTCCTGGATTTATTCCTGGCTCATGGGGAGATATCGTAGAGTACGTGCCTACTTGGATAGAGATAGGAGTAACTATTGGTATCTGGGCAATGGGCGCATTTATCTTTACGATTCTGGCTAAGTCTGCTATTTCCATTGAAATGGGGGAGATGAGGTATAAGAAAAGCGAGTAGATAAGTGCTTAAACCTTCCTCACATTCACTCCCACCGATTTAGAAGCCGGCGTATGACTTCCTCTAGCGTATAGGTGCAATGGTACCAATGGATTAGCTTCTGGAAAGTAGGTTGCCAGGCATCCGTGTGGAATATCGTATGATACCACGGTAAACCCCGAGACCTTTCTAGCCACTTTATAATTGTTGGATAACTCAACAGTATCACCTTGAGACAGTCCTTCAGTCTGCATGTCTTCCTGATTCATAAACACGACATTTCGTCCTCCGAAAATACCTCGGTAGCGATCATCCATGCCATAAACTGTCGTATTGAACTGATCGTGACTTCTAATAGTCATCATTATATAGTTATGTCCCTTAGGAATGGATTCAGCTAATCGGTTGACAGTAAAGACTGCCTTTTTGGAAGGAGTGTTAAACTCGCCGACACGTGCGCCATTCGGAAGTTCGAAGCCACTGTCTCTTTTCAGGCGTTCATTATAATCTTCAAATCCTTTCACGGCCTGTGCAATTAAATCACGGATATTGTCATAATCCTCCGTAAGCCCCGACCACTTGATGTCTTCATTCCCCAAGGTGGCGGCAGCGATAGATGCCACAATCTCTGGTTCACTTTTGAGGTGCGGAGAAGGGGGAGTGAGGCTACCATGAGAGCCGTGCACTACACCCATGGAATTTTCTACAGTAACTACTTGCTCTTTGCCATTTTGGATGTGTTTGTCTGTTCGACCAAGACAGGGGAGGATCAGAGATATTTTACCAGGTGCCAGGTGCGTACGATTCAGCTTGGTGCTGATATGAACCGTCAACTCACACTTTTGAATACCTTGTTGGGTATACATGGTGTCTGGTGCAGCGGGTAAAAAATTACCACCCAAAGCCATGAAGAAGCGAACTTTGCCCTCATTCATCGCTTCGATAGTTTCCACCACGTTATAGCCCGGAGATTCTGGTGGATCAAAGTTAAATACTTCTTTGAGCTTATCTGTCCATGCCTTCGTTGGCCGCTCCCATATGCCCATGCTTCGATCGCCTTGCACATTGCTATGTCCGCGAACAGGGCAGGTGCCAGCACCTTGCTTGCCAATGCTCCCTTTGAGCAGCAATAGGTTTACTATCTCACGGATATTGTCCACAGCATTTACATGTTGTGTCAGACCCATGGCCCAGCAGGCAATGATCTTATTGTTGGCAGACAGCCAGTGCGCACTTAGCAAGATATCTTCTTTACTTAATCCAGTCTGTTGGATCAATTCGTCCAGCGTGTAGTTAGCCAGGTCTGCTTTCAGTACTTCAAACCCAGAAGTTTTATCGGTAATGAACTCCTGATCAAGGCTGTTGTCATCCAGTATCAAAAGCTTAAGCCACGCTTTGATTAAAGCGACATCCTGATTGATCTTAACTTGAAGGTATAAGTCTGCAATATTTGTCCCTTTGCTGATCCACCCACTTATTTTTTGTGGGTTTTTAAATTTCATCAGTGCTACTTCTTTGAGCGGATTGATGACTATTATCTTTGCTCCGTTGCGCTTGGCTTTCTCCAGTGAACTCAGCATTCGCGGATGATTGGTACCTGGATTTTGTCCAAATATCAAGATTACTTCTGCGTGCTCAAAGTCTTGTAGTTGTACCGATCCTTTGCCGATCCCAAGTGTTTCGGTTAACCCCACACCACTTGATTCATGACACATGTTGGAGCAGTCAGGAAGGTTGTTGGTTCCCAATTTTCTAACAAAAAGCTGGTAAAGAAATGCGGCCTCATTGCTGGTTCGACCAGAGGTATAAAAAACTGCCTCATCCGGATGATCCAATGAGTTGAGGTGATGACCGATCGTTTCATAGGCGTCTTTCCATTCAAGGGGCTCGTATCGGGCACTTCCTTCCCTTTTAATCATGGGTTGTGCCAGCCTGCCTTGCTGTCCCAGCCAGTGATCACTTTTTTTTCTGAGTGATGCGATTGTGTGCTGCTTGAAGAATGCCTCACCCGCTAATTTGTGTTGCGCTTCCTCTGCAATTGCTTTGACGCCATTCTCGCAAAACTCTCCTAGCTTAGATCGCTTGTCGGGATCGGGCCATGCGCATCCCGGACAGTCAATACCTTTCTTCTGATTCAATTTTCCCAGTAGCTTTAGAGCCTTCCAGGGTGGCATGGCTTTGAAAATCATGCGACTCGCATTGGTGATGGATTTTGGCCCAACGGAAACCCTGGGTGGCTGAGTGATTCGCAAATGATGATGATCAGACATATACTTAAAGATAAGAATCTCTGTAATTAACCGAATACCTACATTTATAAAATAGATGGAGAAAGAATTGAATGCCTTGCTATTGGTTGGTGGAAAAAGCTCACGGATGGGTACCGATAAGTTACTCATTCAATATTTTGAAAAACCACACGCGGAACATGCCTTTGAAATGATTCACCGCATCATTCCAAATATTTATGTATCAGCGAGGGATGGACAGGCGGTAGGATTTACTAAGAATATAATTCATGATGCTTTTGATGTAGCCGGACCATTGAATGGGTTGCTTAGCGCGCATGCAGCTTTTCCCGACAAGGCTTGGTTAGCGTTGGCTGTGGATATGCCATTTGTAAACCAAGGTACCATTTCACGATTGATTAAGCACAGAGACAAGAGTTCACTGGCTACAGCTATGATGAGTACAAAGAATAAACTTCCTGAGCCACTATTGGCTATTTGGGAGCGGGACGGTCTGGCTAAATTGAAGCAGCATTTCGAAAGTGGCGAGATTGTATATCCAAGTAAATTTTTATTGGACAATAAGGTCAAGTTGGTGACAGCCGAGGATGAGGCTGAGCTATTTAATGTAAATGATGAGATTGATTTGGAATGGGCAAGAAAAAAAATGGAAAGGGAAGACAAAGATGCCTTCCCAAAACCTAAAAAGTAATGCTAGTCGCCCTTATATTCCCTCATACTTAGATATGTGGTGGTATGATTGATATTTCGCTCTATTACTTCCAAACCTAAATTTCCCGTAGAGCCAAGGTGAGTCGATGCCTTCAATTTTTTATGAATATCCTCGATCGTCAACTCATCTAAATTGGATTTAACATGCTGATAAGCATCTCTGAATGGCATTCCGCTTAGCGCTATTTCATTGGCTTTGTCAGCAGCAAACATCTCTGGATAGATTTTTTCGAGCATCTTTTCTTCGTTCACCTCAATACCTCCAATAAGGTGTAATGTCGCATCCAACATGTCCAGGCATATTTCAAATGCATGGATGATGGCCTCCTTGGTGAGCTGCAGATCTCTGTGGTAGCCTGAGCTTAGATTTGTAGTCAGCTGACTCAGCATCAATTGCTTGCTGGTGATTTGTGCATGCTTTGCACGGACGATCTCCGCAACATCCAGATTCTTCTTCTGTGGCATAATCGATGATCCAGTCGTCAATTCATCATGCACGGCAAAAAACTGATAATCCAAAGAGCTGTATATAATCAAGTCATTGGCAAACTGAGCCAAGGTCCCGGTGATTGAGCACAACCCATGCGCAATTGTCGATTCCCATTTTCCCCGCGTATGCTGTGCCGTCATCGCTATCGTAATCGGTGCTTTGAATCCAAGGCGATCAGATACTTCCTTCCGATTTAATGGAAGATTTATGCCAAAGCCTGCCGCTGTTCCCAAAGGACAATAATCGATCATTTCCTGAACGGAGAGTAATAAATTAATGGAGCTATTGAGCATTTCAGCAAATGAGCCTGACCACATTCCAACGGAAGAAAGCATAGCTGGCTGAGAATGTGTATATCCAGGCATGGGTACAAACTCATGCCGCTTCGCAAAAGAGACAAACTTCTGCGCTACATTCAGTGAATATTCAAGTACAGCGTCTATCCGATCAATTTCAAAGAGTCTCATGGCTGTGAGGACCTGATCATTGCGCGACCTTCCTGTATGGATTTTCTTTCCTACCGAACCAAGATGTTTGGTTAAATACTCCTCAATAGCCGTGTGGCAATCTTCTTGGTGTGGATCAATTGAGAAGGTTCCATCATTATAATCTGTCAATAAATTTGATAAACAATGATCAATTGAGGTCAACTCATTATCGGTTAGCACGCCCATTTGATGAAGTCCCGTGGCGTGAACCCTTGATGCTTTCACGTCATAAGGAACCAACTTCATATCCAGTCGGTAGTCGTTTCCTACAGTAAATTTCTCCACCCACGCTGCAGTTTTGCTTTTTTCCTCTAATCCCCAAAGCTTACTCATGACATCAGGTTTAAGGCTGCTACTTCGTTTTTCTTCTTTACCTGATACGCTGACTTCTGTGGAAGATTCCACAGTTCAATGAATCCTGGAGAGGCTTGTTGGTTAAAGCTGTCCGAACTATTGAAGGTAGCCAGGGTATGATCGAATAGTGAGTTGGGAGAATCCAACGCCACCACCTCACAATTGCCTTTATACAATCGTATTGTTACCGAGCCAGTCACTTTCTCATTTTGCTTGGCTATAAATGCACGAATATTATCCATTGCTGGTTCAAAGTATTTCGCCCCATAGCAGAGGTAAGCCCACTTGCAGTCCATGAAATGTTTGAGTTCATTTTCCTCACGTGTTGAAACCAATTGTTCGAGTCCTTTATGCGCTTGAATTAGAATATGCGCTGCTGGATTTTCATATACTCCTCGCACTTTCAGCCCCACGATTCGATCTTCGATCAGGTGGAAATAACCAACGGCATGCTCACCACCAACCTTATTCAGGTATTGAATTAAAGCTGCAGGATGCAACTCCATATGATTGATTGTTTTCGGTACGCCATTTTCATAGCCAATGATGAGTTCCAGTTCTTCATCGGGCGCGTCCTTAGGTGTATTGCACCATTTTAGGATTTTCTCTAAAGGGGGTATCAAATGAGGGTCTTCAATCTCGCCACCTTCTCCGGTATTGGCCCACATGTTTTCGTCATAAGAGTAGGGGGTTTCTTGTTTTTGAATGACCGGAATTTTATGCTTTTCAGCATATTCGATTTCTTCGTCTCGTCCCATCGACCATTCGCGTACTGGAGCAATGATCTTAATCTCAGGATTTAAGGTGGTCATATATCCCTCAAAGCGAACCTGATCATTCCCCTTACCCGTGCATCCGTGCGCCACGACCTCACATTGATACTGCTCAGCTACCTGTACTGCAATTTGTGAAATAGCCACTCGACCGAGTGGACATCCCAGCGCATAACCACCTTGATAGTCTGCGTTTGACTGAACTGCCTCAAAGCATAGTTGGGCAAATTCATCCTTTGCATCATAAACGATTGCTTCCTTGGCACCAAGGATGAGCGCCTTCTCTCTGATCTCATCCAGATTGTCAGCTGTTTGTCCCAGATCAATCGTGAGTGCAATCACTTCACATTCGTATTGTTCCTGTATCCATTTCAGCATTACGCTGGTGTCCAAACCTCCTGAATAGAGTAAGAGACATGTATTAAACTCACCTTTCACAGCCTCGTGCGATGCGGTTTTTGAAAATTGATGTTGTGTTTTCATTGATTGAATTGATAGCGTGTTTTAAATGTTAGTTGTGGATCAGTTTCCTGCTCCGTGAGTAAAAAAGTGAAGAGTCCTTTCGAGACAATCATTCTGTTTTCTGCTTGTTGATAGATCAGGGAGTTTTCAGCATCCAACACCTGATTAGTCACTTCGACCCCACGATGTGCAGGTAAGCAATGCATAAATGAAGCATCTTGAGGACAGAGTTGCATCAGCTTTTCATTGACCTGATAGCCATGAAAATGTTGAAGCTTTTGATCGTGCTGATCTTCTTCTCCCATGGAAATGAAAGTATCTGCATAAACTACTACACTTGCCATTGCGGCAGCTTGGGCATTTTCAAAAAGCATAAATGAGCCTTTATATGTTTTACTGAGCTGATCAAAATGATCCAACATGGAGGTTGTCCATGAATAGTTTGCTGGTCCCGCGAATCCCATCGGATAGCCCAATCGAATGCCCATCTCGATTAATGAACGTGCGACATTATTTGCATCGCCAATAAAGGTGATTGGAACTCTCTCGTGATTATACTTCTGTTGAATCGTTCTGAAGTCAGCCAATGCTTGCATGGGATGATGCTCGTCTGAAAGCGCATTGATCACTGGAATTTCAGAATGATTGCACAACGTCAAAAGTGTCTCATGGGAAAATACACGTGTGAAGATTGCATCGCACCATTTCGATACGTTCATTACTGTATCCTTCAGCGATTCTCTTTCATCCAAACCTGGAATGGGTTTAGCATGCATGATCTTACCACCAAGAAATGCATTGGGGTCGATGTGGATTACCCTTCCACCTAGCTGATTGATTGCTACTTCTGTACCTACTTTAGTCCTTAGTGAGGGTTTCTCGAAGCAGAATAGAACATTGGTTTGAAGAAGAGTTTCTTCATGTGATTTATTGAGGTATGTACTCAATTCGAGTACATGCTCAATCTCGGCAATTGAAAGGTTGCCAACCTCCAGGAAGTGTTTCATGTGTTTGAGATTTTGAAATGAATCTCATGAACAACTGATCATTAGAATAATGAATTAGTTGAGCATTGTACTCATTTCAGGAAATAATAAATGTGAATTGAAAAAAGACACGGTATTGTCTACCGTGTACAACAGATTGAAGTCAGGCTTAAGACTGCCTGTCGCGCCTATAGCTGCGCCTTATGTTAATGATATTGTTGTACGTGCTTTTCATTTCTGAAATGCAAGACTAGAGAAAAAAATTGAAATGAGAGTAATTATGGTTTTAGCATATGGTAAAAAGTTGAGCAACTTCAAGCCAAAACCCCACAATTATGGGTTCAACATTTTCACTTCACGGAATCGCTCATCTCGCATTCGATAAGCATTCACAGCGGTCTTGCCTAATTTATTCGTTAGCTTATGATTCACAAGGGCACCTGCAATAGCACCAATACCCGGAATCAGTTGTAGGAGTTTAGCCAAATCAATGTAATCCCGATACTCCAGTTGGAACGTACGCCAATCAAACGCATTGAAATCGTTGGGTAATTTTTCTTTAGTGATTTCCCAGTTTTCCATCTTTTCAAAAACCTCGTTTCGTAGTTGCTGACTGGAAAAAGTGAGTTGGAAGATGTAAAGGATATACACACGTTCCTTATAGTCTTTTGTATCATATCCGTAACGCGAAGCGATTTCAAACAGCATTTTCATCTTCAAGGTCAACCACAATGGAAAGTCGGCGAGACTCAGCAAGAAACCACCAAATCCGGTAGCTGCTCCTTCCACAGCTGCAGAGGAGGAGTAGAAGTTGATGCGTTCTTTTACTTTGATTTCTATTTCTTCGAGTGTTTTTACCTCCCTTCGCGTGCGAGTGGTAAATCCCGACCCAAAGATCACTGCGCGCGTAATCTCCTTGATTGCCTTGGTGATTGCCTTATGTACTTTCTCAGGGATGATGCTATTGACTTTTTTTTGCACTTTTTTAGTTGTGCGATTCCAGAAGTTAGGTTTTCGCCGCATGGCTGTTTGCCATTGAAGCAATTCAGTTGCGATAAGTTGATGGTAGATGGAGTTTGAATCTTGTGTGGTCATATGGAATAAGAAATATACGAGTTATTGCAGTATATGATTCCTTCATTTCCATGTTCTTGATTTTTGTGTTCTCGATCAAATACCGCTATCTTCTATACTAACTAACCTTATCACAGATGGAAAGAGAGTTTGAAGAAATTAACACGGATTGGAAGAATACGCCGGAAAATGAAGGCGGATGCTTGAAACCAGGAGCTAAGAAACTTTGGAAATTCGTACATCACGATGATTTCAAGTACCAAACGGACGTATTGCTAGGTAGAAAATTTGTAGGAAAATGGCTTAAAATTGATCCTGATGGTACCATAACTGTGCATGGATCGCAAGATAATCATCGAGGCTACGCCTGGGATGGATGTACGCCCAAATTCAACTTTTTGCAGATTACTTGGGGAAACTTCGATGGACAGCTTCATGAACATACTTACCAACTCCCAAGAAAAGATAAGTTTAAGCCAAGAACCTACTACGCTTCCATGATTCATGACATACTTTATCAATACAAGCGATGTGTTCCAGTTACAAGAAAAGAAGCAGATCGGATCTTTTACAATCAGCTAAAGGAAGCTAAATGGATTTGGGTTGGTATGTATTGGCTGGGAGTTAGGCTTTTTGGTTGGATCTATTCCGGCTGGAAGTATAAATAAACGTTTTCATTAAATGCTTATTGAAGCACTATTTATGTGAAGTCATAGCAATCGCTCCGAGTACAACTTGCAGTAAGTACTAGAAATCGTATCTCAATTGCCAATGAGCACAAAAGGTGCCCAATAGTATGGAGCCGAATATTGCTTACTCTTTATCAGGTTCAGTTTAGCGCGTCTCAATGCTTCAGACTTGGAGCTATTCGTTAGTAGTTGATTATAGAAATCAATCATTAATTGAGAAGTGCTGGCATCTGAGACTTTCCATAATGAAACCAGCACATTTTCAGCTCCTGCATACATAAACGCACGTGTCAACCCAATGATGCCTTCACCTTTTACGACTTTTCCAAGACCTGTTTCACAGGCAGAAAGTGACACCAGGTCCGCGTTCCAGCTCAGGTTGTAAATTTCACCTACGTACAAAATACCATCTTGCTCAGAGTCAGCAATTTGGCTAAGCACAAGCCCTGAAAGCTCTGGTGTCTCATCATTGACAAAACCATGCGTAGCCAGGTGTATGTACTTGTATCTTCCGAGATCCGGATCTTTCAAATTTTCTTCTCTGGCATCCTTAAACAAAAAGGACTTAGCAAAGAGGTTTCTTTTCTGATGCAAAACTTGAATTTGCTCAACTTCATCCCTCGTGCCAGGGATCGGGGTAATCTTTCCATCTCTTACAAAATTTTGACTTTTCCCTTCACTTGGCTGATAAAAACGCTCCGTAGTATTTACTAAAAAGTTAGTCTCTGATTCATCCGAAAAGACAGGCGCAAATGCAACATAGTCACGATCGCCATACTTCTTCTCAGACTGAAATTGACTGAACATTAAACTTGTTGAACTGGCGTACTTCATAGAATAGTATTCAATTAGATACTTTGACTTTTCGCCAGATGATTTTAGAATCTCAAATGGCATATATCCCAATATTCCGTCAGTGACAACCAGCACTTCTTCGATATTTTCCTCATCGATCATTGATTGAACGGGCTTCCATAGCTGCTCATAAAGTCGGTCTAAAAATTTACTCTCAAGATCACGAGCTTTGAAGATTACGGCATTTCTAAGTCCACGAATATTTCTATCCAACCCTGACCTGGCAGAAGTTGCGACCTTGAAGTTCTCTTGGCTTAAATAAAAGATATGAATCTGATTTTCTGTGAGAAAGTACTCAATGATCGCCGAATTTTTTGTTAGGTATTGATCTTGCAGCTCACCTATGGTCACCTGAGAAGCCTCGTATTTTAGGTTGTGATAGGATGGATTTGATTTTCCAATGCTATCGATGTACGATTCATATTCCCTTTGAGCTGCTAATAATTCTTTTCTAAGGCTGACAACTTGAGGGTCGTCTTTTGGAACACGTTGTTGAATCAAAGACAGGTCGTGCTTTTTCAGAGCGATATTTCCTTTAAGTGTATTTTCCTGTTCCAGTAGCGCAATTGGGATTCCAGAAAATTCCTTTGCTTTCGTTTCTGAGAAAGCTTCTTGCATGACAGCTGCCTTTGATTTTTGGCAAAACTGATAGGCCTTGTCAAGATAGTCACCTCCATGGATCTCCGCCAACTTCATCATTATCTCTACGCCCATGACATATACATTTCTTGCGTCAGCGCTCAGTATTAATTTGTCGTTCTCCCCGGT
Source organism: Ekhidna sp. (assembly GCF_039960695.1). Taxonomy (GTDB): domain Bacteria; phylum Bacteroidota; class Bacteroidia; order Cytophagales; family Cyclobacteriaceae; genus Ekhidna. The sequence goes on along the minus strand of NZ_JBDVKP010000012.1, from coordinate 35,367 downwards.
AATGTATTTTCTCACCTCACCAATCATTTGGCTGCATGCATTCAGGTGCATTTCTATGTGCTCCAAATAGACAAGATCCTTCGTGTCTTCATATAGCAGTTCTAATACCTTCGCTTTTTCAAACACAGTATGTATTAATTGAAGACCTGAAGCAGCAGCAGCATCAGGCGGACAGCTATACATATCCTGATTGGTGAATGATAAATGGTTAGCAAGGATTGATTGATGATAGAGGTTTAGCGCTTCCTTATACTTTTTCTCTTTCAACCGTATGGACGCCAGAATGTCGAAACATTGGGCTACGTGGAGGTTTGTACTATCAAATTCGGCTAAATAGATTTTTAGCGCACTTAAAACTAATTCCTCGGCTTTTTTCAAATCATTAGCCTCAGTGTACAAAGTTGCGGCAACCTTGAATTGGTTTGCCGCATTTACAGTTGTGGAGTCATAAATACGTTCTCCCATTTTGAGTGCTTGAGTTAGGTATTCAAATGCGTGCGAGACTTCTTCTTTTTCAAAATGATACGATGCTAAGTCCTGAAGTGCGTCGGCAGTGTAGGCGTGATCTCCCAACAGTTCTTTGAAGATTTCCAAGGCCTCTACTTTGACCGCTATGGCGTTCTCCAAATCTCCCATTTTGGAATGAGTAGTAGCCATATTGTTGAGCGAATTTCCAACAGAGATATGAACTGGCCCATAAAGAGCTTTTCTGACATCAAGTGATCGTTGAGTATACTCAAACGATTTTTCATAATTGCCTTGCCTGAGGTGTGTGGCTGCAAGATTTGCATAGTCTTCAGCAACATATACATGCTGATCACCAAAGTCTCTAAGGTCAATCTCAAGTGCTTTTTCTTTATAAAATAAGGCAGAGTCATATTGGCCTGCTTTGTTATGTATCACTCCTAAATTGAAATAGTTATAGATGAGATCCGGGTGATCTTTGTCGATTTTTTCCCGGCTATTTTTTGACTTGACCTGGTTGATCATCGCATCCTTAAAATTTCCCATCAGCAGGTAGGTGAGTGAGATATTGCCATAGCTTGTTGCTACCTGATCACTCTCCGCACCAAAAAGAGAAGTGTTTTTCTCAAGATTCTTCCTCTTAAAAAAAATAGCTGAGTCATATTTTCCGATAACTTCATAAAGCACTCCCAGGGAATTAAAGCTGATACTCACCTGCTCATTCTCACCATCTCCGTACGCCATTCCAAGTTGCAACGCCTTGTACAGGTAGTTTCTGGCGGAGGTGAAATCATTTAGTTCAGTGTAGTTGTATCCAATATTATTGAGACAATTGAGATAGTTGACGGTATCTCCAAGCTCGTCGAAGGCGGGTACGGCCTTGAGCAGAAACAAGTTTGAGCTATCGTATTTACCATCGTTTATTAGCCGTATTCCGCTCTTGTAATTAGCTTCAGCTGCAGATTTATTAGTGGATTGACCAAATGTGCAGGTTAGGCTTAATACAACAGCTATGAATAGATGGGTGAGTTGTAATTTCATTTCAATAGCTATGGATTACCTTATTAAAGGTAACGATTATTCAAGAGATTGATTTGTTGGAAGTGAATGTGATTTTGTTGGATATTTAAAATCTATTTTTCAAGTAACTAGCAAGCTTGAGTTAATAACAATAACCTCCATATTTGCCGTTGATTTAATCAAATGAAACTTGCTCGTCGTTTCCGAACCACCGTTCTTATTCTCCTAGGTGTTGGACTTACTCCATCGCTAAAAGCCCAAAATGATGGATTGGTCAAACGAGCTTGGAACTCGGTATTCAACGACACTACTTCAATAGAGCGTCCCAAGTTTATTGCTTATCCTACCATTGCCTTTGCGCCGGAAACAAAATGGGAGTTTGGGGTAAGTGCCGTGTACGTGTACTACGCCAATCAGGACATCAAGAATCGCCTGAGTGAGGTCACCGCATTTACATTCATAACACTTGAGAAACAATATGGCTTGTGGATGGATCATGCCCTCTATAGCGACAAGAGCAAATGGTTCTTTCTCGGCAGGGTTCGGTTGCAGCAATTCCCTTTGCTCTACTTTGGCACAGGTATAGACATAAGCGGAGAAGAGCTGGCACAAATTGATGCGGGAAGTATCAGTATCCGCGAGCGAGTATTGCGAAAGATTCATGGAAGCTTATACCTCGGATTTGAAACGGACTTTCACCGCCTTTCTAATGTAGGGTTGACTCAAATCACCAATGAACCATTTCAAGCTCCTGCAGGAATCCGGAAGTTTAGCAACCTTGGACTAGGTCTGGGTGTGGTTTATGACAATAGACACAATGTGCTCAACGTAAGAGAAGGCTTTTTTGGCGAGATGGGCTTCCTGCGATATGATGACGGTTGGGGAAGTGACTTTGAGTTCACCTCATATTTTTTTGACGCACGATACTACCTACCTACTAATGATACTCAGGTACTCGCTACCCAGCTCTATTTTTCTGAGATTCAGGGAGACGCACCTTTCAGCCAACTTTCATTGATGGGAGGAGAGTCGCTCATGCGAGGGTATTACCTCGGCAGATATCGTGATCAAACGCTGCTGGCTGCACAAACAGAATATAGGTTTCTACCTTTTCCATTTAGCAAACGATTAGGCGCAGCAGCCTTTGTAGCTCTCGGCACAGTCAGCGAGGGAGCACCCAAACTGGATGTAAGCAAGCTGAAAGTAGCCGGCGGTACTGGCGTCAGGTTCCTGATCTTCAAGAGCAAAGACATCTTCACCCGGTTTGATGTGGCAGTCTCTGAAGACGGATTGGGTTATTATTTTTTTATCGGAGAGGCGTTTTAGGAATGCTCTATAAAAATGATGAATCCGAAGAACAATTGAAACAAGTGTGGCCATGGAATTTCCAGTCCAGTTTAATTTCAACTAATGCCTTTGTGACTTTTCAGGGTAAATCAAGTCTAAATCTTTGATGCTATAATTACGTAGCTCATCTGAGATTGGTCGAATGAATTGAATGAAAAGATTAAGAAAATGAATGGAATAATTCTATTCATCCATGTGTTATTATCCTAGGAAACTAAACTAAAATAAGATGGCTAAAAAAGAAACAGATAAACCGACGGCTAAAAAATCAGCAGAAAAAAAGGCAACTAAAAGACCTACCGCAAAAGCAGCAAGTAAGAAAGAACCGCCAGCTAAAATGACGGTGAGTAAAAAACCAGTTGCGAAAAAGACAGCTCCCAAAAGCACCAGTTCTGAAAAGGCAGAACCTATAAAAAGTTCTAGATTCAGTACGTTCTTTAAAGAATTTAAAGAAAATGTAAGTGAAGGCGCAAAAGCATTAGCTGATATTTCATCCGACCTTTTGGAAGAGGTGAAGGACAAGGCAGAAGATCTCTACGGCAAAGGAGCTGAAAAATTTGAGCAAGCTTCTGGAGTTGTTGAAAACTATGTAGAACGGTACAAGGGAGAACAAGAAATAAAGCAATTGACAAAAGAGAAAGATGAGCTCTGTTCAATTCTTGGCGATAGTATTTATCATGAATTCAAAAAAAGTGGCACAATCTCTAAAAGGTTTCTTACCACTAAGAAATCAGAAGAGCTTTTCGGTAGCATTGAATCGGTTGATAAGCGAATTTTGAAATTGGGGAAAGAACTGGATAGGCGTAAGTAATGAATAAGATTATTTAAAGCTGTTCATTTTTATCTGTCATCTACACTTTTAGCAGTTTAGCAGAATTGTTGGCTCTTCCATTTCTTTTCAGAAGTGAGGTCATAAAATGGCTGAGTTTGCGTCTCGTTAGAAATAAAGGCGCTATATCTTAGTCTATTCAATAAAAAATTTTACGATAAACACCACATCAAATGCAAGAGGAGCGTCCATGGGAAAGCCTGAGAGATCAGATAAAAAATAATGAGGCGGATGAAGTAAAACTATTTCTTGAATCTCAGGAATCGTCAGATTTAATAGGAGCTGTAGGTCATTTGACAGAAGATGAACGAGCCAAGATGCTCACCCTCTTGACTCCTGAAGATGCTGCAGAGCTGATTGAAGATATTCCATGGGTACAGGCGTTGAGATCCATCAAGGACATTGAGCCAGAAAGTGCGGCTGCAATTCTATCAGAAATGACGAGTGATGATCAGGCAGATTTTCTTCTGGAAATGAAGGGAGAAGATGCTGAAGCCATTCTGGAAGAAATGGATGATTCGGATGTCAAAAATCTTCGAAACCTTATACGCTATGATCCAGAGACAGCTGGTGGTTTGATGGTTACCGAGTTTCTGGCTTTTGAGGAATCTGAAACTGTAGAAAGCCTGGTAGATAATCTTCGCCAAAATGCATTGCAATACAAAAAATATCATCTACAGTACATCTACATGGTTTCTGGTGGAAAATTTGGAGGTGTTCTGAGTATGAGAGACTTGTTACTTTCAAACCCTAAAACTTCACTTAATGAAATTGCAATCACAAATGCACTAGTGGTAAATGATCAAGCTTCATTGGAAGATTTAATTAAATTCTTTGATGTCCATAATTATTATGGCGTGCCAGTTGTAGATGATGATCAGGCACTGATAGGAGTAGTCTTGCGAGAGGATATCAGAGAAGCACAAAGTGAACAGATGAATACCGAGCATCTCGAAACTCAAGGTATTATTGGGGGAGAAGAGCTTCGGACGATGCCAATCTTGTTGAGAGCAAGAAGAAGGCTTTCCTGGTTGAGTGTCAATATTCTCTTGAATATTGCAGCGGCAAGTATTATTGCAATCTATCAGGATACCTTATCTGCGGTTATTGCGCTGGCAGTTTTCCTCCCAATCATATCAGATATGAGCGGATGTTCCGGAAATCAGGCAGTTGCTGTGAGTTTAAGAGAACTTTCACTTGGGGTGGTTCGGCCATTTGAGATGGCCAGAGTGTGGCTGCAGGAAGTATCTGTAGGACTTATCAACGGAGCTGTTCTGGGACTTCTGATTGGTGTCGCAGCATATCTATGGCAAGGCAATGCCTACTTAGGCTTGGTAGTTGGCGGAGCATTAATGATTAATACCGTCGTAGCTGTCTCACTTGGTGGAACGATTCCTTTATTTCTCAAAAAAATGAATGTAGATCCGGCTCTTGCTTCTGGACCAATACTCACTACTGTCACCGATATGTTTGGCTTTTTTCTCGCGCTGACTTTTGCAGGAATGATGCTAAGCAACCTATGATGCTAGGTATAGGTGATATAAAATTGAAATTTTAGTCCGCTGCTTTTTTCATCTCTTCCACCTGATCATCCAGCTCCTTCCACTCATCAAACTTCAACTCATCCTTTTCTTCAATATCTTCTTTTTTAGCAATTAAGCCTGTTGTCATAATTATGCTTGTTGCAAGGATTACAATGAGCAAGATTGAAGGATTAAATCGATCATCCATAAAGTGGGCTGGAATTGAGAAAAATAAGAGTACAGTAATCAACCCTCTTGGTGCAATCCATAGTTGAGGAGTAATGTTCCGTTTTACAATAATTTTCAAAAGAATGAACCGAAACACATAAGTAATGGCTAAGACAGCTAATGCCATATAAATGGATGGAAGATTTCCTATACCTGAGAAATCTAATGTCATCCCGAAAATCACAAAAAAGAACGTTCGTACCACAAAGGCAGTTTCCATGGTCACTACATGGAAATCTTCAGTAATGTGTTTCAACGCTTCTGGATCCGCGAATTTTTTTAGCTTACCTCTAAAGAAAAGCTGGTTATTATTGAGCACCAAGCCAAACACCATAATGATCAAGAGCGATGAAAGATGAAATAGTTTGCCTGTGGAGTAGAGTAAAATAAGGATTGCAATCAAAAAGAAGAGTTTCACTTTAGACTCCAATTTCTGAAGTAAGAACACCATAAAATAGCTGATAAGCAGAGATAAAATAATCGTCAATAAGATGCTGCTTGATACATCCATGACAATTTCACCTGTATTTTCAGCCTTGGCACCACCTATGACGAAGTAGAAAAACATAATCCCCAGGATGTCTGAAAACGTACTTTCATAGATCATGAATTCACGCTTTTTTTCCATGAGTGAGGTAACACTAGGTATAATAATAGCGCTGCTCAAAATGGATAGTGGAATGGCATAGATCAATGCCTTTAAGAAGTCATCAAAAATAAAGACGTGAAGCACATAAGCGACACCAAGTGCTGTGCCTACGAGAGCAACCAGAGCAATGACAAAGGATTTAATTAGCAGAGGTTTTTTATCTTTTTGCAGTTTCAGATCCAACGCTGCTTCCAAAACAATCATAATCAAGCCAACAATCCCCAGCAGTTCCAGAGCCTCCATGATATAGGTGGTCAAATCAATACCTAAAGCATTGAGAAGCTTTTGAAAGGCCACACCTAATCCAATGAGTAAAAGAACACTGGGAATTTTAGATTTTTCAGAAACGAAATTGAAAAAATAAGAAATGATGATAATTAAGGAGATAGCAATTGTTTCTGTATAAGCATTTAAGTACTCCATGCATTTTCTTTATTCTTGAGACTAAGCATCAGTTAAAAGGTCACTTTTTTTATAAATCAATGTGACCTATTCAGATTATCTTGTCTTAACAGTTGACTAAGTTATCCTTTTATTAAACATTCTTTGATGGCAAAAATCAAAAAGTTCGGAACTTTCGGTGGAGTTTTTATCCCATCCATTTTAACCATTTTAGGAGTTATCCTGTACATGAGACTTCCCATGATAGTTGGAGAAGCCGGCTTGTGGTTGACCTTGGGAATAATCATTGTGGCGCATATAATCTCGATCACTACCGGGTTGAGCATTTCCTCCATGGCAACAGATAAAAAGGTAGAAGCCGGAGGTCCTTATTATATTATTTCAAGGAGTCTGGGACTGCCGATTGGCGGGACACTAGGACTCGCATTGTTTGTTGGCTTATCCTTTAGCATCAGTTTGTATCTCATCGGTTTTTCTGAGAGTTTTCTTCCGTTCATGGGTTATGAGGCATCCATTAAAAACATTCGATTTGTAGGTTCAGCTGCATTGTTGATATTGACTACCATTACTTTTATTAGCACTTCGCTAGCTATAAAAGCTCAATTTTTCATTTTAGGAGCAATCGCTCTTTCCATTATATCCATCTTTTTTGGTAATCATGATTTTGTGCCAGAGGCACCATTATTGGCAAGTTCCTCATCTGCTGTATCGCTGATGGTTCTTTTCGGTATATTTTTTCCAGCGGTAACAGGGTTTAGCGCGGGTGTGTCAATGTCTGGAGATCTAGAAAATCCAAAAAAATCTATACCTAAGGGAACCATAGCAGCAATAGCAGTAGGATTTATCATTTATGTTGTATTGGCTATTTTTTTCGCTGTTTCTATCGAGAGAAACGCCTTAATAACCGATCCTCAAATTCTCTTAAATGTTTCATGGATACCTGAGTTGGTCTTGGCAGGGATTTGGGGTGCCACCTTATCATCAGCATTAGGAAGTATTCTAGGTGCCCCTCGCATTCTTCAGGCTATTTCTGTTGACAAAATCAGCCCACGAATCTTTGCCAAAGGATATGGAGCAACCAATGAGCCTCGAAATGCAGTTGTCTTGGCATTTGTGATAGCTGAAGCAGGAATTCTCATCGGAGAATTAGATGTAATTGCTCGAATAGTCTCGATTTTCTTCATTACTACATACGGTTTCTTAAATATCAGTGCAGCATTTGAAAAGTGGACGAGTACCGAGTATAGACCCGATTTTAAAGTATCCGGATGGGTCAGTTTGATCGGTGCAGTGGCTTGCTTAATCGTAATGATTCAATTGGATTTTGTGGCTATGCTGGGCGCAACGCTCATCCTTGGGGTGATCTATTTCTACTTAAAAAGAAAAGAACTAACGCTCGATTCAGGCGATGCCTGGAGTGGGGTTTGGGCGTCTTTGGTAAAGACCGGGCTCACTAATCTAATGAGAGAAAAACTTCAGAAAAGAAACTGGAGACCCAATGTGATCATGTTCAGTGGAAATCCTGCCAATAGAACACATATGATAAACATGGGGAAAGCAATAGTAGGAAAGCTTGGTCTATTGTCTGCATTTGAGTTAGTGGTAAGCGATGATAAAATCATGACTAAAAGCCAGTCGGATTTAGAAAAAGGAAAAGATGAAATAGGCTTTTTCAAGCAGAAACTCCATACCCGTGATATTTATTCTGGAATGGATCAAATAGCCAGAGTCTATGGGTTTTCCGGAGTAGAGCCCAACACCATTTTAATGGGATGGAGTAAGAACCCAACAAACAAAGAACGATTTATAGATTTGCTCGAGAGTTTTGGTCAGGAAAAATTTAATACCCTTTTTCTTAACTATGATCATGATCGAGCCTACGGAAATTTTCAATCGATAGATATTTGGTGGAGTGGTTCAGGGCGAAATCTAGCATTTGCAATAAATCTCATCCGCCATATTACCAATGCACCAGACTGGAATAGAGCAAACGTACGTGTATTGATAATTAATCCTATCGAAGCAGAAACTGAGAACATCTACAAAAAGACCTTCGCAATTCTTGAGCGGTATAGATTAGATGCAGACATCAAAATCATTAATAATGAAGTGGATAAAAAATCGGATAAAGAGATCATTGAAATCGAATCCAGTTTGTCAGACTTAACAGTACTCGGTGTACCGGCCAATCGATTTAGAGATTTTGGAAAGTACTTTGATGAAATTAACGACACAGTTAGCAGCGTAGGAAGCTCACTAGTAATCAATGCTTCAGTAGATTTTGAAGATTTAGAGGTAGTCACAAAAGTAAAAGCAAAACAGGAAGAAGAAAGCGAAATTTCGATCCTTGCCATTCCAGAATTAGACGCATCGCAATACGAAGAGATAACTATTGACCTTCAAAAGATCGATCAAAATGGCAGGCGGGTGATCGATCAATTATTTGAAAAATCATTTCATCCCATTTTTCTACACCATCAGGAACTGCTTTCTGAATTGAAAGATCGTGGCGCGGTAATTCAAAAGGAACTCGATAAAATAAGAGAGATACCGGAGTTGTTCAAACGGAAAAAAGCGGTCGACAAGCTTAAAAATGAAAGCCTTTTCAAACTCAATGCTTTCATATCTGGAGAATTGATTGAATCAGAGCTTATTGCTCAAAAAGAAAAACTACAGCTGGGCATAGATTGGTATTCACAACAACTGCTAGCAGATTTTCATCGCTTCCCGAAGAAAATGAAGGTTAGGTATGTAGATCAGGCTTTTGAAATTAAAAAGAATGATACCTTCAAAACCAAAGTTTTAAAGCGGTGGAAAAGAATCAAGCATTCAATCGTAGGAAAACCAATTACCCAAAAAATTAAGTATCGCGAAATAGCCAGGTTCTATCAGTTAAACAGCAGAATGGTATTTGCTGATCGCATTTTCAAAAAACTATTGGATGATGAGCATACTTTTTACAAGCGACTTAGGCAAACCACTTCGTCAATTATAAGTGCACTGAATGATATAGAGCGAAAAATATGGACAGAAGAAAAAAAATGGAACGAAGAAAAACTTGAAGCCATAGTGGCTGATATTCTGCTTCAGAAAGAAGGTGATGCCAAATTGGAGACCCTATATCATAGTCGTTTTTTAGTCGAATTTCGCAACAATTTGACCCAAATGCGGCGGGATATGGAGAAGGTCGAAATCAATCAATTGATAAAGAAGCGAAATTCGACTAAGAAGCTTTTTGCACAGGCTGAAAGTGAGCTTCAGGATTTTGCTGAAAACTTCTCCCATGATGTTAAAACACTGATAAACATGATCTCTCTCGAGTTATCAGTAAATAGTACCAAAAACAGACAGGAAACCTTGTTGGTAGATCTGTGGAATCACTTGGGCCAGAGTATAAGCATCAACTATTTGAAAAAGGTAGAAGGGCTCATTTCAAAACTGGAAAAAGGAGAAGAAGTCGACTTGAAAAAGGTAAAGTTTGAGCTTGATTTCGAAACCGAGACTAAAGAAATTTTTGAGCAACATCAAGCAAAGATGTTATTGTTGACGGATGAATTGCCAGACAATATTGAGATATATTCAATCTTGGATCTGACAACAATGTCAGAATCTGACCCTATAGATATACCCGTCTCTCGAATGGCAGAGTATTATCTCAAGTCTCGTTACGAGTCACCGATAGAAGAACTATTTGAAGGACTACTGGAGACAATAAAGCGTGGAATCTTTTCTTCTCAGGAAGCAATCAACTTGGCTCAATTTTATTTGGAAAACAAAGAATCGAATGAGCTGACTGAGGATGAGGTACTAGTGATGTGCAAATCCAAATTGGAAAAGGAAAGAAGCGAAATAGAAGGACTCATAGCTGAGTTTAAAGAAGCCAGTGAAAAGCTTTTAGAAAAAGCGTATGAACCACTTGAGACTGTTCGGATACAAGAAAGCGCAGAAGACTTCACAGTTGGGTTAAGAAGCTACCAAAGCAAGCAAGTACTTTCGGGAGCAGGCGCTATTTTAGATACAATTAGTCGTTTTGTTCAAAACATACTTATTCGATTATTGTACACAAAAAGTGAGACCATACTATTTGCTGAAAAAATGGATCACGAATCACAGGCTAATTCAATAAATAGTCGATTACTAGATTTAAAAGAAACACTAAGCCCAACTAAAAGAGGAATCCAATACTTGCCCCAGTATTATGTGACGCTCTTTAATGGAAAATCAAATATCAATAAAGACTTTTGGGTGAAGAGGCCAAAGGAAGAGTCAGCTTTCAAGAAAGCTGTTACACGCCATAGAGCAGGTTATCATGGTGGAATTTTATTGCTGGGAGATCGTAATTCGGGTAAAACAACATTCTGTAGATACCTCGCCCAAAACATCTTTAAGAGCAGCACAGTTTATACCATGTTTCCTCCGATTCCCGGGACTCATACCGTTGAAGGGTTTAACCAGTCAATGTCGAAGGCCACTCAAAAAAGAGGTGAAGCAGAACAAATGTTATCGCGCTTGCCTGAAAATAGTGTCCTAATCATTAATGACCTTGAACTTTTCTGGGAACGATCAGAGCAAGGATTAGCGGTCATTCATAAGTTAGAGTTCCTGATGGACAAGTATGGCAGTAAAATCCTTTTTATTGTCAATATGAATCCGCAGGCATTTAAATTGATTAATCAGCTAACTAGCCTTGAAGAGCATTTTATCGAGGTGATAAGTATGGAGTCTTTTGATGCAGAAGATTTGAATCAATTAATAATGCAACGTCACAAATCAAGTGGTCTCTCCTTTGGATACAATGAAAAACATGGCCAAATAAGTGAATTGAAAAAAGCGTCCCTTTTTAATGATTACTTCAACTATAGCAAGGGAAGTCCAGGCGTTACGCTGAATGGTTGGCTGTCTAACATAACTGCTTCGAGTAAAGATTTCGTCGTTGTTAATAAGCCTGTAAGACCAGCACTCGATGTATTTGATGAACTAGACGAAGATTGGATTATGCTATTGCTTCAGTTTATTTTGCATAAAAGGCTGACAGAAGATAAAATCATACGTATCACAGATTGGAGTAAAGAGCAAACTTCAGAAAAAATTCATGCTTTACTTCGCTCCGGTGTTATTGTAGAAAAATCATCCGGGATCTATAACTTGGATCCAATTTTACATCCATTTATTCTTGACGCATTGAAAGAAAGGAAGGTACTGTAATGAGCTTAATGAAGAGAAGTTTAATGAAGCTAAGGAAGCTATTGGTTCCCAATTTCTTTTATGATCAAAAGGAAGAGGAGGTATCCAATAGAATGTTTTATCATCGCTATGAGTTTTCTCTGGATCTTGCAAAGCAAAATCTTGATTTAGAAAAAACGAAAAAGATAATCCTTAATAATCCCTGGTGTTTGTTGAGTCCTCCATGTTTCGAATTTTCTGAAGAATCAGAGAATAGCGTCAAAATTTCATATTACGTTCTCAGTAAAAACAGCGGAAAGAAATTACAGGAAAGAATACTAAATCAAGCAAGCTAAATTTCTATTTATGAATTCCTATAACTAACAAGAGGGCAAAAACTCGAATGGCAGCCACAATTAAAGATCATTTAAAGGGATTATTGAAGGAGCACTTTCTTCTACCGATTGATTCTCAAATAGCCAGTGAAATAAAAAATATTGAATGCATTGTCTCACATGTTCAATCATTTCAGACCTCTAAAAAGACAAGCACCTCCAACAAGGAAATAGCAAAATATGCGGCCGAATTTCATGCGATTGTGGATGAAATTTGGGAAGAGCCTGAGAGCCATTCATTTTCGGACCTTTACCACGAACTCATTGCAGGCTTAAATACCCTTTTTGATGGAGTTGAAGAGGTTGAAGTTAAAGAACAATCTCGCGATCGCTTTTACGCGATGAACGATGATTCTAAGTTCTTGAAATTCCGAAAATGGGGAAAAAGAACAGGATATCTGACTTCAAGAATTTTTAGCAAGAAGTTTAAAAAGCGGTTTTGGAACCGCTCCATACCTCTAAAAGAATTGACTCGCTACCACTTTCAAAGTCAATTGATACTTGACCTGAGAGATGTTACAGATCTTTTTTATGAAACTTTCTGCGCTCAATTTTTGAAAATTAAGGTTGCTGAAGAAAGTCTTTCTGAAGAAGGAGTTGACATTTCTGATAAGATATTAAAAGACATAAAAAGAGAGTTAGCCAGTTTAAATAAAACTGTTGAGAAGAAAGTAGATGAATTGCTTGAAGCCAGGTATGACTTATATCTGGCTGATCAGCAAATTGTAGATACGATGGAGCTTTCCAGTCGGGCGTTTACTAGTGAGGCGGTTCAGAAAAACATCCTACGTTCAGAAGAAAGGTGGGGGAAAAATAGAAAGCGCTGGAACAATACCATTTATTCATTATTTGAAGAATGGCGCTCAGACCTGGATATTTTTCATTTAAAAAATGTCACTTTAGCTGAGTTAGATGGCTTTAAAGCAGGTCAAATAAAGAAGATTGGATCTCAGATTGAACCTGAAATAGAAGCGATTTTAATTGCCATTCAGGAAGCACAGATAAAGCTTGGTAAAAAACCTGACGACCCACAAAAGACACTGAAAGCAATTGGAAAAGAGATTCAAAATCGACTGGGCAAAGAACATGTTCCCAAGCTGTGCGATAAGCTAACTAGCCAGAACATTTCCAACTTAATTAATAAGCTAGAATCTAACATTTATAAATCAGTTGAAAACCTCTCAGACGAGCATGTGAGAGTAAAAACATCAACATTCGATTCACCACTCGATGACGATGAACTAAAGAAAGTATCACTCTATGAGTTAATTTCATTTGAAACACTGGAAGTCTTCAAAGAAGATTTTGAAGGCATTAAAAAGGGTATGTTTAGTGCCTTGGAAGAGGCAACCAGTTATTCCTTAGATCTACCCCAGATTGTGAATTTTAGTATCTCTTCTTCAATAGCAGCGATTGATGAAGGAAAAGATCAAACGGATGCCATCTCAATTGCTACAGAAGGACTTGCTAGAGCTTCTTCTCGAATGATTGAAGTGAAGAATCGATTGGAAAAGGCCATCAGCGAGAATAGTGAGCAGTTAGATGCAGTCGTGAATAAGTTTTGTGATGCCATCATGGATCTTACGTACAAGGAAAACGTCGTAGAACTAAGGTTACGAATTACCAAAGCCAAAGCAGCAAAACAAGCTGAAGAGGTAAAGCAACAGCTGCGTGAAAAAATCTTGAGTCGGAAAAAAGTGGTGCTTGAATTAGGTACTAAAGGGTTAAATAAGATAAAATCATTATTTGATAAAATAGGCAGCAGTTTTATCCTGACAGCAGGAAAGCCAGAACTTTCACGGGAGGTTTCCGATTTTTTGATGGAATCTCAACATGTGATTGACGGACTGCCACTCATCTATCGCAGACTTTATCGAATAGAACCGCTGGAAGATCTGGACTTATTTGAAGGCAGGGAAGAGGAAATTAAAAAACTAGATACCGCATTTGATAGCTGGAATCAAGGTCGATTTGCTGGAACGGCAATCTTGGGTGAAAAATGGGGTGGATTGACTACATTTCTCAATTATGCCATTGCAAAATCCAAGTATCCATTTCCGCTAACCCGCATTACTCCAAAAGAGAATATAGCTACAGAAGAAGGCCTCATTAATATGATGAAAGAGGTTTTTGAAAACGATTCGTTCGAACATTTTGATCACGTAGTTGATTTTCTAAATAGCGGCTCAAAACGCATCATCGTTTTTGAAGATCTACAAAACCTATACTTGAGAAGAGTAGGAGGATTTGCAGCGCTACAGTTGCTTTTTCAATTGATAACTCGCACCTATAAAAATGTATTTTGGATTACTACCACTACCATCTATACCTGGCAATATTTAAAGAAAGCCATCCATATTGATGATTTTTTTAGCTACTCATTTGAGCTTGGTGAATGGTCGCAGGAGCAGATAGTAAATATAGTTTGGAAGCGAAATAGGATCAGTGGATATAGCATCACTTTTGAAGCCAATGAAAGCTTATTGAAGGATAAGAAATTCATAAAGTTAAGCGATGAAGAAAAGCAACAATTTTTGAAAAATGAATACTTCTCACAGCTCAATTCTTTTGCGAAAAGTAATGTAAGCCTGGCTTTGATTTTTTGGCTGTTGTCTACTAAAGCGGTAGGCCAAAGTATGATTACCATTGGAGAGTTTAATAAACCGAAGTTGGACTTTTTGAGCGTGATGCCAATGGAAAAAATTTACATAATTCATGCACTTATTTTGCATGATGGACTATCAGAATATCAATTGTCTTTGATACTTAATATCCCGGAGTCTGCAAGTCGATTAAATCTACTTGCCCTGTTGGAAGATGGAATTATTATGCGAGAAGATTCAAATTATTTGGTAAACCCGATTGTGTACCGAAATGCAATTTCTGTTCTTAAAGCAAAAAATTTGATTCATTAATTATGAAAAGAATTCTTATCGGTCTCCTACTTTGTTTGTTTGGTCTATCCATATCAGCTTATGCTCAGGATACTACTGCGCTATCACAAACACTAGACTCCTTAGTTGTAAAGGCTCAGACAAAAGCATCAGGCGATTCTATAATAGCTGATGGACCTCCGTCTATTTCAGATCTGATATCGTTTTCCAAGGTCTTTTGGTCAATCATTTTCTTGATAGTCGGCGTCTTGTTTATCAAAATCACTACCAGGATTTTGGAAGTTTTTGCAGAGAAAAGTACCAGGTATCGTATTACGATCAAAAGCTATATCCCGGTCATTAAGATATTGAGTTGGATAGGAATGGTAGTGATTATCATTGGAGGGATATTCCACCCACCAGCAGCTACGATTTTAGCCTTTTCCGCGTCAGTTGGGGTAGCCATTGGTTTTGCTTCTCAAGATATTTTGAAAAACATCTTTGGAGGTATCATGATCCTTTTTGATCGCCCATTCATGGTAGGGGATAAAATCGAAGTTGGAGGATATTATGGAGAAGTTGTAGAAATCGGTTTAAGGTATACCAGAGTTACTACGCCTGATGATAACCTGGTTTCAATACCAAATAGCGAGATCATGAATCATTCGGTCGCCAATGCCAATGCCGGAGAATCCAATTGCCAGGTGGTAGCGGAGATCTACTTACCTATTGATGTGGATACTGCGCAGGCGAGATCCATTGGAATGCAGGCTGCTACGGTTTCCAAATACATCTATTTGAACAAGCCAATTGTTGTCATCTTCGTCAATGAATTTAAAGACCGACAGTCACTTTTAAAGATGAAAATCAAGGCTTATGTGGCTGACATACGCGATGAATTCAAATTCAAAAGTGAGATGACGGAGATTGTCTTAAAGAAACTTATTGAGGAAAAAATGATAAGAATACCGGCGGATACCGAGAAAGATGGGTTAGAATAGAGTATCTAGAATATCCATCAAGCTTTCCAGTGGAAAACTTGATGGATGATGTTGTTACTCTTCCACTCCCAGACAAGACCTCAAGCCTTCATCACATGCATCTAGGCAATTCTGACGTTCTGTATAAGGGTTGCCGCAAGCTCTCAGGCAATTGTTAAATGCTTCCATGGCATCCTTATCAGTTGGATCATCAGGTAGCAGATTGCTACAGCCAGAAAGGCATTCTTGCCAAGCTTCAGTATTTACTTCCGGGCAATCTTGCTTGCAGACATTCCATTCATCCACGCAATCTTTAAAATCCTGATTGCATGAGGTTCCAAGAAATAGGGTGGTTAGAAATAAAAATAGGATAAATGTTTGATTCGATTTCATGGGATATTGTGTTTAGGTTAAAAATTAGTCTTCTACGCCGAGGCAAGCTCCGACTTGATCATCACAGGTACTAAGGCAGTTATCTCGCGAACGAACCTTGGCCAGGTGAGCAGTGACACAATCTGAATAGCAATCTTGATAGTCTGGAGCCAGGATATTTCCACATCCCGCTACACATCGGTGAAATACTTGTTGATCGACTTCCGGGCATTCACCTTGACAGATTTTCCAGTCGTCATAACATTCCTGGATATCACCATTGCAAGAAGTAAAACCAACTGATAGTATTACTATAATAATGGAATAGGTTAGCTTATATTTTTTCATAACTGATTAGGTTATTAACTATTTTAAAATTAAGATACTGAATTTTTAGGAAAAAGTGGAGAAAAGGGAGATTTGGAGACTTCCTGAAAACCATTTTCGAAGTATTGCTTTGTAAATGTGAAGTCGGTCATGGTACAGGTATATGCCACCTATGCCTAGTTTGTAACTACGCTTGCCTATTAATTGTATTGAAAATTCTGTTCTAACTACACCCCAATCCTTTGGCTCACATTGGTGAATTCAAATTCAAAAGTGAGATGAAGGAGATCATCTTAAAGAAACTTATTGAGGAAAAAATGATAAATGCAGCTAAGGAATAAGGATTAAGATCACCAAGTACGAAGGAAGTTTCAACAAATCCTATAAATGAGTCAGTCTAGAGATACGGGAATATCATAGACTTAAAACCAAACTCGAAATGACAGGTTTGGTGTGATTTCAAGTCCTCGACGATTAAACCTTTTGATCTCATTATCTTCAGCTAATCGGTAATATGAATTGAGAATATTTACATGATTAGATAAATTCCAAATAGAGATACCAAGCTGAGCTTTGTTTATTTTTCTAATTGTGAAATTATATTTTGAGGAAAAATCCAACCTGAAATAATTAGGCAAGTTTGAATCATTTGGTAACTCATAACCAATGTCTTCATTGATGCTTGTGTTGCTTGATTGAGGTTGTGTAAATGGACGTCCACTATTCCAGGATATTCCAGTAGAGAATTCAAACTTATTTTTCGTATACGATAAACCGGTATTGATGAAATGATTAATCTCGTAGTTACTGGGAAAATCATTACTGCTTAGGTCTTCGAACCGATAAGAGTTATGTGAAAAGTGATAGCTCAACCATGCATCTAATGACCCAAATGTTTTTTTGGCTAGCAGCTCAAGTCCTTTCACCTTGTAACTGCCAATGGCTCTAGAAAATTCAAATTGATTTTGGAACTCCTGGCTTTGAGAAGTAATACCCTTGACGACTTTATAGTACGCCTCAAGACTCAGTAATCCACCCAGTATATTATAAAATAGACCAGTAGATAGCTGTTTACTAAGCATGAGAGGGATGTCCTGATCGTTGGCCAATCGCCATTGCCGTTTCACCACCCCTAAAAAATCATTCTGTAAATCAACAACCTGAGTGCTCGATTGACTCTTGGTTTCGGCAAGAATCTCAAAGGAGAGATCATTATTGAGCTTGTGGTTGACACTTATTCTAGGCTCAAAAGTATACGTATCAATTTCATGATAACGGTTTGCTCTAACACCTAATTTGACATTGGTATGGTAAGATGGTGTAGTGTATGTCGATTCACTAAAAATTGCGTGAGCGAGAAGGACATCCTTCTTAAACCTCTGGAATTGTGGGTTATTGATATCCTCCAAAGTAGACATTCCCTTCTCGCTGAACTGATATCCATTGGTCATTTCAAACCTTGATGAAATTGAGTGGAGAACTTTGAAGCTAGTTGTAATATCAAGCACATTATTCTCTTGCAGCAAGCGCTGATTGTTAAGAATAGCAGCATTTATTGACTCAAGATTGTATGATGAAACATAACTGTTTGAAACCAACTTCATCTTTGGATTGATTATAAGATCGTATTGCAGGCCAACAAGAAAACTGTTGTTGTTAAGGCTACTAGTTCTTGAAGTTACCTTGCCATTTAATATTTCATTTTCTTCATAATGAAGCTGATTTGAAATATTCAGAAGATTGAGCGCTAATTGGCTTTTTTTACCTATGCTACTGTTGAAGGTTAAACTCCAATCATAAAATTGAAATGATTGATTTCTTGAAATTAAGCTATCGACGGAGCTGTTTTGAACTACCTCTGTATTGCTAAAAGCCCGATCAAAATATTGGTCATATGTAGGAGAGGTGAATAGATCATTTATGGATCTTCTGGCTGAAAATGTGAGGTGAGCGTTTGAAGCAATAGGCTGTTTGATGATGAAATCTGCATCAAGCATGTTGAACCCAGCTTCTCCCTCGAATTGATCGGAAGAGTTTACCGACTGAATGTTTACTGTGCCAGAAATACCATCTCCCATTTCTGCACGCGTTCCATTTTTTATTACGGTTACTCTTTTAGTTAAAAAAGGATTGATTGCGGTTATTAGTCCGAAGAAATGGCCATACTGATACAGCCTGATCCCATTCCAGGACAGGAGCGTCTGGTCAGTGCTTCCGCCTCTAATGTTGATCTGAGATACCGACTCATCGACACTTTGCACACCCGGAAGTGATTGTATGGTTAATAGCACGTCTGGTTGTATAAGGCCCGGGAGAATATTGAGCTCAGAAGTATTTACTTCAAATGATCCCTCCGCTAGCTTGTTGATTCCAGGAACAGGATAGTTGGTTACCATGACCTCTTTTAGGATAGGTGTTTGAGGTTCCATGCTATATACCTGACAATCCTGCCTGTATAGCGCACTATCTGATATCCTAAGCGGTTGGTATCCGACATATCGAATGATTACTTCAGAGGTTGAAGTCAGACTAAGGTTTTTAACTTCAAAGAATCCATCACTATCGCTTAAAATTATTTCACCTTCAATCAGTACTGTAGCATTAATTAAGGGCTCGTCATTTTCCAAATCCTTGATATACCCGCACAGCGTCCGTGATTTCTTTGTTGTTATCGTGATATAATCTTCATTTAGGAAGTGGAATTCAAGGTTCGATCTGTCTGATAAATAGCTTAGAGACTCTTCAAGGGTGAGGACTTGAGAAGGTAAAGTGAGCCTGGTTGTATCCACATCTTCATCGGCATAGGAAAAAGAAACAGAAAAGCGTCGTTCCAGGATGTCAATTATGTCGACAAGCAGATGGCCCTCTGTTTTCTGGCAATCCGCCTGGATTGAAAACAGAAGAAAAAATGCTATACATAGAAAACAGATCCTAGTGGTTCGAATCACCCGACAATATTACCTGACCTTCCTCAATTTCGTATGAAAGGTTCATTGGGATTGCGATAGATTTTAGTGCCAGATCGAGATCATCATGAACAAAGCTCCCTGAAAATAACTTTTCATTTGGAATGTTTTGTGCCTGAATTTTGATCATATATTCTCTCTCAAATTCCTTGAGAACCAGCTTTAGTGGCGTGCTCTTAAAAGAACTTTTACCGTTTAACCAGGAAGGCTGTGCCTCATCAATTGTTGACTCTGAAATCTTATTATCAATGATTTGAACAAGCTCACCCTTATTAAGGACGCTATTAATTGAGGTATTTTCAAGCCGGACTTGACCTTCATAGCATGTGATTTCAAAAAATCCATCTCTGGACTTGACATTGAATGCCGTTCCTAATACGCTCACAACCCCGTGAGTGGTTTCCACAGAAAATGTCGAACCACTCCTTACTTTAAAATACACCTCGCCATCAAGCTTAACTGACCTTGTTTGATTCCATTTTTCCGGCAAATAAGAAATGATTGAACCTGTATTTAATTTTAAGTAAGAAGAATCAGGAAGATAAAATTCCGATAAATTCGATGAGGAAATAGTTCTGATGTTATCAGAGGGGGTTAAAAAATAAAAAGCTACTCCTGATAGAATAATTACAGAGGCTGCTATTTTCAAAATAGAAGGGAGGGATAGGAACGTAGAACGCTGTTGATTTACGCTACTTTTTAGCTTGGATTTTTCATTATCTGTATCATAATCCGATGCTTTAAAGTGACCAAGATGTTTGTCAATTTTTTCGATTTCTTTGAAATCGTCTGTCTCCTTGAAGGCTTTCAATTCTTCGTTAGAAAGCTCATCAGCCAGCCACTTTTTTATTAATTCGTCCTTATTCATTCCAGCACTATGTTATTAATGTAACAATCAGAAAGCGAAATTTCCTACCCATGGTTAAATTACTCATTTCAATTCTCCTACCTTTTTTCTAATAGTCGCTAAGGCACTATAGAGTCTTTTTTCAACGGTTTTTCTTGATATTCCAAGCATTTCGGCAATCTCTTTATGCTTTTTCTTCTCTACCCGGTTTAATAAAAACGTAACTCGCTGATCTTCAGGTAGAGATTCAATTGCATGCTGTAGCTTATCCAGGTATTCCTTTTCTTCTAAAATAAATTCAGGATTTTCAACTGTATAATTATTAGGCCTATTTCCTTTTTCATAATTAAGAATAGTCTTCTTTTTATCAAGTGTATTGAGCATTTGATTATTGGCGATCGTAAAAAGAAAGGATTTAGCCTTTTCTGGAGATACATTTTTACAGTTTAACCAAAGCTTCACGAAAGCTTCTTGCACCAGGTCTTCAGGGTAATTTGCAGATCCGAATTTATAGTACAGGAATTGATACAGATCAGAAGATAGCTCCTCGAAAATCTTTAAGAAAACTTCTTCTTTGCAAATATTTTCATCATTAGTGGGTCTCATACTAACCGCGTAGCTCTTAGTTTAGTCATCAGATTACTGTAATTATACTCTATGGCAAATAAAAAAGAATGGTAGGAATTCTAATTCAATATCTGTTTTATAAGTGTAGACTTTGGAAGTGTATGAGAGCGGCAAATATAAATCGTTATGTGTTATATATTTTAATGATTGCATCTGGAATCATATCGTGTCAAAATTCATCGGAGGAAATTACACCTTTGAATGATGTAAAGTCATTTACGAGTAACTCTAATTTGGGAATGAACCTGACTAGAATAACCCTATTAGATGGCTCATCTGATAATTATTTTGATAATGCAAGCTGCCTAAGGCTGAAGACTCCATTTTCTGCAAGCGTTAATAATGAGGAAATTGTGGTTGAATCAGAAGAGGACCTCCAGTCCGTTCAACTTGCTTACGAGCAGAATCCATACGCCAGAAGTAATTTTGAACTTGTTTACCCTGTCACCATTCAAAACTCGGAATACGTTGAAATACTGGTTAACTCTCACGATGAATTAAATAATCTTGCCATTCAATGTATTGAAAATGGTGATGATGAGGACATTGAATGCATCGACTTTACTTACCCGCTATCAATAGCTACATACAATAGTCTCAGTCAGCAGATAGGAGCTGAAGAGATCAATAGTGATCAGGAGTTTTATACTTTTATTAATCAAGCCGATGAAAATAACCTACTAGGATTTGATTTTCCTGTTGAGTTGGTTGATTTAGAGGGAATGACATTTTCTGTCAATAACAACAATGAGCTGATGACAGCTATCTCTAATAGTTCGAATGCTTGTGACGAAAATGATTACAAATACTTCAGTGATAATGTCTTTCTGCAAAATCTCACTTTAAAATTAACAGATGCACCTTTTCCTTTTTCATATGTCAAAGAAGCAAATGTTACGATTGGCAAAATAGATCTCAAGACAAGTGATGAAAATGATTCCATTGCATTTATCACACTATCGGATACGGAGCAATCATTTAATCTGCTGGACTTTACGAATGGTTTAACTACTGATCTTGCAGAGGTAGACATACCTGTTGGCGATTACGCATATATAAAAATGGAGGTGACACAAGCCTCAGTAGAAATGAATGATGGTACCATTTACAATTTGATGGTTCCATCCGGAACCATTCGCCTTGTAGGAGATCAAATGATTCAGGTGAATGAGAATTCTTCTATTGAATTGTTAGCTGACTTTGATGTAAGCAGGTCATTCATTCCACAGGGAAATCCTAATAGCCCGGCCGGAATTATTGGCTTTGTTTTCGTTCCCGTAATAAAGTTGTCCGACTTGAGCCAGACAGGGACGCTTAAAGGTGCTGTAACACAAAATGGAAATGGACAAGTGTTGGAGGGAGTTCAGATTTCAGTTTATGCTGCAGATACTCTGAACACTACCTCATTTACTGATCAAAATGGCGAATATGTTATTCCGGGACTGAAACCGGGACAATATGATGTAAGTGCAGAAATAGAAAGTTTTTTCAGTGTATGGATAGAAGGAATTGAGTTGACTCAAAACATGGAAGCCGTTCAGGATTTTGAGTTAACCGAAGAATGAAGTAAAAACTAAAAACAACTATAAAATGAACATTCAACGAGCTATGGAATTCAAATTACTAAGATCATTTTTTGTATTACTTTTTGTTACCTCAGCTTTAGTTAGCTGCAACAATGGAGATGATCTTCCCACTGGTCGTTTAAACGTGGCACTCACTGATGCTCCATTTCCAACGGACCTGGTGGCTGAAGCTAATGTCACGATCTCAAAAGTTGAAATAAGAAAGGAAGGCGAAGAGGATGATTCATTTATTACTATAATGGAGGATGACTTTTCTGCAAATCTATTAGAGTTAACAAGTGGCGTTACTGCGAATTTATCGAGCATAGATATTCCTGAAGGATCTTATGATCATGTAAGAGTTCATGTTTCAAGTGCAAGTGCAGTTCTCCAAGATGGGTCAACCTATGATCTACAAGTTCCTTCGACGGTAATTAAAATTTTCATAAAACCATCCATAAATGTGGTAAGTAGTCTTTCAACAGATTTACTTCTTGATTTTGATGTTGCACAATCTTTTGTCCCGAAAGGAGCTATGGATAATATCACAGGCTTCAACTTCAAACCGGTTATTAAAGCGACAAATCAAACAACTACCGGAACTTTGACAGGTACAGTTACTAATACTGACACAGACTCGGTTGAAGGTGCACAGGTTTCGGTTTTTATTGCCGATACCCTCAATACCACATCATTTACGAATCAGGATGGGATGTATGCTATTTCAGGGTTAGAGGCTGGTATGTATGTTATTCTCCTGGAAGCAGGTGGGTATCAGAATGCTTCAGCTGAAGAAATAGATGTAGTGGCTGGAAATCAAACCACGCATGATTTTCAATTGCACGCTGAATAATTTAATCTTCTCAATTCAGCTATTAGGTTAAGGCAGCATCAAATTTTTGATGTTGCCTTCTTTTTTTAAGTCATAATTTTTAGAACAGAATAATATTCTAGAGTTACATAATTTCATTCAATATACTATTGAATTTCTTAGAAGTCAGGCATGATTGATAGCGAAAAGTTTGAAATAGTGGTAGGAACTTTTTGAGTTCACATGTTTCATAAGAGACATTCACTATTAACCTAAATATTATGAAGAAGATTTTTAAAAAATTGACATTTGTTTTAGCAGGAGTCGTATTTATAGCGTGCTCTGAGCAAAGCAATGAACCCACAATCGAAGACTTTTCAGTACCAGCTGAAGTAGCTGCTCAAATTGCAGCTCTTGGATTTGATGTAGACAATCAAGTTCCAATAATTTTTGATAAAGGTTACCTTGTTGAAGGTGATATTTATTTAACAGATGATGATCTAAACACGATGAGTAGAGGATCTTCTGTTCCTAATGTGGAGCAGTATAGAACAAACAATCTTGTATGTGGCCCACGCGTGATTACAATGTATGCGGATGAAGGAGGGAGAAATGGATATAGCCCGGCAATGATCGCAGGACTTGATCTTGCCATTGCTCGATACAACTCGGAAAACCTAAGTTTAACTTTCGAAAGAATATCGACTGACAATGCAGATATTAGGATGACAAGACTTAAAAAAGGCGAGGAAAGAAGAGGAATCTTAGGGTCTGCTGGTTTTCCAACAAGTGGGTGCGACCCTTACGGTGAAATAAAAATGAGTGGCATTCTGGAGTCTTCTTACAATTTGTCTGTAGAAGGGATTGCTACAATTATTGCGCATGAAATGGGGCACTGTATCGGATTCCGTCATACAGATTATTTTGATCGAAGCATTTCTTGCGGAAGCGGTGGTAATGAAGGTGATGGAGGTGTTGGTGCAATCCATATTCCAGGAACTCCTACCGGAGCTTCCGTAGCAGATCTATCGTGGATGCTTTCATGCACAGACGGGGGTGACCGTCCATTCAATTCCGACGATAAAGTGGCACTAGATTACTTATACTAAAAACTATTAACTAACATTAGTGGGTGTCTAAGAAGACTGGCTACATGCCAGTCTTTTTTTATTCTATAAAGAACTTTGTATCATTCAAATTCATATCAGCTATCTGTAACTACGCTCACATATCGAAAGTATGAAAAATGCTATTTACTAACGACTCCTAAATCTCACTCCCACCTTAATGATTCTACGGGGTTGTTTGCCGTGATCTTTCGTGTCTGAAAACCAATGGTGATGACAGATATTAAAATCAAGAGAATAGAAGAAAAAAGAATGAGCCCAACCCCAATGTTGATTGAATAGGCAAACCCAGCCTTCCACTCCATCAGGACAAAGTAGCTAATGGGAGCGCCTACAATTACAGCGATGAAAACCAGTAATAGAAATTCTTTGCTTAGTAAAACTAGGAGTTGTCCGAGGCTGGCACCCAGCACCTTACGAATTCCGATTTCTTTCGTTTTACGAACCAGACTTATCATGACAAGTCCATACAATCCCAAAATGGCAATAATAATCGAAAGAGCAGCAAATACATTTGCAACCCTGCTTACACGGACATCATCATCATACAGCGCGCCAATTTCATCTTCTAAAAAGAAGTAATCAAAGTAATTACCAGGGAAATATTGATTATACCTTTTTTCCACAGCTTCTACCAATGCAGGAGTAACTATCGAAGAGAATTTGACTGAGAAATTATTGCCAGTACTGTAGTATGGAAGTAGGAATATCGGAGCAATTTTTCTATGCATTGATTCCTGATGAAAGTCCTTGATTACTCCAACAATGGTCCAGTCTTTGCCGTAAAAATTGACCGACCTACCTATGGCGTCTTCAGGAGAATCAAATTTTAAAAGTGAAACTGCGGATTCATTGATGATGAAATTCTTGATTACGTTACCATTAAAATTGTGATCACTAAAGGCAAAATCTCTACCGGTAATGAGTTCGATGTTGTACAATTCTGAAAATTCATGGTCAACACTTATATAATTGGCCGTTAAATTTTTTATCTCTGGATCAGCTTCCGAGGTAATTCGAAATATCCTCCCCAGATTGGAGCCTGGAACATGGTTGGAGATTGTAGCTATTTCCACTCCGGATAAGTTGCTTAAATCTTTCTTAAATAGGTCAATCTTATTTATAAAGGTGCTATCCCAGTCAGTCATTACCGGCCCATAAACCACCATGGTTTTATCCACATCTACACCCAGATCTTGATTGACCATGAATTCAATCTGTCTGGCTATCGCAATAGTGGCTGTAATGAGAATGACCGCCAGTGAAAACTGGAAAACAACCATCCCTTTTCTCAGCCAGGCTATTTCTCCCTTCAGCTTAAAGCTCCCTTTCAATACATCCTGTGTGCTAAATCGTGTGACAAGAAGTGCCGGATATAGTGCGACAAAAGCGAGTGAAATGAAGAAGATCCCAACAAGTATGATTGGGAAAGGGATGCTTCCAATAGATGAAAAAATAACGATGGACAAGTCTAAATCTAAGCCAGTGAGCGCGTTAAATGCAGGTTGTAGAATAAAAACCAAACCAATTGATACAATGAGTGCAATTACATTCAAAAGGAGTGTTTCTATAAAAGATTGTCGGATGATTTGACTTTTTTGAGCACCTACCGATTTTCTTATTCCTACCTCCTTGGCTCGTTGGATCGCTCTGCTTGTATTCAAGTTAATGTAATTGATCCAGGCAATCAATACAATGAATATGGCAATGTAAAGCATGAGCCAGACGGTGTTGCCATTCGTGACCGCAGCCACTTCATATTCTAAGGTGTCATTAAGATGAATAGCTTTTAGAGGCTGCAACGAGAATTCCTCGACGCTACCAGAGACTTCACCTTCTTTGAAATATCGCGCACTGAAATCTGCGAGTTTGCTATCTAGCGATTCTGGATTCACACCCTCATTCAGTTTGATGTAGTGATAAAAGTCAGACCACTCCCAGCTGGTGTCAGCACCTTCACCTGCAATGGCAATAAACGATTTATAAGATGTGATAAAGTCGAATTTCAGGTGAGAATTTTTTGGAGGATTTTCCATGATTCCTGTAATCATGAAAGGCTTGGCATAGTTGAAATGGATAGGTCTACCGATTAGGTCTGTTACGTTTTCACCTTTCTTAACCAACTTTTTAGCAAACCTTTCCGTAAGCACCATTTTGAAGGCGGCATCCAGACATTCCTTCTTATTTCCTTTGATAAACTGGTATGAAAAGAAAGAAGGAAAATACTCATCCGCTATCAGATAGTCACCAGTACGGTATACTTCTTCCTCATAGTTGATGAAATTTCCACCACTCACCACCATTCGGGTATAAGCTTCAATTTCCGGAAGATCCTTGATCATAGTAGGACCAATCGTAGGATAGGTGATGGCTCCACGTTGGATAAGCTCACCATTCTGATAACGATCATTGATCACCCGATACATACGATCAGCATCTTCATTGAAGTCATCGAAACTGGTTTCGAAAAGCACATATTGAAGCATGAGTAATGAAACGGTCATCCCAGCGACCAACCCGAAAAGATTGATGCCTGTGAAGGTCTTGTTGCGTTTCAAATCTCGGAACGAGACCTTAAGATAGTTTTGAATCAGTGCCATGTTATTGAGCGTTTTTGAGTTTTGTCCTTTTCTAAGTCTATGATATCGAAGAAATGCTAATGCATTGAAGAGGTAATTGATTTGAGCTTTTCGCTTTCCTTTTTTCTTGAGGTCTAAAAGAAAGAGTTCCGCAAGATCACCCTCAATGGACTCCCACAATTCAGCGTTGCAGGATTTAGAGAGGAGGGAGGTCATCAATTTTGGAGGAGCGGTTTTCATCCGTCAAATGCTACTTTAGGAATTCCAGACCATAAATTTTCCCGCATGGAGCGTGACGTCTTGAGCGCTGCTTGTCCAGCTTTAGTTACCCGAAAGAGCAGTTTTCGCTTACCACCGCGTTCAGGTGTAGGATCACTGTACCTCGATTCCAGATAGTCCTTTTCATTCAGTCGTTGGAGCACATTGTGTACGGTACTTATGGTAATGGTACGCTTGCACTTTTCTTCGATTTCCTGTTTGATCAGGATGCCATAGGCATTGTCAAAGAGGTTAGCTACCACCAATAATACGATCTCTTCAAGTTCTCCAAGGTTTGTTCCTTTCATGCGTCTTTTTATTTCTAAATTATTTATTCGACAAAACCGAAATTAATATATTAATCGTAAATGTCGAATAAATGGTTACATTTTTTTTTAGTGGGAGTGAACCCCGCCAGTTGTATTTTGTGAAATGAAAATTGATATTGAAACGTAGCCAGGTCTTCAGGCGATGCAAACTACTAATACCTCGAGGAATCAGAATCTAGCAGCTCAGCAAGCTCATTGTCCAACTTCATGAAGTTGAATCCAGTCCAGAAGGAATCAGTGAAATCTTCTTGCGCCATTTCAAAAAATGAATCGTACACATTCATCATTGCCAGGTCAGAAGGCAGCTCATCGATCGGTGTTGATTCATTGATCACAAGCAAGGCGTGATAATTATACGTGTGATTCGTACTAGTGCCAGCGAAGAGTACACTCACCAGCTTGAAAGTTCCATCTCGCTGCTCATATTCTTCTGTCCACGAAACCGATTCCCAGAACGAAAAATCATTAATAATTGGATCGTATTCAATTTTTATTAACGCAAAACTGTCTTCATCAACATAAAGTTTGCCGTTAGTGTTGCCTTTGTTGTTGCGTGGTTCAAACTCTACGATCAATACATCGTGCCCGCCGATAGATGTTGCTCCTGAATAATAGTATTCATAATTTTTTCTATTCTTAGGGCTCAGAAAAGACTGCTTTCTCCAGATAGAAGATTGGGCCATATCACTAGCGTTCCCACCCAATACTTCATCAATTACATCTATCTTTTCAAATACTTTCTTTCGGGTACGCAATGGATTCACCAGAGGGTAGGCATTTTTGTCTAGGTTACTGGGTGTATAAATATCCATTATTCCCTCGGCTATATAATATGTTTTTTCCCAGTCAGACATTGATTCCTGATAGTAGCCCACCATGTGCTGTCGTTCCATTTCATAGTTTAGGTGGAAGCGCTCAAAAACTTCATTCATAATAGAAGGGCCTGAAAACACCGCCACATCCATAAGCTGAGTCACAGATGGCTCCAGAAAAACAGTATGGTATGCATCTATCTTGGAAAGAGGAGCGAAGTAGTTTTTATATCCCATATATGAAACTTTCAATTTGACACCTTCCTTTTCAAAGTCGGCAGCACTGATTATGAATTCTCCATCAATATTGGATACGTTAATGATCTCACCGACTAAAACATGAGCAAAAGGAATAGCTTCTCCAGTTTGTTTGTCTTTCACGATTCCTTTGATCGTGTAGGCGTCATTAGCGTATGCTGGCGTTAGAACTAAGAAAGCTAAGGCGATAAAAAGAGGCTTCATGGCTAACAGGCGATTTATACCTATAAAGGTATAGATAAAATGCCTATACTGAACTACGGGTTTTTACATTTATTATCAAATGATAATATTCTACGGTGATTGGGTGATCTGGCGGAAGATTCTTGTATTCTCAGATTTTAAAGAAAAGAAAATTCAATTCAAAAGTCTTCAGGAAGGAATGTTCGATACTACTTCAGCGATGGGTGAAGCTGTTTTTCAGATCATAGCGATTCTTAAAGCCATGGAAGTCCAGGTATTGAGTGAACGAACAAAAGATGGATTAAGTGCTGCAAGGGCCCGTGGCAAGAAAGGGGGGAGACCAAAAGGATCTTATAATAAGAGTAAAGCTGCTGCAGCTGTAACGTTGTATAGTAAAAAATTGTCTGTAAACGAAATAACCTCTACATTGAATATAAGTAGGTCAACGCTATACGATTATTTAAGGAGAGAAAACATTATAGAATAAGTTGGAAATATTTGAAATAACAGGTGAGGACATTTCAAAACTTAATGATGGTGATCTAAAAAAACTTGTCGGTTTACTATGCGAAACAGAGTACAGATTTTCCAATCTGTCTACTAGTGGCATTCATTGGGGTGGAAATCAAGATGCCCCTGATGGAGGGGCTGATGTTCTTGTTGACACTAAAGAAAGACCATTATCTGAATATATCCCATCAAAATTTACTGTGTTTCAAGTAAAGAAACCTAAAATGCCACCAGCATCCATTGGGAATGAAATGCGTTCGAAAGGGAATTTAAAGCCCGTTATAGTAGAGGCCATCAAGAAAAAAGGCTCCTATATAATAGTTTCATCTACTGATAACACGACACCATCTGCTTTGGGTAGTAGAATTAAAGCTATGAAAAAAGCGATTGAAGATGAAGAGGGCTCGAAGGACTTGTTACTTGATTTTTTTGATCAATCTCGATTAGCTTCCTGGGTCAGAAATCATCCATCAATCGTTGTTTGGGTAAGGAATAGAAATGGAAATGATCTAAACGGTTGGAAGCCTTATGATAGGTGGTCATATATGGCTAATAAAGGTAAGTATTTACTGGATGATCGTTTAAAATTAAAGAATGGAAAAAACGACCCAGAAGGTATTGGTGCACTAGAAGGCATTCAAAAAATAAGAGAAGATTTACAAGAGGAAAAAGCAAGTGTAAGACTTACAGGTCTTTCAGGTGTCGGAAAAACTAGGTTTGCTCAAGCGCTTTTTGAGGATTCAGTTGGTTCAAAAGCATTGGATAAGTCAAAGGTCATATATACAGATATGTCTCTTTCTCCGATTCCTTCACCAGTAAATACGGCTGAGTATTTGATATCTCAAAAATCTAGGTCATTCTTAATTGTTGATAATTGCTTACCAGAACTACACAACAAGTTAACGCAGATATGTAAGAGGGAGCAAAGTAGGCTTAGTCTCATGACAATTGAGTATGACGTTAAAGATGATTTACCTGATGAAACTGATGTCTATAATCTTGAACCCTCAAGTGAAGAACTGATCGAGAAGTTACTAGAAAATAGGTATAATGATATTGAACATGGGGTTGCTCGTCAAATCGCACAATTTTCGGGAGGGAATGCAAGATTAGCACTTGCCCTTGCTAATACTTTTGAGAGGTTCGATTCAATTTCGGAACTAAAAGATGAAGAATTATTCCAAAGATTATTCCATCAAAGAAATAACATTCTTGATGATAGGCTTTTACAAGTTGCCCAGGGGTGCTCGTTAGTGTATTCATTTGACGGGGAGTCAACCAATAATGAATCTGAATTAGGCTTAATTTCTAAACTTAGTTCTTTGGATATTTTAACTGTTTACGGGAAAATAGAAGAGCTTAAGTCTAGGGATTTAGTTCAGGTTCGTAATAAATGGAGAGCTATACTTCCACATGCATTAGCAAATAAACTTGCGAAGAGGGCATTGAATTCCTTGCCGATTGATTTTGTGAATTCGATTTTCCTAAGTCAACCAAATCAAAGATTATTGAAATCATTCAGCAAGAGGTTGGGCTATTTGCATGATTTTGAACCCGCTCAGCTTATAGTTAGAGGTTGGCTAGATAGTTGGCTTAAAGATTTAAGTAGTCTTGATGCATTTGAGAATGAAATATTTCAAAATATTGCACCAGTTGATCAGGAAAAAACCCTTCAACTTTTGGAGTCTGAAATTTCCAAAATTATTGATCCATCAAATAGGAACTTTGATGATCATTTCCGAATACTAAGATTGCTGTCATATGAAGAAACACTATTTGAAAGATGTGTTAACCTATTAGTTGAGATGGTTCTGAGCGATAGGCCTAGACGATACGAACGAACAGATCGTGAAAATTTACTTCGTCTTTTTAACCCAGTTTTATCAGGAACTATGGCAAGGCCTGAAAAGAGGCTTGCTGTTATCGACTCCTTAGTTAATTCTATTGATGCAAAAAGATCTGTACTTGGATTAGAAATGCTTAAAGCTTCTTTAAGTTCTCCACCGTTTACAGGAGCAGGCGACTATGATTTTGGAGGTAGACCAAGAGGCTATGGATACTACCCTAGAACTCATGGTGATATTAAAGGGTGGTATTCGTTGTTTTTGAAATACATCTTGAATTATGCTAAATCAGATGATATTAAGTCAAAGCTAGGAAAATTGCTTGGGGAACAGCTTTCTGGAATTTTTACTAACTCGGGACTTTATCAAGAATTACCTGAAATAATAAGAAACTATAACGGGAAAAAATTTTGGTTCGAAGGATGGGTTGCTATAAATCGAGTGTTGGACTTGCATGCAGATCAGTTTGATGATGAGCTTAAGAGGTCATTAAGGAAAGTGAGGCAAGAAATCGGTCCAAAATCTTTGATTGATGAAATAAGAGCCTATGTGTTGTCCTCTCAGCATTTGTATTTTGCTGATTTATTTGACCTAAAAGGAAAAGGTCGCGCAATCGATAAGCATAATCTTCTATTAGAAAAAGCAGAGGATTTAGGCGAAAAAGCTGCAGTTGATGGTGATATTATTATTGAAATAGAGCAGGAACTCAAATTGAATAGTGGGAGAGGTTTATTCCAGTTTGGCATGGGAACTTACCGAGGTTCTAGGTCTAAAACTAATTTATGGGAAACACTAAAGTCATTAGCAGTTAAATTTCCCATCAACCATACATCAGCAATTTTACTTAATGGATTTATTAATGAAGCATCTAAAAGTAAAGACAGCCATGTTGATGAATGGTTAGAAGATGTCTTAAAATCTCCTAAATTAAAGCGCTTCTATGTCGCATTAGAATGTAGTGCCAAAATTGAAGATGCGTCTTTGCATAGATTATTAAAGGCGTTAAATGACAAATCAATTCCTGTTGATTCGTTTAAATTTCTTGCATGGGGAAGAAACCATGAAGGGTTATCAGATGAAAATTTTGAAAAAATAATAGAGCAGATATTATTACTAAAGAATTGTTATGAGGTAGCACTTGAGATAGTCTATATGCGACTTAATTCAGTCCAAGATATAAGTGAAAATATCAAACTGCTCGGAATAAAAACACTTCTAGACTTACCAGAAAGCGATAAGGATATTCATCTTGAAGATCATATGTTGTCTGAAATAGTAAAGAAATGTCTAAACCAGAAGTCTGGAGAAATCATCGAAACTCTTGTAAGGAAAGAGAGAAAAAGAGAATCACATTACTATCCAAGATATGATAATACTGATTATCTAACTGCTTTAGCAAAGTGTAATCCGACTTCATTTCTAAATGGGTTTCTACTTGACGAAGGAGGTGAATTACAGGATGAAAAGCTAACTCAAATAAGCTTTTCTTACTCTAGAAACCCAATTGAAGAAATCCAAGAATCAGATTTGCTAGAATGGGTGAAAACAGATTCAGAAAGTAGGTTTCCAGCAGTGCTCTATTTGAGAAAAGGATATTATAAAAAAAATGGTGAAATAGAATGGACACCTTTGGCATATTCGTCATTAAATCAATCTTATGATTTAGGTAAAACATTACAGGCTTTGGAGTACTCTTCACAAAGGCAGAACTCTATTTCTGGTGGTGGGAGTGATTATCAACAAAGAATACGATTAGCTACAAAACTGATTGGTCATCAAAATCAACAGGTATCAGAATGGGCTTTAGACTATCACGATAGACTTAAAAAGTCAATAAAGGATTCAATTAGAAGGGAAGAAGAATTCTCTAAAATGAGAGATCAAAGCTTTGAGTGAAAATATGATAAAGTTCGCCGATATTAAATCAATTGGATTGAAAGAGTACTCGAATTACGTTAGAGAAAATCTAGATCAAAAACTTTATTTCGAATTTAACGAGCATCATCTTGTTTATCACTGTTTAAAGCTCACAAACTTCAGAAAGCTAAATGATACCAAGGAGTCTGTTTCAAATTATGCTCGAAAAGTACTTTATGAATTGCTGTCTCCCGGATTGGAATCACTAATAAACTCAAGAGATCCACTAAAAATTTATGTCAATATTGTTTTGAACTTGAGAGTACTTCCAATAATTGAGAAAGCAAAGCTAGAATTAGAGATTAAAAAAGACCTTCAAATTATCAATGACTTATTAAAAGATTACGAGAAAGAAGATTTCATCAAAAGATTGAAAAAGAAAGATCATAGGCCAAGAAACCATAATGAAAGAACTATTCATGACTTTTATCAAAGAGTCTTGGCATTGAGGGAAACTATTCTAGACTATTTAGTTAATGGTGTTGAGGAAAGA
This sequence comes from Ekhidna sp., assembly GCF_039960695.1. Classification (GTDB taxonomy): domain Bacteria; phylum Bacteroidota; class Bacteroidia; order Cytophagales; family Cyclobacteriaceae; genus Ekhidna. The sequence goes on along the minus strand of NZ_JBDVKP010000012.1, from coordinate 1,668 downwards.
GCAATCATAAATTCAGAATCAAAATCTAAATATGATGATCCTAAAATGGATGAATTGATGAGTTCTTTCAAGGATCACTCAGACTATCCATATAGGGATTTGATTATAAACCTAACTGGTGGATGGTCCTATAGACTTGATTTAGAGAAATTGGACTGGCGAAAAATCAATCCTTATCGGAATAAATCAAACGTATTTTCTTTTAAGAGCGATATTTCAAATCCTAAAGCCAGAAAGTTTGATCGGATGCTTTTAAAAGAAGTGGATGGAGCAAATCGGTTAAGATATCTTCATCAAGAAATTCGCAATCTACCATTGCAAAATCGAGCAAAAATTTTCAAAGAACTCAGAACCCTTTATGCTAAAAAATTATGGCATGGGTTTTATGCATTGGCATTACCGCAGGTGGAGGGAATTTTTACTGAAATGATAGAACTTAGCTTGCCAGAAGTTGGGCAGAAATCCTCTCTGTCGGATAAAGTCAATGCGGTTAGGCCATTAATAGAAGGTAGTTCATATTCATTTGATTATTATGAATATTATCTACCTAGACAAAGGAATCAATTTTCACATTCTGGATATGATGATAACATTAGATTAAAATGTAATGGCCTAGTGCTCGATCTTCAAGACGTAATTGAGAATTTTAAAGAGCTAGAATCACCTGTGGTTCAAATCAGTAATATGATAAATGAAGGATTAGATAGATTCAAGCATATTGGTAATCTATCTCATTTTATTTACCTGTTTATTAAGGTTAAGCAGCTCAAGAAACTATCCCTTATCAGAGATAAAGCTGATAAATTCGTCTATTCTACATTGATAAAAAATATTGACTTTGAAGGCTTTTTTAAAAATCTTCAGGTCGATTTCGATATTGCGATTAAAGATTCGAAATTGTATTTCAGTTATGTTTTAAGGACATATTTGGGAAGCGAAATTGATGTGTATTCTATTTCAAGAGATGAGCTACACAAAAACGCAAAAGATATAGTAAACACAATTCAAGAACATCAAGTACTATTTTTAGGAACAATCAAATTACTTCTTGACACCCAAAATTTCGTACTCTCTTTTATTAGGAGTTTCCCGAAAGTAGAGGAAGAAATAATTCAACTCTTTAACGAATTCATCAAAAAGAATGAGGATGTCCTTACTCGACTTCAAATCCTAAATTCTCAAATGGTAATTACTGTTGATGAAGAATTTTTTCTAGCGAAGGATTGGACTCATACACATAAAATGCTTCGCTAATACACTATTTAAGTGTGCTAATTTTTAGATAGAAGACAATTTAAACGGTGATACACTACATTTTAAATTGTGCTCTACAAATGTATTTCACAGATTAATCTTTCAATTCCCCCACGACCTCCCACCATATTTCGTTTTTCTTTCATTTTCTAAATTTTTTCTTTAAAATCTTATAATTCAGTCGGTATATCCATATCTTCCTGATTTTCAATTCATTTCCTAATGGCTTAAAATCATTGATTTAGCTACATTATTCATCTTTTTTGACGTTCTGTGTATGAAAGTGGGGGAAAGTGGAGGAAAATAGGAAAAGTTGATTACATTTGTCTCGGTGGTTTATATTTTTCAAGGCTCAGTATGACGTTTTTTACAAGCGAGTATGAGTGTAAGTTGGATACTAAAGGAAGGTTGGTC
>NZ_JBDVKP010000011.1:0-316150 GCF_039960695.1 Ekhidna sp. | reverse complement strand
ATACGGTTGCGTAGTATTCATTTGAGTTTTGGTCTCTATATGCAAATCTTGGAACCCATTTCCTCCGCCTGTCTCGAAGGTTTCCACCATCGTATAGTTCTCGGGTGTGGTTGAGAACGTCAATCGCACATTGCCCAGGTGGTCTTTGAGGTGGTATTGGTAGTCGTAGCCTTCGAGCGACTCAGGCTGACTTCCATATTTAGGAACAATGCGACCTTCTTCGTGCTGCACGAGTTGCAGTTGGTCATCTTCATAGATATACGCTCCGATGTAATCGGTCTTCTTTTGCAGCACACCACCCGGTGCATAGACTTCCTGAGCCAGCTTGATACCGGCTGCATCGTAACGATAGATGATGTAGTGACCGTCTACTTTATCCACGCGTTTGGGCAGGTTGAGGTGATTGTAGGTGATGTGAGTGATGTTCTTGTTCAGGTCGCTGATCATGTTGCCATTGCCATCATAGGAGTAGTCAGTACCTGACCTGTTCCCATCCACAAATCCTGCATGGATATCGCCAGAATCTGTTACCTCTAATAACTGATTGCTGTTTTTACCATCCGATGCGTAAGTATACTCCAACACGTCCAGTCCGGACCCTGCCTCATTGTTTCGTCTTAGTTTCAAGATATTGCCATTGAGGTCATAGGAAAGATCACTGACACTAAATCCATTTTCGGAAGACCATCCCAACCGATTGGTGTGGTGTTGAGCGCTGGTCAGCCTGTTGAATGGATCATATTGGTAGGTATAGGCCCTGCTTGAAGTTTCATCCAGTCCCATCGGATCGCTCCATATCATTGCACTTATGTTTCCATTCCAGCTAGGTGTGTTGTTAAGATCAAAATCCATTTCATTGTACACCAACTTCATGCCAAACAAATCGTCTGAGTCGTCGTTGGTGGTTTGATCATCGGTCAGGCTGGCGTTGTTTATGGAGGTGAGCCATCCTCGAATGTTGTAGCGGTAATCAATGGATTGGGTAGGCTGATCTCCATCCACGTGTAGGTTTTTCTCAATGAGTTCACCCAACTCGTTGTAGTTTCTTTCCAGTAAGACTACTGGCTGCTGGTGATCCATCTGATGGGTTACTGATAGCAATCTGCTCGCATGATCGTAGGTAAATTCTTGGAATATGGTGTTTGACTCTGAGGTAGTGTTATGGATCGCTTTTGTTTGTAATACGTTGCCCATAAAGTCATACAAGCTACTTGTGATGTCTACGCCTGTGGTTTGATTTTCACCATGTGTTTGAATGATTCGGTACCTATCGTCGTAGTAGGTTATCGAACTTAGCCACTGATCGGTTCCCAAAATTCTTATTTGAGATCCGGTAACTTGTCCTTTCACAGTCTCAAATGCAACGGAAGGGAAGCAGTAGCTATCATTGGTTGTTTTGCACCCCAATTGCAAACTGTCATAGGTATAGGTATTCCCAAATTCAGGAAGGTCATCTCTGAAATTATACTGGTCATAATAGGATACTGAGAGCAGGCTAATTCTGGTGGAGTCATTTGGAAAGGAGTTGTTGGTATAGCCCTTCAGACTGTTGACTGTTTCACCGATGTATGTTTCATAAGGTTTACGATCAGGGAATGATGGATTTTGATAAAATGTGTTCAGGTAGCTTTGAATGTCTTTCTGACTGATGTTTGAGCCCATTTGATAGATCCCAGTCATAATCGGTCTGTTCAAAGCGTCATATTTTGTAAAAGTCCACTGCCAATCTTTTCGTTGCACACTATCCTGAGTCAATATCAGACGATCGCGATGATCATATACCATGTAAACCCATCCACTCCCAGGAACTCTTTTTTTGGTCATTCGCTGCCTTCCGTCATATCGATACTGAAAGGCCCAACGATCGAGGAAGTCTTGTTTTTTGGTTTGAACGCTGATGTGTATTTCATTTGATGTTTTACTGGCACCAAGAATGGAATTGGTAATCTTGTATCGGTAGATGCCAGCATCGTTTGTACTGGCATTGTGGATGATAAATCGCTCGCCAGTAGGATGTTCATTTAAACCGGTCACATCATTCCATATTCTACCATTGCCTTTTTTCTCCCAAGTATAGGTGTTGCTAGAAGTGGAATCATAGGTTGAGATGCTTATTGTTTGGTTTTCCAACAGGGCTACCTCTTGTTCCTTTTCACCAAAAGACGACTGATTTACATAATCGAAAGCTGAATAAGGAGATATGTTGTCAATCATGTTTTGGCTGATGTCTGCGAATGCAATTTGATTGTCCCGAATGTTGATCGCGAGAATATCACGATTGGGATGGTTAATGAAGTTTGGGAATCCACTTAGGCTGTTGTGATTTAAAATGAGATTTTTTAGAGAAGGTAATGAAACTATTGAGCTTGGTACCTCGCCGGTTAAAGAATTGTGATTTAAAGCCAAGACAACTATTGATGTCATGTCTCCCAGAGAGGAAGGAATAGAGCCCGTGAGATGATTTCCGTGCAGCAATAGCTTCGCCAGTTGGTTTAATTGACCTAGTGAAGGAGGAATAGAACCCCATAAGTTGTTGTTATGTAGACGCATTTCACGCAATTGAGTAAGGTCGCCCAGCCCTGTAGGTAATAGACCATCAAGTTGATTGTCACCGACTAAAAGAAACATCAGTTGCGATAGGTTGCCAATGTCAGAAGGTAAGTTGCCAGAGATCTCATTATCGGCTAAGTTTAAATATTTTAAAGCGGTGAGTGAGGCCAACGTGGAAGGCAGTTCCCCTCTTAGGTTGTTGGCAGGCAGGCTTATAGAAATGATGTCTTCATTCCTCACCACAACACCATGCCATTGATTATAATCAGCGCTTGTTGCCTCTGAAGGCCAATTTTCCAAGTCTGGCCATCCAGCGTTATTAGACCAATTTTCACCGTCAAGCTTTATGTAGAGATCATGGAGTATTTCTAATTCTATTCCATCTGGAATCTCGTTTTGAGCGTGTATCGAATGGTTCACGATAAGACAGAGGTGTATCAAAGAGGCTCTTACAATCAGTTTCATAACTTATGGTTTAAAGTGAGAATTAGTCTAGGTAATGATTGATTTCTTTGATGGCTTGTGGAGGAAGGACGAAACGCAGATTACCAAAATCATCATAGATGTAGTAGGTGTCTCCCCACTCAGTAGTATTAGGGTTTCCGTCTTCGTCTGGTGCCTCCGAACGTTTCAGAATAGTTTGTTGAAGCTTGTCTTTAAATGTGATTGTTTTATATCCAGATTCGTCTGTAATCACTGTTTTGCTAAGTTCACCGGATAGATAATGCTGATTCGCAGGATGTATCGTAGGAATACCGTCTTGAAGCAGCCATTGGTATACCTCAGCCGTCTCATTAGTTTCATAAGAGTAGGTAATGTTTTTGTCACTGTCCTTCCAGGTTTGTCCTGGAGAATACTTCGTCTTAATACGGTTTAATGGACTTCCATCATACTCTACTTCTGAAAATGGACTTGTATCTTTTGAAATAGCGTCAGCCGTTTGGTAAAAATCATATTGATCACTATTTGAGTACTCTTTGGCAATAGCATTTTCTTGATACTTGCCATTTGTGGTTGAGGCTACATACGGTAAATATTCTTTTGCAATGAGACCTTTGAGATCATATTCAATAGGTACAATTAAATCATAACCTTTCGGAGAGCCTTCTCTCTTAATCACTTGAGATTTATTCCCTAAACCATCATAATGGCTTGATGATATGCTGATTTCACCCTTGGTATACTGATCAGAAATTTGAATGTTGACAGCTGCGACTTTTGCGGTTATGGTCTGTACAATATTGCTATTTATTGTAGGGCATCCTTGATTTGAGCCCCAGTGGTATGGACATTGATCTGAATTATCTAAAACATATCCAAAGGGCTCTTTGCATTGAACTAATTTATCACTTGGATCTCCAAAACCGTCTTGATCCTGATCTCGATACCAATCTGTTTGTGGGCTTATTGTACTCTTTTCATCGTCACAATCCACAATTGAAATATCATGAGCTAGTTCTGATTCAAGATAGAATGTTTCATCTGGCCTCTTGCAACCTTTATGACTGATACCGCTTGTGAACCCATCACTATCGATATCTTGATACCAAAGAGTTTGAGGATTTACGAGATGACCACCTGTACTTGGATCATCGTTGCAATCTTCTCCGACAGTGATGAAATTATCTATGGGATCGCATGCATAAAGAACCACCTCAGGGTTTCCATAGCCGTCACCGTCATTGTCTTGATAGAGTGTTAATAATGACTGACCATTTCCATTGGTACCTGATGGTGGATCATAACAGTCATCATTATTATTTACCCAATGAGAATCTGGAGGATTGCAATCAAATACCGGATTAGGGAATTCGCTCGAAGGTAGATTTTGATTTCTAGTGGAAGTTATGTCTGCACCCAATCCGTCTCCGTCATTGTCAATGTACCACCATTGGGCAGTATACACGTTCGGATTAGTATCATCACAGTCTAATGATTGTGAATAGCTGTTGGATGGCCTTTCGCATTGTTGAACCCAGCTATTACCTCCATATCCGTCTTCATCTATGTCTAAATACCAAGTGGGCGGTGGGAGCCCATCTGAGTCGTCACAATCAAAGTTGTTTGCAACCCATTCGGTATCATTAGGGACACTGGGATCTGTACAACTTTGTCTCGTTAGGCCATTGGTCGCACCAAATCCATCTTTGTCGGCATCTTCATACCAAACTAAATTTGGATTAATTTCTGGATTGGAATCGTCACAATCAATATTATTAGACACGTATCCAGATGGTTGTCTGCAATTTGATTTTGTATTGCTAACTGTTCCAAATGTATCATTATCAGCATCACGATACCAGATTAAGCTAACATTGGCTGAGCCATCTGTATCATCACAATCGCCATTAAGTGATTGAAGTTCGCTGGCAAGTTTGTATCCATTAGGTCTTGTACATCTTGTTATCTGGGTGCCGTCAGAGTAGCCATCATTGTCGTTATCCTTATACCATTTGGTCGTCGGACGAATTTCAGAATTAGAATCATCACAATCTGAAGTATTTGATACATAGCCTGACGTAACATTACATCCAACATATGTATCATTGGAATTACCAAATCCATCACCATCCAAATCTCTACCCCATGTGGTCTGCTGAGTATTTGTGTTTAGATCATTACAGTCTAGGTTATTAGCTACATATCCTGAGGGCGGAGAGCAACTAATCACCGTCACTTGGCCTAGTTCACTACTTGGCAAGCCTTGATGATAATTCGAACTCATATCGGCACCTTGACCATCACCATCGTTATCAATATACCAGGTTTGAGCTCTGCCAATACTGGCATTGCTATCGTTGCAGTCTCCTCCTGTACTTGCATAGCCAGCAGGTTTGGTACAAGACTTGGTAGTTAGGCTTGAGTTGCCTATTCCGTCATTATCAGCATCTCTATACCAAGTTCGCTTAGTGCAGCAAGTATTCCAGACATTTGAGTTTGAGTCATCACAATCTTGATTGTTAAGGACATAACCACTTGGATTGTTGATGCATTCAATCGAGATACTAGGATTACCTTTCCCATCGCCATCAGCATCTCTGTAATAGGTATTTACACCACAATCGTCTCCGGGAGGGCAGTTAGAGGGACCTTGGCAATTTTGAGCAAAAATATTTACGTTTATAAAAATAGCATATAACGTAAAAAATAAAACACTTTTCTTCGTGATCAGTATCATGACAATAGGTTTACTTGGTTTCTAAAGAATATTGATAGTCAAAACTTGAAAGTAGATTTCCATCATTATCCGAAATTGATTTCAGTCTTCCAAAGTCATCATATCTATATTGGGAAGAGTTTCCATTTGGATCGATGGTCTTGATTACTCCTATTCCTCCTTTGTATAGATAAATAGACAATTGAGCAGAATGAGGTAATTGTTGCTGAACTGTACGCAGTTCAGATTCAATGAATGTATTGTTGAAAGAATTCTTGATTTCATCAATCTTCGATTGACCGATCAAGGAGACTGTTTGATCAGCTGAATAATTGATAATTTCTGCAACAGGATACTTCCCGTTATATGCCCAGATGTATGATACATTTAATCCTTGCCGTGAAAGTTTATTGACTAATAGGTTTCCGTCATAGCTAAGATTTATTTCATTTTCCGAATTATATTCCTCGCTGGCTAAAAAGTATCCTTTTATAGAGGGATCTGATTGATTAGAAAATTCGAATTCACTTTTCGGTATAGGTTTATTTTTTACGAGAATTCTATTGGAAATTAAATTGCCCCTCAGGTCATATTGGTATATACTGGCCTTAGTGACTTCAGCATTACGAATAATCACTTTTTCAATTGGATGATGGAAGTATTTTGTTTTGAGGTTTTCCCATAGATCGCCTGTGTTTAAATAATCAAGTGGATAAAGTGTAATGGCAGAGATTGTTCTGCCATCACTGCCAGTTGTTCTTATCAAATTCGGAGAAACCTTATCCTCTGGGTTGAAATATTCAAATGCTTTTTTTTGAATCAGATTGCCATTCTGATGGTAATTTATTTCCGTCGTAGAATCCAATCTAGCCCAATCTGAATATAAATTAAAGGTTCCTATTGTGTATTGATGATCATAGTTTCCTCCATTGAAAGGATTCCAAAGAATTAAATCTACCTTAATGCCTTTGTATATATTGTTGGAGACAAATGTGTAATAACTCCTATTCTCGGAAACTGGAGTACCAAATCTGTTGTATAAAGTTTTTCGCTTAAGCAGATTTCGCTTCCATGAATGGTCTTGGAGTAACACAGCTTCATAGGAATTACCACCCCAGTTGTCATTTAGTTGGTAATACTCATATTCTATTTTACTGCTATCATTGAATATTTCAGTTATCGTATCATATGTTACTGAATTAGAAAATTGAATAAGACTTCTATCATGTCTTTTCAAGGCTGCATACTCTGTTTCCGAACCACCTCCGGAAGAGCAGACTTGCTTAATAGTTTTTGAATATCCTCCAGTGGACATTATTCTTGATGAGGTGAGGTTCTTGTATTGATATCTAGTTTTATTGAATTCCTCATTCTTGGCTGAATAATTAGCAATTTCCTTTATTCTTAAACCTCCATAGTACTGACAATTGGTTACGATTCTTAATTCTTCATGACATTCTTCCAAATTGAAGCTGACTGATTCAATCGCGGGCATTCGGTTTTCGAGAACTACAGAATAGTCACCTGGTAAAACATTATCAATACTTATAATTTGATTATTATCGAACTCGTGTGATGCGGAGTATAAGCTTGCACCATTGATTTGAGTAATGCTTAAATTGATGGCTCCGGGTTCGGTAGTATTTTCAGCAAGTGCGCCTACATCAATATTGAAATTAACATCAGCCACATGATTTAGGGTAAAAGTAAATGCTTCAATTACACCTGAATTAAATGCTCCATCACTATAAAAATTAACTAATGTATTGCATATCTCAACCATCGCACTATCGCTAACACATTTTCTATTGGGTTCCCACTCAAATTCTGTAAACCCACCAGTTGGATAGGTAATTTTTTGTAGAGTCCCATATTGCATGACATTTGGGTTTGGTTCTCTGCTGCCGCCAGCATTAAATCCATCAAGTGCTGGCAACAATGTGTAGTTGTTAGCATCATTAAAGTATCCCCAGTGATCCTGATCAAAAGACTTGGTAGGGGGTAGATCATCAGGGCTTAAGTAATTCAGTAGATATCTTTTGCTATCATTCCCTGCACTCAATTCTACTTCATCTAGGAATAATCGTTCTTGTTTTCCTATGCCTGGTCCATTGATATTTATGCAGTTGATCGAAGGCTTATATGTTCCATTCGTAAATCTTGATTTTAAATGTATGGTTTGATTCATATAAGTGATTGAGTCCAGCTTTTTAGTTCCAGCTAAATCAGCGCGTTCGTGATGACTTTCATGAAACTCGGTTACTCCATATGGACCTATAATGTACTTCAGTCTTTGTTTGGTTTTCGTAGTAACCGAACCTTGGACGATCTGTCTGTCAACAACATTTAAACATGCTCCTGCTCCGTTAGTAATTGCTTTAGATCCCACCTCTGAACAACTAAACCCTTCGTTAATTGCTTCTTCTTCATATACAAAGTCAAATTGATCATTATTCTTGACTGCACGAGTAAGATACCAGGCGACTTCTTCGTCAGAATATGAACCTTGACCTTCAGCATCTAAACTTATGGTCTCTATGGCATTAAATATTAAGAAAGTACCATCACCGATAGTCACTTTGAATTGCGATATATTTCCGAGATTGATTGTTCTCTTAATCTGAAGATCTGAGTGATTATAATGAAATATGTTTTCATTGTGGTCGATGAAAAACTGACCTGAATATCCTAAAAAATTATAGCTGTAGATATCAGGCTCTCCTTTTTGAAGGCCTGAAGACAATCGATACATCATATCCCATCCGAGCCCATAACCATTAGCCGGGGAGTCTGGTGTAAACCCTTGAGTTTTGTAAAGCTGGAAAATGCCTTTTCCACTTTCATCTGGAAAGCCGGCTATGCTTCTTGTAATGACTCCTCCAGCATTAAGTGACCAACCCATTCCTACCCATGATGCTATTTCATCAACATGTACACCATCTCCATGATAGGCTAATGAAATAGGAATAGTCATTTCCTGGCCTTGTATTTCAAATAATGGAATACTAATTGACGGCAAGCCACTACTTCCGCTTACCGGGTATGATCCATACTTACCCAAAGCGGCTGCAGTTGGGGAAGGGTGCATAGTTTGCAATGAATTATTGACGCTTTCAATGGTAAATTCCTCCTGATTTTGTGCGTGAGTTGACAAGCTAATTTGTGATAAACAGAGAAATAATATCAGTTGTATTAACCGCTTGATTTCGGCAGTATTTAGTACAATGCTCTCTGCGTCGTAGTTCTTATTTGATTTGAAATACATTTTTATATTTTTAGATCATTTTGAAAAAAGGATAAGCCCCCAAAACAAAATTTTGAAAATCAAATAAGTAGAAAATAATCTGTTCAATTAAGAGCTAATTGAACTTGTACACCTATCATATACCCAGCCCTACGATCGTGAAGTAATGAAATTTGCACAAGGGAGCGAATTGCCATCAGAAATGAGCCGCTTTTTTACAAAATCTTCAGTATCAGGAGCTTTCGCAACCGTTTGCGTTATTTTTTTTGAAATAAACGTGCGTTTCCCTCTTATAATATTCATTAATTTGAGCTGATCACACAAACTAACGATCGGTTAAGAATATGTTGGACATTGTCAAAAGTGAGCGAAAGAATAGGATTGTGGCAGGAGGAAATTTTAAATCTTTCGATACTACAAAGTACGGAATTGAGATCCAATCGGACCTTTATTCATACCAGGTATTTTTTTATAATGATAGCACCGTACGTGTCCATCAAATAGACGGTGACACAGATGAAAATCCCTACTCGGTCATCCAACAAGCATCAGACTCAATTCAATTCTCTGTAGAAGAACACGATGAATCTCTTGTAGTTACTTCCAACGCATTAGATATCGTCATCAATAAAGCACCTATCTTATTTACTTTCCTTGATAAAAATGGCAAGACGTTAAATGAGGACGACCCAGGTTTAGGAACCCAGATACAAGGTGAGCAAAAGACCGTATATAAGAAATTGCAGGAAGGTGAACGCTTCGTTGGCCTTGGAGAAAAAACTGGTCCATTGGATCGCAGAGGTAAAGGATATCAAAACTGGAACACAGACCATTTTGCTTATCACATAGAAGCAGATCCACTGTACGCATCTATACCTTTTTATATAGGTATTCATGACGAATGTAGCTACGGAATATTCCTTGACAACAGCTACAAAAGTCATTTCAACTTTGGAGCTTCTAACAACCGATTTTCAAGTTTTTCGGTCGATTCTGGCGATCTGAACTACTATTTCTTTGCAGGAACAGTGAGTGAGATCATTGAATCTTATACCTGGCTGACTGGCCGAATGTCCTTGCCTCCAATGTGGAGTATCGGCTATCAACAATGCAGGTACAGCTACTATCCGGATACGGAAGTACTGGATGTAGCCAAAAAATTTAGGGATAAAGACATCCCGGCAGATGTGATCGTTTTGGACATCCACTACATGGATCAATACAAAATATTTAGCTGGGATAAAGAACGATTTCCTTATCCGGATCAGATGGTAGACTTGCTCAAAGAAATGGGTTTTGAGGTGGTAGTAATCTGTGATCCTGGAATCAAGAAGGAGGATAACTACGAGCCCTTTTCTTCGGGATCGAAGAATGATGTATTTCTGAAATATCCAGACGGCACTTACTACGAAGGGGAAGTGTGGCCTGGGTGGTGTCACTTCCCGGATTTCACCAAGAGTGAAAGCAGAGAATGGTGGAAGGAGATGATGAAAAGCTATACCCAAATTGGTATTAAGGGCTTTTGGAATGACATGAATGAGATTGCAACCTGGGGTCAGATGCTCCCTGAGAATATCGAATTTGACTTGGAAGGAGAAGGTGCAACTACCCGTAAAGGAAGAAATGTCTACGGACTTGAAATGGCGAGAAGTGCATACGAAGGAGCAAAATCCAACCTGAAAGGCAAACGGCCATTTATACTTACACGTGCTGGATTTGCAGGTGTGCAGCGATACAGTGCACTCTGGACTGGAGATAATGTGGCGAATGATGAACATATGCTGTTAGGCGTGCGTATGGTGAACAGCCTGGGACTTTCGGGTGTGCCATTCTCAGGCTACGATGTAGGCGGATTTGCTGGAAATGGTCAAAGCAACCTCTTTGCACGCTGGATTCAGGTTGGCGCGTTTTCACCATTTTTCAGAGGGCATTCCATGATAAACTCGCATGATTCGGAACCATGGTCGTACGGGGAAGAAGTAGAAGAGATCTCCAAAAATTACATTCGCTTACGCTATAAGTTGATGCCTTATATCTATGGTGCATTTCTAAAGGCATCAGAGAAAGGCACACCCATTACCAAAAGTTTATGTATTGACTATACTCAAGATGACAAAATCTATGAGGCTGATTTCGAAAATCAATACCTGTTTGGAGATAGTATTTTAGTGGCGCCGCTTGGAAGCGATCAGCGGTTTGGCAAAGTCTACCTCCCCGAAGGAGAATGGTATGAATTTTTTACGGATGAAAAGATGGAAGGTGGCAAGGAGATGATCCGGGAGTATGCACTGGAACATTTGCCGCTATTCATTAAATCCTCTTCCATCATCCCAGTGTATTCAGATACCAAACAGAATTCTAAAGACATTGGAAAACATCTAGAGTTTCACGTATATAAAGGCAAGCAGAATTCTGAGATTGAATACTATGAAGATGACGGTGTTTCTTATGATAATGAAAACGGTCAGTTCCACAGAAGAAGTGTAGTGTTTAATGCAACTAAAAAGTCGATTTCGTTAGCGAAAGCTCAGGGTAAATACAAAAGTCAGATTACGAAAATGAAACTCGTTTTGCACGGTTTTGAGCAAGCTGAGGTGAGCGGTTTTGCGAATGAATGTTACTCATATGTTCAGCCGATTTCCAACTTTGACCCATTTGTAAACGACAGAAGAGACGATCTAAAATCTGAAAATGTTTTTACGCTAGAAACGGAATATACCAATGAAGAAATTACTATTAATTGGTAGTGTACTGGCTGGGCTTACAGCTTGTGAGTACAATCAAATTCAAACACTCGAATCACCACTTATTTTAGGTAAAGCAACGCCAATCAACCTTGACTTAGAGGTAACAAAAGTTCAAGTTGAAGATTACATCATTGATCTTTCACGTCTCGATTCCGTTACTTCGGATGGTCCTTTTGCTTTAAACCTAAAAGATCAGGTTTTAACCATTTCAGGGAGACCAAAAAAACCTCTTTACAATCTGACATTTTGGGCTGAAGGAATAGGAGAAAGCGTCCTTTTAAAGCGTACAAAGAAGACCATGTATTCCTTTCTCTATCAGCCAGTTGGAGATGAGCAAGACGTTCGGATCAAAGGTGAGTTCAATGCCTGGAATCCAAATAACACAGTCTTAGAAAGAAAGGGAAACAGCTATTCAGGCTATGAATTGCTTAGTCCTGGTACCTATCAGTACCTGTTTGTTGTGGATGGAAAAGAGATGAGAGATCGACAAAATCCCGATTCAATCAGCAATGGGATGGGTGGATGGAACTCCGTAATTAACATAGCCGGGCCTGATGCAGAAAAAACCCCATCCGTAAAGACGGAGCGTTACTCACTTAATACGATCAATTTGTGGAGCAGCAATTCGGTGCAGCAGGTGTATGCATATTGGAATAACACATTGCTTCCCGAATCCCATGTCCAATTGGATGATCAAAACATTACGATTACGATTCCTGCGGAAGCCAGGCTGAGTCAACGCACCACAATTAGGCTTTGGGCATACAATGACGAAGGTGTCAGTAATGATGTATTGATTCCATTAGATAAGGGAAAAGTTCTTTCATCAGCAGATCAAGTCAATAGGAACGACTATGAATCCATGGTCATGTATTTCCTGATGGTTGATCGATTCAATAATGGTAATGAAGGAAACGACAGGCCATTGAACATTCCAGAAGTCCACCCGAAAGCAGATTATTTTGGTGGAGACCTGCCAGGCGTGACCAAAAAAATTGATGATGGATATTTTGCTGATTTAGGAGTAAACACTATTTGGCTATCACCCATCACTCAGAATCCTGAAGGTGCCTTTGGGAAGTACCCTGAACCAGAAACAAGTTTTTCGGCCTATCATGGGTATTGGCCTATTTCCAATGTTCGAGTCGACGACCGCTTTGGAACGGAAGGTGAATTCAAGTCACTCATAGAAAAAGCACACAACTCAAACATGAATGTCCTATTGGATTATGTAGCTAACCATGTGCATGAGCAGCATCCAATCTATCAACAAAATCCAGATTGGGCCACGAATCTCTATTTACCAGACGGTTCATTAAATACGGAAAGGTGGGACGATCATCGATTAACTACCTGGTTTGACACCTTTATGCCTACACTTGATCTCTCCAGAATGGAAACCGTAGACCCGATGACTGATTCAGCAATGTTTTGGTTGACTAATTATGGAATTGATGGATTCCGACACGATGCCACAAAGCACATTCCAGAAATCTTTTGGAGAACTTTGACACGTAAGGTGAAAAAGCAGATAGTTGCAGAAACTGGTCAACCTGTTTTCCAAATTGGCGAAACGTATGGTAGCCATGAGCTCATCAAAAGCTACATCAGCACAGGCATGCTGGATGCGCAGTTTGACTTCAACATGTATGATCGAGCTGTGTCTGCGTTTGCTGGCGCAGGCTCACTCAATGAGCTATCTAATTCCCTGCGTGAAAGCCTAAAATATTATGGAGATCATAACCTGATGGGCTATATCACTGGTAATCAAGATCGACCAAGATTTATCTCTTATGCCGATGGATCACTCAAATTTGGTGAGGACACTAAGTATGCTGGTTGGAATAGAACAATCACCCTGTTGGATACCATTGCCTATCAAAAACTATCCTCACTCACTGCTTACATGATGTCAATACCTGGAATTCCGTGCATTTACTATGGAGATGAATATGGATCACCGGGTGGAAATGATCCTGACAATAGACGACAAATGCAATTTGATGAATTGGATAAACACCAGCTGGCAACACGGGAGAGGGCAAAGAAAATGATCAATATCCGAATGAATAATTTGGCTCTGATTTATGGAGATACAGAGATTTTGTCATCAAGTGAAAATCATCTAGTCATTTCACGAAGCTACTTTGAGAATCAAGTCATTTCAGTATTCAATACAAGTGAAGATCCCATTGAAATTGAGATCCCAATAGGAGGAAATTTAAACTTCTACGGTTCCATGAACGACGGTCAACTTATCGTTCCTGCCTACGCATTTGAGATGATTACTTACAATTAATAACGTATGAAAACCATAACCAACCTAACCTTACTTCTTTCGGTGATCCTGTGTGCATGTACGGTGCCAAAACCAAAAGAGGAGTCAACTAAACTTGAGATTTCGTATCCGGAGAAAGCTAAAGATGCGGTTATTTATGAGGTGAATATCCGCCAATACACTCCGGAGGGAACTTTTAATGCTTTTGCCAGCCATTTACCCAGACTAAAAGATTTAGGGGTTGATATTTTATGGATCATGCCAATCCAACCCATTGGTGAAAAGAACAGGAAAGGTGGACTGGGAAGCTATTATTCGATCCAGGACTACACGTCGGTAAACCCAGCACATGGTACGATGGACGATTTTAAATCTTTAGTGCGGAAAGCACATGAAAATGACATGATAGTGATACTCGATTGGGTGGCCAATCATACAGCATTTGATCACCCTTGGACAGAAAAGGAGGGATATTATATGACTGACTCATTGGGCAATGTAACCTGGCCTGAAGGGACTGATTGGACAGATGTAGCAGATCTGAATTATGACAATATGGACATGCAAGACGAAATGATTGCAGCATTAAGATACTGGGTGACTGAAACAGATATAGATGGCTATAGATGCGATGTGGCGGGATTTGTACCTATGGAATTTTGGAAACGAGCAAAAGATTCATTGGACACAACCAAAGACTTGTTCATGCTCGCAGAATGGGATGAACCAAAGATGCATGACTCATTTCACATGACTTATGGCTGGGGATTTCATCATTACATGAATGAGGTAGCAAAAGGAGAAAAGAATGCAGATTCCTTGGTGTCATTTATTAAAAAAGATCTGATAAGGTATCCATCAGATGCAATTCGGATGAATTTCACGACCAATCATGATGAAAATTCATGGAATGGAACCGTGTTTGAGCGTTTTGGAGAAGGACATAAGGCATATGCTGTGTTAGCTTTCACCATTCAAGGTATGCCACTTATTTACAGTGGTCAAGAAGCTGGTTTAGACGAGCGCTTGGCCTTTTTTGAAAAAGACACAATAGAATGGGGAGCGGTCAAATATCAGGATTTTTATTCAGGATTGATCGACATCAAGCATAACAACCCAGCACTTCATAATGGAGAATTTGGTGGAACACCCCAGTTTTTAGAAACCGGAAATCCAATGGTTATTGCTTACACGCGAGCAAAGGGTGGAAATGAAGTAACTGTGATCATCAATCTTTCGGATGAAAAGCAAGAAATAATTTTACCTTCATCAACGTCATTCAGTGACTTCTTTTCTGGTCAAACAATTACGTCAGCCGTATCCGAATTGTCAGCTTATCAGTATTATGTTGGAACAAAAAAATGATGTGAGATGAGTAATGTGTCGTTAGATTCAGAAAAGCCGAGACTGAGTTTTTGGCAAATATGGAATATGAGTTTTGGGTTTCTTGGAATTCAATTCGGCTTTGCCTTGCAAGGAGGTTTTATGTCAAGGATATTCCAAACATTAGGAGCAGGAAAAGATGATATTCCTATGTTGTGGATTGCCGCACCGCTTACAGGATTACTTGTACAGCCAATTATTGGCTATTTAAGTGATCGCACGTGGAATCCTAAACTAGGCAGACGTAGACCATTCTTTTTAGTTGGAGCCATATTGAGCTCTGTAGCGTTGATTTTCATGCCATATTCATCTGCTCTGTGGATGGCAGCAGGTTTCCTTTGGATTTTAGATGCGAGCATCAATGTTTCAATGGAACCCTTTCGAGCATTGGTAGCAGATAAATTGCCAGATGGTCAGAGGTCCTATGGATTTGTTGTACAAACCTTGATTATTGGTGTCGGAACGTGGGTTGCTAGTAACCTACCGGCATTTGTTACCAAACTGGGTGTTGCCAATGAAGCTCCTTCGGGCATTGTTCCCGATAGCGTTAAGCTAGCTTTCTTGATAGGTGCGATTGTGTTTATCGGCACCATTTTATATACGATTTTCACGACAAAGGAATACCCTCCTGAAGATCTTGAGGCATTTAAAAAAGAAAATAAGCAGAGCAGCGGTTTTGCAAATGGAGTGAAAGAAATAGTTAAGAATATTTCTGAAATGCCTTTAGTGATGAAGAAATTAGGCGTTGTTCAGTTTTTTTCATGGTTTGCATTTTTCACAATGTGGAGCTTTGCAACACCTGCATTAACGGAGCATGTTTTCAATGCTACAGACCCATCCACTTCACTGTACAATGATGCTGCAAATCAAGTAGGGTCAGCCATGGGAACCTATGGGCTTTCATCCATGGTGTATGCATTACTTCTAGTATTTATCACAAGTAGATATGCGATCAATAGAAAATACCTTCACCTGATCAGCTTGGTTATTGGAGGATTTGGTTTTATTTCTATGTTAATCATTTCTGAACCATGGATGCTACACCTTTCATTCATAGCAATAGGTATCGCATGGGCAAGTATTCTATCCATGCCATACGCAATGCTTTCATCGTCAATAAATTCGAAAAAAATGGGCGTTTACATGGGGCTATTCAACATGTTTATTGTGATACCTCAAATAGTTGCAGCGGTAGGAGGTATAAATTTTTCCTATAAGTTTCTTTTTGGTGAAGCTACAATCAACACCATGCTTTTAGCAGGTTGTTCTTTAATTTTAGCTGGCTTAGCGAACCTTATAATTATTGATAAAAAAGCCATAGCCGGATGACAAAACTAGCCATAGGCATAGATATCGGCGGTACAAATTCCAAGTTTGGAATTGCCGATAGAGAAGGAAATATACTTGCACAGTCGAGAATCAAAACACAGCAATTTGCTGATTGCAGCAGTTTTCTTAAAACGCTTAAAGAAGAGATAGAAAAGATCTACCCCATTGGGGATGCCATAGGTGTGGGGGTAGGTGCACCCAACGCCAACTACTACAATGGAACAATCGTAGACCCACCAAACCTCCCATGGAAAGGGGTTTCTAAATTCGCTGAAGAAGCAGAAAAAATATTTGGTTTGAAATGTGTGTTGACCAATGACGCCAATGCAGCTGCCTTAGGTGAGATGGTTTATGGGAAGGCAAAAAAGATGAAAGACTTTGTGGTCCTCACAGTTGGGACAGGCCTTGGAAGCGGGATAGTGATCAATGGAGATTTAGTCTACGGTAAGCATGGCTTTGCTGGCGAACTCGGACATACACTAGTCAATGCCAATGGTCGATTTTGCGCATGTGGAAAACGTGGATGTTTGGAAACATATGTTAGTGCAACTGGAATTAGAAGAACAGTATACAAACTGCTTGCAGACCATACAGAGCCAAGTGTACTGAGGTCAATCAGCTTTGATGAGCTAAGCACACGCACAATTACCGAAGCAGCTGCTAAAGGAGATAAAATTGCGATAGAAGCATTTAAGTATACAGGTAGAGTTTTAGGTATGAAATTATCCGACTTTGTAGTTCATACTGACCCTGAAGCTATATTTTTGTTAGGTGGACTGGCTAAAGCCGGAGACCACATCTTCGTCCCCGCTCAAGCAAACATGGAAAATTTCCTAATGCCCCTGTTTCTTGATAAGAAGATACAACTACAACCCTCAGGACTCAAAGACGATGACGCTCCAATTTTAGGCGCATCCAGTCTTGTTTGGAAATATTTAGCCGGCACGACCGGAGCAATTTAAGAGTTAATGGAATGAAAAATATTGGAGTATTTACGTCGGGAGGAGATGCGCCAGGAATGAACGCCTGCGTTCGTGCGGTAGTTAGATCTGGCATTAGCCTTGGCCTAAATGTTTATGGCATCAGGTATGGGTACAATGGCATCATCAGTGGAGACATGTATCTCATGAAATCATATTCTGTGAGCAATATTTTACAGAAGGGTGGCACCATCTTAAAATCTGCACGTAGTGATGAGTTTCGAACCAAAGAAGGAAGAAAGAAGGCGTACGAGCAGCTCCAGGCAAAAGGCATTGAAGGAATTGTTGCTATTGGTGGAGATGGAACCTTTACCGGAGCCAATATCTTTTACGAAGAATATGGTATCCCAACAATAGGAGCACCCGGGACTATAGATAACGATTTATATGGATCAGATTACACCATAGGATTTGATACGGCAGTGAATACCGCCCTGGAAGCGATAGATAAGATCCGAGATACAGCCAATTCTCATGATCGAGTATTTTTTATTGAAGTGATGGGACGTCATTCTGGTTATATAGCCATACACTGTGGAATAGGAGGAGGGGCAGAGCTCGTGATGGTACCAGAAACATCAACCACTATTCAGGATGTCATAGATACATTGAATAAAGGAAGAGATAAAGAAAAAACTTCAGCCATCGTCATTGTAGCAGAAGGTGATGAGCAAGGAAACGCCCATGAAATAGCCAATAGAGTAATGAAAAAGCTACCAAAGTTGGATATTCGTGTATCCACATTGGGTCATTTGCAAAGAGGTGGTTCTCCTACTTCTATTGATCGTATTTTAGCCAGCAGACTGGGATTGGCAGCCGTTGAGGGTTTGATCAATGGGAAATCAAATGTAATGGCAGGCATCATCGATGATAAAGTGACATATACCAGTTTCAAGCTGGCAATAAGTAAAACCAAACCAATCAGTAGTGAATTGATGCGACTGGTTGAGGTAATGAATAATTGATAAGGTACAAAGGTCAATTGTTGGCTTTTTCATATCTTGATGACTTGATTATTTAGCTATGAAAACAATCCTCTTTACCGCACCTATTCTTTGTCTTGCATTTCTAGCCATCTTGTTTTTACAGTCTGGCCTGGACAAGGTCTTTAACTACCAAGGCAACAAAGAATGGTTGCAAAGTCACTTTGCAAAAAGTCCACTTAAGAAAACAGTAGATTTTCTTATGCCTATGATTACTCTTTTAGAGGTAGCTTCTGGTGTATGCTGTGCAGTTGGCATTGTAATGATATTAATCAATGGAAATGCTGAGATTGGACTGTTAGGAGCACAACTTTCAGCGGTATCGATTTTAGCACTCTTCTTCGGGCAGCGAGTAGCTCAGGATTATGTGGGAGCCGCTACACTTACAACCTATTTTATCATCTCAATTATGACAAACTATCTGTTGTGGGATATGATAAGGGCTGGATATTAAATAGCGAAGGATGTCAATTGATGTTTCCATAGCTAAACACAAAAACTATCAACAAATTGGTGAACTGATGGTGGATGTTTATTCAAACCTGGATGGTTTTCCTTCTCCTAAAGAGCAACCCGCTTATTATGACATGCTCGCTAACATCGGAGACTTTGCACTAAAAGGAAGCGTGGACATTTTGATGGCCTCTAAAGACGAAGAAATCCTTGGAGCGGTGGTATATATCAATGACTTGACAGACTATGGTGCCAATACAGATCTAAGTCTTGAAAAGGATGCAGCCGCGTTTCGGTTGTTGGCAGTTTCGACAGGTGCGAGAGGATTAGGAATTGGGAAGCTCTTAACCAATGCTTGCCTGGATATGGCGAAAGCTAATGGATTGAAGCAGATGATCATACATACCACAGAATCTATGAAAGTGGCTTGGAGTATGTACGAGAAGATTGGTTTTAGACGGTCTGAAGAGTTGGATTTTCTTCAAAGTGGGTTGCTTGTATATGGCTTTAGATTAAAGTTTTAACCTTCCGTACTTTTCGAGTTCATCTTCCTTGAGGTTCACTCAATGCTCTGAATATTGCGGGAAATGAGTGTCATTTACTCTTACCAAACTGACTTACATCATTCGCTTGAAAATAGTTAATAGTAATTTAATATTGCTATTAACTAAAACCATTATTAACTAAATAATTTATTCCTAGATTTGACTACATCAAAACTTATTTAGTATTTAAAAATTACAGCTATGAAGAGAAGAAAAAATTACTCAACCAGGATTGTTCCAAATACGATCATTTCGGCATTTCTACTTTTACTATTGGCATGCTCAGCTGAGGAAGAGGTATTCATTGAAGATGTTCCATCAGAAATCATTGTCAAGTTAGAGAAAGCTGGCTTTGCCACGAGCGAAGGTTTAAGGAAATTTCGAGATGGCTATTTGGTCGAAACCGATATTTACTTAACCGAGGAACAGATCGATGCTTTGGTACCTACCGAGGTAGAGACACCCACTACTGAACATTATCGCACCAATAATTTGGTAAATGGATTCAGAACTATCCGCGTATTTATGGATCCGGATTTTGGGAATTTTATGCAAAATGCATTTGATGATGCTCTCGCCAGATATAATGCACTAAACCTTCGCCTCGTTTTTGAAAGAAGCGCAAATGAGAATACCAGCGATATTGTTTTTGAAGCTTTTTTTGAAAACAGTAACCTTTTAGGTTTTAGTGCGGGATTTCCTACCGGTGGTGACCCTGCTCAAAACATTGGGCTTAATACTTTCTTTTATAATAATGCAAATGCCCGTCCAGATGCAGCTACTACAATAGCACACGAAATTGGGCATGCTATCGGATTTAGGCACACAGATTTCATGAACAGGGCTTTTAGTTGTGGTCAAGTACTTCCTGGCAATAATGAAGGGGATGCAGGTGTAGGTGCAAACCATATAAACAATACACCTGTAAATCCAGAAGTAGGATCTTGGATGTTGGCATGTAGCAACAATACCAACAGACCATTTACTAACGCTGATGAAATTGCGTTGATTGATACTTATGACGGAATGACAATTACAGGGAATACACTTGTTTGTGGAGGGAACAATACTTTCACATTGAATAATGTACCTCCCGGTAGTGTTGTCACATGGCAGGCGACGCCTGCTAATATTCTTGATCAAGCTGCAGGAAATGGTGCCACTGCTGTATTAAGTGGAATTTCTAACAGAGTAAGTGGGGGAGGTACACTTACATTCAATGTCGTGGTAAACGGTGTAAATTTTAACGTAACAACCAATATATGGGTGGGAAGGCCTGCTTCTCCATCGTCACTTTTCGGTCCATCACCAGTTAGGTATGGAGCTCTAGCCAGGTATACAAGCGGTGCGGCACAGGGAGCAACTTCCTATAAGTGGTACTTACCCTATCCATATGATCAAAATGCTACGGTTGTAGTTGATCCTGCAAGATGGGGGATTGTGTCAGGAGGTAATTCAAGATATCTCACTGCCATAGTCGGACCCAATAATGGATTGGTACAGGTAATGGGTGTAAATGCTTGTGGAACTGGAGGCGCCAAAATAATGAATGTAACCGTCACCACATCAGGTGGAGGGGGTGGTGATATGCCATAAGGTAAGGCACAATACCAAAAGCGAATTATATGAATAAAAGGCGCACTTCAAGTGCGCTTTTTGCATTTACCATAAGTCACCGTTGCACATGCCTCGAGTTCATCTCCCTTACGGCTCTTTCAATGCCATGAGGAGTGAGTGGAAACATAGGCACCAATTCTTTCATTACTTGAATGGTGTATGTCCCCGGCCAATATTTTAGAGGCTCGGGATTGAGCCAAACGGTCTTCTTAAATTTCTTAGTAATAGCTTGAATGTTTCGAATACTCAATGGACTTAACTCATAAGGTGCCATTGCAGAATCCCCGATGAAAAAGACACGATAGTCCTTATTGTGCATCAATAGTTTATCGATGGAGATGTAAGTAGACCTTCGTTCATCTATCCACACCCGATCGTAAATGGTGTTATGGAAGTAATAAACCTCCAAGTCGTGTGCAAATCGCGTCTTCATCTTACGAAATAATTGCTGCACACTTCTGATGTATGGAGCCATTGAGTAGCCTCCATTGTCGATAAGAACGATGATCTTAAGTTCTTCAAATTTTTCGCTTGTGAGTTCTGGCAGAAAAAGCCCACCACGTTTCAGTCCAGATTTGATGGTGTGAGGAATGTCCAGCTTTTCAATGGCACTTTCTTCTATTACCCCTTTGATGGAAGCGAGTGCAGCATCTACATTGTTATCATTGAGCAAAGCATCCCGATCTACTGGAAAATAGTTTTTATCTCCAATAACTTTTCTGGCCATTCGTCCGCCGCCTTGCCCACCTACACGCAATCCATTCTTGGCAGCTCCACCGTGACCATATGGAGAGATTCCCCCTGTGCCAATCCAGTGGCTGCCACCACTGTGATTAGATCGCTGCTGATCTCTTACTTTTTCCATTCGTTCCAAAAGCTCCTCTAAAGACAGATCGGAATAGTCTGCCATTTTATCCAGCACTCGTTCGGCAGGCTGGCCGTCTGTCTCCTGACCATCCTTATCTTCCAAGTCTGGATCGTCCTTATCCCATATTTCTTTGCCATTTACTACCTCCTTAATGTCATAACTGGTAAGGTGCACCTGATCAAGAAAAGTATTCACAAGATCTTCTTCTGTTAGATCTACTTCAATGTCAGCTTCATCTACATATTTTGTTTTCCATTGTTGAAAGGTTTCAGATCTAAGAATGGCATCTTCCAAAGTTTGTCCAGGTGCTATCGGAACTGCAAGGAAGTATTCATAATAGGCTTTTGTAAATGGCCCGATATCCTCAGGTTCTTTTACCACTATTCCTTTCAAGGTGTTGTGAAGGTCACCTAATGTTTTTACCAACCCTTTTTGCATGGCTTTTCTTAAAATAAGAAGTGTGCGAACGTCTGCTTTGAGGCCGTGTTTTCGAAAAGATGCTGGTAATGAGCTAAACATATTAATTCAAGTAAGTTCCTAAATTATCTCCAGCACCGATCAGACGATTCACTCGTTCCATGTCCGCTTGAGTCTTTATCAACGCGCCAACTCCTTCTAGCCCTTGTATTTTCTCAATAGCTTCCTTCGGAGACTTATCGCTCATATACTTCAACCAGTTCAGGACTTCTCTTGTAGTAGGTGAGCGCTCAAGCCCCAATCTTCTCAAATGGTAGAAAACATCCAAGGCCACTTTCACTACCTTTTCATCAAGATCCGGATGATGTTTCTCTACTATTTTTCCCATTACATCTTTCTCAGGAAAGTCAATGTAATGGTAGATGCATCGTCCCTTGAATGCTGTTGGCAACTCTTGCTCTCTATTGGAAGTAATAACAATTGCTGGCATATCTTCTTCTGATACTTCAATCACCTCACCCGATTCAGGCATAATAAATTTGCGGTGACTGAGTGCATACAGTAGATCATTTGGAAACTCGCGAGGAGCCTTGTCTATTTCATCAATGAGCAGTACGGAGTTTGGTTTGCTATAGGCGATGGCTGCCGGGCCTTTTACTACATAGTCAATGAGTGATTCTGGATTCCTATTTCCAGTGGAAAGTCGACTTTCCAGTCCTTTTTCTTCCCGCTGTGCATTGAGGATTTCAATCTGGGAATCCCTCAGATACTTCACATGGTCAAAACGAGCGACAAATTGCTCTACATTGCTTTTTGATCCGACAGGATATACCTCCAGATCAAGTCCTCTGTCCCTCGCATAATGAATGGGAAGCTCAGTCTTTCCTGTGCCAGGCTCACCTTCGATCAGCAAGGGCATACCTAAAGTTCGTGCCATATGAAAGGCCTGAGCTAAATCCGGATCGCATAAATATTTCTCTGAACCGGTCCAATGTTTGGTTTCTGCCATAGTTTTTCAATCAACTTTAGTCGTGTTAATCAGCTCCTATTATACTAAATGTTATCCATAGATTCTGAAAGATGCTCAGATGACTCTTAGAGCTTTAATTCGCCAGCTTCATTAAGCAAACTTTCAAGTTTGGGATAATTCTCTTTCATGTTCCTTTCAATGAAGTCCAATGGAACATCATCAAATGAGCCATAATCATCCAAATACTCCATAAATTCTTCTCCTTCTTTGTTGAATTCCTGAAAGATTGAATCTTCAGATCCATTGAACTCAAGTGGTTCAACACCTGTCAAACGGCAAAGCTCTTGATTAAAAGCTGGAGTAGCTTTGACCCACTGATCATTAAGGAATACATCGACCATGCCATGTGGCGTGAGTTCATTTGTTCCAAATTTCTCAGTCAGTCGCTCTACCGCAATGTGATTTTTAACTTTCGCTAGATGAAGTTTCGCAGGAATTCCTAATCCCCGTAAACCAGCTATATATAGCACCGCCTTATCAATGCAATGGCCGTGATTTTTTTTAGCTATGTTACTTGCTTTGAGCGCATCTTTTCGGAAAACAATAGCATACGGATTGTATCGCCATCCATCTCTCACTTTTAAATAAAGCCCCGCAGCCTTTTCCTGATCACTTAACATAGCATCTTTGAATTCTTCGATTAACTCCTGAATGATTGGATCTTCGTAATCAAAGAAATAGGTGCTGGCTATACTTTTAGACATATTTAATTAACCCTTTAATTTCATTAATCGTTCTGCAGCCACTTCGATGGTCTTTTCCTCTTTGGCAAAACAAAGCCGGATAACCTTATCATCCGGTGCATGCGTGTAGAATGGAGACATTGGAATCGCGGCCACGCCAATTTCGGAAGTTAGGTATTTAGCGAATTCCAAGTCAGGCATATCACTTACGGCTTCATAGCTATAGGCTTGAAAATAAGTTCCTTTGGCTACTTTCGGTATCAGTGGCGTTTCAGCGAGTAATGAATTGATGGTGTCTCTTTTCTTTTCAAAGAAAGCAGGCAGGTAATCATAGTTTTTGGGATCCGCCAGGTAGTCTGCAATCGCAAACTGGACAAAGGAGTTAGTACAGAACACATTCCATTGGTGGACGGTCTTAAACTCATTAACTAAATATTCAGGACCTACAACGTATCCCATTTTCCAACCAGTGGCATGTAGTGTTTTGCCAAACGAGAACACGGCTATCGACTGTTCGAAGAGATTAGGAAAACGCATGACGCTCTGATGTTCTTCTCCATCGTAGATGAGATGCTCATAAACTTCGTCACTCAGCACAATGATGTTGGTATCCCTTACAATGTCTTCCAGTGATTGCATGTCAGATTCGCTAAGAATTGTCCCACTTGGGTTATGAGGCGTATTGGTGATGATCATACGGGTTTTATCATTCACCATATCTTTCACCTGATTCCAATCGATGGCATAATCGGGGTGCATCATTTGGTACGGTTTCACTGTTCCTCCGGCAAGTTGAATTTGTGGTGTGTAGCAGTCATACGCTGGCTCAAAGATGATCACCTCATCTCCTGGGTTTACAAATGTCATTATCGCTGTGTAGAGTGCTTGCGTGGCACCTGCTGTGATACAAATCTGTGATGAAGAGTTGATTGATATGCCGTAGAGGCGTTCCATTTTAGTACTTAAGGTCTGATTAAGCTTAGGCAATCCAGCTAACGGGCAATACTGATTTTTTCCTTCAGTAACGTACTTGGACACCAGCTCTTTTAGCTTTTGATCGCATTCAAAATCAGGAAAGCCTTGCCCAAGGTTTATGGCCTTGTGTTCAGTGGCCAGCTTGGACATGATTGTAAAAATATTGGTACCTCCGGCCGGAAGTTTGGACTGAATTGCTACGTGTGATCCCATAGTCCCAAAAATAGGAGGGAAACGAAGAGATAAAAAACAGAGTCATTAGAATATCAGTTCTTTCAGTCAGACTCGTGTGATAAGATCAGGCGTACCATACCCAGGTAGTCTCCGAAGAATCTTTGCAGTTGTGATACATTCATAGAATAATCAATCCCTTAATGGGCAATTAGCGTTATTTATCATTTTTATATTTAAGTCACAGAGAGTAAATTATAATTAGTCAACCGTCATTACCGTCAATTTGAAAACATTTATTTCATTAAATGTTCATGTTACTTCCGCCTTATACATTAGAATAACCTTTCTGATTTGTCTGGTATTATGGCGCATATTGCTTAATGCTCAGGATATTCGTTTCCTTAGAATTACTCAGGATCAAGGGCTTTCGCAAAATTCCGTAACAGCCATATATCAAGATAGCCGTGGATTTATGTGGATTGGGACTCAGGATGGGTTAAATAAATACGATGGCTATGAGTTTACTGTTTATAGAAACATCCCATCGGATTCGACGGCACTTAGCAACAACTACATTCGAGATATTATTGAAGACCAGAATGGAGATCTTTGGATAGGGACCAGTGGAGGTGGACTTTGCCGATTTGATTACAGCAATGAAATATTTCATTGCTTTCAGGCGAATGACTCCATACCAAATAGTATTGGCGGCAATAGCGTTATGGTCTTATATGAAGATAAGGAGGGTCAAATTTGGTGTGGTACTCGGTTCAATGGGTTGAGTGTATTCAATCCAAATACTAATTCCTTTATGACATATTCCATGAATCCTGATGATGATAATAGCTTAAGTCATTATGCGGTGAATGTAATTGTACCAGGAATGGGTGATGATATATGGATTGGAACGAACAATGGGATAAGTAAAATTAACACTCAATCCGGCAAGATTACCAGACACCTGAATCAGCAAGATGATGATACAGACAATGTGTTTGATATCATGGGAATAATCCCCGAAACAGATGGTTCATTGTGGTTGGCTACACGTGGATCGGGACTTATTAGCTACAAGCCGAATGAAGATACTTATCAGGTCTTCGTTCAAAATGACTCTGATCCTGAGAGCATCAGCCATAACTTTTGCTACTACCTGATGGCCGATGGGAATGATCATCTGTGGATTGCCACATTTGGGGGACTTAACAGGTTTAACAAAAAAACAGGTAAGTTTTCTCGTTATGAATACTTACCCGAAAACCCTATGAGCTTAAGCAGTAATAGTGTTTTAACAATGACAAAAGATTTTACTGGTGATGTATGGATTGGAACTATGGGCGGAGGAATTAACATAATAAATAACGATCTTCAGGAATTTCAATTGTATAAATCTTATGGAAATGATGCCAATATTCAAACCATAACCGACAACTCTATCTGGTCAATAGAAGAAGATCACAACGGCGCTATTTGGATAGCTACGCAACATGGCGGACTTAATAAGTTGAATAAGCACAATAACACCTTTGACAAGAACGCATTCCCCGTTAGGGTTCTAAAGGAGCAGGGTCAAAAATTTAATACCATTGTATTTCAAGATAGTAGAGACTATTTATGGGTAGGAACACATGGTCAGGGAATCTTCAAATTTGATCTGGAGAAAGAGATTTTTACAAACTATACAAGGTCGGATGCAGAGGGTTTACACGAAACCAGGGTATGGTCAATGACAGAAGATCATGATGGAATACTATGGATGGGAACAGAAAAGGGATTGCTGAATTACAACCCAAATACCAACACCTTCAGTAAGGTTACCGATCTACCTACTGAAGGCTCTATTTATTGGCTTCTCACTGACTCAAGAAATGATGTATGGCTTTGTTCATGGGGAGATGTAATACGCAAAATTAATCGAGAGACAGGAAGGTTTGATGAAGCGTTTACAGAGCAGAAATATTCACATATCAAATACACATCAATGGTGTCCATGATTGAGGATCATCAGAAAAATATTTGGTTTGGAACCCATAACGGAATTATTAAATATAATCCTGAAAATGGTGAAGCGATGATGTTGACTGAACAAGACGGACTTCCAAACAACTTAGTATATGGGTTGTTGCAGGATAATCAGAACATGGTATGGGCAAGTACAAATTACGGTTTGAGTATGATTGACCCAGCCACACTATCATTCAAAAACTTTACAAAAAGCGATGGAATTCAGGGGAATGAATTTAATGCTGGGGCATTTACGAAGGACAGTGATGGTTTACTGTATTTTGGAGGTACAGAAGGATTATCCGTTTTTGATCCGAAAAAAGTTGTAAGCACTCCGGTCTACCCTAACGTAGCTTTAACCAATTTTTTGTTATTCAATGAGCGTCAAATACCCACAACATCTACGGTATTAAAATCTTCAATTGGTACTGCCGATCAAATTAAGCTCACACATAAGGATTATGTATTTGCCATTGAGTTTGCTGCATTGGCGTTTAAAAAATTACCAGACATCAAGTATGCATACAGGTTGGCCCCTTTTCATGAAGATTGGATTTATACTGACTACAAAGACCGAAAAGCAGTATTTACGAATGTCCCTCCAGGAGAGTATATGTTCCATGTAAAATCCACCAACACCGATGGAGATTGGATAGAAAAGACCACTTCTTTATCAATAATTATTACACCACCGTGGTATTGGAATATTTGGTCAAAAGTGATTTATACGCTGATCTTTTTCGGAACCATTTATATCATTTACTATTTGCGAACCAGACAATTAAACCTACAAAAGGACTCACTGAAAAGGAAGGTAAAAGAACGAACGATACAATTGCAGGAGAAGAATGATGAATTAGCTAGAAATAATGTTGAGTTGACAAGGACACTTAGCCAGCTAGAAGCCACCCAAGACAAATTGATATTATCCGAGAAAATGGCCTCCGTAGGTATCCTTAGTAATGGTGTTGCTCATGAGTTAAATAACCCGCTCAATTTCATAAAAGGAGGTGCAGAAGGCCTCAAAAAGGCATTTTTGTATAAGGAAATAGATAATGCTCAAGTAGATAAGCTTTTGGAAATAATTCTGGAAGGGGTAAATAGATCTACGGTGATTATTCAGAGTCTCAACCAGTTCAGTCAACAAACAGGTTCAGATAATGATGATTGTGATATTCATAAAATTATCAATAACTGTCTCGAAATATTAAAAAATCAGTTTAAGCATAAAGTTTTTCTATTCAAAGAATTTGAAAAGTCAATAATCAGTGTCAAGGGAAATGCTGGAAAGCTTCATCAAGCCATAATCAATGTTTTACAAAATGCTGAACAATCAATGAGTGAGCCAGGCAAGATTAAGATCATAACTCAACTAGAGCAGTCCTTTGTAAGAGTTACGATTGAAGATGAAGGGGAAGGGATTGATGATGATTATATAAAGCATGTGACTGATCCATTTTTTACTACACGGCAGCCAGGAAAGGGTGTCGGATTGGGCTTATATATTACCTATAATATCATTCATGACATGGGAGGGGAGCTGGTAATCTCGTCTTTGGGCCATGGAAGAGGTACCAAGCTAGATATACTACTACCCAATCCTAAAATAGGTGAAAGCATGTCTCTCGATAAACAAAAAGAAGTCGGTTGAAATCATCAGGCCAAAAGAGGCTCGTCATTTCCACGTCTCAGAAATAAAAAAAGCACCACTTTCGTGATGCTTAAATGTGGGCCCACCAGGGCTCGAACCTGGGACTTACTGATTATGAGTCAGTTACTCTAACCAACTGAGTTATAGGCCCTTGTTTGGTATCCGAAAGTTTTAAACCTCCCGGAAAAATTATCCTTTTGCTAGCTATCTTGTGCCAAGCTCCAAAGATAAATATTTAAAGCTGTCGTTAACAGCCTTTTAAAAGGGAGCGCAATATTACATATTTGCGACTTAATAGCCAACGAATGTCTGACCTACTACAAGGCGTAGATGCCATAATTTTTGATTTCGGAAATGTACTTATCGACCTGGACTATCCGAGGGTCATCAAAAGATTTTCCGAAGTAGCCAAAAAGAATACAGACGAGATTGAAGAAATGGTTGTCACCTCACCTGTTCTTCAGCAATTTGAACGTGGAATGTTAGGGCCGGACGAGTTCAGGGCGGAGATCAATAAGCTGCTCGGCACTAAAATGGGTGAACGCCAATTTGAAAGCATCTGGAACAGCATGCTTAAATCTATTTCGAAACACCGAATGAATAAAGTACTGAAAATAGGTGAGCGTTACAAAACTTACATTCTTTCCAATACCAATGTGATCCATGAGATCGCATACGAAGAGATGATTATGGAGGAGACCGGACGCGCCAGTCTTCGTGATTTCGTAGATGAAGTTTACTATTCTCACGAAATTGGTCTACGTAAACCGAACCTCAACTGCTACGAGCATGTTATAGATGACATTGACAATTACGCATCAAGAATGTTGTTTTTAGACGATCGATTGGATAACGTGGAGGCTGCTCGAAAAGCGGGAATGAAGGCCGTTCAGATCTTTGATGCAGACACACAGCTAAACGAAATTTTCGGGCTTGGATAAACAGTTAAAGACCAAACTCATACAACTGGGTTTATTTGTTGTTACGCTTATTACCACAACGTTTGCAGGTGCTGAATGGACGCGTGGTAAGTTTTTAATCTTTGGAATCACCTGGGATGACTTCCTATTTGGTTTCAACTTTTCCATTCCATTCCTATTCATTCTTACCGTCCATGAATTTGGGCACTATTTCACAGCCAGGTATCACAAGATCAATGTGACACTTCCTTATTACATTCCTATGTGGTTTGGGTTTGTTGGTATGGCCTCCTTGGGTACGATGGGGGCTTTCATACGAATTAAGGAGAGCATTTTCAGTCGGGTTAAATATTTCGATGTGGGGGTGTCAGGCCCCATCGCGGGTTTCGTTGTAGCGTTTGCATTATTGGTGTATGGCTTTCAAAGCCTTCCAGAGACAGAATACATCTACGAGATGCATCCGGAATACGAACTGTTCGGTGAAAATTTTGAAGAGCGAATGGAAGGATTGGATACACTGATTCTTAAAAAAGACTTGAATTCAGAGAGACTTTTATATGAAGCCCTACAAGATACGATCGACACAAGTAGGAAAGGGGCGGTATTCTTTGGAGATAATATTTTAATGTATCTCGGACGAACATACTTTGCTCCGAACGACCGCTATGTTCCCAGCTCCCGTGAGCTCATGCATTATCCGATTCTCCTTGCTGCTTATTTAGCTTTTTTCTTTACGGCATTGAATCTATTGCCTATTGGCCAATTGGATGGTGGTCATGTGATGTTTGGTCTTTTCGGCCCAAAAAATCATGCAATCATATCGAGGGTTATGTTTTCAGGGTTTCTCTTCTACGCAGGACTTGGATGGGTAACAACAGCGGATTTAGCCAATTCTTCGATCGAGAGTATTGGTAATTTCCTTATCAGCATTGCAATCTACCTGGTGGTAGTCTACTGGAGTGCTTATAGTGTATTTAAACAGAAAAGAGATCGATTGTTGTATGCTACAGTCATGTTTACTGTACAGTTTTTCGTAGCATCTATTTTCAATGTAGAGGGCTATACAGGGTGGTTGCTTTTCTCCATCTTGATCGGAAGGTTTATTGGCGTGGATCATCCACCAGTAGTTGACAATAGTCCTTTATCTACGGGAAGAAAAATACTAGGCTGGGTAGCTTTGGTGATTTTCATCCTTAGCTTCAGTCCCCAGCCATTAGTGATAGAAGGTCTTTAGATTTCGGCGTATGCCGTAATACCGCCAAGCATATTGCGTACGTTGGTGAATCCTTGACTATTTAGGAATTTTTTGGCTTGCCCTGATCGGCCACCTGACTTACAATGAACAATAACCTCGTCATTTTTCATGTGTTCAATTTCTGAAAGTCGAGTTGGGAGTTCGCCCAGTGGGATCAATTGAGCTCCAATGTTGCGCTCTTCATGTTCCCACTCTTCTCTTACATCTATGAAATTGAATTTTTCGCCGCTATCCAAGCGCGATTTCACTTGCTTACACGTGATATCTTCATTCATTTTTTAATGATTTTTAGTGTTTGATCACCTTCTTTTCGGTGAATGGTTAGCAAATATAAGCCCGCCTTTAAACTTGAAAAATCATGTGTCCTTTTATAAGCTTCTTTTACCCAGGTTCTCCCTGCAAAATCAATTAAAGTGATAGAATGATAAGCTCCTTCGATTTGGATTAATCCTGTGGTGGGATTTGGGTAAGTCTTGAAGGTCAGCGCTTCATTTTCAGTGCTGAGTACGATGCTATCGATACTTGCAAAGACCGGTCGAATCATTAATGCACCTACCAGCCGGACATTTTGTTCCCACTCTCCGGTCTTATTTTCATAGATGAATTCCGAAGCAGCAGGATTACTTCGATCAAATCCTATACCGATGTAATCGTTTTTACTTTGCTCATATCCAATGTAGAAAGTGTCAGCAAGAAGCAATGAGCCCGATAGCTGATAGCGTGTAAATTCATTCAATCTGGTGGCGTTAACAACCGTCACATCCATCGTTTTAATTGGTTCGTCAGTTAGGTTTTTAAAAATGCGCAACTCGAGAAGGCTTCCTGCACTTATTGGGTCAATATTAGGGAAATGGATATCGATGTGTGTAAGTGTATCTTCTTGTTCCAGCAAGAATCGAACGGCCACCTGAGCACCGTTTATATTGGTACCAACTGCATACTCCGCTGTACCATCATCATACGCATAATAGTTATGAAGTAGGTACTCAGCTCTTAGTGTATCATTTATCTTAAGGTCGACAGCTGTGCCATTGAGGAAATCATCATCTGAACTTTCTAAATAAACTTTTGAAGAAATTACGACGGAATCTTCATTTGGTAGACTTGAAAGATCCAATCCATCTAAGTTGATGAATCTTGTATTTGTAATTTTAAAGGGATTTGGGTTGCTAAATAATGGGTCTTCAGCACCATATTCAACCGAATCAATTCGACTGCCATTATTTTCATTTCTTATAACCAAGATGTATTCTGTTGGCTGAAGTTGTTCATCTAAATTGAATGCTTGCACCATTTGACTGCTGCTAAAGGCACTTTCATTCGCCTTAAACTGACTAAGGGGCATGGATTTATATGGAGAAAGTGGTGAAGTAAGCTGCCCTGTTAGTCCGCGATCCAGGTAATAGTAATTGTCGCTGGCTCGGTTTTCATCCAGATATATCCAATCCAGGTGCCATGCATCAAAAGGACCGTCTTTGTCACCGAATGATTGAAATCTAAATAAGAATTTCTGTGTTAGAAATCGAGATGATACATTGATTGCTTCTTGTGTGAAGACTGAGTCTTGATCTGACGCTAACTCTCCTCCATCTTTTTTCCAGACGGTGATCCATTGGTTTGGGCTGGTATTTGGATCATAAAACTGAAGTCTAAGCGAATCCCCTTCTTCCGGGATCTCCACGTTGCCACCTGCTTGCCAATAAAATGAAAGTACTACGTCGGCTTTCCCTTGAAGATCAATCGTGTCCGAGACTAGTTCATCGGCAAGTCCAATGTCGGAGCCTGGATGAAATCCACCATTGGCGTCCAACCCATCGAAAGTCACTACTTTGTAGGAAGGAGGATTGACGGCCAGTGTCGCATTGACATAGACGTTTTTACTCAATTCATAATTCCATTGTCTGGTTGAATCATTCCCCCAAATCCGAATGCTGTCTGGAGAATCAGTGGTGACAGAGAAATCATCCCAAAATGGAAGCGTTGCTTTATTGACTGTTCTTGTTAGTGAAACACGACCTTGCCTATTATCCTTAGGTTTGACGATTGGCTTAATTGTCAGTTGAGCTATTCCCAATTGAGCAACAAAAAATAATATGGCAACTAAAATTCCCTTCATTGATTATCTAAAATCGTAGCTGTATTGCTTACTGAGTCTGGTTTATAGATCCAAATATCTACAGGATCTCCAATTTGTACTCTTCTTTCAGGTCGGGGATATTGCTGCTGTACTGTGCCTGGTGCAATTTCACGGTACTCTAATATATCACCGCCCAGTGAATCTAATGCTGAGAAGCCAGCTAAGGATTTGTTGGTAGTACTAATTTTACCAATTTTCAGCCCTGAGCCGATGATAGCAATTTCAGCTTCTTCCTGCTCTAATCCGATTAATCGAGGCGATTGAAAAACCGTATTTCCATAACCATCTCCAACAATTAAATCGATTGAGGATCCTTTCTCAATACGCTCTCCTTCCAATACAACTCTACCGTTCATCCGCGATTCATGCACCACACCAAAAAAGACATCCGGGACATATTTCACTGCACCCAACTTTAGGTCGTATGATTTCAATACCATCATTGCACTTTTCAAAGACAAGTCTTCCACTTTTGGCATACGCACTTTTGGAGGACTTTCTGCATTTAGTGTAACGTAGATTTTTCTATTTTCTTTCACCTTAGTATTCGGTGCCGGTACTTGTCGGAGCACTGCAAGTGGGGGATGATTCGGAGAGTAACTAGAATCTGCAGTCGCTTCAAATCTCAAGCTTCGTTTGCTTAAGAATTCATCTAGCTCTGAAACAGTCATTCCCTTGATATCTGGGACAGTTATGGTTTCGCCATGGTTTGTAGTCAGGGGAAGCCATATGTAAAATACAATTACCACAATTAGAAGGGAGCTTCCCAAGAGTACTCCCAGATGCATTAAATAATCTTTAAAACTGGCTGGTTTTCTAAATGACATAAGACTTTTAAAATGAAGGGATAAACCTAATCAATTAGCGACTAATAAACAGTTTTTGAGAGGTGCTGAATTGACTGCCTTCCACATTAATAAAATATAACCCTTCCTGACTTGGAGCTTGGTATTCAAGTATTTGGTTTAAGGCATTTTCAATTTGCTCTTCAAATACGATCCGTCCGCTAATATCGATGATTCGGATGGTGACTGACTCCTTTTGCGGAAGATTAAGGCCAACATTAAACCTGGTTATAGCTGGGTTTGGGAAAACCCTCGTTAGATTTTCATAAGTAGGCACTTCATTTCCTCTTATACTGATATCATCAATGTAAAGATCATTCCCGCCCCCAGGTGTGAATACAAAAGCGATTCGAATGTTTTCATCAAAGAAAAACGAATGAGACAAATCAAGACGATATTCATTCCAATCGTCATCTGTCAATGGTGTCCATTGCTCTGAAGTAGATATAACAGCAAGCGAGTCTGAGTCAGCATCGAGCAGTATTGTTGGATAGGATTCTCCACAATCTGTAGATAATAATACCTGCAGTCGGTCATTAAACCCTGGACTGGAGGCATAGGATGCTTTGAAATATAATCCTGCACTGTCCAGGCCACCTGTATTTAGTTTAGGGCTTATAAACCAGCTGGACTTGCCTAGCTCAGTTGCTCCAAATCCATTCGCACGCAAGACTCCATTTGAGAATGATTGAGCCCTTTCAAACAATATGTTTGAGCCAGTGCTGGTTAAACTCCAATTGTCAGTAGACTCAAAATCAACATTGAGCGGATAATTGTCCTCAATCACATTTCTATTAAGCATAATCTGTATTGAATTATCGATTACTGATTCATCAGAGACGCCATTGACAAGTGTAATTTCGGCACCAACGTTATTTTCACCCTCATTGAGGTTGTTAGCATTTATAGAGACAGTTGCATAATCTTTTGATGAAATGCTTAGCCCGGAAAAACTGGTTAATGTAGTGTCACCATTTACATGATATTTCACCTCAAATGAAGTGATGATCTGTGAGCCAACATTCCTAATCCTCAGGTCTAGTTCAGAAGTCTCAGCACAAGTAATCAGAGGTGCATTTAAGTTGGTAGGTATGATGTCGTTTTCAAAAAGATTGGTTTCGACTACCTGAATATCATCGACGTAAATATTGTTTCCACTGCCATTAATGCCAATGAAGGCAAATTGGACACCATCAATATCTCTATACTCTGTAATGCTGAGCAGTGTATCAATCCATTCCAATTGATTTGCAGGAACGAAATAAGTATCTGCTTCTGGCGCGGTGGCGAGATTGGGACCAAAACTAGAAAAGATTAGATCTGGAAATGTTTCACCACAATCTATGCTGGCTTTCACCATAAGCCCATCATAAAATGTATTTAACGGGTTTGCATGTGCATAGCTAAAAAGTAAGTCCCCTGAAGGCAGACCTGTCAGATCAAAAATGGGCGTTTTAAAAATGGCAGTTTCACCAAACCACTCAGTATTGTCATGGGCTTTGAATATAAATGCTTGATTAGAAGGAGTAGTTTTTGGAGCGTTTGCTACTTCCCATGGAAATAATACGCCATAGGTTCCAAGTACATCAGGTGTTCCTTCAAAACTTTCAATGAATGGAAGGTTCATTGAATTAGTGGCAGATATATTTCTGGTAATTAAGTTGTTGCTGGTATTGCCATCAGTACCTCCATTTACGTTTATAATTTCGAATGAAACAGATGAAGGCGTACTTGATATTGCTTTAGCTGAAAATGCAACAGTATCTGAAGATAACGGAGCAAGGGAAGTAGTTACATTTTGTGCACTACCATTTGGACTACCATCAAGATAAAGTTGTACATCATAGGATGTGACAACAGTTGTCCCATGATTTTCAACCCTGACGATTGGTATTACGCTGGATTCGCATTGAGCGTACTCCGGGCTAATAATGTCTACTGCAGCAAGGTCATCAGCAAATTTGGCTGGCTCTGTGAGCCCAGGTGAAGTAGTTAAAGAGAGTCTGTTGACTGCATTTTCCATCACGGTACGCATCCGTGTTTTCTGACCATTGGTAAATAGATTCATACAGATATCATCGGTGTAGTCCATATAGTTTTGAAACATTTCTGGCTCGCCAACTACACAAACCTCATTATCGTCCGGATTAGGAAAGGTACATGGGGAAGTGTAATCTCCATTATCCGTATTGGCCAAAGGGGTATCATCCACAAAATCATCTGCAGCACAGTTACCATCACCCCAAATGTGTCTCAACCCAAGCCAATGACCTACTTCATGCGTCAGTGTACGCCCATAGCTATCAAAAGTGGGGGTGGATAAGTTGACACCGAAGTATTCAAAGTCTACAAGGACGCCATCGAAGGCATAATCGTCGCTGTTGTTGGTAATACCCTCCAAATCAATAATAGGAAAAGAAGCGTAGCCAATAAACGTTTGTAAGTCCACTACGAAAATATTTAGGTAATGCTCTGCTGGCCAATAGCTTTCAGATCTCATCAGCGGCCGATGTGAGTTGGCTCGATACACGTCGCGCGACCCTTGGAGCCTAACAATTCCATTGGTGGGATTACCAGCAGGGTCTTGTTTGGCTAACAAGAACTCCACCTCAATATCAGCAGCTACAGGTAGAAATTCGGATGGAGTGTTGGCAGCATCCGCATTCATACGCCTGAAGTCCGCAGTTAAGGAATCTATTTGCTCTTTTATACGGTCTTCAGATAAATTAACACCAACACCAACAGGCTCACCTTTGTGAAATACATGAACAACAACTGGGATTTGATATAGGGTAGCGAAAGGGCTTTTTGCCTGATTTTCTCGTTCGGATATTTTGGTGCTCATCCAATTTTCGAAAGCACTAGTGGCTGGAGCTATAGTTCCACAGCGCTCCTGAGCATGGATACTGAATAAAAGTGAAAGGAGAAAAAAGAATAACCCACTTCGCATGGGTCCATTAGTTTGCGAATGGAAGTTTGGCATTTGGATCGTCCGGAGTTGTGATATTAACGGCATGCACGCTTTTAATTTCGGGCACTTCACGTTTTATCGCCTCTTCTACTCCAGCTTTCAACGTCATTGTAGACATGGGACATGAACCGCAGTTACCCATCAGTTCTAGAATAACATTCATATCCTTATCTACCTCTAAAACTTTCACATCGCCACCATCAGCCTCAAGATAAGGCCGGATGTTGTTTAAAGCTTTTTCTACTTTTTCTACTAGTTCTGACATATGCTAAACGGTCACTTCTACTTTTTTAGTCTCTGTCTGTGTTGCGTTTCTTATCGCTACTTGCTGTGCAACGCTCTCTGCAAGCTGCTTAAAGGACTCAGCGATTTCACCATCTTTCATGGCCGCCGGATACCCACTATCTCCGCTCTCTCGTATGGATTGAACAATTGGTATGTGACCTAAAAGTTCAACTTTATTCTTTTCAGCCAGCTTTTTTCCACCACCTTCTCCAAAGATAAAGTATTTATTATCAGGAAGTTCTTCAGGCGTAAACCAAGCCATATTCTCTACTAAACCTAGAATCGGGACATTGATTTGTGGTTGTTTAAACATGGAAATACCCTTCTGAGCATCTGCTAGAGCCACCTTCTGCGGAGTAGTTACAACCAAGGCTCCAGTTACAGGTACCGCCTGCACCAATGTCAAGTGAATGTCGCTCGTGCCTGGAGGAAGATCAATAAGTAGATAATCCAAGTCTCCCCACTTTGCGTCAGTAATAAATTGCCTCAACGCTGAGCTAGCCATAGGTCCTCTCCAAACAACGGCATCTTCGCTATTGGTAAGAAAACCAATAGAAAGCAGCTTCACGCCGTATTGCTGAATAGGTACAATTTTGTTTTTACCATCTTCTTCTACAATACCTGGCTGCTCAAATTCGCAATTAAACATGGTTGGGATGGATGGACCATAGATGTCCGCATCGATTATTCCCACATCTGCGCCTGATCTAGCTAGCGCAACAGCCAAATTAGATGCTATGGTAGACTTCCCAACTCCACCTTTTCCTGAGGATATAGCAATGATATTTTTAACACCAGGCAACACAGGGCCTTCATCACGTTTGGTAGTCACATTTGAGGTCATATTTATGACCAGTTTTAAATGCTCTCCCAGGTGCTTAGAGATTTTATCTTCACAATCCTTTTTGATGACTTCCTTCAGAGGACAAGCTGGTGTTGTAAGCACTACGTCAAATGCAGCCTTGTTTCCATCAATGTGGATATTTTGAATCATACCCAGTGTCACTAAATCCTTTTTCAAGTCAGGATCGATGACTTCACTGAGGGCTTTTAATAGGTTTTCCTTCGTCAATTCCATTCGTGGCGCAAGTTAAGATTTATTGCGCATTAATTTTCCCTGAGATATCCCCAGGCATGCAACTTGTCACTATCTTCAAACCAACGATTGCCAATATCAGTTCGGTAGTACATGTTAGGAATCATGATATTTTTGATTCGCGTATAAAGCTGTTGCTGAGCTTGCTTCATCGTTAGTCCCATTCCAGTCACGATTAGGGCTACTCCACTGCCACCGGTTATTAGCCATTCATTATTTACCATTTTCACATCTTCAATATGGATGCCTTCCGTCACGGGCTTCTTGAAAACTATTGCCGCGTCTTTTGAAAAGGCCTCAAATGTTTTTGGATCCTTATAAGGAAACGGTGGGACAACTACCCGAGCGCCAACTTGAAAACCACTTTTTGTTTTGAGATTTATTTTTTCACCTTTTGCAAGTTGATAAAAGAAATCTCCGATCGGATTGAGCATGCCATCCGCTTGTATTGAAATGGTAGGATATCCAAAACGAGAGGTAAACTCTAATGGATAAATGCCATTGCTGTTCACGATGCAGTTTACGTCTATATATCCGACATATCCTTCTGTCGCTAAGGTGGGTTCCATTTTTTTCAAGGTAGAATTGAAAATCTTATTGGGACCACTCCAAAACATGCTGGTACCCATTTCTCCAGTAGCAACGCCCAATTCACCTGGGAAAAGCTTTTTATGCTCAAAGTTGATGTTGATAGGGTAGATAAATTCCTTGCCATTAAAAAATGCGCCGACGCCCACTTCCACTCCCGTATCTACTTTCTTCTGTAGTTGATAGATTTTGACTTCATCGCTCCACGCGTTTTTATAAGCGCTTAATATTCGGAGCACATCACTACCATCATCTTCTATCCCTACAAAAAGTAGCCTTTTGATGTTTTGGGCTTCTCCACTAGGTTTCAGAACGTATTTACCAGGATTAGCTTTGATGTGTTCGATACCTGCATCGAAAGAATCAAACTCATGATAGTTGAGGATATTAACCTTGTGCTTTTTAAGCTCACTCTGACCAAACGATCGATCATCTTCAAGCTTGTCCGTGTACGCAGTACCTCCGACTACATACTTACCTTGCTCCCTTAATTTTTGTGCCTTCTCCCCTTGACCTAGGACATCATCAAACACGATTAGATCAGCCCAGTCTACTTCTGCTTCCCAATCATCAACTTTTTCGATAAATCCATTCCCTATTTCTTTTTCACTTTCTTCTTCAATAAAATACTTGACCTGATGTCCTTCCTGCTTGCATAGCCAGGCTATATCGCTTATTAAGCCAGAGATAGAAACAAAGAGAATGTTGACTGGATTTGCGGTTTGCTTTGGCATTGATTTTTTTCTTTAAATGTAGAATGAAATACTGATGATTTAGTATCCTTTTTATCAGGTAATTTTGCATTCCAATTTTTATTATGATCCAACCTTCTACAATCGAAGAAATCAAGAACCGAATCGACATTGTCGAGGTGGTGGGTGACTTTGTTACCTTGAAGCGATCTGGATCAAGCTATAAAGCGCTGAGCCCGTTTACTAACGAGAAGACTCCATCTTTTTACGTCGTTCCATCAAAAGGCATCTTCAAAGACTTTAGTTCTGGGAAAGGTGGAGATGCAATCACATTTGTAATGGAGGTAGATGGTTTAAGCTACGTAGAAGCTTTAAAATATCTGGCTGGCAAGTACGGAATAGAGGTTAAAGAAGAGGAGCAATCCGATGAGGCCTTAATCGCTCAAAACAAACGTGAAAGCCTCTATATAGTTCTCAATTTTGCCAAGGAGTACTTCGAAGAAGTACTTCACTCTTCAGATGAAGGCAAATCAATTGGATTGTCTTACTTCAAAGAGCGTGGCTTCACAGATGAAACTGTCAAGAAATTTGAACTAGGCTACTCTAAAGAACTTTGGGATGGTTTGCTGAATGAGGCAACAAACAAAGGATATAAAAAAGAACTACTTGCTGAGGCCGGATTGATCATTGATAAGGAAGGAAAGACCTATGATCGTTTCCGTAGCAGGGTGATGTTCCCGATCCATAATGTGTCCGGGAAAACCATCGCCTTTGGAGGACGAAAGCTTTCCAGCACGGATAAGTCTGCCAAATACATCAATAGCCCGGAGACTGAACTCTACTTCAAGAGCAAGGTACTCTACGGCATGTATCAGGGCAAGAATGCCATTCGAAAAGAGGATAACTGCTACCTGGTAGAAGGCTATACAGATGTAATTTCCATGCATCAGGCCGGAATAGAAAATGTTGTTTCCTCCTCGGGAACAGCATTAACTGAGGACCAAGTGAAGCTGATTCGAAGGTATACGGAGAATGTCACTGTGATCTTTGACGGTGATCAGGCTGGTATCAAAGCCTCCATGCGTGGAATAGATTTGCTGTTGGAGGGTGATCTAAATGTTAAGGCCGTGGCTCTTCCTGATGGTGAAGATCCGGATAGCTATGCGAGACAGCTGGGAGCTGCAGGCTTCAGAGACTATGTCGCTGAAGAAGCACAAGACATCATCCGCTTTAAGACCAAAGTACTACTTGATGAGACAGGTAATGATCCCGTAAAAAAGGCAGGTGTTATTAAGGATATCGTATCCAGTATCACGAAGATCAATGATCCGTTAAAGCGGACGGTCTATATCAAAGAATGCAGCGATCTATTGGGAATAGCTGAATCTGTTTTGATTGCAGAACAGAATAAGATTCTGATTGAGAATAGAAAAGGGCAAAGGCGAGACGAACCACCAGTGCCGATGGAGATGCCTCCATTCCCAATGGAGGAAGAGATGGTAGATAATCTTGATATCAGTAAGATTATCGAATTTCAGGAGCGGGAAAGCGTGAGAGTACTGGTCAACTATGGAAAGAATAAGATTCAAACAAGAGAACTTCAAGATCAGTATTTAATCGATTATTTTCTGAACGAAGCGGATGAAATTCAGTTTACCAATGAGACGTACAGAAAAATCGTGGAGGTGTTCCAGGAAAAGCTGAGAGAAGGTGAAGTGATTGATGGTGAATTTCTGTTAAATCATGAAGATGAAGAAGTGAGGAAAACAGTCATCGATCTCAGCGCTGATAAATACGAGCTTAGTGAGAATTGGAGTGAAAAATATCAGATTCATGTACCTCGGGAGACAGAGTTTTTAAAGGATGTCACTTACACCAATGTACTTCGATTAAAGTTCAGAATTGTTCAGCAATTGATTCAGGAGGAAACAGAAAAACTAAAGCACACAACAAATGAAGCTCAAGTCGATGAACTTTTGGATGACATAAATGAGTTGAAGAAGGTATCGGTAGAGATCGCCAAAATATTAGGAAACGTATTAGTAGGATAAGTAATGCTTGATAAAATAGAAGAGGCCATTGAGGCTATTAAGAATGGAGAAGTGATCATCGTAGTAGATGATGAGGACAGAGAGAATGAGGGTGACTTCATTTGCGCAGCTGAGAAGGTAACACCGGACATTATCAACTTCATGTCAAAAGAAGGTAGAGGCCTGATTTGTGCTTCACTGCTTGAGGATAGGTGTAAAGAGCTGGACTTAGATCTCATGGTTGGGAAAAATACAGCCACTTACGAAACACCATTTACTGTATCTGTGGATTTAATAGGCCACGGAACTTCCACAGGAATTTCTACTTCGGATCGTGCAAAAACCATTCAGGCGTTGGTGAATGAAGATACCAGGCCGAAAGATCTAGGAAGGCCTGGACACATCTTTCCGTTGAAAGCAAAGCAGGGCGGCGTATTGAGGCGCGCTGGACATACTGAAGCAGCCGTCGATTTCTCCAGACTGGCGGGACTTACGCCAGGAGGAGTTTTAGTAGAAATTCTCAAAGATGATGGAACCATGGCCAGACTTCCTGACTGCAGGGAAATTGCAAATAAATTTGGATTGAAGCTTGTTTCCATTGCTGATCTTATTGAATATAGAATGGATAAGGAATCGATGGTGGAGGAGCAGATAGAAGTGAAGATGCCAACGAATTGGGGTGATTTTCAATTGAAAGCTTTTAAGCAGATCAATACAGGGGAGGAGCACTTAGCATTGGTGAAAGGAACCTGGAAAAAAGATGAACCAGTAATGGTTCGTGTGCACAGCTCTTGTGTGACAGGCGATATCTTTGGCTCGTGCCGATGCGACTGTGGAGGTCAGCTGCATGGAGCAATGAAAATGGTGGAGGAAGAAGGAAAAGGTGTAGTGCTCTACATGAATCAGGAAGGACGTGGAATCGGCCTAATGAATAAACTGAAGGCATACAAACTTCAGGAAGAGGGAAAAGATACTGTTGAGGCTAACCTTGAATTGGGCTTTAAATCAGATCAACGAGACTATGGAGTTGGAGCTCAGATTCTAAGAAAACTTGGTATCACTAAGCTCAGACTCATCACAAATAATCCCAAGAAGAGAGTGGGGTTGATGGGATATGGCTTGGAAATTGTAGAAAATATTGGAATAGAGATAGCACCCAACCAGCACAATCAAAAGTATCTGGAAACTAAAAGAGATAAACTAGGACACGAAATTTTGAAATGAGATATTTATTCATTTTTCTTTTAACTATTGGCACCCTAGGCCTGTCTGCACAAACATTCTCATCGGA
The DNA here is from genome assembly GCF_039960695.1 of Ekhidna sp. Classification (GTDB taxonomy): domain Bacteria; phylum Bacteroidota; class Bacteroidia; order Cytophagales; family Cyclobacteriaceae; genus Ekhidna. The sequence goes on along the minus strand of NZ_JBDVKP010000011.1, from coordinate 272,972 downwards.
TGTTTTTCATCAAGGCTTCATGGTGACCACCGAGAAAGACACGATCAAAGGGGATCTAAAGTATGATTTAGATGCTAATATTCTGACGGTAGTTTATAAAGGGAAAACCAAGTCATTTTCAAGTCACAAGGTGTTTTATTTTGAAATCTTTGATTCGATACTAAACAACTATCGACAATTTTATAGCATTCCGTACACAGTGAATATAGACTATAAAATTCCTGTATTTTTTGAGTTGGTATACGAAGGAAAGTTATCATTGATGGCACGTGAACACATCGTAAGTCAGACGGTGAATAGTTCTTCCGCCTATTGGGGTGGTGGGAACAGCACACGATTGGTTATTCAATATACTTTCTACTTTATGAATAATAAAGGCGAAATCAGCTACTACAGTGGAAGAAAAAAGGATTTGCTGACACTCATGATTAAGAAACAATCGGCTGTAAAAAAATTCATCAAGGATAACAAATTAGATACAGACGAAATGGCCGATTTGGTACGTATAACTTCTTTTTATAACTCAATCTAAAACATGACAAAACCTCTTATTCTCGTAAGCAATGATGATGGTATTACCTCCCGAGGCATTCGAAAATTAGTAAATGTGGTAAAAGAATTGGGGGAGGTTATTGTTGTAGCTCCTGATAGCCCACAATCCGGCATGGGACATGCGATAACAGTTGGAGATACGCTTAGATTAACAAAAAATGATTTGTTTGGTGAGATTGAAGCATATGAGTGCAGTGGTACTCCGGCAGATTGCATCAAACTTGCTAAACATTATGTGCTAAAAGGGCGTCAGATAGATTTGGTGGTCTCTGGTGTAAACCACGGAAGCAACAGCTCCATAAGTGTGCTATACTCTGGTACCATGAGCGCGGCAATTGAAGGTGCAATTGAGGGCGTCCCTTCCATCGGATTTTCACTTTGTGATTATGATCCTTCGGCAGATATGGATCACACAGATGAATACATCAAAAAAGTGACAGAAGAGGCGTTGAAAAATGGAATTCCAAAAGGGATAGCACTCAATGTGAATTTCCCAGCACGTCAGAAAGAATCAATAAAAGGAATGAAAGTTTGCCGCCAGGCAAATGCCAACTGGGAAGAAGATTTTGATGAACGTAAAGATCCATACGGGCGTACCTACTTTTGGATGGTTGGTAACTTTGTTAACCACGACAAAGGCGAGGATAACGATGAGTGGGCATTATCGAATAACTACGTATCCATTGTTCCATGCCAATTTGATATGACGGGTCATCACGCCATTTCACAACTCAACGAGGCCTGGAATATTTAAAGATTGATGCCAAAATAACAGCATCATTTCTGATATGAAATGAAGTGTCGTTTTCTGAACTGACATTTGTCGTTAGATACGCATTTTTAGCTTTTTTTAGCCTTTCACTAGCGGCAATGCCACAGGCACCAGCAATGAAAAAACTAATGCCTGAATACGCAGCAAGCTGAATACTTGCATTGTTGTCTTTATCCGGGTTTTTGGCTCCCCCAGAGGCAATACCCAGTATTACAGAAGCAGCGAAAAAGCTGAATGCACTGATTCGCGAAGTATTGTGTTTTTCTGTGAGTGTTTTAGCGGTTTTAGAGTCATCCTGATTTAATAGAAATGTGCGAATTTCAGGAGCACTCATGCTGTTAAAGTCTGACTTCCCTTGAGCCAATAGTGAGAATGTCATTGCGCATGTGATGATGGTGGTGAGCAGTACTTTCATTGTCTATGAATTATTAGGTGTTAATAGATAGAATCGTAAATTTCTCTGCTGTCTCTTATAAATACTTTTGAAGATGGAATTGACGGTAATGTCTTCCTATACGCTTTAACCGAATGGAAATATGCGGTTTCTGAGATTATTGTAAATACAAGTGCCGATCCGATAAACACAGCACCTAGTAGGCCTGCAAGGTTTACTTCCTGATCATTTTTTGGTGCTTCTCCAGAGGCTATAGCGAATACCCCAATCGTATATCCAATAACTGAGAAAAACTTTGCTCCTTGATGCAGCTCCATCAAGTTATTCGCTTTTTTGGAGTCATCTTGATTTATTATAAGTTTTCGTATCTCTTTTCTGTTCAATCCATCTAAAGATTGCGTATACTGTGATAATGATGATAAAGACAGACTTATAGTGAGTAAAAAGAGGCTTATTTTTAACATGAGATAGGAATTGGTTAGTTATAGATAAGTAATATTCCTTGGTAAAAACCCCTAAAAATTGTTTGAAAATATAAAATCCTAATTAACGTTTCTTTAGTTCGTAGACGTCTTTTCTTCGATCCTTCAGATTATTGACACTTCCAAATTCATGCAGCTCTCTAAGATCATCTACGTCCACGTCAGCTATTAGAATCATTTCGGTATTTGGAGTAGCTTCAGCTTTGATTCCATTGGTAGGAAATGCAAAGTCACACGGAGTGAAGACCATCGATTGTGCAAATTGAATGTCCATGTTGTGAACGTTTGGTAGGTTGCCAACGCTTCCAGCAATAGCCACATAACATTCATTTTCAATGGCACGAGCCTGTGAGCAGTTTCTTACACGTGAGTATCCATTTTGGGTATCTGTAAGAAATGGGACAAACAAAATATCCATTTTCTCATCGGCTAACAGTCGGCTTAATTCAGGAAACTCTACATCGTAGCAAATCAAAACGCCGATTTTACCACAGTCAGTCTCAAAGGTTTGAAGTTTCTTTCCGCCTTCCATTCCCCAAATTTTAGATTCATCTGGAGTTACATGCAGTTTCTCGTAGCGCTCAACAGAACCATCTCTTCGGCAGAGATATCCTACATTGTAAAGGCGATCATTTAGTATTTCCGGCATGCTTCCTGTAATGATGTTGATATTGTAGGAAACGGCTAGGCGTGAGAATCTTGTCACTATTTCTTGCGTATGCTTAGCCAACTCTCTAATGGCATCAGGCTCTGACATGTGATTATTTTCAGCCATTAGAGGTGCATTGAAAAATTCAGGAAACAAAGCAAAGTCAGAGCGATAGTCAGAAACTGCATCGATAAAATATTCCGCCTGTTGCATCACATCATCCAGCCCTTTGTAAGATCGCATTTGCCATTGAATAAGACCTAGCCTTACCACTCTCTTTATAGAGCTTGCTTGATCATTTTCCTCTTCAAAGTAGATATTGTCCCACTCGAGTAATACAGCATATTCTTTCGATTCTTCATCGCCAGCCAGGTAGCCTTTCAGAATCTTACTCACGTGAAAGTCATTGTTTAATTGGAAATTGAGAACCGGATCTTCAATTTCCTTTTTCTTCACCTTATCAATGTATTGACGGGGCGTCAATTCATCGGAATGTCTGTGGTAGTTAGGGATTCGTCCGCCAAAGGCGATTCCCCGCATATTCATTCGCTCGCAAAGCTCTTTGCGATAGTCATACAGTCGCCTACCTAGTCTTAAGCCTCTGAATTCAGGTTTAATAAACAAATCCACACCATAAAGCATGTCTCCATCTTTATCATGTGTACTGAATGTATAATCTCCTGTGATCTGCTTGTAGGTATGTTTTTTTTGTGCAAGACTACTCTTAACAATTAACGATAAGGCACAACCGGCAAGTTCTCCATTGACTTTTATCACTACCTGTCCTTCAGGAAAAAGCGTGATGAGTTTCTCAATTTCATGTTTCTCCCAGTAATTGTCTTCAACCTTTTGATAGGAGGCTATCATTGCTTTTTTGAGCTCTTGATAATCTTTCAAGCTTAAGTAAGTAAGCTCTATGTTATCTATTTCTTGCATGCCGCAAATGTAGGATGCTTGGAGGGATGTTTAGATTAGAATTTTATTCATCACGCTTAATTTTTCAAACATACTCCGTTTCCTTCCATACAACTTTGTTTATCTCGCGATGAGAAAATCTGGTTAGAAGATTGGGTTTTACTAGCAGTTTAGAATCGTTGATTCATGCGAATACCGACATACTTGTGATAAGTAGCCTCTGTGGTCTCTTTAGTTCTGCGGTAATAAAGAAGAGCAAAATCGAACTTGGTCCAGCTTGCCATAATTCCTGCTCTCATTTGAAAAATTAAGGGCTCTCGAATTTCGGTGTAAATAGATTCTTTACCGATAAGGTTGCCCTCGATAGTTGCATTGTATGCAGCATATTCAACGCCAGGACTTATAAAAAAATAGAATTCATGATTTCCAGGTTCCTTGTTTTCGATGCCTAAGACTCCATTGTAATGGGTGGAGTGTTGGATGGGCTTGAATGTCCCAACTCTTATGGTAAACTCTTGTCTCATGTGTGTGAAGGTAGTGCCCAATGCCAGGTTGGATTCGCTGAATAGATCCAGGTCTTTACCTGTGGCTAATGTCACTGCGTAGGTCCCATACGTATTTACGATCGGGGCATTGTTGATTTCGTAATCCCATCCTAAAGGAAGCTGCATGCCAAATGTTTTATGCCATTCGTATTGTAAATCTCCCGTTCGCAAGGACGGACCCATCCAGCCGAGTTCTAACTTGGCTTTTAAATATGCACCTTTTACATAATAATATTCGTTGGAGGCCGCAAGCGTGATTTGTCCCGCGTAGGGCCTGTCCATGTCTTCGACATTTTCCCAGAATAAATGCCTTGGGCTGTAGATTCTATGATTGAGATCATAAGACCTGATTACTTTGCTTACTACTGACTTCCACCTTGAGGAGTCGGTAAGTGATCGATACCGGATGGCTACACCATTGCTATAGTATTGGTCTCTGGTCAGATTTAATGTGTAGGCGTCATTATCATTTTCCACCTGGAGTTCACGCGTGAGAAACTTTTTTTGGCTGAATCCCAAACTGGCAGTCGATATGAAAACAATGATGATTAAGAATCTCATTACTACGAAATTAGCAAGGATCACAGTTTTCGTTCAAAGTTTCGAACTCAATGGTCGTGTGGTTGATACCTAGCTTAGAAACTCGTGTCTTTGTTTCCTTTTTGATGCTTTCTAGTTCAGATAGCTGAAGGTTATCTTCAATGACCAGATGAATTGAGAGGATGTGATATTCGCCATCCATTGACCAGGTATGACAATCATGTACATCAAGGACTTTTGGAATATCAATAATTACCTCATGTATTTTCTTGATGTTGATATTGGAGGGGGTTCCCTGGAGGATGATTCTGAAGCTTTCCTTCAGGTTTTTGTAAACATTAAAAAGAATAAATGTTGCTATTAGGACGGACAAGACAGGGTCAATAATTGGGAAATCCCAAAAGTGCATCACTATTGCTCCGATGAGTACTGCTACCCACCCAAGGATGTCTTCCAGTAGATGCGTAAAAACAGTCTTTTCATTCAGACTACCTCCTTTACTCAATTTAAACGCTGCGGCTCCGTTTACAATGATTCCACCTATAGCAAGGTAGATCATCCCTTCGGTATTCGGATTTACCGGTGAAAATAGTCTAGGTATAGCTTCAATGATGATAAAGACAGAACCTGTTACAAGTACAATTGAATTTATCAATGCTCCAAGGACGGAGAATCGTTTGTAGCCATACGAAAAACTTTGATTGCGATCTTTCTTTGCGACCTTGGCGAAATACCAGGATACACCAAGTGTAAGACTGTCGCCCAAATCATGGAGTGAATCTGATAAGATTGCTACACTATTCGTCCATAATCCACCGATAAACTCAATTATTGCAAAACCGAGGTTAAGAAAGAAGGCAACTTTGATGTTGCCTTCAGAATGATCGTGATGGTGGTGCGAGTGCCCCACTTACTTATATTAAATACCTCTGTTTAGATCGTACTCCTCAAGATAGTCTGCTACTTTTCTAACAAACATACCTCCGAGTGCTCCATCCACTACGCGATGATCATAGCTGTGAGAAAGAAACATTTTGCTACGGATACCAATCATATCACCTTCAGGTGTCTCTACAACCGATGGCTTTTTCTGAATTGCTCCAAGCGCCATAATGGCCACTTGTGGCTGCATGATAATTGGGGTTCCCATCACATTCCCAAATGATCCAACATTGGAAACAGTGTATGTGCCACCCTGAAGTTCATCTGGTTTAAGCTTGTTTTCTCTAGCTCTTTTTGCCAGGTCATTCACTTTTTTGGTAATGCCTACAAGACTAAGCTGATCTGCATTGTGGATAACAGGAACAATTAAATTTCCAGAAGGAAGCGCAGTAGCCATTCCTATATTGATTGCCCTTTTCTTAACAATATTGCTTCCATCTATCTGCACGTTGATCATAGGGAAATCCTTGATGGCACGTACTATGGCTTCAATAAGAATAGGAGTGAAGGTTAGTTTTTCACCTTCTCTATTAAAGAATTCGTTTTTCGTTTTGTTTCTCCAGGCTACTACCTTAGTGACGTCAGCCTCGACAAATGAGGTTACATGAGGAGAGATATGTTTAGACGCTACCATACGTTCGGCAATCATCTTGCGCATTCTGTCCATTTCGATGATTTCGTCTCCACCATCAACAGCAACTGGCATGGGCTGATGTGATGCAGATGGCATAACTGGGGCTGCAGTAGGGATGGATGTTGAGGTACCACCAGACTTTCTGGTCCTTACATAATCAAGGATGTCATTTTTAGTTACTCTTCCTTCTTTGCCTGAACCATCGATTGTTTCTAGTTCGGCAACGGAAATTCCCTCTTCCTTTGCAATACTTCTCACAAGAGGTGAAAAGAATTTCCCTGAGTTGGAAGTACGTGGAACAGCTGTACCATTACTTGCAGAAGCTGTGCTTATGGCAGTTTCCAATATTTCTTCAGCTTTTTCAACTGGATTATTTGCTTTTGGAGCTTCCTCTGGAGTTGGGGTTGAGCCTCCTGCTTCTCCGTCGATTTCAATTATCGCAATTGGCTTTCCTACCTCTATCACATCACCTTCCTGGGCCATTACCTCTTTAAGTACTCCTGCATGCGTTGCAGGTATCTCAGTGTCAACCTTGTCAGTAGCCACCTCTAGGATTGACTCATCTTCTTCAATCGTATCACCTACATTCTTTAACCATGCAAGCACGGTTCCCTCCATCACACTTTCGCCCATTTTAGGCATGACCATTTCTACAGTTGCCATATTATATTCTGTTTTAGGTTGTTTATTTCGCTCTCAAAGATAATAATTTTGTCAATCCTTATCTAAGTTTATTCTAATCATGTTTAAGGCAGCAATCGCGCTGTATTTGATATTGATCTCTCTGTTTCTGATAAAACGGAATTTCTTTGCAACCGATTTATTCTTGTCAGAGTAGCCAATCCAGACCGTCCCTACAGGTTTTTCCTCACTTCCACCATCCGGCCCGGCTATACCACTAACAGAAATACCAACATCTGCTTTTAGCGATTTCCTTATATTTTCAGCCAAAGCTAAAACAACAGCCTCACTGACAGCCCCTTCTGCATCAAGGATTTTTTGATCTACTGCCAATAAATCTCTTTTCAGGTCATTGGAGTATGGAATCATCGAACCTCTGAACCACCCGGAACTTCCAGGCACAGAAGTAACCACATGCGATAAGTAACCACCCGTACAACTTTCTGCTATAGCAAGTGTTTGGCTCTTTTCTCTTAAAATTCTACCAATGGCTTCTGGCACTTCTTCATCATCAAATCCGTATACATACTTTTCAATAAGTGGGAGTACTTGATCGATTAGATTCTGAATTTGCTTTTTTGTCTGGGCACTATCATTATCTGTTGTAAGCCTAAGCTTTACAGCTCCCAATGTAGGTAAATATGCCAGTTTAATTTCTTCAGGAAGTTTATTCTCCCAATCCTTAATAATTTCTGCCAACTTCGATTCACCGATACCAATTGTTCGAATCATTCGATGATAGATTCCGTCCTCAACAAATTGCTTTTTCAGTCTCGGTAAAACAGTTTCTTTCATCATGTGCTTCATTTCGAAAGGCACGCCTGGCATGGAAACAATTACCTTATCATTTGAATCGAACCACATTCCTGAAGCGGTCCCAATGGGGTTTTTAATTGCCGTACAGTTGGCTGGTAAATCGGCCTGCTGCTCATTCGATTCATTCATTTCCCAGCCAGCTTTTTCGAAGATCGCTTTAATGTTTGCAAATGCTTCTTCGTTTCTCACCAGTTGTGTGCCGAAGTATTCCGCTAGGCAAGGCTTAGTCAAGTCGTCACTTGTAGGCCCGAGACCGCCAGTAATCAAAACTATATCAGCGTTTTTTTCAGCTTCCTGGAGGTTGTATAAAATGGTTTCTCTGGCATCGCTGATGGTAACTTTTTTTAATACTCGGACACCAAGGTTGTCAAGTTCACCACTTATCCAATGAGAGTTTGTGTCTAAGGTCTGACCATATAAAATTTCGTCACCGATAGATATAATAATTGCTTTCGCAGGCATGCTTTTTGGGGTATTTCTGTGAATAAAAAATTCACCTTATTATTTAGGCCTCAAAAATAAGATTTACAAGTGAAGGCGAGACATTAATCGCAATCAATTGTTAGCTAAGACTCACAAGAAACTGTATAATTGGAGGATTATTTATTTTCGCATAAATTCATCATTATGCTCACTGAACTACAGATTGATAAATTAGAACGTTTTTTCTATGTTCTCGACTATGACCGCAATGGAATTATAGAAAAGGAAGACTTTATTGGTATTGCCGAAAATCTCTGCATTTTATGGCGAATTAAGGAGGGCGAAGAGAAATATGATCAGATTCTGACACGATTTGAAGAAGAGTGGAATCAGTTCAATCTTTTTGTAAACAATAATACCGGAAAGGCTAATTGGGATCATTGGTTACATTTTGCAGAGCAGGTGATTGTTAATGGTGATGAGGCTATTTTTAGCGAATATGTAGATGAATTCGTTGGCGAAATTTTTGACAATTTTGATGCTGATAACGATGGATATATAGATCTGGATGAGTACATCGATTTATTGGTTGGCTATCGCATAGAGGTTCGGTTTGCTGCGAAATCTTTCAGGAAGTTAGATCGTAATCATGATGATTTGATCAGTCGTGGTGAGCTGATAAGTGCGGTAAAAGAGTTTTTCAGAAGCGAAGATCCTGATGCTCCCGGAAATTGGCTATTCGGACGAGGTGTCCTTTCCGACTAGCGGAATATTATCCGTATTGATCTTCACTTTCACTTTGCCTTTTGTCATTAGTTCTCTGAGCAGTCGCTCAAGCGGGAAAATCATAAAAGCGATTGAAGCATCGAGTAAGAAATCAACTACTGGTGTACTCTTAAAGCTAAAGAGTGATCCTATCGCGCTTTGTAGGAATTCAATAATCAATACCAACGTTAAAAGAGTCAGCCCACTTCTCAACAACCTGTTTTTTGAACTGTCCTGATTTAGCTTGGTGGAGAAATACACCAGTCCACCAAAAAAGAGTATCTGAATGGCGTAAAACCAGGGTGTTTGCCAATAAGGTGGTTTAACTGAAAAATACAGAACTTCTTCCTGCTCAATTCTTCCAAATGCATCTCGGGCTCTTACATTTAGTGCGTAGCTCCCCTCAGGTAAAAAGCTAAAGTCTATGGATTTGCTTCTCGTCCAATCCGACCAATCGTTATGAAGACCTTCAAGTTTGTATTGAAATTCCGGGTTCAGTAATCCCAAGAAATCAGGTTTAGAAAGTTCAATGCTTAAGAAATTTTCATCATAGCTCAAAGTAAATTTTTCGGATTGATTCAGGTCCCCACTTTCGTTTGAAACGCGTTTTAAGAAAAAATCAAATGTTTCCATTCCACCTTTTTTAGACGGATCATACTTTAAGATATCGTTGTTCTGTGTGACTAACCAAAGCTGATTCGAGGATTGATCAACGGAAATAGCTCGAAGATCCGGGAAAAGGCCAAGATACTCCAACGTCTCGATTGAACCATCTTGCTTAAGATGAGACCACACTTTGCCATTAAACACCCAAACCCCTTTCTCCACTGGATCAAAAAGGTGATGAATAGGCTGACCAATACCCATTTTCAAATCTATATTTTCAGCTACTTTATTTGAAGAAGGATCATAGTAAAAGTAACCCTGAGAATTAATGAAGTAAAGGGTGTCATTTCTATTAAGAATATTTACTTCATCAAGAAATATGTTGTTTAATTGAAACTTCTCATCAATACTAAATGTGGAATCCGTTGAAGTTGTTTTATAAATAGATCCTGAACCAGCCATCCACATATTTCCCAAGTCATCTTCGCGCATACTCACGATGATGTCATTCATTGCAGTGCTATTTTGTTCAATCCAAATCTCTTCGTCAAGATGGTATAGCTTTATTTCTAAATTTGATGTGCTAATGACTAGTTGATCTTGACTGTTCACCATAAAAGATCTAACACTTTCGGGAATAATAATTTGAGCGCCTTCCTTAGTCAATTCATAGATTCCAGTGGTACTTACTCCAAGCAGTTTGTTTTTATAGGGTATGACTGAAATAAACTTGCCATTAGCTCCATTTACTTGTCTGAATGTGTAGCTAATATCTAATGGAACCTTCCTTACACGCCGTACGTACTTTGCATTCTTGTCTCGCTTACCCTTTATGCTCTCTACATTCTTGTCATCATCAAATATGTCTGCAATGGCATTGAACAATCCTTTCTTCTTTTTATTCTGATCCGAACTTTCAGCACGACTTTTCTTTCCAAATAGGCGTTTCAATAAAGGCTTTTCTTCCTCGGGTTTTGGAGCTGGTTTCCTGGCAGCTTTCTTATTTTTTCGCTGCACTTCATAGTATACTTTATTTTCAAATAGCGTATCGCTATCGAAGTAGAATAAACCAAGACTCGTGGTAACCCAAAGATCATCACCATAGTTAGAAACACTGGTCAGGTTGCCATTAAGTCCCAAGAAGTGGGAATAGCTATACGCTGGGAACAGAGGAGCCACTTGGGTAATTCCAAATTGATGTGCTGCCCAGATACCGTTGGAGTTGTCAGTATGTATGGTGTAGACTTCATTGTCAGGAAGACCCGCATAATAGTCAGTTACTTCTGCATATTCGGAATCGCGCTCATTAAATAAGATCAAACCATTCTCGTAGGTCGCACAAACAAAAAGAGAGTCATTTAGCCATTGAATCTCTTTTACTTCTACCCCCATTTCTTCAAGGGATCTGTTCTGCTGTAGCTTTTTAAATTCAAAATCTTGATAGATATAAATCTGTTGATCAAAACCGACCGCTAAATCTGGTTTGCCTGCCCTTCTGCTGGAATAGGCTACTTTTTTAGCTGGATTAATTACTGTTAAGGAATCATTGATTATGTAGGTTTTATCTTCCGTGTTTACCAACATTTCATGATCTAACTCATAAATATTGATGAACTGCCCGTGATGACGGATGGTCTCTCTCTTTGCTATATCATAAACAACGAGATTATTACTCCCCATAAAATAAACCTTACCTCTCAGGTATCGCGTCTCTAGAAATAAATCATCAAGTGTGTCATTTGCTAAAATAGGTTTGTATTGGATTTTCCGATTATGAAAGTCAATCATCCCAATACTACCTATGCAGCCGACATATACTACATCAGTAGAATCAACCGCAATGGATAGGGCAGCTGATGGTGTTTTGTAAAAATCCCATGCCTCACCGTCGTATTTCAATACACCAGAACGATTCGCAATACATAGCCTTCCATAGCTGTCGCTCGTGATTTCGAAGTTCGAATTATCTATATTAGAATGTCGGGGAAAGTGATGAGTCAGTAGAAAGTCACCCTTTTGTGCAATGGTTATTGATATGACAAGACAAAAAAAGGCGGCGAGTGAATGTCTCATGCTCCGAAATTAATCGAAGTAAATTGAAAAAGGTCATAAACTATATTATCAAATCAGTAGCAGGCTTTGTATTGCTGTTCAATGTGCTCGCATTGGTTTGGGTAATTATTTATTCAATGATACCAATCCCAATTACTAAGCTGATGCTTTTGGAAGGAAAGTCAAAAGAAGTCAAATACGAATGGCGGGATCTGGAAGATATATCAGGAAGACTACAACTTGCTGTTATGTGTGCAGAAGATCAGTATTTCTTGCTGCATCAAGGGTTGGATTTTCGATCGATAAAGAAAGCTGAAGAGGCAAACAGGCGTGGTGGAAACGTGCGAGGGGCAAGTACAATTACGCAGCAGGTAGCTAAGAACGTTTTTCTCTGGCCCGATCGAACATGGATCCGAAAAGCTAGTGAGTTGTACTTTACACTTCTTATTGAGATGGTATGGAGCAAAGAAAAGATCATGGAAGTATACCTCAATGTCGCCGAATTGGGTGATGGAATTTTTGGTGCAGAAGCAGCCTCTCAGATATATTTCAATAAATCAGCCGCAGATTTAAATGTCACACAAGCAGCTAGATTGGCCGCCATTCTTCCAAGCCCCAAAAGGTATTCAGCAAAGGCTCCCGGTCCATACGTTCAAAGACGAGTGGAATGGATAAAAAAGCAAATGTGGTATTGGGGTTATGAAATGACCTATGATCGGGAGTTTGTAAAAAAGATGGTTCAATAATTACCTCAAGAGCAAATGCTTCTCATAAGTCTCATTTCCAATTTTTGCCTTCAAAATATACAGTCCACGTTGCAGATGTGTAAGATCAATGACTTCTTCTGGAGTAGCTACGCTTAATATTTTCTTGCCATCCATGCTATATAACCTGAGTTCCTTAATTGGATCATTCGACTCAATGTTGATCCTTCCTTCTGAAGGATTCGGATAGATGTTGAAATTATTATCATCCTCTAAGGCCAATGGAGGGATGAAGTCCAACACGAGGGTATCAGTACTTTGGCACCCGGAGGTGCCAGTTACTACTAGTACAATTTCATAACGTTCATGGTCCAAAAAGAATGTAGGCTGAGATGAAGTCTCAGTTAGCAACCCGTTGATATACCACATATAGCTTTCTAATTCATCTTCAGTTGCTACCGATAAATCTACTTTGTTCTTTTGGCCTATTTCAGAAACCGTGTGGAAAATATCGAAAGTGAATGTTTGATCAGTAATATTGACTTCAATAGGTAACCCAGGCAGACCGTCGTCCAAATTAACAACGTAGACTTGACTATATGCGTTTGTACGCAATTTTGTGCCTTTCTTGATAAGCGTGATCAACTCTGGATCTTCGTAAAAGCCAAAGTAGGTACCATTTCCAGGTTGGATTTCCACCTCTTCACCAAAACAAGAATTGAGATCATCATGTGAGGCGTACGGAGAGGTACTTATCAATAGTTGTTTTTGCAGGGTTATTATGCAAGCATCTGAGCTTGTGATATCAAGTGTTACATCAAGTAAACCTTCTTCTGCTGCGACAGAAATAGTATTTGTAGTGCCTGCAGGTGATCCGTTCACTGTCCATGCGACAACAGATTCGTCAGCTATATCAACGGCTTCTATGAAAATTTGATGATTTCCCGATGTGGTATCAGGGCTATGCTTAATTTGACCAGGCACTTCTAGTACGTCAATAGTCAAAGGAACTTTTGAACTCTCAAACGAACCATAAATACCACTTACAAAAACGGTAGTATCAAAATCGATGGATTGAAGGGTTATACTTGTTCCGCTAGCAGCAGGCGAAGAGCTACCTTCGAAGGTGTAAAGGTGTATTTTTTCAGCGGATGGCTCTTCAATAATAGCATCTTCTCCAGGGCAAATGACAATATCTGCAAGTGTAGGTGTAGACGGACGGTTGGCTACAACCAGCTCTTTAATCACTTCATCTATGCATCCCAGGGCATTTTCAACCTCAAGTGTAATGGAGTAAGTACCAGGCTCTGAAAAGGAAAGTGTGGGGTTTTGAATCGAAGAAGAAGTGCCTTGATCGAAATCCCAACTCCACGAAATAGGCTCCAGACTCATATCTATGAATTGAACCACATTTGTAGTCGGGTTATCCAAGTATAAGGTGTCTGTTGACATCTCGAAATCAGCGATATCATTGAACAATTTTACTCTTATTTCGAAAACATCTGATGGATAATTGTTGTCGATATTTTTCACATAGAATAGCGTGTCTTTGTTGATTATTCCTGGGTTAAGACTTGTTGCAGTTGTTATTAAGTTCTGCGCCAAAGCGTCCTCGTAAAACTCATACATCACTCCGTCACTTGGGTCAATGGATAGAGTGGATCCAGCGCACACCGAAAACGTTTCAAGTACTCTTGGTTTGAGTAGAATTGCATTTAGTTGATTTTGGGCATTGTTTAATGCTGTCTCAAGATTGATTTGAGAATTTGAAACTGCGTAAATCACATTGATGAATTCCTCTGAATATGCGTCTAACTGGTTGATTGTAACTCCATTGATCGTGGATACATCGTTTCCAGCTCCAGAGCTCCCAGCAATTAGAATTTCTTGATTAACCAAGAATTCAAACTTATCTGCGTCACTGAAGATGCTATTTATATCTTGGATATTACCATTAAAGGCTGCCATATCAAGCGCACTGTACTCATATGCATTTCCACCGATTACTTGTATACCGGTAAATAAATTACCACTGGCATTACGAGTAAACATGTAATGATCAACTGCGTCATACGCTGCATAATTTGTTGTTTTATCCTCTAAATCCCAATCTGCGAAGATGCCAAACGATAGGTTAGTTATAGGTGAGGCTGAATTGTTGACAATTCGATATCTGATGATAAGATAGTCCTCATTTTCCCAGGTCATATTGGACTGCTCAATTATAAGAGGTCTGTTGATGTCCGTAAATTCTGAATATCCAAAATGATCAGCTGCCTGATGATGATATAGCTTGTAAAACTGTTTGACCACAAAATCCTGATTGCGTGCATTACTGCTATAGTTGGCTATGATATTATCAGAAACTTCGGAGGAGTTGGTGGCCAATAGAAGTCCAGTGTAAGTCATCAACGTATCTAGTTGATATCTGAACCCAGAACCTTCGAACGGATCATATGTATTAAAACCTAAATCACCATCTCCACTGATTGTTAAGGATAGGTTATTATTTCCGAAGTTTGCATAATCAGGCGAGGTTGTCACCTCGAGAAACTGAAAGTCATTATAGCCGGTTGATGAATAGTCAAGACGAATTTCAATATCAGTCTCAGGAACAATATTTTCATCTAATAACACATCAAAAGAAATTTGTCTTGTATCTAGCGTACTCATATATCCAGGTTGAAAGCTACCATTTGAGATAGTGAAATCGTTATTGGGTGATGAAATTGTAATCATCGGAGAGTTGATAGCTGTCAGATGATTCGTGAGTGTAGCAGTCACCTGAACAGTATCGCCAAAAAAGACACTTTCTCCGAAGCTGGAAGTAAGAGAGGGGTTTTCTGCCCGAAGAGATTTAATGTTTGATTCACTGACTGCTCGTAGAACATTAAGTCTTCCTTTTCCCAATTTACCTTCATACACGGAATTACTTCCAATGTCATAGATATCATCGGCAGTGACTCTAACGCGTTCCATGATCTGAACTGCGGATAGCGTAGGATATTGATCTTTAACCAGCGCAGCAGCGGCTGCTACCTGCGGTGATGCATAAGATGTTCCGGGTCCTCCATTGGTATATCCATTGCCATTAACCGTGGAGTACATAGAGACGCCGGGAGCAACTAGATCTACCGAATGATTAAAAGAAGAACCAGAAGATTTGTTATCATTTTCGTCCGTAGCACCTACAGAGAGCACATTATCATAGCTTGCAGGATACCACTTATTCTCTTCCGTCGTTTTTCCACCTTCATTTCCTGCAGCAGCCACCAAAACTAAATTGTGATCCAGTGCTGCGTAGTTGATTATATCTTGTTCAGATTGGAGCGGTTGTCCCATCCTTCCCCACGAGAGGTTCACCACATCGAATCCATTTTCAGCTGCATAAATGATCGCATCATATAACCCACCACTTTGCCCGTTGGCAGATTTGAACCCTTTCAATGCAGCAACTTTAGTGTTGTATCCAACGCCTGCAATTCCAATTGTATTATTGGTCGTAGCTCCCGCAATTCCTGCCACAATCATTCCATGATTGCCATTTTGAATGGAAGGGTCAGTATCAATATCAGCGAAATCATATCCATAGTAGTCGTCTATGTAGCCATTATCGTCATTGTCTGTTCCATCTATTGGATCATCAGCGTTTATCCATAGATTGGTCACAATGTCTTCATGATCCAGATCAATTCCAGAATCTATAATTCCAATAGTGATATCATCATCACCTTTTGTTATGTCCCAAGCATCGTAAACTTTGATATTGTCTAGGTAAAATTGATTAGAAATTAATGCATCAGACGGTGTGAATAGAGGAGAATAATGAACGATTGGATCAGCATAAACTAGGTCTGGTGATGTTCGTCTCAGCTCATTGCAAAAACTTATCGGGTCCATCCCTTTTGGAACTTTCAGTTTTAACACATTGGAGAGAATTGATTTTTTTAGGGTGAGTTTTTTAGCTGATTGCTTCAGATTAAGCGAAGAGCCGTCTTTGTATTTCACATAAATCCACTGATCATCGAGCTGATTATTAAAATCTGTGGCTAGAAGCATTTTAGGTGTTTGTCCATAACAGACAAACCCTAAAACCGAAAACATAAGTATGTAAAAAAAACGTTTCACTAAGTCACTCTCAATTTCCTTATAGCCTTCGCTGCTGCTTTTGGCCAGAATCTTTTCAAATAGATTCCCATTTTCTCTTTCAATCCTCCAATATATACCTGCTGTCTGTTTGATTCGATTGCTTTAATAATCAATCGGGCACACTTTTTTGGTGACATTCCTTTTTCTTGTCCAGGATCCATTTTGTTTTGCTGGCTACCATCACCAACAAGCGCATTGTAGGATATGTTAGTCTTAATATATCCTGGCAGTACAATGGTAACCTTTATGTTGTCTGTATGATGCTCCGCTCGTAGCGCATCATAGAATCCATGTAAGGCATGTTTAGATGCTCCATATCCTGATCTGAATGGTGTATTTATAATACCTACTGTGGAAGTTACTATGACATGATGCCCCTTCTTGCGCTCAACCATTCTGGGTAGCAATTTTTTCGTTAATGTTATCGATCCAAAATAGTTGACTTCCATCAGTCTTCTATCAACCTTTAAACTGGTATTTAAAATGGTGTCTCTTTGACTAATTCCTCCATTATTGATCAATATGTCTACGTCACCGAAAATTGTATTGGCTTCTTTAGCACGTTGTTTAAGCGAGAAGCTGTCCTCTAAATCTAAGGTTAATGTTGCTACAGTTTCTGACTCGCAACTCGAGCTGACTCGATCTAGTTCTTCTTGCCTGCGAGCAGAGATAATGAGTTTAGCACCTTTTTCAGCAAGCTGATAGGCTAGTTGTTCACCAATGCCTGAGCTAGCACCTGTAAGCCAAACTACACTATTCTTTATTTTGGTCATTCTTCGATTTATTGTTTTCTACAAATACGTAAATACTGTATACTCCGACAGCAGTGCCAAATGGAAAACTAAAAATTGAAACACATCCTGCTATTAATGCGATAATGATCCCCCAGTTTCGATTTTGAAGTAATCCTATTCCAGCGATAATGGATGGTAGCGCGGAAAAAACAAGAAGAAGAATAAATATGGTACGAATGATAGATTCTACAAATAGTAAGATATCCTCAGCATCATTGCCAACGTCATTAGCTATTTCTTCAGCGATGAAAGGGAATAACATAGTGATGAAACTGCCAATAAAGATGAATGCGACTGCAATGAGTGAACCATATACGAGGTGTATGATTCCTAAGGTTCTTTTGTGTGATTGAATGTCCATGTGCTTATTATTTTTTAGAATATACAACGAAATCAAATGAATATTTGTGTCTATCGTCCGAAGGGTGTTGTTTTCTTGAAGTTTCTATCCACTCTGATTTATTGAAGACTGGAAAGGTGACCTGACCACTAAAAGCTTCATTGATCTCTGTAAGGTAGATTTGATCAGCGTATTCAAGTCCCATCCTGTAAATCTCGCCACCACCAATTATAAACGCTTCCGTTTCCCCATTTTGCTTGGCTATTTCTAACGCATTTTCTAATGATTCAACGACTTTTTCTCCTTTTGCTATATAATCAGCTTGTCTCGTTATTATAATATTTGTTCTACCTGGTAGCGGTTGAAAAGAGTCGGGAAGTGATTCCCAGTTTTTTCTACCCATTATCACATGATGACCTTTGGTGGTATCTTTAAAGTACTTAAAGTCATCAGGGAGGTGCCAAGGAATATCGTTATCCTTTCCAATCACTCGGTTACTTCCCATTGCTGCTATCATTGAAATGATCATAAATCCACTTTTGCTTGTTGCCTCGTAATTAGATTAAAATTAATCATGGCGATGTTTATAGTGCTAACCCTTTTCATTTTCATTTCTATTGTCGGGAATATTTTTATTTCATGTGTGAAGGACAATGACTACAGGGACTGGATCAGTTGGTCTATTTTGATTGGCCCGCTGAGTTGGCCATGGCAATGGTACTCAGAAAAAGAAGGCTCTAATCAGTAAACTGATAACCACGCAGAAAATCTTGAACGGGCATTCTTCTCTTACCTTCCAGCTGAAGGTCCAAAATATTAAGTGTGCCGCTCTTTGTGTTTACACGCAAATAGCTTTTGCCATCGGAGTAGAATTCACCTGAAGGTTTATTAGTGCCAATTTCGGATTTACTCACTTCATATATTTTAACCGTTTTGCCCTGCAGTTCTGACCATGCTGCTGGATATGGCGAGAGCCCTCTTATGAAGTTATATATATCATTTGATGATTGTTCCCAGTCGATCTGACAATCTTCTTTGAAAATCTTAGGAGCTGAATTTAGCTCCTGATTAGTTGCTTGTGGAAGCTGTGGATAATCATCTTTGGCGATTGCCTGAACAGTTTTCAGGACTAAGTCGGCCCCTTTTTTCATGAGTCTTATGTAGAGACTTCCAACATTATCTGTCGGGTGAATTGGCTCACTCTCTTGAAATATGATTTCTCCTGTATCAATTTCATGCTTTAAAAAAAATGTGGTTATGCCTGTTTCCGTTTCACCATTCATAATTGCCCAGTTGATTGGAGCAGCACCCCGATATTGGGGGAGAAGTGAGGCATGCAAGTTGAAAGTGCCTAAACGAGGCATGTCCCAGACCGCAGTAGGAAGCATGCGAAAGGCAACTACAATTTGTAGATCAGCCTTATAGTCTTTCAGCTCCTTCAGAAATTCTGGGGACTTCAAATTAGTCGGTTGCAATACGGGTAGCCGGGCTTCAAGTGCATATTCCTTGACCGCAGATATGCCAAGTTTTTTACCTCTGCCTTTGGGCTTGTCCGGAGCTGTAATTACTGCAACCACACGCACTTGATTCTCCAAAAGCTTTTTTAAACTTGCAGCAGCAAAATCAGGTGTACCAAGAAATATTATTCGAAGATCTTTGCTCATATAGATGCAAAGAAACCAAACCTTAAACTAATCTATAAGAGATCTGAGTTTAAGAGAGAATGATTTTTCTGCTCCATCTTGTTTCACAACCAAATCAACAGTTTCTCCTTCCATTTTCAACATTTTCTTAACCTCTGCAAGATTAATCTCCTGCATGGTTTTCCCATTGATTTTGATCAATTCACTATCTACTTTGATGCCTGCTTCAGCTGCTGGACTATCTTCAAAAACCTGATGGATTAAAACCTTGTCATTACTTTTTGATAATTGGACGTCTATTCCACTGCAATTAACTTTGAAGTTTGCATCGTACGTATGGTCTTTTTCCAGGTAAAGCATTTTTGTGCCATAATCGAGTGTAAAATTGTACATTCTCAAAATTTGTGAGCCGATAATACCTGATACTTTTTTGTCTGCCTGAATGCCTGATTCGGCAGCACTTATTCCAATCGGTAGGTCTTCAATCGTCTGATTTCCAAATTTGAATGACTTTACATGTCCTTCATAATGAGGTGTTTCATAATCACCCAATCCTTTGACTAAGTATGAGTAGTGCTTTCCGGTTTTGTTTATCACATCCCATTGTTTCGCATATGGGGAATTAAAATCTAAAGTGGTACCTGCGCCAGTCATGACAAAGAAAGTTCCATTATGTGGTTCATCATTGTTTAAAACAACAGTGCCTTTAATCACAGGAATAGACACATGAAGTGTAAACGGGATCGCGTCTCCTCTTTTTGGTGAATTGCTGTGATCGTAGATATTGATCACCATTGTGTCGAAATTTACATAGATGGAATGATGTCTTAAGAGGTCATATCCAATGATACCATCAAGATCCATCCCTAAACTTATCTCCAGATGATCAAGATCTGTAGAATACACCTTGGTATTTTTTTCCATCAAAAAGTGATTGATCGCGATCGTATTGTGCTTTAGCAAATGCCAGGCTGAAGATGCCTGATTCATTTCTATTTCTTTCCCAGTAAGGTTTAATTTTTTGGCTACATCATCATCTATTACGGTGTACCCTGAGCCAGTATCAAATATGAAATCAAGTGGTTCTGAATCATCCACACTGACTTTAATGATGATGTGATCTCCGAAAAGTTCGAAAGGTATACTTGTAATAGGTGCTTGGGCAAAAGTATTGAGTGCAAAAGCAAGTGATAGTAAGTAGGTTAGTTTCTTCATGACATGGTTGTTTTGAAATGACCGGATGAAGTTAAAAAGTTTAGTTGACAAAGCTTGTAAAATGATTACAATATGCTCAAATAAAGATTACTTAGCAGATTATTAATCCTAAGTCTGAATCCTCAATTTCATTTCGTATCTGCATTAACCTTTGAAGAAATGCAGGTTTTATTGAAGAGATCTTGAGAAATAACGATAGGAAAAATACCATCATAGTGTTATAGCTGGGGATGTGAACAATTTCTAATCTCTTGATGTTGACCGACAAAATAATTGAAGCTATGAGTAAACGAGTTTGGCTTATCACCGGATGTTCCACAGGTTTTGGAAGAGAGTTGGTGAAAATAGTTGCAGAGAACGGAGAAATTGCCGTTGGAACCGTAAGAAAAACAGAGCAAATCGCTGATTTGGAAGCCATAAATCCTGATTTAGTGAAAGGAGTGGTTCTAGACGTACAGAAGCAAGAAACAATTGATAATACTGCTTCAATTATTGAAAAAGAGTATGGACGGCTAGATGTGCTTGTAAATAATGCAGGTTATGGAACGCTTGGCCCAATTGAAGAAACCTCTGAAAAAGAGATGCAACGTCAATTTGATGTCAATGTATTTGGATGTGTTCGCATGATGAAACTGGCACTTCCTTTTATGCGGAAGCAGCGAAGTGGAAATATTCTGAATATCACTTCGATAGCAGGACTGAATGGTTTTCCAGGTGTAGGTATTTATAACGGAAGCAAGTTTGCACTCGAAGGAATTGGAGAAGCTTTGGCTGCGGAAACACGTCACCTCGGTATAAGGGTCACAAACATTGAACCTGGACCATTTCGAACAGATTGGGCGGGAAGGTCAGCTACTTACAATGAATCCTCAATAGCTGAGTACAACGAGACTGCAAACAAAAACATGGAAAGTATTCGTGAAGTAAGTGGCAATCAAATAGGAGATCCAGTTCGTGCCGCCAGGGCAATGTATGAAGTAACTACACTTGATAACCCGCCAGTCCATTTACCATTGGGAGGTCCGGCATACAAGCGAGTTGGTATTCGCCTTCAAGAATTTAAGGAAGAAGTTGATAAGTTTAGGGAATTAGGAAGACCTACAGATTTCACTGAAGAAGAACTGGCCAAAATGGATGGCTAGTTATCGCAGCAGCACAGTCCGCCAATGTTACACCTCAGGTGCTGAACAAAATTTTGAAGATACTGCGGACTGTTTTCATCAGACAGGGTTATAGCATTCCATGTCCGATGAATCCCCCGCTTGGTCACGGGAACGAGCGCCAGTCGATTGTCTTTAAGATAAGGCTCTACAATCCATTTGGCCATTACATTTACGCCCATTCCTGCTTTTACTAATTCTACAACTGCTTCAGTCACCTGTACTTGCATCACTTGTTTGGGCTTTATGCCTTCTGGGATTAATACCTGAGAGAAAAGTGAAACCGACTCAAGCGGATATGAATGTATGATAACGTTCTGATTTTCAAAATCTTTTGCTTCTACGTACGGCTTCTTTGTCCATGGGTGACCAGTGGGTACTAGCGCATAAACCTCATCCCGGAAAAGTTCATGATATGCAATATTTGATCGCTCGGAGTTTTCATAGATGATCGCAAGATCAATGGCGCCTTCCAAAATCTGATCCTCAACATCTGCATTATTGTTGTGGAATATTTCTATTTCAACGTTAGGAAATTCTTTCTTGAAGTCCGTCATCAATGATGGGAGCCAATGATAACACGTGTAGCATTGGGTAGCTAGCCGAAGTGTTCCGCTAGTTCCTGATACATACTTCTTAATGGACAGCTCCGTGCGTTCCAGATCCTTTAGGATTCGCTCTGCAGATTCCAATACCATTTTACCAGCGTTTGTCAGGATCAGCTGCTTGTTTACTCGATGAAAAAGCTGCGTACCGAGTTGTCCTTCAATCTCTTTGAGCTGATGGCTTAACGCTGATTGTGAAAGAAATAGGGCATCCTTAGCCTTAGTGAGACTTTTGGTTTCTGCTACCTCCCTTATGAGTTTAAGATGTCTTATTTCCATAAGGCTATATTAGTAAAATTAATTGTAATGATAAAATCAATTCATCCAATTAATAGTTCATTCGATTTTTAATAGCGTTCAATTTGGAATACTAAACGCATTATATCATGAAAATCAAGAATGTTCATCTCCTAATTTTACTAGCTAGCCTTTGGGGTCCATCCTTCCTATTTATAAAAATCGCTGTATTGGAAATTCCTCCCGTTATGCTTGCCGCACTGCGAATTGGTATTGCCGCAATCATAATTAATGTCCTGCGTATTTTTTGGAACCAACGGTTGCCTTTTGACTTAAGTTTTTGGAAAAAGACATTTATAGCTGGATTGTTTGCGCAGGCAATCCCTTTTATACTAATCAACTGGGGTGAACAATATGTAGATAGCTCTTTAGCATCAGTTCTCAATGGATTGGTGCCGCTATTCACAATTATTTTTGCTCATTTTATTATAGCTGATGAACGATTAAACAGGCAAAAGCTTTTCGGTGTGGGCCTTGGCTTCATAGGATTGATTGTATTAGTAATGCCGAGTATGATTCAAGGAGTAGAGGGAAGCACTTGGGGAATTCTTTCCATAACGGCTGCAGCTATAAGCTACGGGATTGGACTTTCGTATATCCGTAAGCATTTTGCAAATTCACCTTCCTTTAAAGCACCTGCCGCTCAGTTATTGTCCGTTTCCATCTATTTGGTACCGTTGGCATTTATAATGTATCCTGAATTTAGTTTAGATGCAGTAAGTAAATCTGCCTTGAGCTCATTGCTCATACTTGCATTCTTTGGGACAGCCATTGCCTTCATTGTTTACTTCAAACTGATCGAAAGATCCAGTGCAGGTTATGCTTCTTTAGTCACTTATCTGATGCCTATATATGGAGTGATTTTGGGTATCATTTTTCTGGGTGAGACGGTCTCAATTTGGATGATTCTTGGTGCATCACTTATCCTTTTAGGTATCAGAACTACTAAAAAAATAGTGAAGACTAAGCGGCGAGGCTTCAAAATAAATGTAGATGCAGCATTGTACTCCAAATTCAGATAATAATGAAAATAGGAAGTATAAAATTAGCCCTAATGTTGGCGCTAAGTCTTCACTACATCTTAGCAAGCGCACAGCCTAGTACAGATTTTGTCCACTTGAGACAAAGTACAAGTGAGAATAAAGCTTTTGAACTCGTGTTGAATCGTCTGACGACTTATGATCGTGTGATCAGCGAAAGCTTTTCAGATTGGTGTCTAAAAAGGTGTGAAAAAAGAAGGTACATAGGCATCACTCACACACCATCATCGGATTTCAATATTTACTTGACAATCAATAATTCATTAACTCCAAAGATTAAAACATCATTGGAAGTTTCGCTGAATTACACAGGAGTGATGAACATAAGAAGTCTGATCCTTCTTGGAAAAAAGGGTCAGAAAGATTGAAGTGCTATTAAAACTTTGACTTCAAAAATCCTTCTATGGATTTTTGATCAAGATTCAATGACTCCAACATCTTTATTGCAGCAGCCTTATTTTTTTTTAAGGCGGCTTTAAATGCGCCATACTGACCGGTTACTTTTAACCTTTCAAGTATGGTCATCCCGACGAAATTGGATTGAATGGTGCTCATTTTAAATTATGATTTAGTTTCATTTTGGTAGCTCATTTGAAAGCCAATTTTATTTCCAGCTCCCAGCGATTGTGTTTTTTCAAGTTTCTCTCTAACCGTAATATTACGGATATTGGGAAATGGCGGTACTACAAGATCATTTTCTGCAGCCTGACTAATGATAAGTTTGATCAAAATATTCAAGTCTACATTTTTCAGCTCCTTGGCTGCGGCAGACTTAAACATAAAACCAACCTGTCTATCACCTTCAACGATAAAATAGTTTTCACTGTTTATCAAAAGGCGAGCTAGTAGATAACCGGGATCATTTAGTCGATTAAACTCAAATGAATCGGCCATGAAGTTGTATACATTTATTTGACCCAGGTATTTGCGAAGTGGTTGGTCTGTGACGTAACTACTTTTGTTGTATTCGTAATCCTCTGGCAAAGTGATGATATTCGTGTGCAAGACAAACACCAGTAAATCGCCAGCAACACGAATATGAAACTCTTGCTTGCTTATTGACTCAACGCTTAATTTAACATCTTGATCCCGATCAATGGTCTTTGCACTAAGCACTTCAATGAGCTGTTGAGCTTCCTTCTCAAGCTGCTTGAATGCTTTGCAGACCTTTCGATAAGTCTTCTGTTTTACTGTTGACTTATTAAGAAGAATTTCAATTATGCTTTCGGTGGGATCTTGACTCATATTTAAGATGCTTGTTGATGTAAAGCAACACGGTTTCCTTCGCAATCTTCAAAATGTGCAACAAAACCATGTTCACCAATGCTCATCTTTTCGTTTAAGATTTTCCCACCGGCAGAAGTGATATTTGGAAGCACATCATTAATCTCATCCACAGAAAAATAAACCAGCGCTCCTTCATGAGAAGGAATGTAGCTTTCCTGCTTCATAAGTGTGCCAGTGGCTCCACTAGCGTCAGTTTCAAACGGGAAGAAGGACATCACTGAGTTGCCCATTTCCATGTTATCAGCCATTTGGATATCGAAAATGGAAGCATAAAACTTCTTTGCTCTGTCCATATCATTTACGGGAAGTTCAAACCAATTTGCTCTCATAATTGTAGTGTTTAAGGTATGGGAATATAGGTATCATCATTTGCAACTTTTGGAAAGTTCTTGTTGCTCCAGCGTTCTTTAGCAGCTTCAATTTTTTGCTTGTCGGAAGATACAAAATTCCAGAAAATATGTCGCTCTTCTGGAAAGGCTTCACCTCCAAAAAGCAGAACTTTTGAATTAGAGTTAATGGTAAGCTCGCACGCATCTTCAACTTTGGAGATCAACATGTTTCCTTTTTCAATAAGTTGACTGCATGCATCGATACTCCCTTCCACGATGCAGAAGCCAATTTCACCTTTCAATTGATCTTTTATTGTTAAAGGGTAATTGTCAGTTGTTTCAATCTCAATCATAAATAGATGGCAATGCACGGGTAGGGGAGATTCTTTACCATATCCTTTTCCTGCAATAAGCTTAAACGAAGCAGCACCATCATTCCATTTTGGAAGTTCGGAAGCATCTAAATGGTGAAACTCTGGATGCATTTCTTCCTTATCTTTTGGTAAAGCCACCCAAATCTGATAACCATGCATGCTTAATTGTTGACCTTGCCGTAGCTCTTTTGGTGTTCGTTCGGTATGCGTGACACCATTACCTGCAGTCATCCAGTTTACTGATCCAGCTTTGATATGCTTATTGGTGCCAATACTATCCTGATGCTGAATTTCTCCTTCAAATAAATACGTTAAGGTAGAAAGTCCGATATGCGGATGCTGGTCTATGTCAAGGTAAGTTCCGGGTTTGATTGTGGTTGGGCCGATATGATCAATGAAAATGAATGGACCAACCATCCGTTTCTTACGAAATGGGATCAATCTGCCGACAAGAAAGTCTCCAATATCTCTACTTCTTTCCTCTATGATCAAATCGGTGTTGGACATTTATAAATTATTAAAAAATCGAAGATCCTGTCATATCAGTGAGTAGCTCAAGAGCGGACATACCGGCTGTTGAATTTCCTTTTTCGTTGAGCTTCGGACTCCAAACAGCGACGCTATACATATTAGGATATATCGCTACAATGCCTCCACCAACTCCACTTTTTCCAGGTAAACCGACCCTAAACGAAAACTCGCCTGCTTCATCATAAAACCCACACGTCTGCATCAAGGCATTGATACGCTTGGTTCGTTTGACGCTTAAAATTTGCTCTCCTGTTTCTTGAAGACAACCGTGATTTGCGTAAACCATGAATGTATTTGCCAGCTCTTGGCAAGACATACTGACGGAGCAAGAATAGAAGTATAAGTCAAGCACTTCGTTTACATCATTTCGGATGTTGCCATATGATTTCATCAAATTGACCATTGCAGCATTATTAAATCCTTGTTCCTTTTCTGACTCTGCCACCTTTTTATTATAGTTAATGGTTTGATTACCTGCCACTTTGCGTACAAATTCTATGTATTCTTTTTTTGGATCCTTGAGGTTGGAAATCAATGTGTCGCATACCACAAGAGCGCCTGAGTTGATCAACGGGTTTCTGGGAATGCCATTTTCATATTCTAATTGAACCAATGAATTGAATGGATCTCCTGATGGTTCTACATCAACTCTTTTCCAGAGGTTTTCATCTTCATAAAGCAAAGCCAGCGAGAGTGAAAGGACTTTAGATATACTTTGTATTGAAAAGCGCTCCGTTGAATCTCCAAAAGAGAAGTCATCTCCAATTACACTACACAAGTGCATACCAAATTTATTAGGGGAGACTTTCGCCAATTCTGGAATATAGGTAGCTACATTGCCTGGTAGTTTCTTGCAGTCTATTTTGTCTTGAATCTGATCGAGTATTCCTTGATAGTCCATAATTAAAAGCGAGCTCGCTAACTGTTAAGTTCACCAAATACTTTTTTATTGTATAGATAAGAAATTGACCACAGAATAAGCGCGATGACTGCTATTAAATGTTCTCCATCTTTTGTTGAAAGGTGACCTTCAAGTGCAAGAATGAAATCTAAAAGAAAACCAAAGTACGCCCATTCTTTCAATGTTTTTGAGAGGTTTGTCCAAATGATGATGATGCCTAAAATTTTTAAGATAGCAAGCGGAATAACGATCCGTTCGTTGTATCCGAGCGAGATGAAAATTTTTATTATCTCGGAGGTCTTAACCAAGTACATGCTGGCGGACGTAAGCATTAATAAACTTAAGAGGCCCGTAGAAATCCAGTAGATGATCTTGTTTCTTTTTTCCATTACTTATACAATAAGTACTTAGCTCTCAGTTGCTTGAATTGGTCTAATTCGTTTTCCCAACTTTCACGAATTTGATCCTCAGTCATTCCCGACTCAATTTGTTTTCGAAGTTGATCTGTTCCGGCCAATCGTTTGAAGTAATCGTTAAAAAAATCACCACGATCCATTTTTTGATAAGCATCAATCAGCGGTTGTAGAGAAAAGACATAAGTAGGCTCCTGACCAATCCACGACCTCCCATAACATATCAAATCTTCATAAGGTGGCCATTTAGCTCCTTCTCTAGATGCTGGCGTGAATGCGTGTTGAGCTTCAGGATATTCTGGATGACCGATTTGCTGGAATGCGTGCTCAGTACCGCGACCAACAGACATAATTGTGCCTTCGAATAGACATAAACTTGGGTATAATGAGATACTTAGATCGTTGGGCAGGTTAGGAGAAGGTTTGATCGGAACTGAATAAGGTTTTGAATGATTCCAATTCGCGATCGTAATTACATTTAAATCACACTTAACCCCATCATTCAGCCAGCCTTCACCATTAAACATTTGAGCTAATTCGCCTATGGTCATTCCATGGACAAGTGGAATTGGAGCTATTCCTACAAAAGAAGAAAAAGCAGTATCCAAAACTGGCCCGTCTACATAGCTGCCATTAGGGTTTGGTCGGTCCAGAATAATAAGCGGAATATTGTTTTTTGCACATGCCTCCATCACATAGTACATCGTGCTGATGTAGGTATAAAAACGAGCGCCAACATCTTGAATGTCGAAAACCATCACATCCAAATTGTCGAGCTGCTCAGATGTAGGCTTTTTGTTTTTGCCATACAGAGAAATAAGCGTGTAAGATGCTTGTGAAGAGTCGTATTCAACCTTGGCTCCATCACTAACTGTTCCAGTAAAACCATGCTCCGGAGTGAACACTTTTGCAATGTCAATACCTAGCTCAAGCAAGGTGTCTGTCAGATGGGTGTCTGCAATTTGAGAGCTGTGATTCACGGTGAGGCCAACTCTCTTGCCTTTAATTAATGAAACATACCTGGCCGTTTGATCTGCACCGGTCAGAATTTGTGTTGAATCATTTGCTGATTCGCTAGAGCATCCAAATGCAACAATTATACAAAGTGAAAAAAGTCTTAACATATTTAAATCCCGAAGTTAACTTGTTCTTACAGGATTGAAAACCCTATTTTGCATTGCAATGATGAATCTCCCCTTTTTTATATCAAAGCGAATTTCGAAAGAGGCATCTGGATCTTTTTCTAGCATTATCAATCGAGTAGCTGTGGTGAGCATTGGCCTAGGCTTGGCGGTTCTCATCATTTCATTTATGGTGCTTTATGGATTCAAGAATGAGATAAAGGATAAAATATACAGCTTTAGCGGGCATTTAATTGTGAGTAAATACACACTTTCCACATCGTTTGAGGAAAGTTCAATCATCGTTGACGATTCACTCATTCAAACCCTAAATAATTATCCGCTTACCGAACGAATCCAACCCTTTGCAATGAAAGCGGCCTTGCTAAAAACTGATGAAGAAGTGCAAGGTGTAATTATTAAAGGCGTAGATGAGTCATTTGATACGTTGGGCTTTCATAAACATATGGTGAAGGGACGATTTCCGAATGTCTATTCTATTAAGTATTCAACTGAGGTGGCATTAAGTAAGCGTGTTTCTAATTATTTAGCGCTTGATGTGGGCGATGAAGTGTTGGTTTATTTTGTTCAAAATCCCCCAAGATTCAGGCGACTCCAAGTGACTGGAATCTATGAAACAGGCCTTGAAGAATTTGACGAAAAGATAATCATTGGTGATTTGGATTTGGTACGACGCATGAATAATTGGCCAGATTCATTGGCAGGCGGTATAGAGGTATTTATTTCTGATTTAGATAAGTTGGATCAAGCTGAAAGTGAGCTTTTTAATACGCTGGGAATCGACCTTTACGTTGACAAAGTTACAGATCGATACATTCAGATTTTTGAATGGCTGAATTTGCTGAATCGAAACGTAGTAATTCTACTTACAATTATTTTGTTCGTTTCAGGGACAAGTATCATTTCAATTCTTTTGATCTTAATCATGGAGCGAACACAGATGATTGGAATATTGAAATCCGTGGGTGCATCTAATCAGTTGATCAGAAAGATTTTTGTTTTTAATGGCTTGCAATTGATTGTAAAAGGACTTTTTTGGGGCAATGTGATTGGTCTTTCCATTGGATTAATTCAGAAATACTTTAAGCTGATTCCGCTTGATGAGGCAAACTATTATATGAGTCACGTCCCTATTGTGATTGACACACTTACAATCCTTGGATTGAACCTACTTATACTTACTTTGATTGGTCTTACGCTATTGATTCCGGTTGCTATAATATCAAGAGTACAGCCGGTTAAAGCTATAAGATTCGATTAAGTGGCAGGCTCGTATTTCTGAAACAAGCTTTTAATTTTCATTTGGAGAACACCAAAAATTGCTTCCTTGAAAATTCCTTTTGACATTTTAGAAACACCTTTTGTTCTGTCGGTAAAGATTATTGGAACTTCCACAATCTTAAATCCATGTTTCCAGGCGTTAAACTTCATCTCTATTTGAAAAGCATATCCTATGAAATGAATTTTGTTAAGATCTAGTTTATCAAATACCCGCCGGTGATAACATTTGAAACCTGCAGTGCTATCTCTGAAAGGCATTCCAGTTATCAGACGAACGTAAAAACTTGCAAAATAGCTCATTAGAACGCGTCCCATTGGCCAGTTCACCACATTTACACCTGTGACATACCTGCTGCCGATAGCTACATCAGCACCATTTTCGCAAGCTTCATGAAGTCGAACGAGATCATTGGGATCATGAGAAAAATCTGCATCCATCTCACAGATATATTCATACCCATTTTCAAGCGCCCATTTAAATCCTGTGATGTAAGCAGTACCAAGCCCCAGCTTTCCTTCCCGCTCGATGAGGAAGATTCGATCTGGAGCTTTCTCCATTTCTTCCTTTACGATATCTGCTGTGCCGTCAGGAGAGCCGTCATCTACCACCAAGACATCAAATGAAGGCGTTATCACTCGAGATACGGTGATGATGTCACGAATATTTTCGCACTCATTGTAGGTAGGTATGACGACAAGATTTTTAGACATTATTGTGTTCTGAATTCTTCAAAACTAAGAGGAACTTATGGTAAGAACAATTAAATATTTAACGAGATTCCATTGTCTTTTCCCACCAATCTAAAAGATTTGCCTTTAACTCTTTGTTGCTAACTAGTTTAGCCTCTTTTTTCAAACTTGGGTTTTGGTTTATTTTGGTTTTCAACATTTGCAATGTGGCTGGTTGAACTTCATTAGATGCAAAGTCGATAACTACATATCCTTCATAGTTGTTAAAGTATGGAACTACAGCAATACCTGTCAATGCTCCTAAAATAACGCCTGCTGCTATAGAACCTGCTACCAAACCTGGATCTGAGGGCACTTTATCATGATAAAAGATCGCCCAGTCCTTACCCTGTGTAATGACCTTAGAAAATGCAGTTGTATTTTGATAATTTCTGGTGCTAATGTAGTTATCCGTACCGTCAGAATATCCAAAAACCAACCCTCCTAAACTTTTTTCATATGTGGAGTCATTAGCAAACTTGATTGAGTACATGCCTGTACCTTCTTTACCATTTTCAAGATCCATAATAGTTACCTCATCATTAAAGTAAGGTTGATTGTCAAGGAAACCTTTTTGATCCATGTAAAAACCAGCTCTTAAGCTGTCAGTGTTAAGATAGTTTTGCCTTTTCCTGAGATAGGAGTTATATAAACTAAGACATTCGTGAAGTAGTGTTTTGATCACAGCTGCTCCTCTTTCTTTCTTGGGCATGCTTTCAAGATCTTCCCAACTTAGAACTCTGAAAATTTCATTTCTGTTTTGATCATAAAACGAAACATCAAGCCAACTTCTCCATTTTTTATATCCATTTACGATGAAATTATACTCATTGATATTCATGCGAAATGTCTCATGGCTGGTGGATTCATATTGTTCATTTATATGAGCAGTGATAGCTCCAATCAAACCATCTTCGATTGGCCATTGCCATCCCTTATGATTAGTAATAGTGTCCCGAATAACTGTCGAGCAACTTACCTTACCAATCTTGAAATTGATCGGTATTTGTTTGGGCTCGCTGGTAAGTCGGATGTTTTCAACAAGTACTTGACAAAAGGGAGAATGACTCAACCCAATCAGAGCTAGAAGAACTATGATTTTTTTCATTTTTCCAGAATTAGTAACCCAAAATTTTCATCATCGCATCGCTATGCTGTTCGGGTGCGAAAAGCTCATGAGTTATTTTTCCATCAGCATCCCGATCAATTATTACATGTTTAGGTGCCGGAATCAAGCAATGCTGAATACCTCCATATCCACCCAACGACTCCTGATACGCACCAGTATGAAAAAAGCCAAAAAATAGAGTTTCGTTTTCATCATATTGAGGAAGAAACACCTCACCAATGTGTGCTTCAGAATCATAATAATCCATGCTGTCACATGTAAGTCCTCCAAGGTTGACCCTATGATAAGGGCTTTTCCAATGATTAACCGGCAACATGATATATTTCTGATTTAGTCCCCAAACATCCGGCATGTGTGTGATAAACGAACCATCCATCATGTACCAAAGCTCCTTGTCGTTTTGGAGTTTCTGATCAAGAACAGAATAAATTGTCGCTCCACTTTCACCGACGGTATAACTGCCAAACTCTGTAAAAATGTTTGGAACCGGAACATGGTTTTTCTTACAAATCCATTGAATATTCTCAATGATTTGCTCAGCCATATAAGGATAGTCATATTCAAAATGAAGGGAATTTTTAATCGGAAACCCACCTCCAATATCTACTGTGTCTAATTCAGGACAGATTTTTTTAAGTTCACAATATTTGTAAATAAATCGACTTAATTCGCTCCAATAGTAAGCTGAGTCTTTTATGCCTGTATTGATGAAAAAGTGAAGCATCTTCAGCTTCGCATTAGAATTCTTTATTTCTTCCTTGTAGTATGGAAGTATATCACCATATCGAATTCCAAGTCTGGAAGTATAAAAAGCAAAGTTAGGCTCTTCATCAGCAGCGATTCGAATGCCAATCTGAAAATCATTTTGCACATTTTCTTTGTAGTGACCCAATTCATTCAGGTTATCTAAAACTGGAATACAGTTTTTATAACCTTCATTTAAAAGAGACGAAACCTCTTGCAAGTAAAGCGGGCGTTTGAAGCCATTGCAAATCACAAAATGATCTTTGGTGAGTTTTCCCGCTTTTTCCATACTTCTTACAATTGGAATATCGTAAGCTGAAGAAGTCTCAATGTGTGCATTATTCAAGAGAGCCTCTTCAACTACAAATCGAAAATGTGAGCTTTTCGTGCAATATGCGTATGTATACTTCCCATCATAATTATGTTTCTTAATTGCATCATCAAAAATCTTGTAGGCATAATTGATGTTCTTCGCGATTTTAGGAAGATAACTCAGCTTCAGTGGAGTGCCATACTCTTTTATCAAATCCATTAAGTTGACACCATGGAAATGAAGCGTGTCTTTTACAACTTTAAACTCTTCGTTGGGGAAGTAAAAGGTTTGATCTATTAGATCAGCATATTTTCTCATTGACTTTCTGAAAAATTGGGACGCAATTATCCATTAAAAACAGGATTCATAAAAATATTTACCTTCAGAATTTAGAAATACATCTTAGTCATATCTTGTAAGTTTCCTTTTTAAATGATGCAACATACCTTGATTATAAAGCTTAATTTTGCGTCAATTTTCTAATCGCATGATCACCGTAAAAGTTATAGACGAAACAGCACCACTAGAGGCAGTGATATTAGGCATAGCTAATAGCATGGGAGGGATTCCGAAGATTGAAGAAACCTACGATCCCAAGTCGAAAGAGCATATTTTAGCTGGCACCTTTCCAAAAGAAGCTGATCTTATTTCAGAGATGGATCAGGTCGCTAAAGTGCTGGAAAAGCATGGAGTGAAGGTTTATCGTCCCAATAGTATTTCAGAGCTGAACCAAATTTTCGCAAGAGATATAGCTTTCGTGATTCAGGATAAGCTTGTGGTGCCTTGTGTTACTCCAGAAAGAAAACTAGAATCCGATGGCATTCAATTTGTAATTGATCAGGTTGAGAATGTTTTACTCCCTGATGAACATGAGCGGATGGAAGGTGGGGATATCATGCCTTGGAGAGACCACATTTTTGTCGGTTATTCTAAGGCAGAAGATTTTGATAAATACACTGTTTCCAGAACAAATGAAGCTGCAGTTGACTATTTGAAGAAAACGTTTACAGATTTTAAAGTCAAGTCTTTTGAACTAAACAAGTCTGACAATGACCCACTGGAAAATGCCTTGCATTTAGATTGTTGCTTTCAGCCTGTTGGTAAGGATAAAGCGGTTATCTATCGAGGAGGATTTAAAAAGGAGGAGGACGCAGATTTTCTTATCAATTTCTTCGGAAAGGACAATGTTTTTGAAATCACAAAAGATGAGATGTATGAGATGAATTCAAATTTTTTTTCCATCAGCCCGGAAATTGTCATCTCAGATAGTAGCTTCAGACGACTCAATGAACAGTTTAAAAAATGGGGATTGACTGTGGAGGAAGTTAAGTATAGAGAAACAGCTAAAATGGAAGGTTTGCTTAGGTGCTCGACCATGCCACTAAGAAGGAAATATGAGTAAGCAGATTACAAACAACATTATGATGATTCGGCCGGTTGCTTTTCATATGAATGAGCAAACCGCGGTGAATAATTATTATCAGAAAAATGATGTTAGTCTCAGTTCTGATGAAATTCAGAAAGAAGCTCAAATCCAGTTCGATCAATTCGTAGATGTACTTCGTTCAGAAGGTGTGAATGTTACTGTTTTTGATGATACAATAGAGCCGCCCACTCCTGATTCGATTTTTCCTAACAATTGGATTTCATTCCATCAAGATGGTGTCATTAGGTTATATCCAATGTATGCGGAAAATAGAAGATTTGAACGTAGGGAAGATATTATCGAAGGGTTGAAACAGGCGTTTAAGGTTGAAGAAGTGATTAGTTTTACTGATTGGGAATCTAAAGGGGCCTATTTAGAAGGTACCGGAAGCCTGCTACTCGATCGACAAAATAAGATAGCATAT
The DNA here is from genome assembly GCF_039960695.1 of Ekhidna sp. Classification (GTDB taxonomy): domain Bacteria; phylum Bacteroidota; class Bacteroidia; order Cytophagales; family Cyclobacteriaceae; genus Ekhidna. The sequence continues at coordinate 238,234 of NZ_JBDVKP010000011.1, read as the reverse complement.
GCCGCAATATCTGAGCGTACTATGCCCAATGTTCTTGAAGATTTTTGCGATGAAGCAGGGTTTGACCCGATAGCATTTCATGCACTGCAAACTGTGAATGGTAGTCGATTACCCATTTACCACACTAACGTGATGATGTGTCTGGGTGAAGCATTTGCCGTGGTATGTCTGGAAAGCATTGATGATAGTGAAGAGCGTGCTAACCTGATATCTACCCTTAAAAGAACAAATAAAGAGGTCATCGATATTTCAGAGCACCAAAAGGAACAGTTTGCAGGTAACATGTTACAAGTGCTGGGAGCGAATGATCATCGATTAGTCGTGATGTCTTCTGCAGCTTACCATTCACTGAATGAGGATCAAAAAGAAAGATTATCAAAGCATGGAAGGCTCGTTCATAGCGATATTCATACAATCGAGAAGCTAGGTGGAGGAAGTGCCAGATGTATGATGGCAGAAATTTTTAATCCAAAGAAATAGGTACCAAGCAAAATGCTGGAGAAAAAAATACAAAAAGCGATTTCAGAGGCGTTTGCCCAATTATATAACCATGATTTACCGGAGGTAGAAGTAGGTCTTCAGCCTACTCGAAAAGAGTTCGAAGGGAGCTACACATTTGTTGTCTTTCCTTACTTAAAAATCACTAAAGGTAAGCCTGAAGATTCGGGCGCACAGATCGGAAATTGGTTAAAAGATAACACGGACTTCATCACAAATTTTAATGTGGTGAAAGGCTTCCTCAATCTTGAATTGAGTGATGAAAGTTGGTTAAAAACTTTTAGTGAAATTGCTGCCGATGAATCCTACGGATCATTTTCACCAAATGGTCAAAAGGTTATGGTCGAGTTTTCTTCGCCTAATACGAACAAACCACTACACTTAGGACATTTGAGAAATAACTTTCTGGGAGACTCAGCTTCCAGAATATTGGCTGCAAATGGTTACGAAGTAAAAAAAGTGAACCTGGTAAATGACCGTGGTGTGCATATATGCAAATCAATGCTTGCTTACCAGAAAGTTGGGAATGGAGAAACACCTGAGAGCGCTGGAATGAAAGGAGATCATTTGATTGGAAAGTACTACGTGAAGTTCGATCAAATGTATAAGGTCGAAATCAACACATTGATTGATAAGGGAATAGATCCAGAGGAAGCAAAAAAAGAAGCTCCGTCCATTAAAGAAGCTCAAGAAATGCTTCAAAAGTGGGAGAGTGGAGACGCAGAAACAGTTGCTCTTTGGGAAAAGATGAATGGTTGGGTTTACAAAGGCTTTGACAAGACCTATGAGACCATGGGTATCAGTTTCGATACCATGTATAAAGAGTCTAACACGTATTTACTTGGCAAAGAAGTGGTAGAGGAAGGTTTGGAAAAGGGCGTCTTTTTCAAGAAAGAAAATGGATCTGTTTGGGTAGACCTCACCGCGGAGGGTATGGACGAAAAGCTTGTGCTAAGAGCCGATGGTACAGCCGTTTACATGACGCAAGACATGGGAACCTGCGACATGAAGCACAAAGATTTTGCATTTGACAAGTCCGTGTTTGTCGTAGGCAACGAGCAAGATTACCACTTCAAGGTACTTTTTGCTATCATGGGGAAATTGGGACGAGCATATGCCGATGGACTTTATCATTTATCATATGGTATGGTTGATCTTCCAACAGGTAAAATGAAGTCTCGAGAGGGAACCGTGGTAGATGCCGACGATCTGTTGCAGGAAATGTTCAATACAGCAGAAAAGCATACAAGAGAGTTAGGTAAGATTGAGGGGATGGACGAAGAAGAGGCGATGAACCTATATCGTATGCTTGGCCTGGGTGCCTTGAAATATTTCCTTTTGAAAGTGGATCCTAAAAAGCGCATGCTTTTCAATCCACAAGAATCCATTGAATTCCAAGGCCATACAGGTCCATTTATACAATATACTCACGCTCGCATCTCAGCGATTTTACGGAGAGGCAAGTCATTGGAAGTTCAAACCGGCTTTGATCCTGAAAAGGTTGGCGAGCTTAGCAAAAGAGAAGTGGAGTTGATCTTTAAAATTACCGAATTCACCAAGTCACTTAGAGAAGCAGCCAGAGAATATTCACCAGCGATCATTGCTCAATACGTTTACGATCTGGCAAAGGACTACAACGGCTTTTACCAAGAGGTACCAATATTCAATGAAGAAAATAACGACAGGCTCGCATTTAGAATTGTACTTTCTGCGATTACAGCGAAGCTGATCAAAAAGAGTATGAACATTCTCGGTATTGAGGTTCCTGAACGTATGTAATTTCTAATATGAAGTCCTGGATTAAAGCATTTCGATTACGCACACTTCCACTGGCTATATCAGGTTGGTTGGTAGGTACTTCGATAGCTGCCAATGCGATCGGACTGAATTATATAACTGCGGGGCTTACTTTACTCACCGCTATTTTGCTACAAATTTTGTCTAATCTCGCCAATGATTATGGTGATGCTTCATCAGGAGTAGATAAAGAACGAAAAGGAGAAGAACGAATGGTGAGCTCTGGTCAAATTACTCCTCAGGCTATGAAAAAGGCCATGATCATTTTCGGGCTGTTAGCTTTAGTATCAGGTTCTATTTTGCTTGCAATAGCATTTCCTGAAGATTGGGTTTCTGCACTCATTTTCTTATCCACAGGAATAATCGGAATAATAGCGGCAATCAAATATACGGTTGGTAAAAACCCATACGGGTATGTAGGATTCGGAGACATTTTCGTCTTTGCTTTCTTTGGAATCGTTCTGGTATTTGGGACCTACTATCTGCAAACACAAGAACTTAGGTGGTTGGTGATGTTACCTGCAGCTTCACTAGGTCTATTTAGTGTTGGAGTACTGAATGTGAACAACATCCGAGACATTGAGACTGATAAGGCAGCGGGGAAAAACTCAATTCCAGTTAGATTGGGTAGGAAAAATGCTGTTGTATATCACATCATACTGTTGGCAGGTGGTATGGCATCATCAGTCACATTCGTCATTCTCAATTTTCAATCTTATGGCCCATTAATCTTCCTTTTCATCAGCATATTGTTCTTTAAAAACATTAAAGCAGTACATAGCAAGCCTCTGGATGAATTAGATCCATACCTGAAGCAAATGGCTATTTCCGTTTTTCTTTTTGCATTATTATTTTCAATAGGTCAGGGCTTAACCTAACCTTTGACTGACAAATGCTCTACCCAGCAATGATTTTCATCAAAAACAAACTATAAATTCCATTTTTGGTTAACTTGGGATAGATAAAACACGGATCAAATGAAAAGAATATTAGTACCATACGATTTTTCAAAAGTATCAGAACATGCATTGGATTTTGCTTGCCAAATTGCTGATAAGGCAGACAGTGAGATTATGCTTTTAAATGTAATCGAGCATCCTACGGCAGACTCGTTTAAAACTTTAGGCATGCAGAATGTAGATCCAATGGAGCAGATTTACATCAAGAAAATGTATGAAACGGTTCAAGCTAAATTAGCAGACGTTGTTACGGCCGCTAAATATTCAGATGATAAAATAACAACTAAGATTCAATTAGGTAATCCGTTCAATACCATTATCGATCAAATTATCGAAGAAAAAATGAGCTTGTTGGTGGTGGGAACAGAAGGTGCAGAAGGGTTGAATGAATTTTTTGCTGGATCGAATGCTGAAAAAATCGTTCGGAAAGCCACCTGCCCTGTCATTACGATTCAGAATAAATGTGAGCTTGAACCAATTGAAAAAATTGTCTTTGCTTCAGATTTTCAGCATACTGATGATGACTTTGTCTCTCAAATGAAGGACATGCAAAAAACATTTGATGCCCAATTGAATATTGTTAAAATCAATACGCCTGCAAGCTTCACATCTACAAGACATGACACCAAACAGATGGAAGAATTTGTAAAAAAATATTCAATTAGCAATTACACCATCGATATCTACAATTACAAAAATGAAGAAGATGGAATCATCTTTTATGCAGAAGATGTAAAGGCCGATATGATTGCTCTTGGTACGCATCAGCGAAAAGGTGTAGGTCATTTCCTATCTGGTAGCATAGCTGAGGATGTTGTGAATCATTCTCAATTCCCAGTTTGGACCACTCATTTAAAAGATTAAGATGTGAGAATTTCTCATTGTATACTATTTTTTCTGAGCCTCTGTTTTGCAGAGGCTCAATCTTTTCAGGCCGTTATTCAAAAAGGGCATGGTGAGGCGGTAAAGTCGGCCAGATTCGCCAACGACGGTCTATACTTAATCACGACAAGTAGAGATAAAACAATCAAGATATGGGATGCTGTTTCAGGGAAAGAGATAAGGACTTTAATTGGGCATGATCACACGGTAAATGGCTTTTCTTTGAGTGACAATCAGCTGGCTTCTAGTAGTGCCGACGGAACCGTAGGTGTATGGAACATAGCATCAGGAGAGTTGCTATGGCAAAGTGAAAAATTCAGGGATTATGTCACTTCAGTGATGTTCAGTCCAGATGGAAAATTATTGGGAGTTGGAAGCTACGCTGACTCTATTTCAATTTTCGATGCTACTGATTTTAAACTGCTTCATAAGATTAAGGCGAATTCTGATCGAGGTGTTGGTTATGGAGTAAGTATCAACTTTAGCCAGGATAGTCAGTACTTAATAACCGGAGAAGATAATCGAACAGCTAAAGTCTACGCTACCAACGACTGGTCATTTCAATATGAATTCAAACCTGAAAAAGGCTACTGTGGTGGTTGTGGGACACTCACCTCAACGAGAGACGGAAAGCTGCTAAAACTCTCGAATGGAACCACTTTTACCAAATATGATCTAAGGAACGGCAGTAAACTGTGGGAGGGAAAGCGAGAATTCAGAGACGTGTCTGCAGTAGGATTTCAAAGCTCTGGAAAACATTTCCTTGCAGCAAATGAGGATTCCATTTTTCTCTATAATAATAACAGTGGAAAATTGGTGAGTAAGTGGTCAATGGGAGGAGAAATCAACGATGCTTCGTTCCACCCAAATGAGGAGCAAATAGTTGCAGCCGTGGATAAGGTGGTGACTGTTACTGACTTCAGCGGAAATCAGATCAGGAGATATGATGGCATATTGAATCGTTCAAGCACCGGGCTGGATTATGATTTGGGCAGTTATTGGGAGCACTATATAGCCAAGTGGGTGAAATATAAGTCTGCACGGATGCTTGATGATAGATCCATTTTCATAGGAAAGACTGGAAGCAAGGCTAGAAAGTGGAATGTGAAAAATGCATCGATCTCAATGGAATATTTAGGACACAACAAAGGAATCCTATGTTTCGAAAGAATTGGAGAGAATATCATAGCAACAGGTGCTGGCGACGGTAAAATCATCATTTGGGATGAAAAGACAGGAAAGAGCATCAAAGAAATAAAAGCTCATCGAGAACCTGTATTTGATATTGAACTGAGTCACAGCGGAAAACTACTTGCGAGCACTGCCTGGGATGGAGTAATAAGCCTTTGGGATACAGACACCTGGGAAAGATATAATTATATATACAACGAGGGAGCCTCTACATACACCTTAAGTTTTACAGCGAATGATGCCTATCTCGTTGTTGGAATGTTAGACAAGACACTTAAGCTTTGGGAAGTAGAGACTAAAAGATTCGTAAAGGAGTTTGTGGGCCACAAAGAAATTGTCACAGCAATCGAAGTTATTGGAGACGAAATTTTAACAACAAGCTGGGATGGATCTATTATACTTTGGGACTTGCCTAGTGGCCTTATTAAGCAGCGCATGTTTGCAGGCAAGCCAGTTTTTGGAGGTGTGTTATATGGTGATCATATCGTGACTGCTGGAGCGGATCGGGTTGTAAGTTTTTGGGATAAAAACAGTGGTAAAAAAATAAGTACACTTGCTGGCCATCAAGGCGAAATCAATGGTCTCAGCATTGCTCAAAATTTAATGATGACATCCGATGTTGATGGAGTTACAAAATTTTGGGACTTAACCGAACGAAAAGAACTTTTTGAGCATATTCAGATAGGTAAGAACGACTGGATGGTGAAAACGCCGGATGGTTATTTTGACGCAACAGATGATGCAGTTTCCAATATCCACTTTGTTCGAGGAATGGAAGCTGTGGGAGCCGATCAATTAATGGAAGAATTCTATGTGCCCGGATTGGTAGAAGATATTTTTAGTTCGAAAAGAGCTGGAAAAAAATCAATGGGAAACCTTATAGATCAGGATCCCCCGCCAGTTTTAAAGCTCTCAGGACTGATACAAGAAGAGACGGCTAAGCTGTACCTAAAAGCAGAAGATAAGGGAGGAGGCATCCAAGAAGTAAAGTTTTTTCATAATGGACGAAGAGTTTCACTGGAACCTCAAATCCAAAAAATACGCTCAGACAAGAATGCAAAAATCTATTCCATAGAATATCCATTGGTAGCTGGGCATAATGAATTTACAGCCATAGCTTCATCGAATGCTAACCTAGAATCGAATAAAGCATCTGTCACCTTATTCTCAGATTCTAAAGTACCAGGAAGTACCTGCCATATATTAGCTGTAGGCATCAATGAATACCAGAATAAATCACTGAACTTAAACTATGCAAAAACGGATGCAAATTCGTTTGCAGCGCAAATGAAAAAACAAGGCGGTGAAATCTACTCTAATATCATTTTGCACGAAATATTTGATAGAGAAGCCACTAAAGAGAACATTCTGAAAAAGGTCACGGAACTTCAAAGTCAAATCTCAGTCAATGATGTGTTTGTGTTTTATTATGCTGGACACGGGAGTATGATCGATGGTAAATTCTATTTGGTATCCTCCAATGCAAGCAGACTATACGATAGTGATAAAATGAATGAATATGGTATAGAAGCTTCACAACTTCAACAAGCTATGTTGGAGATAAAAGCGTTGAAACAGCTGATCGTTATGGACGCATGCCAGTCTGGCGGTTCGGTTGAAATACTTGCCCAAAGAGGAGCTCCAGAAGAAAAGGCCATTGCTCAATTATCACGTAGTTCTGGTATACATGTAATGGCAGCAGCAGGAAGCGAACAATATGCTACGGAGTTTGAATCATTAGGTCATGGATTGTTTACATATGCTTTACTAAAAGGACTATCCGGCGCAGCCGATGGTGCTCCGAAAGATGGAAAAGTGACCATCTATGAATTAAAAGGTTATTTGGATGATCAGGTCCCTGAATTGAGCATTTTATACAAGGGAAGCCCACAATATCCACACACATTCTCTAGAGGTCAAGATTTCCCCATTGTAATCGTAGAGGAATAATTCATATTGATTTTGTAATAAACCTACTTAACCACCTACAAATAGAAGAAACTTATAATATGGAAAACAACAATACACAAAAAGAGTGGTCAAGAAGAGTTCTGCTGATTATTGGGATTTGGATTGGGACTTCCATTATTTCAGAGGCCCGCGGACAGAAACTTGAAAGTACATTGCTATGGAAAGTAGAAGGCGACAGCATAGTAACCTCTTACATATTTGGAACATTCCATCTTTTGCCACAAGCTGATTTCGAAATGAAAGAAAAGGTGGAGCAGGCTTTTGATGCATCTGAACAAATTGTGATGGAACTGGATATGGATAATCCAGCGATGCAATCGGAACTTATGCAGAATGCGTTTATGAAGGACGGACAAACCTTGGACAAACTTCTTTCCGAGGAAGATTACCAGACACTCGATGTATACATGAAAGAGACTACTGGTATTGGATTAGTTCAAGTCAACCGCTTCAAACCCTTTTTTGTATCTGCGATGCTCATTCCCAGTCTAATGGAAGGGACTCCGGCTAGTTATGAAATGACATTTGTACAACGGGCGATGAGCAGAGAAAAAGAAATATTTGGTCTGGAAACGGCAACCGAGCAAGCTGGTATGTTTGACAATATTCCGTATGAGACACAGGCTGAAGAATTAATGAAGGTTGTAACAGAGAAGAAGGAAATGGCTGATCTGTTTGAGCAAATGATCAAAACCTATAAAAAGGAAAATATTGACCGGATGTACGAATTGATCTTAGAAAATATGTCCGATAAAAATCAGGAGAAGTTTTTATTGATTGATAGAAATATTAATTGGTTGCCTAAGATCGCTACTTTTTCTATGCAAAAATCTACCTTTTATGCGGTAGGAGCTGGGCATTTAGGAGGTGATTTTGGCATGATCAGGTTATTAAAAGAAGCGGGTTATAAGGTAACACCTATATTGAATTAGCAATTGGGCGAAGAGACTCTTGTATAAAAACTTGCCCTAATTCAATTATATCGCTCACTTATCTTAAAAATTCACCACTCAACTCAAGAAGTGAATGGTTAACTATTTCATTTTCATACATTTAAGATCTAAAAATCAATCTAATTATGAGAAACTCAATTTTTACTTTAATGGCATTGGCAATTATGAGTGCTTGTACAGCACCAAAAGAAGATGCAGCTAAAGAAATGCCTCCAGGCCTCGACCTCACTATGATGGGAGATGGAGCGGATCCTAAAAAGGACTTTTATCGATTCGCCAATGGAAATTGGCTTGACAAAACTGAAATTCCTGCAGATGAAGGAAGATGGGGCGGATTCCCTGAACTCAGAGAAAAGAATGACAAAATCATGCTGGATATAATGGATCGTTCTGCACAGAATCCTGACTTTGGAGATGGCACAGATGAGCGTAAGGCCATCGACTTTTTTGCCGTAGGAATGGATTCTACACTTGCTGAGCGTGTAGGCACCAGACCATTGACTAAATGGATGGATCAGATCAACACACTCGAAACAACTCAGGACGTTCAAAGCTTGTTGGCAGATATGCACAGCACCGGATACGGTCCATTTCATGGAGTAGCATCCTTTGCAAATCTGATGGATAGCAAGATCAATTCACTATACATCACTGCCGGAGGATTGGGACTGCCAAATAGGGATTATTATACAAAAGAAGATGCTAAGTCAAAGGAAATCAGAGAAAAATATGTAGCTCATGTTTCAAGAATGATGGATTTAGCTGCTGTTGCTGGGGACGCAGATGCCATGGCCAAAGATGTTATGGAAATAGAGACCAGGCTGGCATTAGCATCCTTAACGCCAATTGAATCTCGAAATATTCCTGCCTTATACAATCCGATGACAGTGGATGGGTTACAAGATATATCACCAGCAATTGATTGGAATACTTATTTGAATGCTGTTGGGGTAGATATGACTAAAGTTGACACTTTGATAGTCCTTCAGCCAAAATTCATGAAAGAAGTGACAGCTACTTTGAATGAAGTAGAGATGGACAAAATTAAAAGCTACATGACATGGAATGTTGTAAATCAAGCAGCCAATTTCCTTAATAATAACATGGTGGCTGCAAACTTTGATTTCTATGGAAAAACCATTCGAGGTACTGAGCAAATGCGACCGAGATCTGAAAGAGTTCTGGCTACCACCAATGGAGTAATAGGTGAAGCGATAGGTAAAGTTTATGTGGCTGAAACTTTTCCTCCTGAGGCGAAAGCAAGTGCTGAAGAAATGGTTGGGAACTTAATGGTGGCCTTTGACAACAGAATCAAAAATCTGGAGTGGATGTCGGAGGAAACAAAGGAACAAGCATTGAAAAAGCTAAACAACCTGACGGTAAAAATTGGTTATCCTGATAAGTGGAGAGATTACTCCACGTTGGAAGTAAAGAAAAGTGGTGAATCATATAGCTATATGGACAATATGGAAAATGCCTGGAAATGGCAGTTTCAAGAAAACATTAAAGAGATTGGAGAACCCGTGGATAAGGAAAGATGGGGTATGAATCCACAAACGGTAAATGCCTATTTCAATCCGTTGAATAATGAAATTGTATTTCCTGCTGCAATTCTACAGCCACCGTTTTACAACTACACTGCTGATGCAGCAGTAAATTATGGAGGCATGGGCGCAGTTATCGGTCATGAAATCTCTCATGGATTTGATGATCAGGGAAGCCGATTTGATTTCCAGGGCAATATGGTAAACTGGTGGACCGAAGAAGATAAGAAACGTTTTGAGGAGAGAAGTGAGAAGTTAGTCGCTCAGTTTGATGCTTACAAGGCTTTAGATAGTGTTTATGTTCAGGGTAAACTGACTCTTGGCGAAAACATTGGAGACTTAGGAGGATTAAATGCGGCTTATGATGCATTACAGATTCATCTCAATAAGAAAGGAAATCCAGGCTTGATTGATGGATTTACACCTGAGCAGCGCTTATTTATTTCGTGGGCGACCATTTGGAGAACCAAGTATAGAGATGAAACACTTAGAACGCAGGTTTTAACTGATCCACATTCTCCAGGAATGTTCAGAGCTATTGGTCCTTTGACTAACATGGAAACGTTCTACGCAGCTTTTGAGCTAAAAGAAGGAGATGAGCTTTGGAGACCTGAAGAAGAGCGAGTAATCATCTGGTAAAGCAATAATTTAAAAAAGATTAAGTCACATGCCTTTTGGTGTGTGGCTTTTTTTATTTGATTTTAATCGTGCCGCTACGGTATAAATCCACTGCTTGACTGAGGAGAAGATTTATGGTTTTGATGGGAAAGTCTGAACCAGGGTTTACTCGTAAGATTTTCATGCGAGCTCTGGTTCCAATTTCAAGATCAGGATGACTAAGATGCTTCCCCTCCACAAAAAGTATATAGGGTTCTTGGCTTTTCTTATCCACCCACAAATAGCAAAACATCTTTTTCTTATAGCAGAAGCATGGCATTCCATATTTTCGGGTTTCTGATACTTCAGAATCTTGCTTTAAGATAATGCTTCGCAAAGCAAGTAAACAGCCCTTATTAGGCTCTACTTTGGTAAGGTAAAATGCATTCAGGTCGACAGCCATATCAGTTTTTGTGCTGATTTAAAGTTATAATCTTAACCAACTTTCACGAATCTTAAATTTTTTTTAACCGTTAGTGTAATAAATTTGTTGTTCTAGGTACTAATTACCCAAACATCTAAACAATGAGACAGTACATCAAGAAATCTAAAAGCATCCAAATTATTGCATTAGCACTTGGACTATTTGTAAGTGGTATCGTACTGGCACAAGGGTTTGGTCATGGTAAAGATGATTTAGCTGCTAAGGAAGGATCACTTGATTCGATTAAAAACACCATTAAAAACAATAAAAACCTGATTGTAAATTCATATCTACTTGGTGTTTCCATTTTCAAAGAGACCTCAGACTGATCTAAATAGGCTTTTGTCTCCATTTTTTCTTTTCTCCATGTTTCTTCTTTTCGTCCAATCGCTTACGCTTTGCTGCTTTAGTTGGCTGTGTTAATTTTCGCTTTTTCTTTACAGTAAAGGCTTTAGCCAGCATCCGATCTAATTTCTTGAAAGCAATTTCTTTGTTTTTTAATTGAGACCTCTTGCTATCCACAGTCACAATTAGTTCACCATCTTTGGTCAGCTTAAGTCCAAACGTAGCTTTAAGCAATTCCTTTTCTGAATCAGTTAAAATATGAGATTTAAAAACATTAAACCGAAGAGTAACCTTTGTCTCAACTTTATTAACATGTTGACCTCCTGGACCACCACTTCGAGCAGTCTTTAGCTCTACCTCTTTTCGTATTTGACTGACTGAAATACGTTTCATATTTGAACGATAAAAGTTACATTTTTCTACTCAAATCGATTACTTTCTATTTTATCGAAACAAATCGATTAATACATTCGTATAGTATCTGCAAAATAGAAACTAATACTTTCTATCATAAACAATATACTTATGAAAGGAACCAATCTGGGAGAGTTTGAAGAACTTTTACTTCTTGTTGTACTCATTTTACAAGAGGAGGCATACATGCTTCGGATCAAGGATGAAATAAAAAATCAAGTGAATCGATCCATTTCTATGGGAGCTTTGCATACTACACTTAGCAGACTGGAGCAAAAGGATTTTTTGAAGTCCGAGATGGGAGGAGCAACAAAGGAGCGAGGCGGGCGAAGAAAACGTATCTATGAATTGACTGCTGATGGTAAGTCTGCATTGAATGATGTAAAAAAGCTTCGTGCCAATCTTTGGAATCAAGTTCCATCATTTGAATTGAAATTCAGCAATGCCTAGTGCTTCACAGCCACCGAAGTTTTCCCTCAAACTCATCAGCTGGTTTTGTAAGGATGAGCTGGTAGAAGAACTACAAGGCGACTTGGAAGAATATTATTCAGATTCAAAAAAGAACACCTTCAAAGGACTAAAATATTGGTATCAGGTTTTCAATTACCTAAGACCATCCACACTTAAATCTTTCAAAAACTCAAATGCACGGCCTATGTTTATTTTTAATCCAATACTTACGCTTAGAAATTTGTATCGCCAACTATCCACTTCACTGATTAGCTTATTCGGGTTTACAATGGGATTGGTGGCAACAATATTCCTTTACTTCTATATTTATTCTGAAGTAAATACAGATCGCTTTCATGAGGACGCAAATCAGATTTATCGTGTCCTTCGAGTATCAGAAATGAATGGAACACCCTATCGAATAGGCGTAACTTCAGTTCCATATGCCAATGCGCTCCTCACTGATTATCCATCGGATGTAACTGCAACTACGAGGGCAGTACCTGAAAATGGTCTGGTAGCTGTTGGAGAAAAGCGTTTCATGGAAGATGACCTCCTTTTTGCTGATGAAAATTTCTTTGAATTCTTTTCGTATCCACTTGCCTCTGGGAATAAACAATCGGTATTAGCAACAGCCAATTCAGCTGTTTTAACGCAGGAAGCAGCTAGGAAATACTTCGGTGATGAAAACCCGATCGGAAAGATTATTGAAGTAGATAATGCATATGAATTTATCGTTTCTGGCGTGATGGCGGACATTCCTGGTCATTCGCATCTGGATTTTAGCATGGTACTTTCCATTGATTTGCTTGAAAGTTTCGATTGGTTTAACGGGTGGTGGAACAACAGTCTCAATACATATGTGAAGGTTCCAACATTAGCACAGGCAAACAACCTGGACGGAAAGCTTGATCAGTTTATGGAAAAGTACATGGGGAAAGACTTTGAAAAATCAGGCAGCAAAATCGGACTTGAACTCGAGCCTTTGGTTGACATCTACTTTAATAATGAAACGCGTTACGACTTTGCAAGGCACGGCAGTTTTGCATCCAGTCTAACACTTGGTGCGGTTGCTATTGCAATCCTTTTTATTGCATGCTTTAACTATGTGAATTTATCAATTGCTCAGTCCTTCATGAGAGCCAAAGAAGTAGGCGTACGGAAAGTACTAGGTGGATCAAAATCGCGATTGATTTTGCAATTCCTCAGTGAATCAATGATGATCTTATTTTTTTCAATTCTGATTTCCATAGGAATATGTGAGCTCTTAACACCGACCTTCAATTCATTTTTTGGCCTTGAGGTGACACTTAATTGGATGGACAGCAATGTGCTGACCTTCTTTCTTTCATTGGTTATCGTCATCTTACTTAGTTCTGGAGTGTATCCAGCGGTGCTACTATCTTCGTTTAAATCGGTTTCCATTTTGAAAGGTAGCAAGCTTACTTCCGGGAAAAATGTAGGCTTACGCAAAGCTCTTGTGGTAACTCAGTTTGCCATCTCGATTTTTTTGATAGTCTCCTCAATGCTGATTTCTGTTCAAACGAATTATTTGAATTCCAAAGACTTAGGTTTTGATAAGGAAGCTATCGTATTGGTAGATTTAGACAACTCAGAAATTCGAACTCAACGCGATCAGTTCAAAGATCGATTGCTGGTAAATTCTAATGTGCAAGGAGTAACGATGGTTTCAGGTGAGCCTGGCGGGTTTCATGACGCCTCCAGTTTTATTGTAACAGGTGTTTCAGAAACACATCGCATGCGTACACTCTTCACGGATATTGAGTTTTTTAATGTTTTGGGGATAGATATTATAGCAGGTAGAAACTTTTCAAGTGAACTTAGTTCCGATGAAGAATTTACTATGATCCTTAATGAACGATCGGTTTTGGAGCTTGGATTAGATCCTGAAGAGGTTATCGGCCGTAAGGTTTCTATGCCTGGCTGGGACATTCAAGATGTGCCGGTGATAGGTGTTGCTTCAGATTATCACTTTAGTACCTTGAAAGATGAAATAGAACCTTTAGCTATTCTTACAGGCGGTTTTCACCGAAGGCTCGCAATTAAGATCAATATGGCTAATATGAAAGATGGACTGCTATTCATTGACAAGACTTTTGAGGAACTCGCACCAGGTTTTCCAATGTCTTATGAATTTTTGGATGATAGTCTAAGTGACCTTTATGAGAGGGAGCAGCAGCAAGCCAAAGTATTCAGCGCATTTTCTGCACTTTCCATTTTTCTCGCCTGCCTTGGAATTTTCGGGCTGGCAGCTTATGCCTCGCAACAGCGGCAAAAGGAACTCGGTATTCGAAAAGTGTTGGGAGCTACAGCTCAACAAATCATCAGTTTAATTTCGAGAGAGTTTGTGTGGCTCGTGTTAGTCGCATCTTGTATTGCAATTCCTGTTGTCTGGTATTTTATGCAAAAATGGCTAGGCGGATATGCTTATAGAATCGAGGTAATTGATCATTGGTACGTATTTGCGATCGGTGGAATGACAACAGTGCTCATAGCATTAATTACCGTTTCAGTTAAAACCTATCGAGCTGCAATTTCCGATCCTACTGAGAGTATTAGAAACGAGTAATTTAGTTTCAATCATAGCAGGTAGCATTTTTTTAAGATGCTGCCTTTTTATATCCTGCTCTGGTACGTGTACAGCTCGAAGTAGCGACCTTCCTTAGCAATCAGTTCATCGTGCGTACCTCGCTCTACAATCTCACCGTTCTCAATTACCAGTATCTGGTTAGCCTTTCGAATAGTACTTAACCGGTGTGCAATAACGAATGTGGTTCGATCTTTCATCAAGCCATCCAAACTCTTTTGAATGTAGGTTTCACTCTCTGTATCCAAATTTGAAGTGGCTTCATCTAAAATGATCACTTTAGGATTGGCCAGTAAAGCTCGTGCAATGGATATCCGCTGCTTTTGACCTCCAGAAAGTTTAACACCTCTTTCACCTATCACCGTGTTCAAACCATCTTCAAATCGGTCAGTAAACTCGTTGACATACGCTCCTTTGACAGCATCAAGCAATTCGTCTTCAGTTGCATCTGGCCTTGGGAAAAGAATGTTTTCTCTGATTGTTCCTTCAAATAAAAAATCATCTTGTAGCACTACACCCAAGTGTTTTCTATAGCTGGATAGATTCACTTTTGTGATGTCGTGGCCATCAATCGTAACCATCCCTTTCTTTGCACTTAAGAAGGTGGCGGCAAGGCTGGCAGTTGTTGATTTACCTGAACCTGAGCTTCCTACTAATGCAGTGACAGATCCTGGTGGCGCATTGAATGAGATGTCCTTTAAGACTTCTTTACCTTCTTCGTAGGCAAATGAAACATTCTTAAAAGCGACATCTCCTTTGACTTCTTTCAAAATGATCGGACGATCTTCAGTCATATCTTCAGGATCCATTTTCATGATCTCCTCTGTACGATCAAGTCCAGCAAAAGCCTCAGTAAGCTGACTCCCGATATTACTCATCTGGACGATTGGAGCGATCATAAAGGCGAGAAGGGAAATGAATGAAATCAGTTCACCTGACGTTAGTTCATTTTCTATCATGAAATAACCACCCATTGCCAGTATTCCTGCGCTAGCAAATCCAATCAGAAATGTCCCTGAACTTGTCACCACTGCTGTAGCAGTCAAGCTGGATTTTACGTTTTCATAGAGTCGCCTGGCTCCATCTTCGAAAGTTTTGTTTTCTGATTCTTCCGCATTAAATCCTTTAATGACTCGCACTCCGTTAAGAGTTTCAGTCAAACGTCCGGTGACCTCTGCGTTTAGCTTGCCACGCTCTCTGAAAATAGGTCTGATCCTTCCAAAGGCTTTTAAAGCAATGACCGCAAACAACCCAACAGGAACCAGTGTGAAGATGGTCATTGATGGACTTATGTTGATCAATAGAATCAAAGCTAAAACAGAAGTGATAGTGCCGCCAATGAGCTGAACCAAGCCAGTTCCAACTAGATTTCTTACACCTTCAACATCTGTCATAATTCGAGAGACAAGCGCACCTGACTTATTATTATCAAAAAAATTGATTGGAAGTGAAAGGATCTTTTTCTGCACTTTCACTCTCAATTCTGAAATCAAGAATTGTGCCTCTACACTTAATATGCGTGTCAATAGAAAGGAGGAAACAGCCTGAACCGCAAGAGATATCACGATGACAATCACGATGAGCTTGAGCATCCCAAAGTCTTTGTTTGGCACTGCATCGTCCAAAAGATATTTTGTTGCTACTGGTAGTACCAATCCAGCAGGCCTGCTTATGATGATGAGAAGGAGTCCGATTAGTATGGTTTTTCTTCTCGGCCAGATAATGTTTCTGACTGCCCAGGCGAAGGTGACGTTTTTGTTTTTACTCATAAAGAAGATGTAACCTTGTTTTTTTTAAAATGGTTCTAATCAATTATAGGGTAATCAATGAAAAATGGGTTTCTTGCTATCTAGCACATTTTACACACTTATTACTTTCGGGCATCAGCAAAATTCTGCCAAGAGGAATAGACTGCTTGCACTTGATACATAAGCCAAAATCGGGCGTGTCGATAGTATCTAATGCCTGGTGCAATTTGGACAGCTTGAGCTCAGCCTGTCTCAATGCTGATTCGGTGATGCTTTTATTATTGATTGCATCCATACGAGAAATCCGACCAATTGAATTATCCAGGGTCACTGGCTTGCTTTGCTCCTTGTAGTCGGCGATTAACCATTCGGTTTTACTTATTTCTTCTTCAATCTTTTTCTTTATTTCATCGACTTCCATTCACTAAAAGTATCAAAAAGAGCTGTTAACTAAATAATCGTTTTATTTTTGTACTTATTTTAGAAAATTTTATCTTTTAAAAAGAACTACCATAATGAATCACCTTAGAAGAATCACCCTGCTTTTAGCAACTTTTGCTTTGCTATTTAGCATATCATGTAGTAAAGATGATGATACATCTGTAGATCTGGCTTCTGTTCAGTTCGCATTTGATCAGTCAAATCCACCTATCGACCAAGGTGTAATCAACAATTTAGTTGGGTCTGATGATCCAAATGCAGCACTCGCAGGTACTTACCTCTCTTCGGCTAATTTGATGACCATTTGGTTGGCGTATTTCAATCAACCTTCCAATGCAGTGCAAACGGACGCTCCAATTGGCGGAGCATGTGGAACTAATTCTGTGACTTACACCTGGACTACCACTGCTGGTTCAGAAACATTTACGGTTGCTTATCAAATCTGTGAGTCGAGTGATAAATATATTTTCCAGGTTTTCTGGTCTATAAATGGCGGAGACTTTGACCAAATTATTTACGCAGAAGAATCCAAAGGAGAACTTAGGAGTGGGTTTATGCAATTGTTTGGGACCAATCCCAATGCAGAGATCGGCAGTACAGTAGTACTAGAATATGCCTGGGAAGAAAGCTCGGATGGTTCATTTGATTACACAGTGTCCGATGATGAGCAAGGATTTTTGATTGAGATATCTGTTAATGCAGATAATTCGGGAACACTATCATACACCATCGGAGGATCATTGTACTATTCAGCTACCTGGGATGCCACTGGTACCTCTGGTACGTATGCATATTACTCCAATGGAGAAATTACTGAATCAGGAAGCTGGCCAAGCTAATTAATAACTCTGGAGAAAAGCGATTCGAAAGACGGATCGCTTTTTTTATTTATTGGTTCCCAGGTAATCCTCTCTTACTGGACAAAAAACGTCCATTAATTTACAGGCTGTTATTGCCATACCTGAGTGAGGAACATTTGATGGAATGATTGCGACATCTCCCGGTCCCAATCGCTTGGTTTCACCTCCTATGGTTAGTTCATACTCACCTTCCATCACCTGAGCAACTTGTTCATGATGATGTGCATGTTCGGGCAATGGGCTGTCTTT
Source organism: Ekhidna sp. (assembly GCF_039960695.1). GTDB lineage: Bacteria > Bacteroidota > Bacteroidia > Cytophagales > Cyclobacteriaceae > Ekhidna. The sequence continues at coordinate 220,243 of NZ_JBDVKP010000011.1, read as the reverse complement.
TGCTACATCCCAGAATGCGAATGTCATGCGATCGGTATGAACGAAACGAACGGTATATCCAGGTAGGATTTCTCTGGGTTTTATGTCTTCTAATTTTTCAAATGCCATTGTTATTCATTTAAACTGGTCCACATTCTGGAAACGATCTTCCAGCTTCCTTCTTTACTTTTTCGGTATACACTTGTCGCATGGGAGGTTGATTCTTTGGTCATTGTGAAGTCACCATTAGTATATGTAAAATTTAGTACACCTTTTTCTATCGTATAGGCCATCGAATCCGTACCCTGAAGCTCAATCAACTCTACTGCATAGGAATGAATCGTAGTTTCTGAATTGTCATTAGGAAACCAATATTTTTCGATTTCTTCTTGCCCAGTCAAGGGATATTGACCACTTGGAATAATCGTAGCGTCTGCTGTAAAAAGACCCAGGACTGTTTCGCGATCATTTGCAAGCCAGCCATTTACGTAATCTCTTCGAATACGATTAATCTCTTGCGTATCACTTTGTGTGAATGAATTATCTACGGTGCAAGAAGCAACCAAGCCTACAATTAATATCAATAGCACTACTCTCATTTCTTCTTGGTTGGTTTAGGTTTGAGCGTTTGGGCAAACGCATGGCTTTTTTTCATATACACTGAAAGCTCTGTCGTATTTTTCAAAACCTCATCTGGGACATGGACGTAACCTCGCATGGTAGCTCCATACGAAATGGCAGGTCCGGCATTGTACTTCTCCATAAATTCTTCTTTATCTTCTTCTGAAAGGCGGATTGCTACATATCCTTCTTTAGCCACAAAAGAATACATGTTTCCATTCATTGATGTATAAGGCATGTTTTTCCCTTTTTGTTCCAAACCAATGGTTGCCAGTAAATCAGAGTACAGTTGAATGGTTTCGTCAGATGCTTCGTTCTTAGCCATAAGCTTGTAATTAGATGCTACTACAAGTTAATCCAATACGTCATTTTTAGAATGAGTGCGTGATTTTTTCTTGTCAAGCCCGCATCAGAGATCATACCGGTTCCATAGTTGTCTGTATAAACGATAAACAGGTCAGATACAGGAGCGAACCGCCATTGGAATCTGGAATTGATGTTGACATTATCAATCTGACTATTGTATTGAAAGAAGTTGGTGAAGAATACGGATTTAGATAGGGTGAGATCAAACCTTGGACCAATGAGCCATAGATCTGCGTCGTTATAGTCTTCTGGTAGCCTAATGCGATTATAGACCATATTTAACTTGACATCCAGAATCGGTTGAAATCGATACCCAAGTGTGGTTCCTAAACTTTGTCTCATGCCATTGAAATACTCACCAACATATCCATTGAGCTGGTAACTAAAGATTCTTCTCTGATCAGAGATGTATGAAAAGTTGAAATTGTGGTAGGTGTATCCTGTCATCGGCAGCAGTTCTCTTCCTTCTGTCTGGGTGGGGTCAAATGGATCTAGTAAAAAGGTATAGATCTGTTCAACCGAAGCACTCAAACGACCAGTGTTTGATAGTCCAGATTCAAAATTAACGGCGTATTTATGATCCGTTTTTTCTCCATCTACTGTCCATATATATTCGGCTTCCCCGATAAGCTTAATGGAATTGAAAATGCCTGTTGAAGGAAAGAAATTCCGACCGAAATCTGGATTTATTCTCACAATCCCAGGTCGTGGCACAAACCCAACTTCCGCATTGTGATTTTCTCCGACATAGACATGTACATAACTCCATGTCCAGGATTTTGAATCATATGCAATAAATCCAGTATGTGAGCCTTGACCTGATTTTTGACCACTCTCATCAAAGGAGTGATGATACATGACCTTACCATTCCACTTCCCGTCACTTGAAGCCAGATTGTAGTCTATACCAGCAAGCCGATTCCAGCCGGTATATGGAGTAGTATCATTCTCTGCGTAACTTTCAAATGTTTGCTTATTGATGAAAATGGCGCCGATATTAGATCTACCAAAGATTTTTCGCTGTACTGCCCCTACAGAATAATTGATGCTAGGGAGATTGATTGAATTGTCTTCAGCAGCTTGCATATTTAGAATGCCGATTCGCCAATTCTTGTCCAACTTGCCACTCAATCGTGCACCAGCGTAAATCTGATTTTGAACATTTTGACCTGTAGACTCATCTCGTGCCAATCCAATACGTCTGGAGAAAAATGGACGCGAGTAGAAGGGATGACCAAAACTTTCAAACAAATCAGCATTCTCCAAAAAGAATTGCCGTCGTTCAGGAAAGAATAGTTCGAATCTGTTAAGATCTGTTACTTGCTCATCTAACTCTACTTGGGAGAAATCAGGATTGAAAGTAAGATCCAGATTGAGCGATGGACTTACAGCAATTTTCGCATCGCCTCCGTATGAAAAATCATCCAATCGGCCAGTACTTGTGTCCTCATGATCACGTTGCGTGCTGGTAGAAATGTAAGGAATGAGTGATATGTTAGGGCCAGATTTGCTTGGGGCTTCGTCCCATACCAATTCTTTCATAAATGCGAGCGAGAGTATCAGGAAGTTTCTGGGAATTCTGGTCCAGGTAGACCTTTCACCTTCTTCTGTATCTATTCGATAAAAGTTGATGTTCCATTTATCATTTCCAGGTTTGAATCGTATCGTTTTAAAAGGGATCGCAGCTTCTGCTATCCAATAGCCCGGATATTGTTTCGCATCGGCCAACCATTTATTGTCCCATGATAAGGATAGGTCATTCCCTCTGATACCACCATTGCTGATCAATCCTTCTCGCTGAACTCCATATGGATTTATTCCAAATTGAAAGGCATTTGTATTGTCCTGAAAAGGATCGATCTCGATTGTTATCCCATCAAAATTTCCACGGTAGTCTCTCCTCAATGATGGAACAGCATAAGTCCTATCCTCTGTGAGGTTGTACATTTTAGCGCTGAAGTAAAGGTATGTATCATCATAAGTCAATCGTATTTCTACCTTGGAATCAGCAAGCGATGAGTCGCCAGGGAAGTATTGATGAAAGTTTTGTACTACCTGTACATTCTCCCAGGTTTGTTCATCAATGATTCCATCAATTTTGATTGGTTCTGCTGTTCTTACAATATGATAGGCGTCTTCTTGAGCAACAAGTAGAGTTGGCCCAAGAAACATTAGATAGATAAACCTCTTCATTGTCCGCAAAGATATTTCGATGGTTTATTCAAAAAATCGTTTTTTTATAAACGGACGTGACTTGGGATTAAGCTCCAAAAATTAAATGTATCCCTGTTCGATCAGTTTTTCATGAATAGCCAAACAAATCCAGGCATCGGTGGCAGCGTATTTTAGTTGAGCAGGTGAAAGGGTGTTGTTTTCCCAGTTCGATACCTGCTGATTTTTTGAAATTCGAGACTCTAGAAACACGGCAGCCAACTTCTTCACACCCATGTGTTTCACACCTAGTTCGCGAACTACATCATTCAGGTCAGTGAAGTTTTTTGGTTTAAATTTTCTGGCTTTGTTCAAATCTTTAAGATCATCGTCAATACTAATGCCGAGCTTTAAAATGGCTGCATCAGCCATTAGTTCGAATAGTGATGTCGGATAGCCCATGTTATTTAAGCGGAAGAGGTATGCATCTTCCATGGTAGAAAGCTGAACCATTGCGGTGTGGTTGTATTCACCTTTATTAAACGTAGGCTTCTTTTCGGTATCAAAACCTATGGCGTCAAACTTGCACAGTTCTTTAACCGCATTGTTACATTCTTCTTCTGTGTCAACTATATGAATATCACCTTCAAACGCAAGAAGGGGAAGTGAGCGAAGGTCTTCTTTTGTAATATGTTCAGCGAAGCGATTATTCACCTTTCCCAGCTATTTTTTTAATCTTATATCCTGTGTATGCGACAAGAATGGTCATAAACGGACTGATAATGTTGAAGAAACAGTAGGGTAGGTAAGTGCCTGTGGAAACCCCCAATACGCTTGCATGATAAGCTCCGCAGGTATTCCAGGGAATAAGCACTGATGTTACCGTTCCTGAATCTTCGAGCGTTCGACTCAGGTTTTCGGGAGCCAGACCTTTTTCCCTGTACGTGTCCGCGTACATTCGGCCCGGAACTACGATTGCAAGGTATTGATCCGATGCAGTTCCATTGAAAAAGATACACGTTCCAACGGTCGACGTGATGAGTGATCCTGTAGATTTTACTTTTGAAATGATTGCAGTAGCAATTCGTTTAAGCATTCCTGCCCCTTCCATTACTCCACCAAATATCATGGCTGACAAGATGAGCCAGATTGTACCCAACATTCCAGACATGCCTGAAGCACTTAGTAAACCTTGCTCATCTAATATTTGATTTCCTGTAGTGAATGAGATGTCACCAAACATGGCCTGCATTGAACCAATGAATGAATTTGTAAGCCCGGGAGCATTGCCATAGAATGATTTATATAGGATACCGTCAAACGATGCTGTAGCCGCTACTTCATTGACTAAGTTTGGTTGAAAGATCAGCGCAAAAATGGAAGCCAATAACGTGCCGATCAACAATGCCGGAAGTGCTGGCATTTTCTTCACAATCAACACAACAACTACTATTGGCACAATGAATAACCAACCTGTGATATTGAAAGTACTGTCTATAGCTGCAAGTATTGAGTCTTTTCCTTCGATGGCTCCTTCTCCGGAATTTGCAAAGCCGATAATCAGAAAGATAAGAAGTGCTAAAATGATGGATGGTACGGTCGTGATGGTCATGTAACGTATGTGCGTAAATAAGTCCGTTCCTGCCATTGCTGGCGCCAAATTCGTCGTATCAGAAAGTGGGGACATCTTATCTCCGAAATATGCTCCAGAGAGAATAGCTCCGGCTACCAAACCTTCCGAGATTCCAAGGGCCTGACCAATACCTATTAATGCGATGCCAACAGTTGCTGCTGTCGTCCATGAGCTACCTGTGGCAATTGAAACAATGGAACAAACTATGCAAGCTGCAACCAGGAAGATGGTTGGATTTAAGATCTGCAAACCATAATAGATCATTGCAGGAACTACTCCGCTGAGCATCCAGGTACCTGCAAGCGCTCCTATCAAAAGAAGGATAAGAATAGAAGCCATTGCTGAGCTGATACTCTTTACAATACCGTCCTGAATTTCTTGCCATTTAAATCCGATCCGAATGGCGACAATTGCCGCAACACCTGCGGATAGTATCAAAACGATCTGATTAGAACCATCCAATGCAGCACTGCCAAAGATGCCTACATTGACAACCAGGATGAGTATTAAGAAGATGATAGGGATTAAAGATTCAAATAACGTGGGTTCTCGCTTTGTTGTCATAGTGTGTTATTTCACGAACCCTCGAAAATAGGGCTTTTCACAATATAAGGACAACTATTCTTAGCAATATCCTAACTTCATTTTGTCAGAGTCTTTCAATATTTCATTACGAGGTACCTAAAGACTATACTTTATATAGGAATTCAACCTTAGAGCAATCCACTTTCGATTTCAATGAATGCAAAATGTTATACAATCCAAAAAAAGTGCGATTGAAATAAATGAAGTGCCGTGAACCTCTGGCTTGCAAACGATTCATTTCTGGATCTTTCGAAATCTGTTCACCCTTCAGATAGATTTCTCTGAAGAAAGCTTCATCACTAAAGTCGAAATCACTTTCATTGAATGGTCGACTCAATAATCGAATCAGGTCAGTAAACATGGCTGTAACTATTTTCACATCTTTCTCCGGATCGGTCGGACGGATGATTTCAAGCTGTCTGAACAATTCATCCACTCGTTTGGGATTATCCAAAACTTCATAGCTAGCCAGTTCAAAATATGCTTCATAGAAATCATCAGGAATATGCTTGATACATCCAAAGTCGATAACTCCAAGGTCAATGTCTTCGTTGATGATAAAATTGCCAGGGTGTGGATCCGCATGCATCATCCGCAGTTCATGCATTTGAAACATGTAGAAGTCCCAAAGAATCTGCCCAAGCTGATCACGATTTTCCTGGCTTTGTTCTCGCTTCATCCAAGCACCGATGGGTTCACCTTCCAGCCAGCTCATGGTTAGTATTTGAGCCGCAGATAACTCTGGATAATATTTTGGAAAGAATAAGCCTTCCAATTTTTTGCACTTGTCGGCAAAATCCATGGATTGCTTCAATTCAAGATTATAGTCAGCCTCTTCAAGGAGTTTACCTTCTACTTCTTGCATATAAGGTTCCACGTCTTTTCCTTTTACATTCATAAGTTTGAGCGCAAAAGGTTTTGCAAGTTTCAGATCACTCTTGATACTATCTGCTACTCCAGGATATTGAACTTTTACCGCTAGTCTGGTACCATCGAGCTCTGCCTTATGAACCTGGCCCATCGAGGCAGCATTGCTTGCATTTCTTCCGAAAGTGTCAAAGATTTCATTGGGATCCTTACCAAAATTAGCTTTGAATGTCTTTTTGACAAGCGGGTAGGAGAGTGGTGGGGCGCTGTATTGGGCCATCGAAAACTTGTCGGAGTATGCCTTGGGTAATACGTTTTGGTCCATGCTGAGCAGTTGTGCCATTTTGAGAGCACTTCCTTTCAGCTCACTCAAGGAGTCGTAGATATCACGAGCATTGTCACTATCTAACTCCTCTTTGTCAAGCTTCCCGTTGATGGCTGCTTTACTGTAGGCTTTCACATAGTTTACACCAACTTTCGCACCAGTGCTCACAAATTTGCTGGCGCGTTTCACTTTCCCAATGGGAATTCGATCAAGTTCTTTGGACATTAGGCGGGGGCTTTGGAGAAGCCCATTTTTTGTAAGAAAAATTTACTTAAGTCAATAATGGAATCAAGAGCTGGTAGCTCCCCAATATCAAATGCCGTACGTGTGGATTTTTCTATGAACACATCTGTATCAGTGGCATCACCGGAATCATCCTTCACCCAAAACATCAACACAGCCATGCAGTGAGACCACAACATTTTTTTGTAAGCGGAATGAGTAATATTTTGGGCTTTCTCAGGAAGAAATTCAAACGTCTTTGCCCAATCAATATCAGATTGAGTAATAATACTTCGTGTTTGATTAAGTTCATTCGGCAATTCGTGTGGTTTTATATTTTCCAATTTATACAGGATGTACGAACGATCAGATTTCATCACCTCCAGTAGGGTATATAAAAAGGACAAATGCTTTTCTCTACCACTCATTTCTTCAAAGTCTGGGTCCTTTTGTACAACGCTCAAGGTTTTGGTGAAATATCCTTCCCAGATAGAAGCCTCAATATTCTTTAATGAACCGAAGTATTTGTAAAATTCATCGTCAGAGATTTGTTGATGTTTGGTGAATATCCGAACAGTTTCTGGTTTTTTACCTTCCTCTAGTAAGTAGTTTTGATATCCTTTTTGTATGGATTGTTTAGTGACAGATTTCTTTGCCATGGTCTTTAGTTTGATCCAATTATAAAACCAGTTAATTCATAATAAGGTTTAGAATTTCTCAACTTTATTTTCTTTTCCTTATTTTTAAAACCATTGTAAGTAAATTTTACTAAAGCGATAAATTCACCATATTTATTCAATGCACCACCGCTTTTCTAGTTTCTTGTTTTTTCTACTTTCTATAATGCCAGTATTTGTGATACAAGCAAAGACTGTATCACAAGATGAATTGGATCTTTATTGGTTTACTTCGAAACCATTCATATACGAGAATGTTGATGGTAAACTCGAAGGAATTGAGCCTGAAATGTTTCGTGCTTTTCAAGTTTTTTTAAAGAATGAAAAGAATATTGATGTCAAACTGAATTGGGTAAAGGCAACAAGTTTTTCAAACATCCTTGAAACAATTAGGGAATCTGACAACCCCAATGCTGTTGGTGTATCCGCTCTTTCTATTACAGATAATCGAAAACAATATGCTGATTTCCCTATCCCATACCTTCCAGATATAACAGTACTTATTTCTAGTGATGGAACACCGATTGTACGATCTTATGAAGAGATGAATGAGATGATGAGCGTGATGAGTGCTGTCACTATCAAAGACACAAAGTACGAATCTCTGCTTTTGAACTTGCGAGAGCAGTTGGGGGCTAGCTTTAAGATTAAATATATTGAGAGTGAAAGTAATGTCCTAGATGGCGTTAGCGAATCCAATAACAGCTTTGGATTCATAGACTTGCCTGTTTATTTGATGCAGGTTGAAAGTGGTAGTGAAGTGACTCGGCAAAACTTTTTTACAGTCAAGGGTCAGGGCTATTCCTATCTTATGCCGAAGGATAGCGAATGGAAGAATCATTTTGATGAGTTCCTTTCTACAAACGAATATCAACAACAAGTTTCAGATATTATTTCAAGTTATTTAGGCGAAGAGTTGTACCGGTTTATTGATGAGATATACTCGGGTGAGGAGCTGGGTACTTCTATTCTGACTAAAGAAAAGGAGATGCAACTGGCTCTAATTAAAAATGCCAATTTACAGCTTGAGCAAGAGGCATCAATGAAGAGAATTCTAATTATAGGTATAGGTGTTGTCTCTGTCTTTTTATTTGCCATTGGTTTTTTGTTTTATAAAAACCAAAAAACGACTACACTATTGGTTGGTCAGAAAGACCAGATAGAGGATCAGCAGGAAGATATACGCCAAAAGAATGAGCAGTTGATGAATAGAAACGCTCAGCTGGTAGCGTTAAATGAGGAAAAAAATAATTTGGTGAGGATTTTAGCTCACGATATTCGCTCTCCATTGAGTCAAATCATTATGGTGACAGACATAGTGAATCAGAAAACGACTGGTAGCCTTTCTGAGAGTGAAACAAAATTATTGAATCAGGTAACTGCCAGCGCGGAGCGAATCAATAAGATGGTGACCAAAATTCTGGATATAGATGGACTGGAAGGCAACAGAATTAAGGTTCTTCAAGAGCGTGTGGATATCCGTATAATAATGCGAGACGTAGCACAACGATATCGACCAATCGCAGCAAAGAAAAATATTGACCTGGCAGTAGAGTTTTGCGAAGAGCATAATATGATTCGTACGGATCACTTGTTGCTGCTGCTTGTCCTTGAAAACCTTGTTTCAAATGCAGTGAAGTTTTCAGATCCAGACTCTACTGTGGAGCTCAGAGTCGACTGTTCATATGACAGTGTGCTATTTAAAGTATGTGACGAAGGTCCAGGATTTTCTGAGGAGGATAAAAAGAAAGTATTCAATCGTTTTCAAAAGCTCAGCGCTAGGCCGACGGGAGGTGAGGTGTCTACTGGTTTGGGACTCTCGATAGTGAAAAAGTATGTTCAGGACCTTGGAGGTAAAGTGTGGGTTGAGTCAGAAGAAGGAAAAGGAAGCACTTTTTTTGTCAAACTAACAGCATAGCTACAACCACTTTTTTCTTTTGAAGTAGATCACCATTCCGATAAACACCGCTCCCATAATGCCCCAGATAATAAAGTATCCATTCCTGTATTGAAGTTCTGGCATGTATTCGAAATTCATTCCATAGATACCTGCAATGAAAGTCAATGGAATGAATATAGTAGCTACTGTTGTCAGCACCTTCATGGTCTCATTCATTTTCTGACTGAGCGAAGCATAATAGATATTGGTAAGACTTTCCAGGGACCTGGAAGTAGACTCTACTTCTTCCAAAGCATTGGTACAACTCATGCGCAAGTCATTGATATACTTGATATTAGGCTTCTGAAAGAAGGAGGTTCGATTATTAAGAATATAGTTGATGGCTTCTGCCATTGGGGTAAGCGACTTTTTTATTAAGTCAGCTCTTTTCTTACTCTTTTCAAGATCGAACAAGGTTTCTTGTTTCGGGTCTTTATATACATCATTTTCGAGTTCAGCAATGTCTTCATTGATATCTTCTATGGTCTCAAAGTAATTGTCGAGAATGGCATCCAACAATTGTATCAATAAATAATCTGAGGTACGTTTTCTTACAAAACCTATACCTTCTCTAATCTTATATCTGATGTCGTCAAAGTGATCACTTTCCTTCTCTTGAAACGAAACCACATAGTTTTTCCCCAGAAAGAATGAAAGTTGCTCCACATCAAGCTGATCATCTTCATCCAGTAGAATGGATTTTACGTTGAAAAAAAGATAATCATCAAATTCCTCAACTTTAGGTCGTTGCGTTGTATCCAGTAACTGGCGTACGGCCAATCGATCCAAATTCATCACAGTAGCTAGGTCTTGAATCAGGTCAACCTCATGTAAGCCATGGATATTGAGCCAGTAGATATGAGAATCTTTAGGATCAGTCATTGGGTTAAAATCCTTTTCATCAGATTCCACAGCTTCGTTCTCATTAAAGGTGAAAAGCTGGACTTTAGCTTCCTCAAGTTTCTTCTCTCCAATAAAAGTGATTTCGGCCTTTCCTTTGGCTTGAGCCTTCAGGTCTGCATACATATTTAACGGAGTAAGTGTTAACTCAGTGAGTGTCTTCAAGCCGGTGATAAGTAGTTTATCTGGCCTCACTAAATCGATTGGGTTAATCTTCTTTCTTTTCTTTCCCATACCTCCAAATTAGTCCATTGGAAATGAAAAAGAAAAGTTAAAAATCATGGTTTGTCCATGAAACATTGTTTAATAATCGACAGTTAAAGAAATGGCATAAGAGAAGTATGAGCGAAAAAGAAATTATCCAGGAAAGGTTACAGGAGAAACAAAAGTTGATCAGTGCTGGAAAGCATATGACAAGACTGTTTATTGTCACAAGTTCTCTGATCTTTTTCACATTGATTGTCGTATGGATTTTTCAAAACCTTCCATCCATTTCGATTCCTACTATATATGAAGTGGCAACCTTGTTTATGTTAGTTAGTAGTGCTCTGATAGTGATGGGACAATTGAAAATACGAGAAGATGATATTGAAAAAGCATTTCGTTTTACAGGCTTAGGTCTGTTTTTCGGCTTGCTCTTCTGTACCCTTCAAGTAGTTGGATGGTATGAACTCCTGAGTACGAATTTATCGTTCAGAAACATTCTTTTCCCATTTTCGCTCATTCATTTTATCCATGTATCAGTGGGGTTGACCCTATTAATTTCTGTCTTCAGAAAAATCAGAGAATACCGCGTTCACTCCCGATCGAGGCAATACGCCTACAATGTTTTTATGTTTTGGCATTTTCTTGGAGCAGTTTGGTTACTCTTCATCGGAGTGGCTTAACCACAGCGTATCACCTCATATTCGCTCTGTCAGCTAGCCCACATATTTGTGTTTTCAACCAACAACATAGAGAATCGTAGTTGCAAACTACGATATGAGAAGGTCCTGTTACATGTACTAGGTCCATTAATTAAAAGGTATTAAAAAAAGCCTCCATACACATTGCATGAAGGCTTTATTTTGTCGGGGTAGTAGGATTCGAACCTACGACCCCCTGCTCCCAAAGCAGGTACGCTAACCGGACTGCGCTATACCCCGATCAATACAAATCCATCGTCGCCCAAAGACTAGATAGAAGTCCGTTCTTAAAAACGGAACGCAAATGTAGAAATTCAATCATTAAAATTCAGCATTGAACTCAAATTTTTTCTACATAAAATGAGCTCGCATTTTAAGGGTCAATAATTCGAAACATAATCAACGAGATAATGTTGATTTCATTAGATTTAAGTCAGATTCAATCATTAAATAATAGTCTATGAAAAAGATCAAATACTTATCATTCGTCTGCGCATTTTTATTAGCCTCATTTGCTTCAGCTTCTGAGATAAATTCAAAAAAGGAGATCGATCCTCAAGAAAGAGTTGAAAAACTACAAAATAGAGTTCACGAAATATGGGAAATGGATTTCTCTGATATGGATAAGGAAGAAAAGGCTGCACTAAAAATTGAAGTAAAAGAAATAAAAAAAGAACTCAAGCAGACAGGCCTTGATAACAAAGTATCTATTTCTATAGGAGCAATCATTATCATATTATTGCTACTCATCCTTTTAACATAATAGATGGCGAATACGACTCCATCCAGATACCCAAGTAGGGGAACACAAGATAAAAAGGCCTTGCATCAGATCATTGATGAAGGTCTTTTTTGCAACGTAGCATTCATTCGAGACGGGATCGCACATCAGATACCTACAGGATTTGCTCGTGTTGACAACCACATCTACATACATGCTTCAGCAAAGAGTAAATTCATAGATAACATCATTGGTGAGCAAGTTAGTTTTTCAATTACGCATTTAGATGCGTTAGTGTTAGCACCAACAGCATTTGATCATTCGTTTAACTATCGTTCGGTTATTGGTTTTTCCGAAGTTGAAGAAATAACAGACCTTGATGAGAAGAGAAATTTTTTTAACCTGTTTACAGACAGATACATTCCAGGGCGGATAGCAGACATTGGAGAGCCTACCGATGAGCAGGTTAGCATTACTAAAATTGCCCGATTATCTCTGGAGAATGCCGCAGCGAAAGTTAGGTCAGGAGATGTAAACGTTAATTTATCGAAAGATGCTTCATGGTGTGGCATCATACCTGTTGAACGATGTTATGGACCACCACAGCTTGATGATCAATTAGACCCTAACAAGGTGACCCCAGACTACATTAAACAGTTAATCGATGGATCTCGCAAGTCTTAAAACGCAAAACAACATCGAAAAAAAACGCTTCGAATTAAATCTGGAAGGTGCTAAAGCATTCATTGTTTATAAAATGGGTAAAAGTGGGGCGATGTATTTGGTTCATACTGAAGTGCCTGAGGTGATGGAAGGGCAGGGAGTTGGACATAAACTTGTGCGAGAGTCTTTGGAAATCATAGAAAAAGCAAATACTAAGATCATCCCATTATGCCCATTCGTTAGGTCATTTATTAAAAATCATCAGGAGGATTATCAGCTATTATTGGCAGAAGGAGTTAAATTGTAATATGGCAGAAAAAATAAAAGAATACGAAAGCGAAGACCTTACAGTCGTATGGAAGGCAGAGAAATGTATTCATTCAGAAATTTGCTTTAAAGGATTACCTGATGTGTTCGATCCGAAAGCAAGACCTTGGGTGAATGTCAATGGAGCTTCCGATTCAACGATCAAAGATCAGATTGATAAGTGTCCATCTGGAGCACTGTCCTATAAATTAAAAGGTGAACCTCATGCTGAAAATGTAATAGAAGATGAACAACTTGTGGAAGTTGTGAAAGGTGGTCCTCTGATGGTTTATGGAAATATTAAAGTAAAACATCACGACGGTGCAGAAACATCCAAACACCGTGTTACTGCCTTCTGTCGATGTGGCGACTCATCAAACAAGCCATATTGTGACGGAAGTCATAAATCGATAGAATTTGAAGGTTAAATACCTTTCTTTATAAAACCAGCAAATACGTATGAAAATCTCAAAACCTAACCTAAACTGGGGGGATATTTTTGCCAATCTGCTAGCCCTCTGTGCATTTATTGCTATTGGACTTGGATTATGGCTATGCTATATATTCATTGTCAAAATGAATGGTTTCAGTCCCGAGGTATGGCAAGATAGAACGTTGCTCGGGATGGCAGGTGAGTTTCTGGGCGGAACTGTAGGCTCCATTTGGGCATTAGCCGGAGTGATACTATTTTTTCTGGCTCTGATCTATCAAAAAAGAGAACTTGTTCTTCAGCGGATGGAACTCCACGAGAGCAGGAAGATTATGGAAGATCAGTCAAGAACCATTGCTATTCAACAATTTGAGAACACCTTCTTCCAGCTCCTTAATTTTCATATCAATGCAGCTAATCACATTCGAAACACCAAGATCAGTACCAATTCCAAATCTCAGAATGCATTCGATGAGTTATACATTGAATTTAGAAAGGAGACAACTAAACTCAAAAAACGAAGAAAAGCTGATGCGGGGTCATTAAGTCTTTCAGATGAGTCATTCGAAAATACCTTCATTGCGGTCTTTGAAGGTTATAAAAATACTTTTCAACATTACCTGGAAAACTACAAGGCACTTTTGCTATTTATAAAAAACAAAAGCCATGATCCATCCTTCTATTACAATATTGTAAAGTCGCACTTTACTGAACAAGAAGTTCAAGTTCACTTTTACTACATTATCCTTGTGTCCAAAAATCCGGAATTAATTAAGATCATTGAAGATCATCACTTGTTTGAGAAAATAAATGAACGGGCAGTTTCTGAAGTGGACCCATACCACCTTCAAAAGGTAGATAAAGAAGCCTTCAGGAAGGAATATTAAGCTAAAAAGTGGTGAGCAAATCCCTTCCATCAGGCTCTTAAATCCAAGCTGATACAAATGAGTTAATTACGCTGCTTTAACTTCCATTGAAGTTTGATAAGCTCTATGGAGATAATTCCTAAAATCCCTGTAACAAGAATAATTGTTGAAAAAAGAAAAATTAAAGCGTGAGTTTGGCCACTTAAAATGTCTGTTACAATTGCACTGACTATAATTATATACAGCACATTTTCTACTTTATTTAGCTGTTGTCTTTTTTGGATATCCATCTTTTACGTGTTCTAAGTTGAATAATGGAGACAAGTTTAGAGATTAGGAAAATGGAATGAAAAATTCCTTGGTGTACATAAGGTGGACACAAGGAGACACTACTTATGTAGGTGTTTAAGTAGTAAATTTTTAAAGAATAAAACGGAGATTAATGTGGTCTGAATTAAGTAGCGAGGAGGGGAGTTGAACCCCTGACCTCCGGGTTATGAATCCGACGCTCTAACCAACTGAGCTACCTCGCCATTATGTTGTCACTCTTTCGGTTGAATCCTTTCTGGCCTCCGGATTATAAATCCGCCGTTCTGATCAACCGGGCGAGTAGCCTGAGCCACCTCGCTGTTATGTTTTTTTGAAGGCACTTTAACTACTTTTCAGATACTCGCCTCAAAAAGGAACGCAAATCTATAAAAGATTTCTTTCTGACATGGGCTTGTTGAAATAGATTTTTTTTTTACCTTATCAAAAATTTCACAGCGTATGGCTAAGCATAAATATGTAGGAGAGTTTGAGTTCAATGCATCTAAGAAGATGCTATATCCATATTTCAGCACTGCATCAGGCTTGGCCCAGTGGTTTGCTGATGACGTGAACATCAACAATGAAGATAAAGTATACACATTTATCTGGGACGGAGACGAGACAAAGGCCAAACTAACCTCGAATCGCACCAATCATCATGTACGGTTTGATGTTGTAGATGAGGATGATGATGACAACAACTATTTCGAATTCAAAATTGACATGAACGAATTAACGCAATCTGTTTATGTCCGCATTACGGATTATTCAGACATGGATGATGAAGAAGCAAACGAACTTTGGGGATCCTTGATTCATGATTTGAAAGAGATTGTTGGTGGATAATTTTTGAAAGCCAGTTTGGTACCTTTCTTGCTACCTTCCAATTTTCTAATTTTGCCATTCTATGAAATGAGCATGAGTGATATACTTGACATTAAAAAAAGTTGAGTTTAATTCATGTGAATTCCATGTGTGCCATTGAAAATTACTTACCTGCACATGAAAAAGTTGGATGTACTAATGCTCAGATCCTTTATTGGACCCTTTCTGCTTACGACAGCAGTTTCCAACTTTATCTTATTGATTCAGTACCTATTAAAATACTTCGATGATTTTGTTGGTAAAAATCTAGGCTTTACAGTTTTTGCAGAACTTCTTTTTTACTTTTCTCTCAACATGCTTCAAATAGCACTCCCTCTCGGAGTTCTCGTAGCATCACTTATGACTTTTGGAAACCTCGGAGAACAATTTGAGCTAACAGCAATTAAAAGCTCAGGTATTTCTTTGCTTCGAACATTGAGGCCAATTTTTCTTTTTGTTGTTGTCCTTTCCATAGGGGCATATTTCTTTAATAACTACACCATCCCTGCAGCCAATCTTAAAGCATATAGTTTATTATATGACATCAAGCACACAAAACCAGCACTAGACATCAAGTCTGGAGCATTTTATGGTGGAATCCCGAATTATAGCATAAAAGCGAAGGATAAATTGCCAGATGGCAAAACGTTGCTTGATGTGATCATCTACGATCATACGGCTGGTAGGGGGAATAAGGCCGTAATAATGGCAGATTCAAGTTTGATGTATACCATAATGGATGATAGATACTTAAAACTTGAGTTATATAATGGGCACTACTATTCAGAAGAGGCAAGTTCTAAAACTTCAATTGATAGATTTTACCGTACTGAATACGACAAAATGGATATGGTCTTTAGCCTGGCATCCTTTGACCTTAAGAGAAGAAAGGAAGAACTTTTTCAGAATAACAGACAAATGAAAAATATCAGTGAGCTTGCCTTGGATATTGATTCTTTTCAACACATGATCATTAAGCAAAAGGCTAGTTTCATTCAGACAACTGAACGTTATTTTGATTTTCATTTTAGCAATAAAAAGGAAATCATAAAGAAAGGTGAAATCATCAAGGCAGATAAGCCATCTACTCAATCTAAAGTCATTGAGGCTTCCGTTGTGCCAACATTCTTGATCAGTATGATTAAGAATAGACAAGAAAAGAAAATACCACGAGTGAAGCAGATTGAGCAAGACACGCTAGCTGATGAGAAAAAACTAGATCTTAAGAATGAGAAGCAAAGGGAAAGACCAACCTTAAAAGGAAAAAAAATTATTTCGAAAGTGCTTAGAAAAAATGAACTACAGGTTGGCATTGTAGATACATTAGAATGGTCAGATATCGATGGTTACCTGGATGAAAAATACAGAAACAGAAAACCTGTTATTTCTGAAGCTTTGAATAAAGCACGAAATGTAAAAGTGAATTTGAACTCTGCTAAAACTCGACTTTATCAATATCAAAAAGACGCAAACCTTTACACCATCGAAATGCAGAAGAAATATGCCCAAGCATTAGCTTGCATTCTTATGTTTTTGGTAGGAGCACCTCTGGGTGCCATTATTAAAAAGGGAGGATTGGGAGTGCCTACAATAATTGCCATCTTCTTTTTCATTGTTTATTATGTTTTTTCAAGCATTGGAGAGAAGCAGGCTAAAGAAGGAGCTATGGATCCTATTGTAGCAGCATGGATGTCTGATGCGATTTTATTACCATTTGGACTGTTCTTCCTTAGGCAAGCAAGAGTAGATGCTAGACTATTCGAGATGGACGCATATCGGATAGGTATCGAAAAGCTTAGGCGTAGATTTGCTCGGAATAAGAACAAAGCGTAAATTTGCGCTTTAATTAAAAGAGGTAGACGATTTTAGAATGTATCTAGCAAAAGAAAAAAAGGAAGAAATTTTTAAAGAGCACGGAAAGTCAGCTAAAGACACAGGATCGCCTGAGTCCCAAATCGCGTTATTCACAACCCGAATCAACCATTTGACTGACCACTTGAAAACACAGAAAAAAGACCATGCATCACGATTAGGTCTTTTAAGATTGGTAGGTAAGCGAAGAAGACTTCTTGACTATCTACACAAGAATGATATCGAAAGATATCGTAGCATCATTGCGAAGCTTAACATCAGAAAATAAAAATTAAAGGGGATCATATTTCTGATTCCCTTTTTTGATTGTAAACATCTAAGGACAAAACGTGTCCTTATTATCAATTTATTATGAACGTAATTACAAAAACCTTTCAACTATCGGACGGCAGGGAAGTATCCATTGAGACAGGAAAGCTTGCAAAGCAAGCAAATGGATCTGTTGTTGTTAGTATGGGAAATGCCAAAATCTTGGCAACCGTGGTTTCTTCGAAAGAAGCCAAAGAGGGAGTGGATTTCTTGCCGCTTTCTGTTGACTATCAGGAAAAATTTGCTGCTGCTGGTAAAATACCAGGTGGCTTTTTGAAAAGAGAGTCAAGGCTCTCAGATTATGAAGTATTAATATGCCGATTGGTAGATCGAGCACTGCGACCCTTGTTTCCGTCTGATTACCATGCAGACACTCAGGTATTTATACAACTGATTTCTGCAGACAAAGATATTATGCCAGATGCACTTGCAGCACTAGCGGCATCAGCAGCTATTTCTGTTTCTGACATCCCATTTGGCGGACCAATATCAGAAGTAAGAGTGGCTAAAATAGATGGAGAATACAAGGTAAACCCTTCTCCTGAAGCATTGCAAAATGCAACATTAGACTTAATAGTTGCTGGAACCTCTGACAACATTATGATGGTGGAGGGAGAATCTAAAGAAGTAGACGAGTCTGAAATGCTTGAAGGTATCAAGAAAGCACATGAGGAAATTAAAGTACAATGTGCAATCCAGAAGGAACTAGCAGAAGAAGTTGGAGCTACTGAAAAGCGTGAGTACGATCATGAGCCAAAAGACGAAGAGCTAAAAGCATCCATGCATAAAGCCGTTTATCAAAAGCTATACGATGTAGCTGCGAAAAAGAATCCAAGTAAGTCAGAGAGAAAAGTTGACTTCAAAGCAGTATATGAAGAGTATATTAGTCAATTCTCTGAAGAACAATTGGAAGAGATGAACGACTTCTTACTTGGAAAGTATTTCCACGATATAGAGAAAGAAGCAGTAAGAAACTTTGTTCTTGATTCACAAGAACGTATAGATGGTAGAAAACCTGATGAAATTAGGCCAATTTGGTCAGAGGCAGATTACCTTCCTTCAGCTCACGGATCTGCGGTATTTACAAGAGGTGAAACCCAATCGTTGACATCTGTAACACTTGGAACCAAGCTGGATGAGCAAATGATTGATGGAGCTATGTTCTCTGGATATAACAAATTCATTTTACATTATAATTTTCCTGGCTTCTCAACTGGCGAAGTTAGACCGAATAGAGGTCCAGGGCGTAGAGAAGTAGGTCACGGAAATCTGGCAATGCGGGCCCTTAAGCCTATGATTCCAACCGAAGACGAAGGAAACCCCTACACCATCCGTGTAGTATCAGATATTCTTGAGTCAAATGGTTCGTCTTCAATGGCTACTGTTTGTGCTGGAACTCTAGCATTAATGGATGCAGGAATCAAATTGAAACGCCCGGTTTCTGGTATCGCAATGGGAATGATCTCTGATAGTGAAAGCGGAAAGTATGCAATCTTGTCTGATATTCTGGGTGATGAAGATCATCTGGGTGATATGGACTTCAAAGTAACAGGTACTTCTGAAGGAATCACTGCTTGTCAAATGGATATCAAAGTGGACGGCTTGTCATATGATGTGCTTGCACAGGCATTGGAGCAAGCAAAGAAAGGAAGACTTCATATTTTAGGTGAAATGGCTAAGACAATCACAGAGCCACGTACTCAGCTCAAGTCGCATGCACCACGAATGGAACAATTGAGAATTGATAGAGAATTGATCGGTGCAGTAATTGGACCTGGAGGGAAAATCATTCAAGAAATCCAGAAAGAATCTGGAGCTACTGTGAACATCGAGGAAGATGAAAAGGGTGGAAAAGTAAGCATATTTGCAGTGGACGGAGAATCGTTGGATAATGCAATGGCTCGTATTAAGGCGATTGTTCAACAACCAGAAGTTGGAGAAGTTTACGATGGAAAAGTGAAATCAATTATGCCTTTCGGGGCATTTGTTGAATTCCTTCCTGGCAAAGATGGTTTACTTCATATCTCAGAAATCAAATGGGAGCGTGTAGAAAACGTTGCTGATGTGATGGAAGAAGGAGAAGAGATCAAAGTAAAACTTATCGATATCGATAAACGAACTGGTAAATTCAAGCTCTCACGAAAGGTTCTTTTACCTCGTCCTCCAAGAGAGGAGAAAGAGGTTGAGAAGGCTGAAGAGTAAGCTGAAGGACACTTTAGAATTTTTATTAGCCCTTGTGGCACGAAAGATAATATGATGGTGTTCTGATCAGGACACCATTTTTTTATAAGAAGATATTAATAGAAATATGCCTACAGAAAAAGTAAAAGTATTAATTATAGGTTCTGGTCCTGCAGGATTTACCGCAGCAGTTTATGCAGCAAGGGCAGGAATGAAACCGGTTTTATATCAAGGAGGTCAGCCCGGAGGTCAACTCACCATCACCAATGATGTAGAAAACTATCCTGGATATCCTGAAGGAGTAGTGGGACCTCAGATGATGATCGATTTTCAAAAGCAAGCGGAAAGGTTCGGAACTGACGTACGAAGTGGAATGATCACTTCTGTCGATTTCAGTGGATGGCCACATAAAGTAATCGTGGATGAGAAAACAGAAATTGAAGCTGAATCCGTAATCATCTCTACAGGAGCTTCGGCCAAATGGCTTGGTTTAGAAAGTGAGCAAAGATTAAATGGCAAAGGAGTATCTGCATGCGCTGTTTGCGATGGATTTTTCTTTAGAGGACAAGATGTAGTAATTGTTGGTGCTGGAGATACTGCTGCTGAGGAGGCAAGCTACCTATCTAAGATTGTAAACAAAGTGTACATGCTTGTTAGACGAGGCGAGATGCGGGCATCTAAGATCATGCAACAGCGTGTAAAGAATGCACCAAACATTGAAATACTTTGGAATACAGAGACCAAAGAAGTTCTTGGAGATGAAGAAGTAGATGGTGTGAAAGTTGTAAACCGTGAAACGGGTGAAGAAAGGGTATTGAACGCTCAAGGATTCTTTGTAGCTATCGGCCATAAACCAAATACTGATATTTTCAAAGATTGGCTTGATATGGATGAGCAGGGCTATATCAAAACCATTCCGGGAACTTCGAAAACAAATATTCCGGGTGTATTTGCGACTGGAGATGCACAAGATAAAATATATAGGCAAGCGGTAACAGCTGCAGGAAGTGGTTGTATGGGAGCTTTAGATGCAGAAAAATGGATTGCAGAAAAAGAAGTTGAGATGCAGGAAGCGTAAGTTTTTAATAGGCCATAGAAATAAAAAACCTCAGAGCGATCTGAGGTTTTTTTATGCCCTATTAAATCGATTTATAATCCGAAAAGATAATTTTTAAGCCAGATGTTTCAGTAAGTAAACCATTTGTACACCTCACATAATTGCGCTCCTAAGCTTCTAAAAGCACCTTGCTTATCAATTAGAAACTAATTCATAATTCTTTTTAAATCTGAATTAATCGCAGTTAGTGTATGGAAATTAAATACAATGCATTTTTAATTAAGGGGTGGTTAATTCAAACTATTTCACCTATAGGTTGGAGTACGTTGGTTGCAAGGGCAATGCCTGAACTTCTTGAAGTAAATCCACGATTTAGTGCATTCTATGTCGGTAAAAACACCAAATGGGGCTCTGATGAAATATTTGTTCTCAGGTGGTACCTATTGAAGTTGTATAAGCTTGATATGCCGGAGAAAGTTCTGGATGATGCTACATCAGTTCAAGTAAACCTTTGGGAACTAGAAGGCTTTTCCTTCCTAGAGGGAGCTCAAAAAAACTTTAAAAGCATTAGAACCCAATTAAAAAATCTTTTTAAATATTAAATACAGTCTAAATGACACCACAACAAATTGAGGCCATTACTACCTCATGGGAAAAAGTATCACAAGATCCCAACTTGATTCAGAACTTCTATGGTAAGCTTTTCGAAATAGCGCCACAGACTAAACATTATTTTCCAAGCGA
The DNA here is from genome assembly GCF_039960695.1 of Ekhidna sp. Taxonomy (GTDB): domain Bacteria; phylum Bacteroidota; class Bacteroidia; order Cytophagales; family Cyclobacteriaceae; genus Ekhidna. The sequence continues at coordinate 198,751 of NZ_JBDVKP010000011.1, read as the reverse complement.
CCTTACTAAGCAAAGTGAAAAACTAGCGTACACGCTCGGCTTTGTGGTTGGCAACCTGGATCGACTTGAAGACATCCAAGAGGCAGTAGAAGAACTTGGGCGAACGCATCGGAAGTTGAAGATTAAGGATGAGGAATATGGGTATGTCAAAGATGCGCTTTTGATTACAATTGATGAGGCTATTGTCGGTGATAATACAACCACTATCCAAGCATGGGATGCAGCATTAAGTTATATAGCTGGGCTAATGATAAATGCTCCGGGAGAAAGGAAACCTCAAAGGAAATCCTTGTTTAAGAGGTTATTTAGTAAATAGTAGAATTTCGAATTTGATAGAGAAGGAGTGATGGTTTATTCACTCCTTTTTTTATGTTGGCTCATTTTCCTTTGACCTTCATCATCAAAAGTCTCTTTCAAATACTTTTCGACCATTATTATCATTAGAATTAGAAGAATAGAAATCACCGCACAAGCGATCAATAGTGCTGTTGTAGGAGAGAAAAGGAAGTACAAGATGGTTTGAGCCATAGTAGTAAGAATTGCAACCCAGACCATTAACTCATTCGCATACTTATTTGCAGCATCCCATGTTTCTTGAGTCTTTTTTGACCTAGTGGTACGATAGCCATATGCCCAATTGATATTTTTTGGTGGATAAGTTTTAATAATGAAAGCTAAAATCAATAATAGGGGTCCTATTGCCAGATTGCTTAAAATGAGAGTGGTGTTCATATTCTACAATTTTATATCTAACTCCTTGGTATAGCTGTATCCAATGTCAAAAATTTCTTGAGCATGTTTGGTGTCCATAATGTCATAATTACAGAGATCCAGAGGCTCAATAAAAATGTCACATTGGCTTTGTAGCTCACTTCTACTGCGGTTTACTGCTAGCTGAAACATGCGCGATGAAACCTGTATCAAACTTGTGAGTTCTTCGATTTCTTGAATAGGACTGATACTTACTCCGATAACTTTCTCACACTTATCCTTAAGTACTTTTATTGGTACATTGTCGAATATTCCACCATCTGAATAGAGTTTTCCATTAAGCTTCACAGGACTGAATAAAACAGGTATGGAAGCAGACGCTTGGACTATATCGGCTATTGGACCCTCACTCATGTATTCTGGCTTCCCATCAAGCATATTACTCACACAAATGATTAAAGGGATATCTAAATCTTCAAGCTTCTCAGTAGGTATTTTTTTAAGTAAGCCAGACTTCATTTTATCTGAACTCAAAAGTCCGGTTTTGGGAATGTTAAATTCAGAAATACCGGTGAATTTGTATTTTTTTATTATTTCAAATGCTTCCCTAGGTGTATGGCCTGAAGCGATAAATGCACCAGCAATGGCACCTGCACTTACACCTGATATAATATCTGGTTTAATTCCTTTTTCATTTAATGCCTCAAGAATTCCTAAGTGTGCAAAACCTCTTGCACCACCACCACCAAGCGCAATTCCTAATTTATATTTCATTCCTTCTTCATCATTTAAACTTCTAAAGTAACAATCCAACTACGTGATAAAAAAACCCCTTAGAAAAGAATTCTAAGGGGTTCATAAAAAATGGGTATCGTTAAACTTATTTCTCTACTCCTGGAGCTCTATTTAGATATTCTTCATAAAGCTGTGTATGTCTGCTAATCATAGGAATATTCCAACCATCAATAAAGACATATTTTATCTGAGTTTTGGTTTCGAAAGGGTCACCTGAAGTTACAAACAAGTTGGCCACCTTTCCTTTCTCAATAGAACCATACATATCTGAAACTCCAAAGATTTCAGCTGGTACAATAGTTACCGCTTTCAACGCTTCTTCTTTTCCCATTCCATATGTAGCAGCGAATCCGGCATGATAGGGGAGGTTTCTTGCATTTTCAACTTCATTTGTACGAATCGCAACCTTAACTCCGGCTTTTTGCATTGCTCCAGCATTGGCGTATGGCCGATCGTATCGATCGTAACCTCTCGTTGGATTACTTAATACTGGACCTGTAATGACAGGAACACCGGCTTTTGCAATATCTTCTGCTGCTCTCCAGCCTTCGGACACCCCACAGAGAACAGCGTCTGCGCCGTTCTTTTCAATCCATTTTAAAGCTTCCTTGATATCATTAGCAGAATTTACGTTTACTAATAATTTCATTTCACCTCTAACCACTGGGAGTAAAGCCTTCATTTCCGGGTAATATGGTTGATCTTTTCCATTCGTAGCAGAATCTATCTTGTGATATTGGGTCGCCTTGGCCCAAACATCGTTCAATTGTTTCAGTGCTTTCTCAGCAGCCTTCTTGATGTCATCATCAGATCTTCGGTCCCATCGTCCTCTTCTACCAGTTGTTGGGAAATTCAAAACCACACCTTTAAATCCTGCATACATTTGATCTGGTGTATAACCATGCAAATTGATCAATGCTGCAGTTCCTGGAAATAACCCCCCTGAAGGCATAGTAAGAACCGTAGTTACTCCGTTCACTCTTGTGACTGGGTGAATGACGGAACTAGGGTTTACAGCTGTCAGTGCTTGAATATGTGGAATTACGTCTCCAATCTCATTATTATCTCTTGTCCTTGGATCAGAGCTAACTTCAACAAGACCAACCTGTGTTCCGCCATCAATCATTCCAGGGTAAATCGTCATTCCAGAGCAATCAATTGTTTTAGCTCCTTGCGGGATGGTTACATTCGATCCTACTTCAGCTATTTTTCCATCGGAAATGATAACAATTCCGTTTTGAATGGTACCGTTTGTTACGGTTTCTATTTTTGCATTTGTCAAAGCAAAAGTACCAGTCTCAGCACTTGGAATTTGGCCAAAGGCCAATCCAGTAGTTAAGGCAAGTACTAATGTTAATATGTTTTTTATGTTCTTTATCATGATATCTTATTTATCAGTGAACAAAAATTCTGTATTGGCCATGCACCGGTCATGATCTTCAGCTTCCCAAAGAGTTACATCAATCTTCTCTTCCGGATCTGGATAGAGACGCATGTCTGCTGGGTCATTTTCCCGATCAAATCGAACAATTCCGTCTACAATTGTGACTGTTGGAATTGCATAGATTGAAAGTGGATGATTCTTGAAAATCGCCACATCACCTTCTTTGCCTTCTTCCAATGAACCTACTCGATCAGCAATGCCGAGTTGTTTAGCAGGATTGATAGTAATTAACGACAATGCTTGATCATCTGTCAATCCGCCATACTTTTGTGATTTAGCGGCTTCATGATACAAATGTCGAATTAGCTCTCCTGAATCAGAATTAATTGATGTGGTAACTCCATTTTTTGTTAGGATCGCAGCATTGTATGCTGTACTGTAATACACCTCGAATTTATATGCCCACCAATCTGCAAAGACTGATGCACCTGCACCAAACTTGGCTAGTTCGGGAGCCACTTTAAAGCCTTCATTCACATGTTGAAAGACTAGTCGTTTTATTCCATAATCCTTGCAAACCTGCATCAGCATATAGATTTCGTCTGCACGATAAGAGTGACAATGGATGATGATATCTCCTCTTAAGATATCTGCTAAAGTCTCAAGCCTCAAATCATAGGCTGGCGCTTTACCCTTATATCGTTTGTCTTTCTTTTTTGCATTGTATTCATCCCATGCTGCCTTGTATTCCTTGGCCTGCTGAAATGAGCTCCTGATAACATGCTCTACGCCCATTCTTGTGCGTGGCTGAATGCCATTTCCACTACCATGTACGCGAGTTGGATTTTCTCCGAGTGCAAATTTGATTGTACGCGGAGCTCCTGCCATTCGTAATTTATCGGGTTCGATTTCTCCATATCTAAACTTCACCGTTTCACATTGGCCACCGATGGCATTGGCTGAGCCATGCATAGAATGAGCGGAGGTTACACCCCCGGCCAGTGCTTGGTAGATGCCAACGTCTAATGGATCCAACGCATCACCTACCCAAACTTCTGCCGTGACAGGGCTGGTTGCCTCATTCACCGCATCTAATGCAAGATGAGAGTGAGCATCAATAATGCCAGGCATGACAAACATCCCGCTGGCATCAATTATTTTCGAGCCACTTGGTGCGCTCAACCCTTTTCCAATCTTCGATATTTTACCATCTCTGATTAGAACATCCGTGTTCTCAAGTGTGCCGTTGGTTACAGTCAATACCGTTCCGCTTTTAATGAGCACACTACCTTTTTTCTGTGCCATCACAAAAGTGACAGTCAGCATTAAGGCTATGATTATATTTATTTTCTTCATGTTAAATCTTAATTATTTGGTTCTTTAGATCCTTCCATTGGGAAGCTACCAAAAGCTGCAACAGATAAGGTTCCTTCGAATGTATCACCATCAATATCCATACTAATATCGACCGTAATTTCTTCACCCATATTCAGTTTAAATGAGAAGGAAACATTATTCCCGTCCACCTCTACATTTTCTATTTCATTGGTACTACCATTGAAACTTACCGAGATTGTTCCACTGTAATCACCAGGAGTTCCTTTTAGCGTGATCACTCCGCTACCGTTTCCTTGTGGAGTTTCGGTCGTATAGTTCCAAACGCCGGCTGCGTCAACGCCTTCGCCATCACTACTTTTCTTCTTTTTCTTCTTTTTCGCTTCAAAATCATATTTGATGCCATCTACAAAAACGTACCGAACGTTGGCATCTTTTGTGAAATATGCGGTATCAGAAACTACCAAGTTGGCCATCTTACCTGTCTCTATTGTACCCATCAAGCTTGATAAGCCTAAGATGCTTGCAGGCTCAGTTGTTAGAGCGGCAAGAGCTTTGTCTTCTGACAAACCATTCTCAATGACTTTTAATAGGTTTGTTCGGAAGTCTTTTGATTTTACTTCCATTGTAGAGAAACCGAATTTCACACCATTAGAGCTGAATTTTCCAGCTTGGGTGTAGTAATTCTTTATCATGGCATATTGCCTTTCTTGTAATGCCTTTTCTTCAAGTTCAGATTCTGTGGGCTCTTTTTCTTCTTTTTCTTCATCATCTTTATCTTCTTTCTTTTCTTGTTCTTTCCACTCAGGAAGATCCAACGATAGAAAGACTGGAGCGCCAGTCGCTTTAATTGCAGGGATTGCATCCCATCCTTGTTTTACTTCCCCAAGCATCATTTTGAATCCAAGATCTCGCTGCAAGACAATGGCACGCATAACATCTTTTATGCCTTCTGCCTTGAAGGCAACAGTCATTTGTTTCGATACTATAGGATACAATGCTTCTAGTGTTGCATTTGGAGCGGGTCGCTCCATTCCATTTGGACTCGCATTGTATTTGTTTTGATAGTCACTAGCTTGAGATGCTTTTCTGTATAGATCCCGATATTTGGCCATAACTCCAATCACTGTGTTGGGATAAACACCACCAGCACCCGAAAATTGAGAATACATAGTGACTTGATCCTTTACAACCATGTCTTGATCATTGTCGCCACCAAGGATGATGATGGTTCCAGTTCCTGGCAGCATGCCATTATGAGGTACGCTGTGTGAAGCTGTAAATCCAAGTTTCCTGAAATCGTCAACTGACTTGTCACTTACGTTTAGCATTTCTCTTGCAGAGTTTCCTGGCGTGATTCCTGCACGTTCGTCAGTGGGAGTGCCAGTTAACTTACGGTCATCTCCTCCGTCTTTATCTTCAGGTTTTTTTACTCCAATGTTTGATAAACCACTAATGAAACCGGCATAAACAAACATGGAATCAGCATCGACTACCCAAGCATCTGCTGGTATAGTTACACTTGATCCCACTGCTTTAATAATTCCGTTTTCGATCAGGATTGTACCATTTTGAATGGTTTTTCCCGGTGCCTGCACAATTGTCGCATTTTTAATCGCATACTTGTTAGTTACAGGCTTCAGATCGCTATCCTGAGACCAGCCAATGAAAGGCACTAGGCCGATTAGCAAAGTCAGGATGACGCTTCTGAATAAGCTGTCACGTTTTCGCATAGGTTATTTACTTTAGGTTTTTTAATAATGGAGATTGAAGTTAGGAAATTCTCATTGCTTGAAAACCATTATTATATAAGTGGTGTTAGAAGTATTTTGTTAGCTTTTAAACTTCAATCAGCAATTAAACTTCAATAGTATTTCTTTGTACCATCAATATTAAACACGACCTCAATGAAACTGGACATATTAGCTATTGTTGCTCATCCTGATGATGTAGAGCTATCTTTTGGAGGAACACTACTTGCTCATCAAAGGATGGGTTATAAGACAGGAATTTTGGATCTGACTCAGGGCGAGTTGGGTACCAGAGGTACACCAGAGATAAGGGCGAAAGAGGCCATTGCAGCAAGCAAAATATTAAAGCTATCAGTACGCGAAAATTTGGGACTAGAAGATGTTTTTTTTGAAAATAGCAAAACGAACCAATTAAAGGTGGCACAACAAATCAGAAGGTTTGAACCCAAAATTGTGATTACTAACGCAATCTATGATCGTCATCCCGATCACACCCGAGGCTCTCAATTGGTTGAAACTGCCTGTTTCATTGCAGGACTGAAGGCCGTGAAAACAGAATGGGAGGGTAAGAGACAAATGGCTGCCAGGCCAGAGCGCTTGTACTTCTCGATTCAAAGTACAGCACATGAGCCAGACATTTTGGTCGACATTTCGGATGTGGTTCAAGAAAGAAGAGAAGCAATTCAGGCGTTCAAATCTCAATTCTACGATCCAAACAGTAAAGAGCCAAATACATTTATTAGCTCCAAGGGATTTATGACAATGCTAGAATCACGCACACGCGAATGGGGTCAGCGAATTGGAGTGGAACATGCCGAAGGCTTTAAAGTCAAACACTCTCTAGGAGTGAAAAGCTTATATGATCTTCTCTAACTAGGCATCCTGGACTATGAAAATAGCATTCTTGTTTAGATCATAAAATCCAAACTCATGGGTTCCCCATGGCGTGTTCATTCGTAGTCTTTCCTTTTTTATTGAGCCTCTTTTTAGAAATTCTTCAAAGTAGGGTTGAATGTCCGGAACAAAGATTTTAATCACTGAGGGAAATACTGGATCGTCTTCATTATCATGGTGGAATTGTAGGTGAAATTCATACCCATCTCGCTGAAGACCAACATATCCATCATCTCCAAAGACATATTTAAAACCAACATTCTTTTCATACCAATCAATATCTCGCTCAATATTTGCCGATGAAAGAACAGGGATGATGTAAAGGGGGGAAGGTGTAATCATATCATGAGTGTACGGATTATGGCTAGCATGGATATGTTTCTATCACATCTTGGCTAAATTCCATTTAGTATTACGATCCAAATATCTCAGCTGCACCAAATACGACTCTTTAGACCCCTTCAGAAAAAAATGCTTAGTTCTGAGCCAATCTAGTGCTTCTTCTAGCTCTACATTTTGATAAAACTCATCTCTACAGAAGTGTACGAACTTTAAAACCTTGAATGCATCGAACCAATGGAAAAATCGCTTTTTGAAAGCTTCAAATGAGCTCACCTGATTTTTTATTTCATTTATCTTTTCTTTCCAATCATCACCCAAAAATGTTGATAATGTCATAGGAAGTTTCCAGTCTTCCTCATTCCAAAATAAATCGATCTTACTGAAAAATAGTCTAAGATCCTCGAAAGTATTCGGATGATAGACTTCATAGACCTCACGTGAATTCAATAGTGCGTTAACAGCTTTCCCCGTGCCAAATGGAACTCGGTCAGACACACGATCCGAAGGTCGAATGGTTGTGGAATTTATCTCCACAAATCCTCCATGAGGAATTGTTTTATTGAGGAAATAGAAATCTTCACCAGCTTTTCGAGTATTCATCCCACCTACCTTTTCATACATGGAAGCTCGTACAGTAATACAAGACCCAAGTGTTTGATGAGCGTAAGGAAATTTAGCATGTCTGAGTGATGCAATGTAATACCTGAGGTATAACTCATAATCAATGATGGCTTGATGATTTTCACGATGTAACTGATGCTCGTAAAAAACAATACCTGATTGTGTTTCAGGTATTGAATATGCCAATTCTATTTCGTCGAGATAATTAGTGTCACAGCGACAATCCGCATCATAACAAACAATGGCCCCATCATTACCTACTTTTCTAAGTATTCTAACCGCCTCATCCATTCCAATTTTTCGAGCCAACCCTACGCCGGCCTTTTTATCCGGCAGTATTTGATGAGACACCAACATTGAATAATTACTGTTGTATCTCTCAAGTTGCGACAATGTATTTAGGGTTTCTTTTTTTGTCTCCTTTGTGGCTTTTTCAGATTCATTTACAATTACAATAATTAAAATCTGATTTGAAGGTGGTTTACAGGCATTCAATGAATCAAGCGCACCTTTTATGTCAGGCTCTTTAAAGCAGGGAATTACCACCACCATCGATAAGTTATCAGGAGGTTGATAGTCTGGAAATAGCTCGTGTTGCCAAGCGTACCGCTCCAGGTATAATGACATCAGGGAGATAGTCTACTTATATCCCAGTCCTCGGTTTGCTTTTGAAAGAAAATGCGATCATGCAATCGACTTTTTCTTCCTTGCCAAAATTCAATAGAGTCTGGAATGACCCGATAGCCACCCCAATGATCAGGAAGAGGAATTTTTCCATCTTTAAATTTCTGCTTCATTTGAGAAAGTTTAGTCTCAAGAATATTTCTGGAGGTGATTATCTCGCTTTGATTGGAAACCCATGCACCTAGCTGGCTTCCTTGTGGTCTGGATAGAAAATATTTAAGAGATTCTTTAGTTGATATTTTTTCTGCCTTCCCAGTAATTGCAACCTGACGCTCAAGTGAATACCATGGAAACAAGAGAGATACTCTAGGATTATTTTTCAAATGACCCGCTTTTCTACTTTCATAATTGGTATAAAAAACAAATCCATCTTTATTAAACGTCTTCAAGAGTACAGTCCGTTGAAATGGTTGCCCGTCAGGATTTACAGTTGAAAGTATCATGGCTGTAGGTTCCACTATGTGACTATCTAATGCTTCCTGAAACCATTTTTCAAATTGCTCAAATGGATTTTTAAGCACAGATTTTTCATCTAACTCTGCTTGTGTATATTCTTTGCGAATAGAAGCAATATCTTCTCTCATGTTCAGCTTTCCGTTTACTTTTGAAACTCAACTGTAGCGAAGGTAAAAAGGTTAAAATCAAAAAGCGATGAAGTTTAGAATTGACTTAACGGTAGACACAAAAAGGGAATGGGTGGAAGCTGTTATTGACGATTTCGATGCGTTCCTTCAAGATCATGCAGACTGTGAGCGAAAGGCATCAGCGATGGCATTAAGCCTGGTAGCCAAGTATCCAAACAGAACGGAAATTATTCCTGAATTGATTGAGACATCTGTTGAGGAGCTTGAGCACTTTCGGGATGTATATGCAATTATGCAAGAACGTGGTATTCAATTAAGTCATGAAATCCCTCAGGATATGTACATCAAGCAATTACTAAAGATTTGCCGTGATGGAAGAAATGAACGCTTCATGGATCGATTATTATTGGCATCTCTCGTCGAAACAAGAGGAGCAGAGAGATTCAGGTTAGTATATGAGGCATTGGGGGATGACGAGATGAAACAGTTTTATCATAGGCTATGGGCCTCAGAAGCACGTCATGGAGAAGTATTTGTACGGATGGCATTGAATTATTTTGATGAACAAGAGGTATACGATAGATTGGAAGAAATGAAACAAAAAGAGGGAGTCATATTGAACGCACTCCCTATAAGACCCGCATTACATTAAATGGATTTTTTCTCATCAGATCAATTGATTTTGCCGGAAAAGGGAGATCTCCTTATTTCGGAGCCATACTTGCCAGATCCAAATTTTGATCGTACGGTTGTGTTTTTATGCGAGCATGATGAGAATGGAACATTTGGTTTTGTTCTGAATAATAAGGCACATGTGGAATTAAAGGAGCTTGTAGACGAAGTGGGTAATTATCCAGCCAAACTTTTTGTGGGAGGACCTGTGGAGCATGATACTTTACATTTCTTACATAGAGAGCCAGCACTGGCCAATTCTTCACGTGAAGTAGTTCCGGGCGTTTTTTGGGGAGGAGACTTTAACCAGTTGACAGAAATGATGAACACCAGAGCTATTCCATCAAAAGATGTCAGATTCTATGTTGGCTATTCTGGATGGGCAGCAGGTCAATTGATAGATGAAATGAAAGCTAAATCATGGATTGTCCTTAAAGGTACCACACCAGAAATGATTTTTGATTGGGACAACCAAGACCTATGGAAAGCGTGTCTAAAAACCATGGGTGGGAAATACCGACTCATATCAAACTATCCAAAAGATCCCCGAATGAATTAGGGTATTTGGTTAGCTTTGTGTCATAGAGATAAAAGTAACCGGTTCCAAGAATGGATAATGCAGAGAAATTGCAGGACGTTTCGGATAATGTCACGAATGAAACGCCTGAAGAAGTTCAGAATGAAGCTGAATTAAATAACGAAAGTCAATCTGAGATGAGCAAAGAAGCGAAGGATGAGGAGTTAGTTGAAGTGGCAAAAGAAGTTGAAGCAGAAGTACAAACCGAAGACACGGATTCGGATGTATCTGAAGTGGAAGTGTTGAATGAGACTGAAGTAGTTGATGATTCAAAGGATGTTGATAAGGAAGAAGATGATTCTTCTGAGAATGTCGAATCGGAAGCACAAACCGAAGACATAGATCCGGTGGTATCTCAAGAGGAAGTGTTGGATAAGGCTCAAGGAGCAGATGACTCAAAGGTTGTTGATAAGGAAGAAGATGATTCTTCTGAATCAGAAGACGAGGAGAATCAAGAGGAAGAACTGGACTTTGACCAAGCCTCAAAAGAGGAAATTCTGGTCAAAATTCGGGAAGTCAAAAATGAAGACGATATTCGGTTGCTCGATCGAGTATTAAAAGCGATCAAGCCTAGGTTTGATGAGCTATATGAAATCTCCAAAAATGAAGCATTGCAAAAATTTGTTTCAGAGGGAAATGAAGCGGACTCATTCGAGTTTCATGGAGATGAATTAGACAAAGAGTTTTTCACCCTTCATGGGCAGCTTAGAACTAAGCGAAATAAGCACTATAAGGATTTAGAAAGTCAAAAAGAAAGTAATCTTAAGAAGAAAGAAAACCTACTTGAACAACTTCGAGAGATTGTGGATGGTGAAGAATCTGCAAATAGTATAAACTCAGTTCGAGACCTTCAAACAGAGTGGAAGAAAGTTGGTCCGGTTCCCGGTGCACAAAATAAGACGCTGTGGGCAAACTACAACGCGCTGCTTGATCGATACTACGACAATCGTAGTATCTACTTTGAGCTCAAAGATCTTGATAGAAAGAAGAACCTCAAGCTCAAAGAAGAACTTTGTGAAAAGGCTGAGGCGCTGAATGATATGGAAGACATGAAGTCTGCTATTATTCAGTTAAATGAGCTACATGAAGAGTATAAACACATTGGGCCAGTATCAAAGGAAGATCAAGAGCCTCTTTGGCAAAGATTTAAAGCTGCTTCTGACGCAATTTATGCAAAGAGAAAAGACTACTTCGAAGAACTAAAAGCTGAATTTGAAGTCAACCTTATCAAGAAGCAAGAGCTTATAAATAAGATTGAAGAGTTTACTAAATTCAGTTCAGATAGAATTACTGATTGGAATGGTAAAACAAAAGAACTTCTAGAAGTTCAGAAACAATGGGAAGCTATCGGCGGAGTACCCAGAGAAAAGGCAAAAGAAACCAATAAAGCATTTTGGAATTCATTCAAAGCTTTTTTTGCCAATAAGAATCAGTTTTTCAAAGATCTAGAATCAAAGAGAGAGGAAAACCTCGCCAAGAAAAAAGAGCTAATCACGAAAGCAGAAGAACTGAAAGATAGTGAAGATTGGAACTCTACAGCCGACAAATTAAAGCACCTGCAGTCACAATGGAAAGATATAGGGCCTGTACCTGAGAAAGTCAGAAGCGAAACTTATAAGCAATTCAAAGCAGCTTGCGATCATTTCTTTAATAATAGAAGAGATCAAAATAAGGAACAGTTTAAAGCTTATGAAGATAACCTTCAACTGAAACTTCAGATTTGCGATCAAATAGAAGCAGCAGGGACAGGAGATAATGCCAATCTAGATGATCTATATGACCTGATAGATAACTTTACGGCAGTTGGGTTTGTACCAAAAAATGCAATCAAGAAGATTAGAAATAGATTTGACGAAGTGAAGGAAAAGGTGCTATCTAACGATGCAATTAATGAGGGAGATCGAACAGATTTACGAAATCACATTTCAATGGGTAGATTAAAGAATACGCCTGGCGGAGCTCAAAAACTCAATCGCAAGGAACATTCGATAAAACGCAAGATTTCTTCTCTTGAAAATGACATATCTACCTGGAATACTAATATGGAATTTTTTGCCAATTCACCTACAGCAGATAAGCTAAAAGCAGATATGCAGAAAAAGATAGACATGGCAGCTGAGGAGTTAGAAGATCTTAAATCACAACTTGCAATAATTTATTCACAAAATTGATAAATAGGTTTGCGAAATAGCTACACACTGCTATTTTTGCAAACCGATTTTCAGCCTTGCTAAAAGGATGAAAGGCCTCCATAGCTCAGTTGGCCAGAGCAGCGCACTTGTAATGCGCGGGTCGTTGGTTCGAATCCGACTGGAGGCTCTCAAAACCCTGACAGAAATGTCAGGGTTTTTTTATGTCCATCACGGATGAGAATCAACGAAGTTGGTTTGAAAGCGAAGCTTCACGAGGGAGTGTGTGCATGGCAAAGCGTATGAGTAATCCGACTGGAGGCTCTCAAAACCCTGACAGAAATGTCAGGGTTTTTTTTATGTCCATCGCGATGATCATGCAAGAATTCTTCATCCATATGAATGTTTTTTATGCAATGAATTCTGTCATTCATATTACCTTTGAAATTACTCTGACATAGCAATATACAAATCTGAGAATGTAACAATAAATGGGTTTGTTCTGCGCGCTAAATCACGCCCTTTTTGGGATCATTGAACGCGTAGACTGGCTCATAATCCTTCTAATAAGAGGTTTGATATAGGCTTGTCAGAGTTTTTTTACGTCTCAGATTTATTTTAAAATACGTTTTTTGTTGAGAAATACTTGATCTCTCATTCTGAATTGTTTTAGTTTAGACTCACAAGTAATCACTCATGAAACTGAAAGCATCATTAATTGTAGGGCTAATATTTTTGGGATTTGCTGCTAATGCACAGATATGTAAATATATCGTGAACGAGAAAGATCCAATAACGGATGATATCATTCGTACAGTTCGCACAAGACTCACAGGCCCCACACCATTTTACTTTTTCTCCTATATCCGCAATGGAAGCGATTTTAAATTTAATGTTGAAGTAGGGGATTATGGCGAATTGGATACAGTGATTCCAAAAGGTAGTGAATTGGTAATGAGAGCTGGAAATGGAGCAGTCCTCAAGATGCAATCCATTGAGCGTTCAGTCCCAGAGATTATTAATGATTTTGGTACTAAAATTTCACGTTATGACATTACTTTTCAAATGACTGAGCAAGACATGAAGGATATTACTGAATCGGGAATTGTCTTCATTCGAATCATGGAAATGAAAAATACATTCAGCGATCAAGTCGTGCCAGAAGCGGTAGTTGAAATTTCTAAAGCTAACGCTGAATGTATTTTTAAATAATCATTCTGCCCTGAGGGTTTCAGTAGGGTTCTTATTGGCATTAATCCACACCTGAGAAATTATCGTAGCTCCTGCAATGCCAAGTACTATTAATACAGTTGGAATGATGATGGTTACATCCAATGGAGCATGAAAAGCCATAAGATTTACCCATAAACTATTGATCCATATCCCAAGTGGAATCGTCAAAATGGAAGTAACCATGATCATGATGATAAAACCCTTCGACATTGAAAATGTTAACGATCTAAAAGAAGCACCTAACACTTTACGGATGCCAATCTCTTTTATTTTGGTCTTAAGTTCGAAACTAACCATGCCTAAAAATCCAAGCCCTGTAATAGACAAGGCAATCATTGCTATGTATGTGAGAATGTTACCAAGGTCATAAAAAAACTGATAAAACTCATCAAGCTGTTTGTTTAGAAATCCCCCTTCAAACTCACGTGCCGGATCAAACTCAGTCCACGCTTCTTCGAACCGATCACCTTCTTTAATTAGGTTATCACTTTTGATTTTTAAATACACGTATTCATATCTTTCTGGTTGAATTCTCAATCCAAGAGGGCGGATTGATTTCATTAACGGCTCCCAGTGGTAATCTTTCACAACACCTATGATTGTCATTGCCAATGTGTCTACTGTTAAAGTCTCACCCAATGCTTGGTTTATAGATTCAAATCCGTAGGTAGCAACGGCAGTTTCGTTGATAATCAAGAACTTCTCGTTTGTGTCAGGCGCTTCTTTAGGAAAGTCATTTCCTGCAATTAACTCCAAATCCATCACGTTTAGATAATTATGATCAACCGAAAAATGATATAGCGTAATCGGCTCTTGATCTTTTTTCCATTTGGCACCATTGCCATGCGAGCGACCAATTGCTGGATGATGTGAGGTGAATGTTACATTTTCAACACCCGCCATCGTACCATAATGCTGCTTTAATAATTCAGGATCATGATCACGCGTATTCACATAGAAAACTTCCGTTTCATTGAATCCATAAGTAGCTCCAGTCAGATAGTTGGCCTGCTTGTGCAAAATTAATATCGTGACCAACATCAGAATAGAAAGACAGAATTGTATGCTAATCAGTGTTCGTTTACCAGTAATGTATGATAAAATGGAACGTCTGTGAGATTTGGACAAGGAAACAGAACCTTTCAAGGTATTGATCGCTTTTAAGCGAGATAAAAACAATGCCGGCCCAATTCCAGTAAACAGTCCAATAATAATTGTGAAAAGAATGAAATAGCCGTAGGTCCCAAGTGAATCTTCAAGCGAAACACCGACCTGATTGAATATCCATATTTCATTGAATACCAGAATGAGATAGCGATATATAAATACAGAAAGAACCAATGAGATGAGAGCGGTAAGAACAGATTCGGTTAAAAATTGGGAAATTATTTGACTCTTACTGGCACCATTGACTTTTCGTATGCCAATCTCTTTTGCCCGACTTAATGATTTAGCAATTGAAAGATTGGTGTAATTGATTGATGCAGTAATCAATACAATCAATCCCAGCAAGCCAAAAAATGCTAATACAAACCATGGGAGAGAAAAACCTATTTCATTAGACATTGATCTACCAGGAACAATTTCATCCAATGCCTGCAGGCGAAAAATCCAACCAGGATGCTTTTCAGATACCTCCAGGTTGGCTTCAGCCAATTCATTGATTATGCGTTCAGTTTTAGCTCTGTCAGATGAGCTATTTAGCACGAGGTAATTGTAATTATCCCAAATATTCCGCCAAGAATCATATGAATCGCTAAAGACCTCTTTCTCGACAAGGATAGGAATGGTGCTGAAAGACCCAAGTGCCTCAAATTCAAGATGAGTATTGGACGTTACTTTATTAAGTACTCCAGTAACCTGATAGCTACCATGATCTTCAAAATCAACTGTTTGGCCAATTGCAGATTGATCAGGAAATAGTTTATTAGCTAAATCATGACTCAGCACCACACTAAATGGATTTTTTAATGCAGTTACAGGATCCCCCTCAAATAATTGAAATCCAAATACATTGAAAAAATGTTCATCTGCATAAAGTGAGTTAATGTCTAGTATTTTATGAGGAGATCTAATCTCACCTCTAAAGCTGCTATTGAGATTCGTAGCTGTTTTGACAAATGAATAGTTGTCAATCAGGTGTTTTTTGAAAAGGAGTGAGGAAGTAGCGTAAGCTTCGTCAAAAGCTCCTTCTTGACCTTTATAGAGGGATGTGATCCGATACGTCTTGTCTACCTCAGGGTGAAATTTATCATACTGAAAATGGTCATATACAAGTAAGATAAGGACCAAGCAGATAGACATGCTAAGTGACAATCCAAAGATATTTAGTCCAGTAAATAGTTTATGCTTCCATAAATTCCTGAAAGCAATGGTTAAGTAATTCTTTAGCATCCTTTTAAGTTTTGGGTTCTGGTTGTTAGACAACCACCCATAAAAGGATGTTACAAAATTAGAATAGTTGTAGGGTGTTGATCTATAAGTTAGTCTCTATCAACATTTCCCATTGCAAAGTGAATTCTTTTTCTTGAAAGTCTTTCGGCAGTGGATATGAAAGCGCACCTTCAATTCTGTTTTTTGAGTTTGGATGAGTCATGATAATTTCAAGATCATCTGGATAAGATTTTTCTTCCGCTTTTAACTTAGTGAAGAAATGAGCAAGCCGAGCTGGATTTACCTGAGATTTCACCATCAAATCGTAAGCAAATTCATCAGCTTCACGCTCTTGTTTGCGGTCAAATCCAGTGGAAAGCAGAAGATTAGAAATTTCCGAAATCATTACTGCATCACCTCCAGTAAGTACAGCAGCCAAGACGCTTAAACCCAATTCTTTCATAAGCCTATCCACCAGATCACCATTTTCATGGTGCCCTATCTCATGAGCCAATATGCCGGCAAGCTGCTCAGGATTATCTACAAATTTGAGTAGACCGGAAAAGACATAGATGTTTCCATCTAGTGTAGCAAAAGCATTGATTTCATTACTATCGTCGAGTAAGTAAAATTTATATTCATATTTCTGAGGCTTCAATGAATCCAGAAGCCTTGTGGTAACGGGCTTCAAAACCTTATTTACTACTGAGTCATCGTAGAATTCATATTCATCTTCCAGGTTATCCATTATGAGCTCGGCAAGATCTTTTTCACGCTCTTTGCTCAACTTTAACTCGGTGCCAGGGAGACTCAATGGTCTCCACGTAAAGGCAAGCCAAATCAAACCAAAAATTAAAACAAGAATGAGTAGCTCGCGCCAAATTTTCATTTAGGAGGTAGATTTTGAATAACAATAGTGGTAGAATCTTTCTTTTTGAAAACAGCTTCGTATGAAAGTCTGCCAAAGAATAGAAAGTAGTACATACGACCTTTTCGAGCTTTCACAGCTCCAACGATACTGAAAATAAAATAAGCAAGGTTAAAGATCAGCGCCATGATTAGGTAGCCTTTAAAGTTATCTGTGAGCTCCCAATCGAAAAAGTAGATTCTTACTGCCCAAAAAACACCAATCGCGTTAATGATGGTGGTAGGAAGCTGGCTGATCAATGATTGTAGTGAATGAAAATGTACAAACAGACCTTTCGATCTGTTTGTATAATAATAGACTATTGCAGCGATAAGATTGATGATGGGAAGTGGCAGACCTACCGCAACTGATGCAAACATCATAAGGTAAGAGCCCATTGCATCATCTTTCTCTCTATCACTTAATTCACTTGGTTGTGGAATTGGATGATATGCTTCGTTCATGGTTTTCCTGAAAATGGCGGATAATCGTCTGTCATGAATGACATATAGATATTCACTCTCATGCTCCATCTGATGGTTCCAACGTTGAACTCATGCCAGCTTTGAGGATAGTTTCCTGTGAATAGCACGGCCCACCAAGCAAGAAATTGCAATACAAGTGAGGCAATCGTTCTAAATATAAGAAGGAAACCATGCGGAAGGATTACATAAATACCACCAAAAAGCAAACGTAGTAAAAGAACTCCACGACTCAGTTTTTCAGGATACGGTATCTCAAGTGTAACAAAATCGTCCTTTGCATTAATTCCGAAAGGAGGATATCCGTCACACAAGTTGTTGAGCCTTGCATTTAGCCTCAAGTTCCATCGTAAAAGACCTTCTTGAAATTCGAAGAAGCTTTGAGGGTATTTTCCTGTAAATAGAACAATCCACCACGAAATAAACGATAGGATAGCGCCCCAGAGAGAAACAAAAATGAGAAGAAATAAATGAGGAAGTGCTATATAAATAGCACCAAAGAGGGATCGAAGCAATAACTCTAATCTAGAGTATTCTTCCTGATACTTAATGTCAATTTTCATTGTGGATAAGGTTAGGTTTAGACTGGTAAGATAAATAAGCTGAGAAATATCTGAAAATTGAAACAAAAAAAGCCCTGAATCACTTCAGGGCTAAATCTATCAGCTCTTAATAGCTTAACCTAATCGTATTATGAGTGGTGATAGATGTGCTTTTGAAACAGCAAAAAAGGTGCCGTAATTGCAATAATTTAATCTTTTCAATAATAATAGACGAGTTTTGTTTTGATTGGTTGTGCTTAATATAATTCATTCGATATCTACAATTCTTCGCCAAACATAATTCGATGACCATCTATCGTTCTGATAGCGAATTCACGCTGGCTCCAGGGTTTACTTTCTATCTCACTTATGATCTCAACCTTATTTTTTTTCAATTCTTTGTAAAAGGTGTCAATGTCTTCATTTCAATATAAGCGAAGTACGAATGATTGTTGGTCTCATGGGCCGAGATATCGTTCTTACATTCGCCAAGCATCAAAAAGCATGAATCTCTTTTTAGGAATACCCAATCTTCACTATCCCAGACTGTTGAAAATTTCAATTGATTACAGTAATACGCAGCAGATTTTTTGAGATCCTTAACAGCTAATACATAACGAGTTCCAATTATTTTGGGCATACTTCCATTTTAAAGAACTTGAAGTTTATTTGATTATTAACATTCACGATAACCTTACAGGATGGTTAGTTCGCTGATTATCAAATCTAGAACTTCTTGCTCAAGCTCGGTTGCGTCTTGACCTCCAGCGAGGGATTGCCAATCAGTAGTTGCAACAATTACCATATTTTTTTCCGGAATAACGACAATAAATTGACCGCCATAGCCCCAGGCCATGAACGCCTTTACAGGGGCTTCTACTATCCACCAAAGATATCCATATGATAGTGATGAAATTTGACCGAAAGTCCAATTCAAGGCTATCTTAGTCGTAGTTAGCTGTTCAATGGATTCCTTTGAGATAATTCTTTTCTCTCCTGATACACCATTCTGGAGGAATAGTTGACCAACTTTAGCTAAATCTCTTGCTCGAAGATCAATCCCAGCACCACCATTTGGTCCACTTGATAATTGTTCCCATGCGACAATATCTATTCCTATAGGGTTGAATAGTGTGATTTTTGCATAATCTTCAAGTGAAATCCCTAATTCATTAGCCAATGCCCTTCCAAGCAAATGCACGGCACCTGAATTGTATGTGAATTGTGTTCCTGGCTCATTAAGAAGTTCAAGCGCTAAAAGAAATTCTATTTGATCAGCACTACCTAACCAGTCGATATATGAGGTGTTTGTCCATTCGTCCCAGGCAAAGCCGGATGTCATGGACAAAAGGTGTGCGTATGAGATTTGTTTTTGTTGCTGGTTTAAAGTGTATGAGGAACCTAAATCGATTTTTTGATCTAAAGTAGTTAGGTCTCCTTTATCTAGAGCTATTAATGTAAGTGTTGATACGATGCTTTTTGTAATGGATCGTGTGTCAAACAAGGTGGAATGGTCGGTATCTTTAAAATAGTTTTCACTAATTAGACGACCATTTTTCACAATGATTAAACTTCTAATGAGATCTATTTCACTTGCATGATTCACCGCCCTTTCAATTGATCCCAAATCCACACCAACAGCCAATGGTGAAGTTGCTTCCCAAGTAAAACTCAAGTCAATTACCTTGTTTTCAATTACCTCGATTTCATTTTCCTGGTTGCAGGAAATGAAAAGAAGAATAACAAAGGATAGCCAAATCTGTAAACGGGGCATGGTTTGTAAGTTAATGATATTAAAAAAGCCTCGAATCTCTCCGAGGCTATTTCTAAGAACTTATTTAATGCCTATTCTTTTAAGCCTTCCAGATCAAGTAAGAAGGCGTATTGTAGTGACGTGGTTTTATATCTTTTAAACCTTCCTGATGCACCTCCATGACCGGCCTCCATGTCTGTGTCAAGAAGGAGAGTGTTGTCATCAGTCTTCATGTCACGCAACTTTGCCACCCACTTCGCAGGCTCCCAATATTGTACCTGTGAATCAAACAAGCCAGTAGTAACAAGCATGTTTGGATAGGCTTGGGCAGAAACTTGATCATATGGAGAATAAGACATCATATACTCGTATGATTCTAGATTTTTAGGGTTGCCCCACTCATCAAATTCATTGGTGGTTAGTGGAATGGATTCATCCCACATTGTAGAAACCACATCCACAAATGGAACCGCTGCCAGCACACCATTGTATAGTTCTGGAGCTAGATTTACAACTGCACCCATAAGCAATCCACCGGCACTTCCACCTTGTGCATAAAGATGCTCTGAAGAAGTGTACTTTTCTTCAATTAAGAATTTTGAGCAATCAATAAAATCATTGAATGTGTTCATTTTCTTAAACATTTTGCCGTCTTCATACCATTGTCTCCCCATCAATTGACCACCACGTATATGAGCGATGGCAAATGCAAAACCCCGATCCAGCAGACTTAATCGATCAGAACTGAAACTTGCATCAATTGTTGCACCATATGAGCCATAGCCGTATTGAAGAAGTGGTCCTGAACCGTCCTTCTCAAATCCCTTTTTGTAAACAATAGAAATTGGAACTTTCTCGCCATCTCGCACAGTTGCCCAAAGCCTTTCTGTCACGTAATCTTCAGGATTATGTCCACCGACTACTTCTTGTTGCTTTTTAAGTGTTTTCTCACGAGTCTCCATATTGTAATCAAATGTGGAGTTGGGAGTAGTCATCGAGGTATATCCAAATCTAAGAATGTTAGTATTGAATTCTGCATTTACTGAAGTGTAAGCATTGTATGCAGGTTCACCAAAATCTAGATAATGTTCATCACCTGAAGTTTGATTGATGATTCTGAGATTACTTAAGCCATTATTACGCTCTTCTACTACCATATAATCATTAAAGAGTTCGATACCTTCCAATAGTACATCTTCTCGATGAGCGATCACTTCTTTCCAATTTTCTTTCCCCGTGGAGCTGGTAGGAGTCTCCATTAGTCGGAAGTTGGTTGCATCCCAATTAGTTACAATGTAGAACTTATCTTCAAAGTGTGCGATGCTGTATTCATGTGCCTTTTCATCTCTAGGGATAAATTGCTGAAAATCACCACGGGGATTGTTTGCATCCAAAATATGATAATCGCTAACCAGGGTGCTACTGTTCCAGATTATTACATAATCATCTGATTTAGATTTATATACACCAATGTAGAATGATGGATCTTTTTCATGGTAAACCATGACATCTGTTTCTGGTTGCGTACCAAGTTCATGCCGGTAAATTTTTTCGGAAAGTAAGGAAACCTTATTCTTAGAAGTGTAAAAGAATGTTTTGTTATCATTCGCCCATGCACCTCCTCCAGTTGTGTTTGCAATCTGGTCCTCGATCATTTCACCGGTCTCGAGATTTTTGAAGCGAATCGTATAGATTCTCCTGCTTAGTGTGTCTTCTGCAAAAGCGAGGATTTTGTTATCAGGGCTTACAATTAATCCTCCAGCTGTATAGAAATCATATTCTTCAGCTAGCTCATTTACATTGATTAATACTTCCTCTGCTGCTTCTAATGATCCTTTTTTGCGACAATAAATTGGATATTCACCACCTTCTTCATATCGTGCATAATACCAGTATCCGTTGGATAAGTAAGGGACAGACTCATCAGTCTGTTTTATTCGTCCTACGATTTCATCATATAGCTTTTCTTGTAATGTCGCTGTATGAGACATTACTGTTTTGGTATAGCCATTTTCGGCATTGAGGTAGGCCAAAACTTCCTTGGTATGATCATCTGCCTTTTCAGCTCTTTTTTGCTCATCTGTTAGACGCATCCAGAAATATGGATCGACTCTGGTTTGTCCATGCTCTTTGAGTATAGTATCAGCCTTAGCTGCAACAGGTGCATCAGGTCTCATAGGTTTCTTTTCTGTTGTTTGGTTTGTACATGCTCCCAGAGTAATGATTCCGGCAAGTAATGCAAGTGATTTGAACTTGTTCATTTTGTTGAAGTGGATTTAAAGGCGGTAAGTTCCCCATTCAATCAAAATATTCCTAATCCGTTTATATAATTGGTATTGAAACAAGCAGATAGTTTATGATCACATCGAATGTTTCTACATTTAAGAATTCTTACTCACCAAACGTATGAAGAGATTTATCTTCTGCATATTCTTTTTTGCTGTTGCCAAACTAGCCACTAGTCAGACAAGTAGTATTGACTCATTAGTTATGCTGCTTAATAATGCGAAGAAAAAATCTGATAAGCATGTTGAACTATTGTTCAGTTTAGCTGATGAATTACGCCAGGTAGATCCGGATAGTTCGTTAAAGACGGCACAATTAGCTTTTAACATAACATTGGAAAAATCCATGGAAGACCAAAAGGCTTCCGCACTGCATAGAATTGTAACGGCTTACAATTTCCTTGGAAAGTTTGATACCGCCGTAGTGATTGGTTATCGAGCTATTGAAGAAGGAGAAAAGCTTGAAGACAAGGGAGCCTTGATGAAGGCACTTAATGCCCAGGCAATAAATTTTTATTACCTGGATGATTTGATAAAGGCAGCTGAGTATTTTGACCGTTGCTATAAGGTTGCGCTGAAGGAAAATAATGAGCTAGAGGCCGCCAATGCACTTCAGAATATTGGACTTGTAAAAGGAATTTTAGGTGACGTAGAGTCTGAGATAGCAAACTATCAGAAAGCCAAAGAGGTCATGCGCAGGTTGGATTTTGAAGAAGGAGTTGCCAATATTGATATGAATATTGGCACAGCTTATATATCGCTGGAGAAATTTTCTGAGGGGTTGAAAGCTTTTGAAGAAGCTCAGGTCGTTTTTGAAAAGCTAGGACATAAAGCCGCACTATGTGTCATTCATACAAATCTTGCAGAGACTAATTTGATTTTAGGTAGGCTAAATGAAGCTGAAGAAAATGCACTCATATCTATTGCAATCGCAGATGAACTTCTATTAGCCAATGAGAAGAAGTATACGATTGAGATACTTAGTAGGATCTACCAAAATCAAGGAGATTTTGAGAAAGCCTTATTGACACTCAAGGAATTTCAACTTCTCAAAGACAGTATCTTCAAAGAAGAGAAACTCAGTCAGATAGAAGAGCTAAAAGTTGCTTACGAAACCAAACAAAGAGAAGATGATATTGCACTTCTTAATGCTTCGAATGAACTAAAGGATGCACGTCTTGGTCAACAAAGAATATTTTTGATAGTACTAATCGGGGGCTCAGTCATCTTTCTCGTCTTGGTTCTTATTTTATTTAATAGATATAAGCTGAAAAAGCGGAGTGCAGAGGAGAAAGAGGTTTTGTTGAAAGAGATTCATCACCGGGTAAAGAATAACCTTCAAATTATCGAGAGTTTATTGAGTCTACAGGAACAAACCAAGGGGAATAGAAAGCCAGAGGAACTCTTGAAGGTAAGTCAGGATAGAATCCATGCCATTTCAGCAATCCATGACAAGTTGTATCAATCCAGCAATTTGAAAGAGATCAATTTTAAGTCTTACATAGTCGATTTAATCGAACATTTTTCCACTTCTTACTCCGTAGAAAACCTACGTTTTCAAACAAATGTAGAAGAAGTAGACTTAGATCTAGATCAGCTTATACCCTGCGGATTGATTGTCAATGAGTTAGTTACAAATAGTATTAAATACGCCTTCGAAAAATCTGAAAATCCGACCATTGATATAAAGGGAGAGAAGGCAGAGGGTATGTATCACCTTAGAATAGCTGATAATGGATGTGGATTTGATGAACAAGGCAATAGCCAGTCGATTGGACTAAGGCTCGTTAAGTCTTTGGTTCGTCAAATCAACGGATCTATCGAACGGTTGAGTATGAAGGGAACAGCTTATCAAATTTCATTTACACCATAGATGGAAAAACGCACCATTTTAATTGTTGAGGATGAGGCAGCCATTGCCATGGATATTGAGATGCGCCTAATAGCAATGGACTTTTTGGTCCAAGCCGCCGTGGGTAGCCCTTCAGAAGCCATTACTCATTTACAAACTGAAAAACCGGACTTGGTTTTGATGGACATCAACTTAAAAGGAGGAGATGAAGGAATTGGTCTGGCTGAAGAAGTAATGATCAATTGGCAAATACCAGTTGTATTTCTTTCTGCGCATACAGATTCACAAACATTTAATAAAGCAGTATCCATCAATCCCTTTGGATACGTTTCCAAACCTTTTAAAGATGCAGATTTGAGAAATGCCATCCAGCTGGCTATACACAATCATGCAAACGCAATCATTCTTCCTAAAAAGGATTCTGATAGACCTACCGATTCCATTTTTGTAAAGGATGGATCTGGGTTGGTTCAGCTAAAATTTGATGACATTCTGTGGATCCAAGCCTATGATAGTTACTGTAAAGTTCATCTCACTGATGAGTATTATCTGGTGAACTTACTTTTAAAAGAATTTAATGAAAAGCTTCCGGATTATTTCATAAGAGTACACCGATCATTTTTAGTGTCAGCTACCCATATTCGCAAGATTTCATCCGATACGATCCATATTGGAGACGATGAAATTCCAATTGGAAAAGCATACAAGCAAAAACTGCTGGATTTCCTTAATGTCTAAGAACCTTCACTTATAAATTTCTGAGGTTCACTTGTTAGATCTATGAGTTCACTTGTTTTTGTTCAATACACATTTGATTAGAACCTAGCTTCATGTGAGAATCAAAATCCTATTCACATGAAAAAATTAATACTCACCCTAATCTCCACTTGCATATCGATGGCGCTCTTTGCGCAAACAAATGCAAGCTATCCAACGGCCAGCGCTGGAAATGGAGATAGTGGAATGCAGAATACTTCGGTAGGTATTGCCGCCGGAAATAGTCTATCTATTGTAAGCACCAACAACACGCTCATTGGCTTCAATGCAGGCTTCAATACCTTCGGTAGTTCCAATACATTCGTCGGCAGTTTCTCTGGTCAATCAAATACAACAGGAGCGGGGAATGCCTTTTTTGGTATTTCGTCTGGACGATATCATACGACCGGAAAATGGAATACCTTCATCGGGAATGGAGCTGGTCAATTCAGCACTTCAGGAACTCATAATACATTTTTAGGAACCGGAACCGGAGCAAATAACGGTACCGGAGGCGGTAATACGTATACTGGTGCATATGCCGGATATCAGGCTACCGGGAGCTACAACACCTTTTTTGGAGGTTATGCTGGTGAAAACAATTCAGCCGACGCAAATACATTTATTGGTCATACGGCGGGACGCAACAATACAGCAGGAGCAAATAATGTATTTGTGGGACAGTCCACGGGCATCAATAATACATTCGGTTCATCAAATACTTTTATTGGCAAGGAGAGTGGATATAAAAATAGGGAAGGAGAAAACAATACGTTTGTTGGATATCACGCAGGATACAATAATGAGACAGGAGCCAATACATATATCGGCTATGCCTCTGGAGAGGCCAATGCAAGCGGAAATGCAAACACATTTGTAGGGTTTAAAACTGGTAATTTGACCACTGCAGATGGCAATACTTTCGTCGGACATCAGGCCGGTCATAAAACCACAGTAGGATCTCAAAACACCTTCATTGGTCATCTAGCAGGTAATTTGAATGAAACTGGAGTTGACAATGTATTTATTGGAACATGGGCTGGTAATTCCAATAAAACAGCACACGATAACACTTTTGTCGGTGGGCTATCTGGAACATTTAACGAGCGTGGTGAGCAAAACACTTTTCTCGGAAAATATTCTGGAAACAAAAACTTGGATGGCAGTCGCAACACCTACCTAGGCGTGTATTCCGGTTATCATAATGTGGTAGGAGAAGACAATGTATACGTGGGGTACAATGCAGGAAACAAAGGGCAAAGAGCATTTAGAAATGTATTTCTTGGGTACGAAGCAGGGTATTTTGAAGAGGAGTCAAATAAACTCCACATCGCCAATGATAGATTCTCTAACCTGATCTATGGAGATTTCAGCAAAAATCATGTCGCCATTGGTACTATTCCACCTACAGCTTATCAGGATAAGTACACTTTATATGTAGATGGCGATGCATATGCAACAGGTTTTTGGCAGTCTTCAGATGCTCGTCTCAAAAAGAACAGACAAGTCATTACCGGTGCACTTGACAAAGTAAGAAAAATTAAGGGCGTTACCTACACTTACAAGTCAGATCAGAAGATCAATCTTCCGAAAGGAAAGCAGGTGGGGTTTATGGCTCAAGAGCTGAAAGAAGTATTGCCAGAGGCGGTTGCAGAGCTCAAAGACGGATCACTTGCTGTTGATTATTCTAAGGTTGTACCGCTACTAGTTGAGGCAATAAAGGAGCTGTCAGGTGAGATTGAGAATATGAAATCAGCAGCTCATTCCAATTCCGAAGAGATAGAATCAATAAATAACAATGGTGTCTTGAATGATTTGCGTGGATTTGGTATAGAACAGAACTACCCAAATCCTGCCGATGGTCAGACAACAATTGTATATCAAATTCCATCTGAATTCATTGGCAAAGCACGACTGGTTGTATTCGACTTACAAGGGAAAAAAGTTACTGAGATTGAAGGTCTGCTTCCTGGTAGAAATGAATTGAATCTTAGTAAGTCCGAAATTGGAACCGGACTATTCCATTACAGTTTAGTTGTAGACAATCAGATTGTGGAAACAAAAAAGATGCTCTTGGAATAGTATGGTCGATTATACCGTCCGAGTAGTAAAAAGCCCCTTGGTTCTCAAGGGGCTTTAATTCTTTTATTTGAACATTTCGCTGACCACCAGGTCTTTTGAACCAGGCGTGTACTTATAAAATCCTTCTCGTGTCTTGGCTCCAAGATACCCTGCTGTTACCATGTTTACCAATAAAGGACAAGGTGCATATTTTGGATTACCAAATCCATCATAAAGTACATTCATGATCGATAGACAAACATCCAGTCCAATAAAATCAGCCAGATGCAAAGGACCCATTGGATGCGCCATTCCCAGCTTCATTACTGTGTCTATTTCCTCAACACCAGCTACACCTTCATGTAAAGTTATGATAGCCTCATTGATCATTGGCATCAAGATACGATTAGCAACAAATCCTGGATAGTCATTAACTTCTACAGGTACTTTGCCCAACTTCTTGCTCATCTCCATGATCGTGGAAGTGGTTTCGTTAGATGTTGCATATCCACGAATTACTTCAATGAGCTTCATGACCGGAACAGGATTCATAAAGTGCATGCCTATTACCTTGTTTGGACGCTTTGTCGAAGCGGCAATTTGGGTAATTGAAATAGATGATGTATTGGTGGAAAGAATTGCTCCTTCTGGAGCAAATGTGTCCATGGTTTCGAAAATCTTCTTTTTTATCTCGAAGTTTTCTGTTGCTGCTTCTACTACTAGATCTGCATTTTTCACACCTTCTTCCGTTGAAGTATAGGTGGCTATATTTTTTAGCGCATCATTTTTTTCACCTTCGCTAATCTTCTCTTTTTGAACCATGCGGTCCAGGTTTTTTGATATTGTAGCTATGGCTTTTTCGAGTGCAGCTTCATTGATATCAATTAACGAAACTTTGAATCCACTTTGTGCAAAAACATGAGCAATACCATTACCCATTGTCCCACTACCAATTACTGAAATATTCTTCATTTGATTTAAGCGTTCTTTCCTACACAATTCAAGTCTTCAAAAGCGAGCTTTAAGCGCTCAGCAAACGATTTTTCTGCCTCACGAACCCAAACTCGTGGATCATAAAATTTCTTGTTAGGCTTATCATCTCCTTCCGGGTTTCCAATTTGTGCTTGTAAATAACCTTCCTTATCCTGATAGTAACCTCTAACACCATCCCAATAAGCCCATTGGAGGTCCGTATCGATATTCATTTTGATAGCTCCATAAGATATGGCTTCTCTAATTTCAGCTCTTGAAGAACCTGATCCACCATGAAATACAAAATTTACCGGGTTGGTTGAAGTGTTGTGTTTTTGCTGGATATGATCTTGAGAGTTCTTAAGTATGATTGGTGTCAGCTTTACGTTTCCAGGCTTATAAACTCCATGAACATTCCCAAAGGCAGCTGCTATTGTGAAGTTATCGCTAACTTCTTTGAGCTTCTCGTAAGCATATGCCACTTCTTCAGGTTGGGTATATAGCATGGAGTTATCTACGTCTGAATTATCCACTCCATCTTCCTCACCGCCAGTTACACCAAGCTCTATTTCAAGCGTCATGCCCATTTTGGCCATTCGTTTGAAATATTCTACACATGTGTCGATGTTTTCCTCGATCGGCTCTTCTGAAAGATCCAACATATGCGAGGAGTATAATGCTTTTCCAGTTTGCTCAAAATGCTTTTCGCCAGCGTCTAAAAGCCCATCAATCCAAGGTAATAGTTTTCTAGCTGCGTGATCAGTATGAAGTACAACAGTTACACCATAAGCTTCTGCTAATTGATGAACATGATGAGCACCCGCTACACCACCAGCAATTGCCGCAGCTTGTCCGTCGTTGGAAAGACCCTTACCAGCCATAAATGCTGCTCCACCATTGGAAAATTGGATCATTACAGGTGAATTGATGTCTTTTGCTGATTCAAGAACTGCATTTACCGTGCTAGAGCTTGTAACGTTTACGGCAGGTAATGCAAAGTCATTTTCATTGGCATAGTTGAGAAGGTCTGTGACTTCCTGTCCGGTCAGTACACCAGGTCTAAATTTCATTGTGTAGATTTTTGAGAGTTATAAACAGAATTTTGTTCTGCAAATATAACTTCTAGCCAATGGAATGAAAACGAACTTAAGCTTCGTTATAAGCTTGCTGTATAGATGAAGGGTCAACATTTGGATCAGAATCGATAAGTTGTGATTCCTTGTCCCACTTATAGGCAGCAAGGCCAAATAAGGTAATTAAATAAAGTAGCTTGATTAGGATTCTCCACTTCATAGGATTCTTTAGACCCAACCTGTGTGCCAATGGTTTAAAAAGGTTTTAGAATAAGTGGTATTATAGATGAATGACCAGTTTTCTTAGACGAAATTCGATATGGCGCAACGCAGTATTTTAAGCTTTTGACCTTTGAGCTGCGCCATTATCTACGTTAGTCCTCTATTTCTTTCTTTATCATAAAGTAGTAAACCAGAAATCCGAGTGCGATGCTTACGGCCTCAATTCCATATGGCATGGCTTCATCATTGTCTAGATTCATAGAATCAATCACAATTAAGCCTAAACCTCCAAAAAATATGATAAGCCCCCATTTTAAAGCGTTTTGTCTACTTTCTTTCTTACTGAAAAGATTTGTTGTTTCATTGTTTACCATGTCTTTGTCTATTAGTTTCTTTTTCAATGCGTAATTCGTCAAAATGGTAACAAAAAGTATTACTGATCCAAAAACGGATATAATAGCTACTATTGGTATTAAGTCGTTCATAATTGTCTAATTTTTAAGTTGAACATTTTTCCTTTTGACAAGTAGGTGGATTCAAAATGTTGCAGGTTGAGAAAAAATATTTTTCTGTGCAACATTTTAGTTCGGGAAACTGACTAATAAATATCCATGGATGAAAAGCAGCTTGTAAGGCAGGTTTTAAGCGGGAGCGATTCGGCGATAAGATTACTTATCTCTAAGTATGAGAGATTGGTGATCCACATGGTTGCTCGTGTAGTTTCTGATAATATGGATCGAGAGGAGTTATGTCAGGACGTATTTGTCAAGGTCATTAACAAATTAAATGGATTCAATTTTGACGCTAAGTTGTCGACCTGGATTGCAACTATTGCATATCGTATGGCAGTTAATTTTGCCAAAAAGAAAAAACTAGATCAGGTGGATTTGGATCATATTGAATTCAAAGTAGGTGGAGAATTTCAAGTGACAGAGAAAGAAGATATGAAGCTATTTATTCATGGGTTGATTGACCAATTGCCAGTTAGTTATAAGACTGTGCTTACCTTGTTTTATTTGGATGGATTTAGCTATCCAGAGATTGTGAAGATTACAGGTATGCCTGAAGGGACAGTCAAAAATTACATTCATAGAGCTAAATCAAAGCTTAAAAAAATCATTGAAGAACACGCACGAAAGGAGGTAGCATTGATATGAAAAAAATTGAAGATTTAATTGATGAGGTTTTAAAAACCGAACCTGATTTCCAGCTAAGGAAAGACTTTAAGGATCGAGTAGTTCAGGCCATCAGGAAACAAGAAAAAGCCAGCCAGAGAAAATTGTACATCTGGATGGCTTTAGGAACTCTGATAATTTTTGGTTTCGGTTACGGAACTATCGCATATTTCTTACCAGGTACACTGGATAGTTTAAAGACCTTCAATGATGGTGTTTCAGGTATAATCCCGCTGGCAGTATTAATTGGCTTATTAATTACAGTTGTTCAATACCTGGACAAGCGATTGGTGAAGAATAAGATAATAATGAATATATGATCTAGAGAAAGGGTGCATCTATCGGTTCCCACAGCTCTATTTTTCTACCTTCAGGATCCATTATCCAACCAAACTTTCCATATTCAAATTCCTCAATCTCGCCTACCACTTCTACACCTTCTTTCTTCAATTGATCAAGCAATTCAACAAGGTTTTCTACCCGATAGTTGAACATGTATTCTTTTTTACTCGGACCAAAGTAAGTAGTGTCTTTGTCGAATGGACTCCAGGCTGTGGTACATACTTGCTCCTTATCATCATGATCTCTCCACTTAAATAGACCACCATATTGATCAGATTCAATACCCAGATGTGATCGATACCAATCTTTCATTTTTTGAGGATCTTCCGTCTTAAAGAAAATACCTCCGATTCCTGTTACTCTTTTTTTCATATCGGATGTGTTTTGATCCAAATAAAGTGAGAAATACCGGGTCTCAAAAAAGAAAAATGAAAATCACCTGAAAGGGTGAGTCATTTAGATTGACATTTTGTAAGTCGATCTTCAAGTTGAAGTGCTAAAGCCTCCTGACGTTTTGCTTCTGCGGCAGTCATCACAGCTAACTCTGCTTGTCTCTCAGCCTCCATCTTCTGCTGATCTGCGATGGTTTTATACTTGTCAATTTCTAACGCTAGCTTTTCAGCTTCATTTGCTTTAATGTACGAGTAAAATGTGCTGATGCTCGTTGTCAGGAACAAAATGATTATTAGAATATTTTTTTTCATCGTTATTTTATTTTGATTGACAATCACGCAAAGCTTCCTCAGCAAGCTGGTGCTGTCGAAGAGCCTCGGCAGCAGACTCTTGGGCTCTTAGCTGCAATATGACTGCCTCATCTCTTAATTTTTCAGCCTCCAATCGCTGTTGTTCTGCTATTATTCTTGATTTCCCAGCTTCATCAGCTTTTATAAAAGCATATATCATTGAGAAAGCGGTTATCAAAATCAAAATTACGATTATTACATTCTTTGCCATATTATTGTTTTTTTGATTGACAATTATCCATTGCTTCAAGTGTGAGTCCTACTTGTCTCCTAGCTTCCTTAGATGCTTCTTGTGCCATGGCTTGCATCTGTTTGGCCTCATCACGGAGAGTTTCTACGTGCTCTTGTAATTGATTCGCTTGATTACGGGCAAAATTTGCTTCACTAGTTTTTGCATACGCATAAAAAAGTGAGAATGAAGAAATCAGAAGTAAAATGATGATTAAGACATTTTTCTTCATGTTAATTTATCTGGATTTACAAAGCTCTAATGCATCTTTCAATTCCAGGCTGATTGCTTCCTGACGCTTAGCTTCTGCTGCCGCCTCTTGTGCTCTCATTTGCAGTTCCACGGCCATTTCTTGTAATCTCACAGCCTCTAGTCTCTGCTCTTCTGCCATTACTCTCGCTTTATTGGCTTCATCAGCCTTAATAAAAGAGTAGATAAGAAATGATAAACACACCAGCACCATGATGCTAAAAGTGATTATTTGGGTTGTTTTATTCATGTTTCGTCTGATTATAAGCCGGTCAAAGAGAAAAATTAAAGTAAGAAACAAACATGCTAGCGGTGTAATTACTGGGGCAATTAAGGTATCTAAATAGGTACTTGGTACTAAGATAATCACCCCTGTCAGCTTTAAATAATCAATCCAATGCTTTTCGTTTCTTGCCTTAAATCGTTGAAAATAGACATAGCTGAAGATGGCTGCGGTAAGCGCCAGAAGCCACGTATCAATAAATGGATAGAATACTGTTTTAGCTTGAAATGACAACCACCATATTAACAAAGCGATAGTCACATGTTTAATATAAGGAAGATGTAGATTATCCAGGTTGAAATAATAGGCTACAATTACGCCGATCACTATTGGAAACAAATAATCCGATAAACCCAATTCTAAGACATTATTAATCAATGACACTAAAATTAAAAATATCAGTGGCAGCCCATATCTAATGAAATCTTTCATTCGACTATAAAAATAGTGGTTTAATCTTTGTGACTATACCGCTCACAAAAAATCAGCTATTTTTAAAATCAATTTTTTCAACATTGCGTTGAAAGAGTACGTCTAAAAATTATCTATATGAATAAGTTGTTGTTGATTGCCGGGTTTGTTATTCTCACCTCATTTGGAGTATCCACTGAGTATGGAAATGATTTAAGATCATATCTCGATAGTGATTCTCTTAAAGTACTTAAGCCAAAGGAAGAACATCCAAGTGAAGCCTATGTTATTACGAATCTATTGAAGCGGATACATTACCGCAAACTTGCATTATCAGATTCTATTTCGTCCGTTATTTTCAATAATTACTTTGAATCGTTAGATCCTAACAAAGCATATTTCTTTGCATCAGATGTAGCCAAGTTTGAACAGATGAGATTTGAACTTGATGATCAGATTCCAGCTGGAGAATTACAATTTGCATTCGATGTGTTTGATGTGTATCGTAGACGTGCCCTAAGTCAAATTGATTATGTGTTTACACTCCTTGAAACTGAATTTGATTTTACCAAGGAAGAGATTTATGTGTTTGATAGAGAAGATGCAAGCTGGCCAACCAGCCAAGAAGAACAAAATGAAGTTTGGAGAAAAATCATTAAGAACGCAGCATTGAGCTATAAGCTGGCTGGTAGAGATTGGGAAGACATTTCTTCAAGTTTAAAAAAGAGATACCAACGTATTCAAAAAGCCATTTACCAATACAATAGCGAAGATGTATTCCAGAGCTATATGAATGCATACACAAACGCGTACGATCCGCATACAGATTATTTTTCACCACCTGATGCAGAAAACTTCCAAATAGACATGAGTCTTTCGCTTGAAGGAATAGGTGCTCGTTTGATGCAGAACCTAGACTATACGCAAGTGGCAGAAATTATTCCAGGCGGTCCTGCTTACAAGAGTAAACAACTGCAAAAAGACGATCGAATTATAGGAGTAGCACAAGGAGACGATGGTGAATTTTTAGATGTCATAGGCTGGAGGCTGGATGATGTAGTATCTAAAATACGTGGCCCTAAAGGATCGATTGTAAGATTACAAATTCTTAAATCAAGCGAAGGCATCAATGCACTTCCTGATACGCTACGTTTAGTTCGAGATAAAATTAATCTGGAACAACAGGCTGCAAAAGCAGAAATGATTCCAATTACAGAAGGAAATACAACTTATAATCTTGGAGTAATTACGGTTCCAAGTTTTTACCTGAATTTTGAAGAGCTTAGTTCAGGTAAAGAAGACTATAGAAGCACGACCCGAGATGTTAAAAAATTAATAACCGAACTTCAAGAGCAAGGGATGGACGGCCTGATGATCGATTTGCGATTTAACGGAGGGGGTTCTCTGAAAGAAGCCATTGATCTGAGTGGTTTATTTATTCCAGATGGTCCGGTAGTTCAGGTGCGTAACTATGATCAGTCAGTAGATAAAATGGATGACGAAGATGGTGGTGAGGTCTTTTATGACGGCCCATTGGCAGTTTTAGTAAATAGAGGCAGTGCCTCAGCGTCGGAAATTTTTTCAGGAGCTATTCAAGACTATAGACGAGGTGTAATTATTGGTGAAAGCACTTTTGGAAAAGGTACTGTACAAAATGTAATTGACCTGAGTAGATATATTAGAAACCCTGAATTGAACCTCGGTCAAATTAAAATGACATTAGCTAAGTTTTATAGAGTCACTGGAAGTAGTAATCAGCGGGTTGGAATTGCTCCTGATGTACACTTTCCATCGATTTACTCTCAAGAGGATTTTGGCGAAGCAAGTCGGGAAAATGCCTTACCATGGGATGAAATAGCAAGCGCAAACTTTAAGCCGACAAATACGATTTCAGAAGAACTCTTGGATTATCTAAATTCCTTGTATCGAGAAGACCTTAACAATGATCCAGATCTTCAAAAACTTGTACGTGATATAGAAGATGCTAAAGGAAATAGAAATAGAAAGTCGGTTTCGCTTAACCTGGAAATAAGACGGGCGAATACAAATAATGGTGAAGATGACCTAGCAACTCCAGTGGACAATGGAGAAGTTTTAGAAAGGGATGAGATTAATGAGAAGTTGAAGAAAGATCCTTATTTAAAAGAAGGACTCAGGCTACTTGCTGCCATAAAAAAATTCAAGGTTGGTTGAGCAACCATTTGAATAAATCTTCATCTTTATAATAAACTAGATAAGTAATGAAGAAATTAATATTTGCTTTCGTACTAATTACATCCGTGCCCATTTTTGCTCAAAACACATTAGCTAAAGCTGAGCTAGAAGCGGAAAATGTAGATGAAGTTCGAATTGAAGGATCCTTTGTAGATGTTTATGTCAACAGAGGGGAAAAGGTTTATTTTAAAGGCATAATTACAGGAAGTGGAGACAAGGGAGATTATCGTTTTGAAACAGAGATTGTGGGTAAAACCTTGGTAATCCGTGTAGATAGGCAAAGAGATAAGAGCTGGAGAAATTATCGAATAAACGAATCTCGAATTGACCTCACAATAGTAGATGGAGTTAAATTAGATATCGATAACTCGTCTGGAGATGTAAACGTTGCCAATCTTAGAGCTTCATCTTCTAAGATTGAAGCTTCGAGCGGAGACATCAGGCTGAGAAGCATCGTTGCAAATCTAGATGTAGAAACCTCAAGTGGTGATATCGATATTGACGGACTTACAGGAGACTCTGAAATTGAGTCGACAAGCGGAGATCAGGATATATTTAATACCAAAGGAAACATTGAAACACGAGCCAGCTCTGGTGATATTACCATTTCCGGATTCAGTGGAAAAATTGAAGTTCAAGCTACATCAGGAGATGTTGAAATTAGGAAGGGAGTAGGAGCCATAAAAGCCCGCACGTCTTCCGGTAACATTGATGGTTATGGAATTGAAGTAAATGATAATTGCTACTTTGATGCCACCTCTGGTGATATTGAAATTGATTTTGTTAATGATTTAGATGACCTCAGTTTTGATCTTACTGCCACGTCGGGAGATTTAGAAGTAGGTAATCGCTCAGGAGAAAAGAGGCTAGTTATTGATAGAGGAGGTATCAAAATAACAGGGACCACATCAAGCGGAGGACAGGAATACGAATAAGATAAGATTCTTATTAAGAAGTAAGGGTAACCATTGGTTACCCTTTTTTTGTTTTATCCATACAAATAGACATTTTTGTCGGTGATCAACTAAAACCTAACCCAAACCAACAGAATGGAAAAACCTTATATTGATTCTAATACCAGCTTGCCAGAAATTACGGTAAAAGCGGTAGTTCTTGGAGCCTTACTTTCGGTGGTGCTTTCAGCTGCAAATGCCTATTTCGGACTCTTTGCCGGGCTTACAGTCTCTGCTTCGATCCCAGCAGCTGTTATTTCAATGGCGTTATTGAAAGTTTTCAAAAACTCCAATATCCTAGAAAATAACTTGGTACAAACCGCTGCTTCGGCGGGCGAGTCATTAGCTGCAGGTGTTATTTTCACCATACCTGCACTTGTCATCATGGGATATTGGGAAGAGTTTAATTACTTTGAAACAATGGCAATTGCTCTATGTGGTGGTGTACTTGGAATTTTATTCACCATACCCCTTCGGAGAGCATTAATAGTGGAAGAAAACTTGAAGTTTCCAGAAGGCGTTGCAACAGCCGAGGTATTAAAAACTGGAGAAGAGGGAGGTAAGTCAGTAAAGTATCTAGTGTGGGGTTCTGTCATAGGAGCTATTTTTAAATTGGCCGATTCTACACTCAATTTATGGAGTGGATTATTTGAAAAAGCAACTCTAATTGGTCAAAAATTCTACGGGTATTTTAGTTTAAATCTATCTCCGGCTCTGGTAGCAGTAGGATACATTGTAGGACTTAATATTGCCTTTTTGGTATTTCTGGGAGGTGTAATAACCTGGTGGATTGGAATGCCCATTTACATTGGATCAAATGGATTTGAAGTAGTTGCGGCCGAGCTTGTAGAGTTAGGAAAATTCACAAGTGTTGGTGATGTAAATGCAGATAATATTGGAGGAGCTCTTTGGAGTGCTAAAATGAGGTATTTGGGTGTTGGAGCGATGGTTGTAGGAGGACTTTGGGCATTGATGAGCTTAGCAAACTCTTTAGGCACAGCTTTTAAAGCAGGAGTACAAGCATTTAAGGCAGGAGGGACTTCCATTAAAGATCAAATCAGGACGGAAATGGATACGCCAATGTCTTGGGTGCTTATTGGTATCGGCGCACTTGTTGTTCCTATTTTCTTGATTTACTTATCGGCGATCAATGATGTGACTGTGACCATTACAATGACCTTAATTATGGTTGTTGCAGGTTTTCTATTTGCAGCTGTTGCTGGATACATGGCTGGACTGGTTGGTAGTTCTAACAATCCAATATCCGGTGTAACGATAGCAACTATACTATTTGCCTCAATTTTATTATTGACTTTGATGGGTACAGGCAATGAGCTGGCAGGTGCTGCAGGTGCAATTCTAATTGGAGCTGTAGTCTGTTGTGCAGCAGCTATTGCTGGTGACAATATGCAGGATCTGAAAGCTGGGCATATCCTAGGCGCAACACCATATAAGCAGCAAATCATGCAAGTTGTTGGAGTTGTTGCAGGAGCATTAGTAATACCGATTATATTAAATATCTTATTGATTGGTAATGGTATTGGCGCACCCACACCAGAACAACCAGATTCATTGGCGGCACCACAAGCCACATTAATGATGAGTGTTGCTCAAGGTATATTCAGTGGGGGATTACCATGGAACATCATATATGTTGGAGCTGGAATTGCCATAGCGATTATTATAATCGATCAATACTTGAAATCTAAGGGGTCCGGATTTAGAATGCCAGTTTTGGCAGTAGCCGTCGGTCTTTATCTCCCATTCGAATTAGACTCATCAATTTTTGTTGGTGGAGTTTTAGCCTATTTCCTTACTAAGGCAACGAAGGGCAATAAGAATATAGAAAGAGGAAATAACGCAGGCTTGTTATTAGCCTCAGGATTAATAACTGGAGAAGCCTTAATGGGAATTCTAGGTGCAGGGCTTACAGTAGGGATAATGAAGTCGGGCGGCGATCCTAATTCTATGAAAATATTGCAAGAAGCTTCGAGTTGGCCAGGCTTGATCATCTTCTGCGCAATCATATATTTTATTTATAAATCAGTCATTAAAGTTTCTAAAGAAGAAGAATAGCTTTGTTCGAAAACGAACGTAAACAGTGTACACCTGAATCCATTTTTGAATATCGATTCAGGTGTATTTTTTTGTGTATCAGTGAGTTAACCAATCTGGCATGGTTTTGATTTACTAATAATATGAAAACCATGAACCCATGCTAAAGAATTATCTCAAAACTGCCCTTAGAAACCTTGTCAGAAATAAGGTTTATAGCATTCTCAATGTGCTAGGTCTTGCATTAGGCATTGGATGCGCATTGGTTATTTATAAGGTAATCGTCTTTGAAAATAGCTTTGATAAGCACCAGAAAAACTATGACAATATTTACAGAGTAGTATCACACTCTATACGTGCTGGAGAGGTAAGTAAGGGAGCGGGCGTACCACATCCTGTAGGACCTACCCTAAGTGAAGATTACCCGGATGTTGGCGAGGTGGTACGAACACATTATGTATGGGGCGATCAAGTCAATGTCAAAGAAGGCAATGAAATAAAGAAATTTCTTTTAGATGATGGCATAGCTTATTTAGACAATTCTTTTTTTAAAATATTTACGATAAAATTTCTTGCTGGAGATCCAACTTCAGCATTGACAGAACCCAATACTGCTGTTATTTCTGCTTCACAAAGCACAAAACTTTTTGGCTTTAATGTGGGCGAAGAAATAAAGGCAGTTGGTAAAACCATCAATGTCGGGAATCTTCAGGATTATAAAATTGTGGGCGTCATTTCGGATCCTCCAGAATCTACCAATTTTCCATTTTCCATTTTATTGGATTACGATTCCCAGGCAGCAAGCAACCCTTATTACGACGAAGGGAAAAGATGGAATTCAACCAGTTCTAGTACAAATGCCTACATTCTAGTCAACAAAGGTTTTAATCAGGAGGCTTTTAACTCTAAGCTGATTGATTTTGTCGATAAGCACTACGAAGAAGGTGCTTCTGAAAGAAGAAGATACGTCACTCAACGATTATCAGAAATCCACTTTGATGATGAATACGGAAATTATATTTATTCAACTTCACCTGCATTGATCAATGCACTGACCGTTATCGCCATCTTTCTGGTACTTACTGCTTGTATTAATTTCATCAACCTTGCGACAGCACAGGCAGCCAATCGCTCCAAAGAAATTGGTATAAGAAAAGCGATTGGGGGTTATTCAGGCCAGTTAGTATTCCAATTTTTCACAGAAATAACATTAATTACTCTTGTGTCATTGTTTTGCTCATTAGCAATTGCTGAGTTTCTATTTGTGCAGCTTGAGGATGTAATTAGTACCCGATTAAGCTTAGATCTGTTTTCAAGTCTTGAGACAATCAGCTTCTTATTTATCCTTCTTGTCTTGGTAAGCTTCTTGTCGGGATTTTATCCATCCATTTTATTAAGTGGAATGAACACAGTGAAGGCCTTAAAGAGTAAAATTACAGCTAAAGATCATTCTGGAGGCCTCAATCTAAGAAAGACGCTGGTTATTGCTCAGTTTACTATTTCACAATTTTTGATTATTGGAACAGTAATTATTGCTGCTCAAATGAGGTACTTCATGGAGAAGGACTTGGGTTTTGATAAAGAAGCAATAGTTAAAAGTTATCTTCCAGAGAGAGATGATGTGAAGAATGCTCGATTTAAATCAATGATGCTTGAAGATCCAGCAATCGAAAACGTTACATTTTCGCTGAGCTCTCCAACGGGTAATTCCAATTCCCATTCAAATTTTAACTACCCACCGCTGGATATTGAAGAAGACTTTAATGCGAGCTATAAACCTGCAGATGAAGAATATATGAAACTGTATGGGTTGGAGATATTAGCAGGAAGAGACATTAGAAAAAATGATAGTTCAAATCATGTTGTAATTAACCAGCAGATTGCAGACTTAATGGGTTTTAAAGACAACTATGCTGGTGCAATTGGTGAACGCTTAACTTCTGGATGGACCAGGTCAGATCTTACCGTTATAGGAGTAATGAAGGACTTTCATTCAAGGGATCTGAGTGAAGGGTTTCAGTATGTCTTGCTACTTAGAGATCCACGTATATACTATGAAGTTGCATTCAAAACAAAAGATGGCGCTAACGTTAATTCAGCGATCACACATTTTGAGAATACCTGGGAGAAAGTATATCCAGAGTTTGTATTGGATTGGGAATTCTATGATGAAGAGTTGGCAAACAACTACGAACAAGAGCAGAGTGTAGCTACACTAATGAGTACGTTTTCAGCAGTTTCAATCATAATTGGATGCCTTGGCCTTTATGGGTTGATCGCCTTTATTTCTGCCAATAGAACAAAGGAAGTTGGTATTCGAAAAGTATTGGGTGCATCCATATTAAGCATCATTGGGAAGTTTACAAAAGAAGTATTCATACTGGTTATTGTGGCCTTTCTAATTGCTGCACCAGTCGCATATTACATTCTTAATCAATGGTTAAATGACTATGAGTTTCGAATAGATATTGGAGTCGGATTCTTTTTATTGGCGTTTTTAGTAACACTGGTTATCGCTGCGATTACTGTAAGCCATAGAACAATAAGTACCGCATTGATTAATCCAGCAACTACACTTAAAGACGAATGATTCAGGTCTTTGGGCAAGTCCCTGATAGAAATTTCTGAGCCCTAACCCTTTATAAAAAATGGAGCATCAGGCCTGCTAAACTTTACATATATTTGACGGATTCGCATTTTGCAACAAGTCGCTTATGAGTAAAGAACAATTTAGCAATAGATGGGGTATTGTACTGGCCGCTCTAGGTATGGCTATAGGAGCTGGAAACTTATGGAGGTTTCCTCGATTAGCTGGCCAATATGGTGGCTCATTTATTCTCCTATGGATATTATTTCTTTTTATCTGGTCCATCCCACTTTTACTTTCAGAGTTCGCAATCGGTAAGAAATTCAAAAAGGGAGTCATAGGAAGTTTTGCCCTATTTGCGGGTAAGAAATATGCATGGATGGGTTTCTTCATTACTATGTGTACGTTGGGGATTGCTTTCTATTATTCCATCGTGACTGCATGGTCATTTCGATACCTCACATTCTCCCTGGGTAATATCTTCAGTGAAGCTACACTCCTTGAAACAATGCAGTCTGATCCAGATTACCTTACCAATTTCTGGAATGGAATTTCAAATGGAGATTGGGTCACAGTCATCGTTTATATCTGTGTTATTTTTCTTGCTGCTTTTATTTTAATTCGCGGTGTTAAAAATGGCCTTGAGAAAGCAAATAAGCTACTTATCCCCAGTCTTTTTGTATTGCTTTTAGTCATTGTAGCTGTCTCACTTAATATGGAGGGTGGTGTAAGAGGGTTGGAGTACATGTTTGCAATAGACTGGACTTTATTTAGCGATTCTACTATTTGGATAGAAGCCTTATCACAATCTGCCTGGAGTACAGGAGCTGGTTGGGGCTTAATGATGACTCTCTCTGCTTTTTCTAGAGACAATGAAGATGTGACACTCAATACATTCATTGGTGCGTTTGGAAACAATACGGCGTCCTTATTGTCAGGCATGGCCATTCTTCCAGCAGTCTTCGCTCTTGCAGCATCTGATGCAGAAGCGATATCTTATTTGCAATCTGGAAATCAAGCGCTGACATTCACAATAATTCCTATGCTTTTTGCAAATGTCCCAGGCGGGGATTACCTCTCAGTACTTTTCTTTTTAGCACTGTTTGTTGCGGCATTTAGTTCGCTGCTACCAATGATTGAGTTATTTATGCAGAATGTAGCTGATCTCAACATTTCTAAAAGGAAAACATTGGTATTTGTCATAGTCTGTTTCATTGCATTTGGATTCCCATCAGCTTGGTCACTTGATTATTTTTCTAATCAGGATTGGGTCTGGGGAGTGGGTTTGATTGTTACTGGTCTATTCATCCTAATAGGAGTTGCAATGAATAATCCAATAAAGTTTAAAGAGTCTACAATTGATGTCGGATCTGATATGATCCTTCCTTCTGGATTTTTCAAATTTGCCATCTTTGCTAATATCGTAATTGGATTCTTCTTGATCTATTGGTGGCTTTCTCAAGATTACAGCTCCACATGGTTCAATGAAGCAGGACAATGGGACCTATTTGGAGTTTATAGCAATGCATCAACCATTACCCAGTGGGGAATAGTAATTATTGCAGGTCTGATATTGAATGGATATTTATTTAAGAAATTTGTAAAACAATGAGCACAGGAGCTGTCATAAGTATGATTGTCATTCTCACAATAGTGGTGGGAGGCTTCATTTATTTTTTAACTAAAGCAATTAAAAAAGAACGAAATATCAATGGATAAAATCGACCCACTAAATCAGGTAGCAGAATTTCATAAAACCTTCAAACACCCTATTCTAAGTACTCCACAGATACCTTCAGAGGATAGATGCAAACTCAGAGTATCGCTGATTGCTGAAGAATTGAAAGAACTCCAGGAAGCTATTGATGATAAAGATATCGTTGAAATAGCCGATGCTCTTTGTGATATTCAATATGTTTTATCAGGTGCAATTCTTGAATTTGGGATGGGAGAAAAATTTAAGGAACTCTTTGAAGAAGTGCAACGCTCCAACATGAGCAAAGCGTGTGACACAGAGAATGAAGCTCAGCAGACAGTGGCACATTATAAAACTAAAAAAGATACGGAGGCTTACTACGAACAACGAGATGGTAAGTGGTTAGTGTATCGCAAAGGGGATAATAAAACACTCAAGTCAATAAATTATTCCCCAGCCGATTTAAAGTCTATCATTGAGCGATAAGGATAAAAATAGTGTGTGTTGTTTTAGAACCATAATGCGATATACACTTTTTGTAATTTTTATAGGGTTCGCAATATCCCTTACAGCTCAAACTACCAAAGTTTTATTTGTAGGCAATAGCCTCACATATACTAATAACCTTCCCTCATTAGTAGAGGAGGAGGCAAAGAGTAGGGGAGTGAAAGTAAAAACATTGACCATTGCCTTCCCTAATTATGCCATAATTGATCATTGGAATGATGGTGAGGTTCAGAAATATATTAAGAGTGAAAAATACGATTTTGTTGTAATACAGCAAGGACCTTCTTCACAAAGTGAAGGTAGGAGGATGCTAATCGAAGATGGAAGTCTATTTCAAAAGCTTTGTGATCAGAGCGGATCTAAGCTGGTCTATTTTATGGTATGGCCTTCACAAACCTATTATCATACTTTTGAAGGTGTAATTAAAAACCACCGTGATGCGGCTAAACAAAATGGAGCAATCTTATGCCCTGTTGGTGAAGCATGGAAGGTTTATTTCGAAAGTACAGATGACTATTCTTTATACGGAACTGATGGTTTTCATCCGTCTCCCAAAGGAAGTAGACTCGCGGCGGAAGTTATTGTAGATACCCTTTTTAAAAATGAATAACCTAAAAAAGTATGCAGACCTTCCGATAAGGCTGGCCGTTGGTTTCCATTTGATTTATGGGACCCAGGACAATGTTTTCTCTTGGGGACGAATGCTGGAGTTTAGAGATTTTCTAGAGGTATACGGTGCACCTTTTCCTTTGATGTCTGCAATCGTCTCGGTTTATGCACAATTTACCTGCGGCATTCTATTTATTCTTGGTTGGAAGGTTCGTTATGCTGGAGCTGTTATGATCTTTAATTTCATCGTTGCTATTTTGCTCGTTCACTTAAATGATCCTTACCCTAACATCTATCCTGCAATATCAATGCTTGCCGGAGCAATCTTTATGATGCTAAATGGATCTGGTTCGATAAGCCTGGATGCTAAGTTTGGAATAAAAAAAAGCGACAGTTAAGTCGCTTTTATATATGAATTGAAGGATTAAATCCTTAATCTACTTTAGTCATATAGACAGATCTATTTTTTTCGTGTTCATCACTGACAAGAATGCCGTCAATTAATTTCCATTCGTCATCGTCTGTACTTATGCTGAAATCATCATCGTCGTCTTCAATATCTTCAATGACTAGATAACCTCTTTTATTGATATACCAGGTGCCTTTTTCTGTTTCTGTCTCATCGTATGCATTAACGGTGATCCTTACTTCGTTAGCACGTCGAAATTCAAAATAAATTTCAATGTCTTCCATGATACCGCCGACAAATCCCGATATAGCTTTAATAAAGACTTCTTCAAGCATGGTGTCAGCTTCTTCAGCTTCTTCATCCATTTCCTCTTCAATGTCTATGACAAGTTTCCAAGTACCAATAATATCTTTTTCCTGCACTTTTTGAGCCTGAACTACCATAGCTAGACATAGTGCTGTAGTGAATAGTGCGAGTGTCCTTTTCATTTTATTTTGATTGTATTTTGTTATGCAAGGTACTAGATATACTAGAATTCCGGACGAAAGGTTTCATTTGGTTCAAACTATCGTTTCACTACGCACTATTTTATACCTTTGCGAGTACATTTTTTAGAGAGAATTATGTTTGATAGTTTAAGTGTAAAGCTGGATAGGGCGTTTAAGACGCTAAAAGGACAAGGACAGATCACAGAGATCAATATCGCTGCGACAGTGAAGGAGATCAGAAGGGCATTGGTTGATGCTGATGTGAACTATAAAGTAGCCAAGGATGTAACTGATAAAATTAAAGAAGAGGCACTTGGTCGTGATGTTCTTATATCGGTTTCGCCGGGGCAATTACTTACGAAAATTGTTTCCGAAGAGCTGACCAAGCTTATGGGCGATACCAACGTGCCCGTTAGTCTAGAGGGTAATCCTAATATTATTTTAATCTCTGGTCTTCAGGGTTCTGGTAAGACAACTT
Organism: Ekhidna sp.; assembly: GCF_039960695.1. Classification (GTDB taxonomy): domain Bacteria; phylum Bacteroidota; class Bacteroidia; order Cytophagales; family Cyclobacteriaceae; genus Ekhidna. The sequence continues at coordinate 154,333 of NZ_JBDVKP010000011.1, read as the reverse complement.
TTACAGGAAAGCTTGCGCACTTAATGAAGAAGCAGGGTCGTACAGTGTTACTTGCGGCATGCGATATTTATCGTCCAGCAGCGATAGATCAGCTAAAAGTGCTTGGCGAACAAGTAGGAGTAGAAGTATATGCTGAACCGGAGAATAAAGATGCTGTTCAGATAGCTAAGAATGCAATAAAGCACGCCAAGGCTAATGGGAAAAAGACGCTTATCATAGATACAGCTGGCCGATTGGCCGTAGATGAGCAGATGATGAATGAAATTTCTGACTTAAAAAAGGCAGTAAATCCCGCAGAAACTCTATTTGTTGTTGACTCAATGACCGGTCAGGATGCGGTCAATACAGCAGCGACCTTCAATGAACGATTGGACTTTGATGGTGTTGTTCTTACCAAATTAGATGGTGATACAAGAGGAGGTGCAGCGCTTTCTATTCGAAAAGAAGTAGAGAAGCCAATCAAATACATTTCTACAGGAGAGAAAATGGACGCCATTGATCTATTTCATCCGGACAGGATGGCCAGTAGAATTCTTGGTATGGGTGATGTGATCAGCTTGGTGGAGCGTGCACAAGAGAACTATGACGAGGAGGAAGCACGACGGATCAACAAGAAAATTCGTAAAAATCAATTTGGATTCGATGACTTCCTTGCTCAGATGGAGCAGATGAAGAAAATGGGTAGTATGAAAGATCTTTTAGGCATGATTCCAGGAATGGGGAAAGCCATAAAGGATATTGACATAGACGATGATTCACTAAAACCAATAGAAGCGATTATTAAGTCAATGACCCCTTCTGAACGCACACAGCCAGAAATACTTAATGGTGCCAGAAAACAACGTATAGCTAAAGGAAGTGGAACATCTATTCAGGAAGTAAACCAGCTATTGAAACAATTTGAGCAGATGCGTAAGATGATGAAGATGATGAATAAATCTGGCGGTAAGCGAGCGTTGGCAAGCATGCTCGGAGGAATGAAATAAACTATTTCAGCAAGATTTTCATCAACCCTTCAGCGGCAACGGAAGATTTTTTCTTATTGAACTCAAGCGAGGTGTTATCTCCAATCTCATAAGTGATTCCAGGAATATTAAACTGAGAAACAAACCACCCTTTTGACACTGGCGCCCTCAAACCAGAGGGTGCATCCTTAACCTTATAGCCCGCGATATTTGCTTCAAGGTATTGAAACCATTTGTCAGTAAATGTAGGATTTTTGGTTTTTAGCGATCTGTCTGTTGTATAGTAAACATCATGCCATGTGCTATGAAAATCAAGCCCCAGCACCACATCAAGTTTGGCTGTATTAATGGTATTGACAATATGATCAGCAACAGCTTTTACTTCTGGCTGTCTATAGTATGCCCAATCTCTATTCAAATCTACTCCTGCCGCATTGTGCCTCCAGTGCCCCAGGTCAACACCGTCTGGATTCATAAGCGGATACACTAATAGACAGTATTCATTAAGAAATGTACTACTTAGATCATTTGTTAATAATTCATTAAGGAAAAACTGAAGTGCTAGAAACCCCGTAACCTCTGGGGGATGCTGTCTACTAAATATGATGATTGCTTTCTTGCCTTGACCTATTTTAAGAAAGGGCAGTGATCTTCCTTCTTTACTGATTCCAGCCGAAGTTGAGCGTACAGCTACATGTTTCGACAAACTATCACACCATAATTGGACATGCTCAGATGAGATGACCGGCTGTGCTGCGATCCATATAGTATCGGATATTAATTTCAGCCGAACAGATACCGATAATGTATCATCAGCGACCTGGGTATCGACGGAATCCATGCGTGCCCATTTTTTCATATCCAAGCTTACGTTTGGCCAATACCTGTGTTTGTGGTCCTTTGGATATCTGATGTCAATGGTTAGGTTTTGAATGGTCAGACTGTCTCTAGCAACGATTCGAAATGCATACCACGGACTTGAGTTTATTGGTTCATTTTCTGGTTTTGTTGTTATGGAAATGACTGAATCATTCTGCAATACCAAATCATTAAGTCGAGCACCCTTAAATTGATTATCTATAGTCAGATGCTTACCAATTTGATAGCTGACTTTTGGCTGTGGAGATATCAGCTTAGAGTTAGTGTCAACCGGATTGGGAAAATCGTGTTGCTTTAGCTTAATTCCGCAACTTGAAATCATTACGACAATCAAGAAAGCAATTGTACTTCTTATCATACTTGGAATAAATGCCTTTAGTTAAAGGTAGCTTTTTACACTGAAATGCATTTTTAAATCTGACCAAAAACACATGTAGTTCTGATATATATCCTATTGTAGTCTGCTTTTGATACCTATTTTGAGGTTTCTAACCAATAGATAAATGCCATGAAAAAAATATTAGTTCCTACCGATTTTTCCAGCCTGTCAGAGCATGCATTGGATTTTGCTATTCAACTAGCCAAGCCTCTCAAAGCAAGTATAGAGGTAATACATTTAGAAGAGGTTCCTCTGGGTGACTTGTCACTACATCTTTCCGGTGAAGCCGGAGGTAGTACGGTCTCCCACGACTCACTTTATGCTGCACAATTGCTCAGAGCAAACAAGCAAAAACTGAATACATTGAAAGAAGAATACAGTACGGATGAAGTCGCGGTGAAAGCGTTTCAAATCGGAGGCGGATTCCTGAAAGGAATGCAACATTATACGTCAGAAAATGATGTTGATTTAGTTGTTATTGGCACAACAGGAGAGGAGAGTATTCAAGAATTCTTTAGTGGTAATCATACAGAACAATTAATCGAACACTTAAATGTTCCGGTTGTTTCAATTCAAGATCAACAATTTCACCCAATAGAAGATATAGTTCTTGGTCTTGATATTGAAGATGAAAAATATACACGAAAAGCTTTTGAAAAAGTAAAAGTGATATGTGATGCTTTAGGATCAACACTGCACGTCATTGATGTTACCAAATCAAAGGATGATGAAAAGATGATGGGTATGCTTGATAAGATTGCAAAAATTGCCGGTCTTACAAATTACCTTGTAGATGTGATTGAAGATAAAGACTCTAATACTGCACTGCTTGATTATGCAGAAGGTACGGGTGCAGGACTCATTATTATTCTTTCAGAAGCCAAAGGAGGTTTGAATAGATTTATTCAACACTCTTTTGCTACGCGATTGACTAAGAAGTCAACGATACCCATTCTCACTGTTAATAAAGCGCATCTATAGATGCGCAATGAACAAAGGCTCACCTAATGATCCTTTGTTCATTTTAGACACACTCAGATCAGAGTCAAATGTTTTTGACGAATTTCGAAAAGACCTCTTTATGCCGCTGTATATCCATATTAGGTGAAACTGCCACACGAGCGATATAATCTTTGTCGTCCTCTTTAGTTGTCCCTTGAGTAGAAGTGGCGGGTATCGTCCAGTAGCATCCTTTTAATTGACCATAGCTCACACAGTATTTGCTCTCACTCGGAATTTCTGAAATCATCAAGTTTATTAGCTGATCATTCAATGCTCTTTTGTAAGATTCTCGTTCTTTATCCGTACTTCCTTTGGTGGGAAGATCCAATGAAAATACAGAAGGCGTAAATCCTTCCTGAGCCAATTCCTCTGATACAAAATTGATTTTAGCTGCTGGTAACTTCTCTTTGATATAATTTACAAATTGGCGAGTGTTCTTATAAGCATCGTGAATGCGCTGATTCATCGAAGGTAGTTGCTCCGCCAGTATTTCAACTTGAAGGTCGGTTGCTTCGTTGTCACAAAGCTGAAGATGCTGGTCAATTTTTTTCATTAATACCTCAGCTTTTTGATTAGCCACACAGTAACCTGCTGTGCACTTTCCTCCACTTGGAAATTTAGAACCGCTGACGTAGGAAATGGATCGGATCGATGAAAGTATTCCTCCTACCGATAAGAATTGAATATTAGGACAAAATGTTTGATCTAAAATAAATACCGGATCAATTGCCATTTCATCATTTTTCGTCCTACGCTTCATGTCCAAAACTTCTTTCAGTTCTTTTAGATTCGGCACTTCTACCCTTGGGTTTGTTGGAATTTCTGCGATAATGAACGGGACAGCATCTTCATTGGCCACTTTATCCAAGACGGTATTGATACTTCGAACCATATCATTGTCCCCGTCGACAAGAAGGTCTACCACTTCAACATTATCTATACATGCGGCTACTCTTCTTGCCTGATCGTTGGTTCCCCCATAACAGTTTGGCGGGACAACAATTTTAACCTCCTTTCCGGGATGCTTTTCCAACGCATCATCTATTAGCCCCATCATGATTGCGTATTGAACAGATAATCCGCTCGAACCAAGAAGGGGTTTTGTTTTTGTGCCAGTTATTTCTTGAATTGTATCGATAACAATCTTCTTACTATCACCCTGACTTTTCTCGTTGTGATTGGAGCCCGTTCCTAAGAGGAGCTGGATTGCCTTAAGGCAATCAGCAGGAGTCATTGCAATGGTCTCTCGTCTGCGAACATGCTGAATTTCAGAGATATACTTTTTATTCTCCTTTCCCTTGACCATTACGATACTTCCAAGGGAATCATGCAGATTTATCATGAAGTCAGCACTAGATGGAAAGCTGATTGGCTCTTTTAAATCCTGCTGTGAGATGAAAATGACACTGTCGGCAACCTCAGGAATTTCATCGGCATTTTTCACCTCTTTTAAATCAAATGTGTATCCGTATACCTTTCGAACCAGGTCAGTATCAAAATTGAGGGGAAGTTGACCTGAGTATGTGATTAGCGTATTCTTTTTATCGAATAAATTCATGCGAAGAATGGCTAGAATAGGAGCCATCTTTGATGAAAAACTAATTACATTATCAGGGTGGAGGTCGTTCAGTTTGGCAATTGCCCATTCGAGTGTGGATGATAAAGGATGACCTAATCGAATATAGTCATATGATGTTGGTAATTCAGTAAGCGCGGATGTTTCAGCATTATTGTCTTGGTAAAGAGCTTCAAATTCATTCAAGAATTCAGTTTTAGCCAGCTCCTCATTATAAATGTCTAGTCGATGGGTAGTTAGTTTTAACCAGTCCATCGGCATATTTTCTAAGACATCTGCAAGATAATTTAGCGTATTGTTTGCTTTCATAATCTAGTTGAATAGGATAGGTCTTGAAATAGGTGCATTTTAAAACTCAACCAATTTTATTAGGTGTGAGGAATGAAAAAGGCTTTCAATACGAAAGCCTTTAACAATGAATATAGTTCCCTTTACGACTGATAGGTCACAGCCTTAATGGCCTCCACAGTTCGAGATACATTTGGTAAAATCTCCTCGATAAGCGTCGGTGCGTAAGGAAGTGAAACGTCTTTGTTTGTGATCCTATGTATAGGAGCATCTAGCCAATCAAATGCATTACGCTGTACATGATGACTTATTTCAGAAGAGATTGATGCCAAAGGCCATGCTTCTTCAAGGATAACAAGTCTATTGGTTTTCTTTACAGATTCAACAATAGTGTGATAGTCTATGGGTCTTACAGATCTCAGGTCTATCACTTCTGCTTCAGTTCCTTCCTTAGCTAATTCATCGGCCGCTTGATTTGCTACCTTCATCATTTTGCCAAAGGATAATAGCGTCACATCAGAGCCCTCTCTCACCACGTTAGCCTGACCAATTTCAAGTAGATATTCTTCCTCTGGCACTTCACCTTTATCTCCATACATCAACTCAGACTCCATGAAAATAACTGGATTATCATCCCTTATGGCTGTCTTTAAAAGCCCTTTTGCGTCATAAGGATTGGATGGAACCACCACTTTCAAGCCAGCAGTGTTGGCATACCAATTTTCAAAATTTTGAGAGTGTTGTTGACTGAGTTGGCCAGCATTTCCTGTAGGACCTCTAAATACAATAGGAATATTATATTGGCCGCCAGACATGGAAAGCATCTTTGCAGCACTGTTGATTACTTGATCAATTGCTACCAGCGAAAAGTTAAACGTCATGAATTCAATAATGGGACGGAGGCCGTTCATTGCTGCACCAACGCCAACGCCAGCAAATCCTAACTCTGTAATTGGTGTATCAATTATACGTTTAGCTCCAAACTCATCCAGCATGCCCTGGCTTACTTTATAAGCTCCATTGTATTCGGCTACTTCTTCTCCCATAAGAAAGACATTTTCGTCTCTTCTCATTTCTTCACTCATTGCTTCACCAAGGGCTTCTCTGAATTGAATTTCTCTCATTGTTCGCTAAGTATTTTTCGGTGTGCTAAATTAATGATGAATGCGTGATTATTGAGCTTTTATGACCGCTTTTTAAAATGGTTCTTCTGGGACAGAAAATAAAAAAAAGCCCTGCCGAAAAGGCAGGGCTTCAATTTTATTCTGAATCGTAAATTATTTCACTGCCTCATTTACAGCGTCGGCAAAGTTGGTGAACTCAAGATCGTTCAATGCCATGTCCTTGTAAGAAGGCTCAGCATCTACCGCTTTCTTAAGATTAGAACCAACACCTGAAGCATTGTTTTGTCTTGCAGCTGAAACAGCGAGTAGGTAGTAAGCATCAGCTCTTTCTACTTGCTTGAATTCTGCGTCGGCCATAGAGTAGTCACCGCTTAGCAGGTGAGCAAGTCCTCTGTCAACCATTACGTTTTCATTGTTAGTTGCTGAAGCGAAAGAAGCTTTGGCTTTGTCATACTCAGACATCCTAACTTCAACAGCACCTTTCATGGCACTTACTTTACCGTTAATGTCATTAGAAGATGAGCTTACACCATTAAGTGTTTCGTAAGCAGCATCATATTCTCCTTGAAGAACTTGTAATGCAGCCATGTTAGACTGTACTTCAGCAGAACTAGACATTTTGTTCATAGCGATTTCCAACTGAGTAGCAGCACCATCTAGCTTAGATGCATCACCTCTTTTAGCCATCTCGATATGAGTAGCAGCAAGGTTGTTGTGTGCTTGCCACATGCCGGACTTATCAGCAGCAGCTTTGTAGATACCCGCTTTTTCTTCAAGAGAAGGTGTAAGAGTAGCGCTAAACATCAATTCTTCTGTAGTCAACGTATCTGCATCTGCCTCACCGCCTACGATAGCTTTAGCAAGAACAGCAATTTGTGCATTTGATTTCTTAGGCTTAACAGTCAATACTTCTGTTTTAGCTGATCTCAAACCAGGGTACACATCATTGAATACTTTCTTGTAAGTAGAAAGCTTTTTCATTTCTTTTTCTTTCTCAACGAAAGATCCAGAACCATTGATGATGTTTGTATACTTAGACTTTTCATCAGCGCTAATACCTTCATAAGAAGCTAAAGCAGCTTTGAAAGCGCTCCAGTCCTGAACAATTGGCTTAAGTATGAAGTCAATTGAATCAGCAGCTCCTTTGTAATCATATCGATCCATTCTATTTCTATAGTATTTCTCAATAGTAGCAGCTCTGTCTTTAGATAGATCACTATTTATAGTTTCAGTACCTTCTGGTGAGTGAGTACCAGTGATAGTAACAGTTCTCGTTACGTTTTTCTCCGCAATGAAGCCACTTAACATATCTCTTTGAGAAGCATTGGTTTTGCCATCATAAGATAAAGACGTTCTCAAATTTGATCTTCCTTGATCGAAATAGAAGTTAACATTTGTTGGGATAAGCTCCTCTTTGTCATTGTATCCGTGAGCAGCGTAAGATGTTAAAGCAACATCCTTAACCCAAGCAGAAGTCATAATAAGACCTTGTGCTACTGCTAAACGATCGGTTTCAGCTGTTTTACCATTTTTGAGGTCAGTTGCAACTCCCTGGACATATAGTGTTCCTGGATTCATTCCCTCTTGGTATGGGAATGTAAAGTTTGCAGCTTTTCTTGAAGTAGTAGTTGAGCTGTTTGGAAAATCAGAAGCTTGGAATTCTACCGATCCAACAGCAACTTCCTGATCACCATATACATAAATTGTATTCAATGTGAAGCTTGTGTTAGAAGGAAGAATTTTTGGAGGAAGAACTGCGCTCATTTCGAAAGGAACGTTTCCACCATGTACTTCAAGCGGGTTAGGGTTTACTTGAAGGTCATTCTCCTGAGCCAATTTTATCATCTTATCAAGCTTACAACCAGAAAGCAAAATTGCTCCTGCTGCAAAAGCCATGGCTAGGTTAAATTTTTTCATTTGATTCAGTTTTTTTAATTGTACAAACAATAAATAGTATAATTCTTAGTTTATAGTGCACGCAAAATTAATCGAATTTATGATTTTCGTATACTATTAAACCAACTATCTAAAAGATGTATTGTTTATCTTTGCCTTGATACAATTGGATATGCAAGATTATTTTGAAAAATATGCGTTTGGAGTTTGTACTCGTTTAGGGGAAAAGCTCCGTATACCTACGTCAAGTATTCGACTATTCTTCATCTACACTTCATTTTTGACGTTTGGGTCACCGGTGATCATTTATTTAGGACTCGCTTTTGTGATGAATTTTCGAAAGCTTCTCAGAAGAAGAAATAATACACTTTGGTATTATTAATTATAAATCACTGAATTTTTTATTCCCTTTCACGTAATACTCGTAGATCATAAGCTTCGATTTTGGAGGTGATGAAGTTAAATCTCTCTTTTTCAAAGTTTTAGCCATGTTTACAAAGACCGCAAAGTGTGCCTTAAATACCGCAAGGCCATGATAGAGATTCCCCTCGAAAAGAAATTTCACTGCAGCAACCCAATCTAAAAGGATTCTGACCGGAAACTTCACTACTAACTTGCTGATAGGAAGGTTCTTAAGTAAGAGGTACTGTCCATTGCGAAAATTGAGATAAGTCTTAAAAGGACTTGATTTGGCGAGGGTACCACCACCAACATGATATACCGAAGATTCTGGGATACACTTTATTTGATATCCTAAACTGTGTATTCTCCAGCATAAGTCAATTTCTTCCATGTGTGCAAAAAAGCCCTCATCGAAACCGCCTGCTTTAAAGAATACTTCTGAACGAATCATCATACACGCTCCAGAAGACCAGAAAATATCAATTTTTTTGTTGTATTGTCCAGAATCAGATTCTATTTGGTTGAAAATTCTTCCCCGACAAAAAGGGTAGCCTAAAAAATCAACAAAGCCACCACATGCGCCAGCATATTCAAACAATGTTTTGTGGCTGTAATCTTTAATCTTGGGCTGACACGCAGCGTAATTTGGATGGCTGTCCAGGAAATTTTCCATTGGTAAAAGCCATTTATTAGTCACCTCTACATCTGAATTGAGCAACAAGAAGTACTCTGCATCCACATGCTTCAAAGCTTCGTTGTAACCTCCTGCATAGCCATGATTCCTATTAAGGATAATGAGTTTTATCTCCGGGAATTTTGTTTTAAGTATTTCAACAGAATCATCTGTGGAGGCATTATCTGCTACTATAATATCAGCATTTGCAGTATGTGAAAGCACAGATGGCAGGAACTTCTCCAGGTAAGCTCGGCCATTGTAATTAAGTATAACTACTGCAGTTTTTGCCATTTACATCATTCCTGACAGATCCATTCCTGGAATATTTGGCATCAATCCATCCGTGGATTTTTTTATATGCTCTTTCGCTTTCATGTCCGCTTCGTTCACGGCCTTGTTTACAGCGGCGATAATCAAATCTCGCATCATGTCTTTATCAGTGACATTTACAAGGCTTTCATCTATTTCAAGTCCGATTAATTCTTTATTGCCGTTAGCTCGTGCTTTCACCAATCCGCCACCAGATTCTCCATCAGCTGTGATGTCTTTGAGTTGATCCTGGGCTTCTTTCATTTTGGATTGCATTTCCTTCACTTTGCCCATCATTTTCATCATATCGAACATATCCTTCTATTTTTTGATCAGTGCAAAAGTACCTTTTTGCATTCGTTTATCACCGTCTGCTGTTTCAAAGATTATTTCGTAGAGATAAGTTCCTTCAGCTGCAATTGATCCATTAATGGTTCCATCCCAACCTGTGGTGGGTTGGTCAGATGTATAGATCAATTGTCCCCAACGTGTATATATGTTGGTAGTGGCTACCTCTGTTGGTAATCCAAATAATACAAGTGTGTCATTAAGGCCGTCACCATTGGGAGTGAAAGCTGTTGGTACATAAATGACCAGTTCATATCGTACAGTTACTGCATTTGAATTTAATACTGTACCATTTGCGTATGTTGAACTTGCAGTAATAAACTGTCGTGGACTACCATCTTTAGCGTCTAATTGAATTGAAAACTCAGAAGATGTGATTGGATTTTCAGTTTGTGAGAAATCGTTACCAGATTGATATGCATTTTCTGGAATGTCCAACAAAGAATTAACCGGTGAGATAAAAACTACTTGATATTGATTCGTACCTTCTTCGAAGGCTTCTACCAAAGGAGGATTTGTTTCAGCTGCGTATAGAAGCTGTCCACAACTATCAACGTAATCTATTTTATAGAAATATTTTCTCCCTTTTGAACCTATTGGATCGGTAAATGATTCGAATTGCTCTGATCTTAATTGAAAATCTTCACCATCTAATTTTCTGTAAATATTAAAGGTGCCACTTGTGACAGAGTCCAGATTAATGTAAATGCCTGATGAGCCATATGTCGAGTATAGAGATTCAAAAGGTGATAGGGAAAGGTCTGATGATTCAGCACAAAAATCAGTACTAAATGCAGATGTACCATTGCACGGATCGTAGGCTTCTATGTTTAGACAGTAATCTTCTCTGGCAAATGAAATGTCAGATAATATGATTGATGTTTGCTTTATAAATCCATCAAATATTTTTGTGGAAACTCCCTGAATGAGGTTGATTCGATAGTTTATGAGTGTATCGACGGCATCTAATTCTAGGTATAAGCTAAAGAGGTCTTTACATGCTTCTTTAATTGAGGCTTCTACTATAGTTGGTGTTTGGAGGGTGGAAATTGGAACGATTTCTTCGAAGTATGTGGAACATACTTCATCTGCATTATCAAAAAATCCTTTCAAGGAGACCACCTCACTCTGCCCAGTCAAATAAGTAAACTCCGCAGTTTCCCCAGTAAGAAGGGTAGCGGAGTCAGTCATGCTGAAATAAACACGTATGCTATCGTAATAGGTGTCCTGTGATGTAACGGCCACTTGTAGTCCATTACATTTTTGAATTTGTACCTGGGGTTTGAAAGGCTCCAAAGCTTCGACAAAGAGTGTATCGGTTTTGTCGTCGATTCCATCGACGCCTACAACTTGTACAATCTGATAAACCCCTGCATCCTGATAGGTAAATGTCTGATTATTTGTAATGCCCGCACCTTCAAAATAATAATATTGTCGAGTGACAACTCCAAAGGTGTCTTGCTCAGTAATATTTACAGTCATCGGATTACATCCACGATCGAAAGCCACTGAAAAGCGACCTTTACTGCTAAACACCTGTGCCTCTGCAAGAAAAGGCAGTAGAATAATAATGAGGATATGTTTCCAGCGGTACATCTATCAGTATACGAACAAGTATCGTAAAGTTAACCTTTAAAATGCTGGATTATTTTATCCAGATTCATTGGTTTTTGTTCTCCTGACTGCATGTTTTTGAGCATATACTGACCTGAATCCATTTCATTGTCGCCAATTACCAAGGTATATGGTGTCTTAATCTTATCGGCGTAGTTGAATTGCTTCTTCATCTTATCTGAATCAGGATATAGATCAGCTTTTATTCCATCAGCTCTCAACTTCATCACTACTTCTTGACCATGTTTTAAATTTTCTTCGCTAAAATGAACAATTAGCACATCGAGTGGTTTGGTGATATCCTCTGGAAACAGCTTTAGCTCTTCCAGCACATCATAGATTCGATCAAGGCCAAAGGAGATGCCGATCCCTGAAATCCCATTAAGGCCGAAAAAGCCAGTAAGGTTATCATATCGCCCGCCGCCACAAATACTTCCCATGCTTACGCTTGTTGGCTTTACTTCGTAAATAACACCTGTGTAGTATGAAAGTCCTCTTGCGAGTGAGAGGTCTAGCTCCACCTTGATTATTTTTTCTTTGAACCGATCCAAAGTTTCGAAATAAGAAATGATTTCCTTTACCCCCTGGTTTTCAGAATCTATAGACTTTACTTTTTGTATGAGCTCTTGTCTATTGGTGATTGATATTAATTCCATTACTTCGCTCACCTTGTCATTGTCTCCGCCTAATGAAATAACATTTTCTATTACTTTCTCTTTACCAATTTTATCAAGCTTATCTATCTCCGCGCAGAAAGCAATCGTTTTTTCGCTTAAGCCTACATGTGCAGCAAGCATAAACAGGATATCTCTATGATTGACTTTGATGATATAATCATCTAGGTTAAGATCATTGAATACATCGTTGATTAGGAGGGTAAGCTCTGCTTCATTCCATATCGCCTTACTGCCAACAATGTCAGCATCACATTGATAGAATTCTCGGTAGCGTCCTTTTTGTGGACGATCCGCTCTCCAAACTGGCTGTATTTGAAACCTCTTAAAAGGGAAAGAGATTTCGTTTTGATTCATAACTACAAAACGAGCAAAGGGGACAGTCAAGTCATAGCGTAACCCTTTGTCTGCAATTTTTGGGGTCAGCTGCTTGCTTCCTGCTGAATAGTCTTCTGCAGTAGCTTTATTCAAATAATCACCTGAATTCAGGATTTTGAAAAGAAGTTGATCGCCTTCATCGCCGTATTTTCCTGTAAGTGTGGAGAGATTTTCCATAGCTGGAGTCTGTAGCTGACTGAAGCCATATTTGATAAAGTTCTGCTTTATTTGATCAATAATGAAGCTCCTTTTAGCAGAAATTTCAGGACCAAAGTCCCTTGTACCACGTGGAAGTGATGGCTTACTTTTCGACATTGAGAATTCGTTTTGGACAAAACTACATAATAACCTAAATTTGCGGCTCATTTCACGTAAGAAGACCAAGAAAATGGCCGTAACAAGATTAGAAAGAAAAGGAAGAAAAAATAAGAATGTCGCAAAGAATAGAGTGAACACAATGAAGCGTCTAAACGCTGTTCCTTCTATTGTAAATGTAGACATTGAAGAGATAAAGGCTGAATTTGCTAAGAAATCCAAGTCTAAGAAGGAAGAGCCAAAAGCTGAGAAAGCTGCTCCTAAGGAGGCTGCTCCGAAAGCTGAGAAGGTAGAAGTAGCAGAAGCCCCTAAGAAAGAAAGTAAGAAGGCTTCTCCTAAGAAGGAAACAAAAAAAGCAGCTCCGAAAGTAAAAGCTGAAAAGACAGAAGTGGCTCCAAAGGCAGAGAAGAAAGAAACAAAGAAGGCTGCTCCTAAGAAGAAAGCTGCTCCAAAGAAAACTGAGGATAAGTAATTATCCTTATTTATCAAGCCAAACAGAACCTTCCGATATTCGGAAGGTTTTTTTGTGGCATAAAAAAAGCACTGACGAGTCAGTGCTTAGTGATTAGGTAGATTAAGTGTATTACATCTTCGTAATTCTTTTTCTAATGCCTTTTACCTCTAAGGTGATGTCTCTCATTGCTGATTTTGTTAAAACAAAATCAGGATCATTCTCCATTTTTTCTTCGATTTCCTTTAAATCTCCTTTATAAAGTCGATCGAGTATTGATAGCTCTGTAATCATTTCAGCAATGGTATCATCGAAAGGAAGGTCGTTCAAAACTTCTATGATATCCAAAAGCGCTTGTTCTTCACCAAGTACAATCTTGACAAGCGGCTCAAGCAGCAGTTGATTTTCTTCTGTATCCGGGTAGCTTTCAATGGTAAGAACCGCTTGATAAAGACCCTCAACGAAACTTCCCGTTAGTGCAAGTCCTGCCATTGTTAAATGGTGATCTTCCTCCATTTTCACGCTGGTTTCAAGAAAAAGTCTGCCAAGGATGCGAGAGATCTCTTGTTCATTTTGTGATGTAATGTGTCCTCGAAATTCCTCGAGATCACTTTCATTATAAATTGCCGAATCACCCAGGAATTCAGCCATGCCATGCGAAGCTCTTAGATAATCAATACAATCATCTTCGTGACCGTATGCTGCCAGATAGCTGATGTCTGAAGCATAAACACCCATATTTAAAGCCATCTTATCTCTGTTGCTCTTGTATGACTCGATATTGTCAATTGAATTGATATGGGCCTTATCGAAATCAGCACCGATAGACTTCAAGGTGAACGGTACTAGAGATGGATCGGGAAGGTCTTCCATTAGCTTTTCTAAGTCATGAATGGTTTTTTCTTCTGCGATCTCTTCTTTAGACTTTTCGTTCCCGCTTGATGAGGATCCGCTGCAACTTGCAATGAATGCTGCCAAGGATAAAAAGGTTAGGACTTTGCTTAGTGACTTCATAGGCTATTTTTTCTCGGTTCTTAATTCAAGTTTAATCTTTTTTGAGCTAAAAGAGGCGTTTACAAGCGATTAAAATCTAATAGTTAAGTAATCTAAAAGTGTACTTTCTCTCTTAGATGCCAATATCATATAAAACTGCCTTGGCATCATAATTTTCTTTATCCAGATAGACTTCAACCTTAGAGAAGAATGAATCTGGTAAAGTCAAAATACTGGTTGCAAAAGCTCCTTTGTTAAAAAACAGATCTACGCTGGCGTGATCAATCAGAATATCAGTCATTAAGTTTTCTGGAGAAATTTCCGATTGAAGATTAAGTTCTATGATTTCATTTGATGGTAACGCTGAACCAGTAATGATCATCTTTTGGCTCGTTACATTCCATAATATCCGCACTTCAGAGGTGTTATCAGATAAGACAATCTCTAATTCTTCAAAACTTTCTTCAATAGTAAAGTTGTACCAAGATGGACCATCAGTCAATAATTTGCTCAACTTAGCTCTTCTCTTCCCAATAATCTGGCTTTGAAAAGTTATGCTTGGGTTGAGATTTAGTCTACCGTCAGACAAAGAGATTGATAGTGGAGTTGAAAAAGTAGGCAACTGTGGATTAGTGGTTCTATTTTTTGAAATAAATGCAGTATTTTCTTCCGTAATTAATAATGCACCAAAGTCTGTATTGCATCCATCTAAGTAGACAGGGTCACCTACAGTTTGAAAAGTTGATCCATCAAAAGATATCATCTGATAGTTAAGTTTTTCTTTTTGAGATAATAGAATCCATTGTCCTTCAAGATTCAAAAGTGAAGATTTGCTCGCTAAATCGTTTAGTGAAACCGATGAGTACTTTTTCCATTCTATCAAGTTCTGTGATGAATAAAAGGAAACTTCATTTTCTTTCGTGATTGTAAGAATCCATTCTTCTAGATCTGAGCTCCAGCTTACTGAAGGATTACCCTTTGTGGTAAGAATGGGGTTGTCTTCAAATTCAATCCAATCAACTCCGTCTTGGCTATAGCTTAATGAAAGTTGATCGCCATCACTTACTATTATATTCCATGGTGAATTAAAGCCTGTGAAGTTTTTGTCATCCCAAATGACTGCTCCATTTCCATGTGCAGCGATAGGAAAAGAAATATCAGCTTTCCAGTTTAGTAAATCATTGCTTGATAGGTGTCCCCACTCGTCTGTACCGGTGGTGTAAAACAAATGATATATGGAATCAACTTTGATTAGGCTAATGGGTGTGTTTCCTTCACCATGACTGATAAAAGCATGAAAACCTGATGGTCTATACGTACCATCAGGTATTCGTTGACGTTGTTCTTTTTCGGAAGTGCTGCAGCTAAAAATGATTAGTGCTGAGCAAATAATAACTAGTTGTCTGATCATGCAGGAAAGTTAGATAGAATCTATTTCCGTTTCAAAATCAGCGAAGAAATTAGTGTTACAAGTAGTCCGATCGGGAAGATTTCGGTAAAAGTCATGGCGGCCATCACATGGGGCTGTTTGTAGCTCTCATTCCACTCATTGATGTCTTTAATTTGCTTTTGTTTTTCTTCTTCTTCGATATCCATTTGTTGGATCAATTCTACTTGAGCTGCACTGTATTTATCTGCAAAGTCTGGTGCAAAATTAGGCATGTAGATCATCCAGCCAATTACATAAATCAAAGATGCTACCAGAGTGATTCCTAAGCCATTAAAAAACGCGTCTTTAAATGACAAGGATCCGTTCTCATCTCGAATTCGTTTTATGCCTAGGAAAACAGCGGAAAGTGCAGCTATCATGATTGCGTAGCCAAGTATTTCGCCTAAAACAAAATCAGGTTTTTCGCCGAATCCTATTGTTATAAACCAAGAAGCTACGATCAAGCCTCCGCTAATCAATCCGTATTTTAATGCAATTTTTGTTTTCATATCTTTTTTGCTTTCAAAGCACGATCAAACCAGAGGATTTCTGTTCATCCTTTTGGGTGATTTACAAAATATCACTCTTTCTGAGGAAGAATCAAAGCCATATCGCGGGCTTTCTGAATTGCTTGAGTTCTGCGTTTTACGTTCAATTTGGAATAAATACTAGAAATGTGTGTTTTGGCTGTGTTTAATGACACAAACAGTTTGTCCGCAATTTCCTGATTGGATAACCCTTGAGCAAGCAACTCCAATACCTCTAATTCTCTTTTACTTAAGCCAAGTTTATTTCGATCGTATTTGTCTGCACTTTTTTTACGATAAAGACTTGTGCCGAGCCAGATACCAAAGAGTAAAAAGAGTAGTCCGATGATACCCCCATACAGTTCGATCTCAATATCACGAATCATGGTTTTGTAATGAATCACCTGAAGAGTGATCATTAATAGTCCCATCACCCCTCCGTAAATCCAATAGATTCTATTTAACTTTTGAAGCCTTTTCAAAATTTTTATAATTTTTGCATTCTAAAATCACTCCTATGTTAAGAAAAATCGCTTACATCGTTGCACGACTTGCTGCAGCATTTATAATGGGACAAACCCTTTATTTCAAATTTACAGGTTCTCCTGAGTCCATTTACATTTTTAAAATGGTCGACATGGAACCTTGGGGAAGATGGTTAATAGGAATGTTGGAATTGGTAGCGTCAGTCTTACTGTTAATCCCCAAAACAGCATGGACAGGAGGTCTCTTAGCCGTAGGACTTATGGTTGGAGCGATCGGGATGCATCTCACCATACTCGGTATTGAGGTGATGGATGATAAGGGCCAATTGTTTTATTATGCACTTATCGTTTTCCTTAGTGGATTGTATGTTGTGTTCCATAATAAAGACAAGATTTTGACTGACGTTTTACCTAAAATTTTGAACAAAAAATGAAAAAATACATTTGGGTTTTAGCATTTATAATCGGCGCTTGCGGAGATTCAAATAGTACCTCATCCTCATCAGCTAATGTGAGCCAAATTCCAGGAGGAGCCATCCTGCAGGATTATGAAGCAATACCTGGCCTTCAGAAAGCAATCATCAAAGCTGAAGATATCACCATTGGCGAGGGCGATTTTTTAAACGGGATGTATCATGGAACCTGGACAAGTTACGGAGTGGATGGCAGGCTTCAATCTCTAACCACCTACTTCGAAGGAAAGAAACAAGGTGTTCAGTTACTTTTTGATAATACAGGGTATGTACAAACAAAAGCATCTTATCACAATGATCAGCTCAGCGGCGAATACCTTGTGTATAATCGTCGTAAGATTGTAGAACGTAGGAATTATGCAAGTGGAGCATTGCATGGTCTGCAGGAGCGTTTTTATGTTGACGGCACCAAGATGGAGGAGAAGAATTTCGTAAGTGGAAAAATAGACGGTGTTGCGAGGTGGTATGATGAAGAGGGTAATCTCACCATAGAATATGAGTATGATATGGGAGAATTAGTTGATAAGTAACTACCTAACTAGTTTTTCCAAAAAATCTCCAACAAAGTAGGATAATGTGGCTGCTGCTCCACCCAGAAGGAGTGTTTCCATTACGCTCTTCAATCGTTTGGTGTTTGTCGCCAGACTTTTGAGAAAGCCAATTCCAACAAAACAGAGTCCGGTAAGGGTTGAAGAAATAAGAAAAAGATTGTAACCCAAAGGATTAAAATAGTCTATTACATAAATCACAAGCGGGATAAATCCAAAAAGTATAAAGCTAAGGAACGTGATGGCTCCCATTTTGATTGGTGATTTTGTCTCTTCTGCCATTTCCAATTCTTCTTTCATCATCAGATCTACCCACCTATCCTTATCGGCTGTGATTACATCAACGACTTTTTCGAGTAGCTCACCATCAAATCCTTTGGCCGCATATATTTCACGAACTTCCTCGCGCTCTTTTTCGGGAAGGTTATCTACTTCCCAATATTCTATTTCCTTGTGTTTCTGATAGGTTTCTTTTTCAGATTTAGTTGATAAATAGCTTCCAACAGACATGGCGAAACCATCAGCAATCAGGTTAGCAAAGCCTAGTATAATTACGATGGAGCTTTCGAGGTTTGCACCGGCAGCCCCTGCTACTACAGCAAAGGTGGTAATGCTCCCATCAATGCCTCCGTATACGAATTCACCCAGATAATTTTGAATTCTGCTGAAAATGCTATTTTCTCCATGAATCTTAGCTTCCTGAGTTTGATGGCTCATCTATTGTATGGTATCCGCTTGAGTTTCGGGATTGAAAAAATAAGTAGATACACACCCAGCTGAAGTTGAATCAGCGATTAAAATCATGCTAATTCCACTAAATTGGACTGCAAATTGTTCACAGGAGGTTTCGCCTTCTTCTGTCATACATAAGCGCAGAAAATCACCAACATCCCAAGTTCCATTATCAGTTCCCAGACCTCTTTGAAATGAATAAGTATCATCCCCATTAAGTGCTAATCTGTAGCAAGACACTTCATCACACGAAACATCATTTGCTCCGTTTCTATTACCATCCTGACAATCAGAAACTAGAATACTTGTTGCAACCCAGGTTCCAATCAAATTGCCTGAGGAGTCATCATCTCCGCATCCGATAAACCAAATGCATGATATTAGAAGAAATGGAATAATTTTTTTCATAATGTAAAAATAAATCAAAATCACCTCAATAATATTGCTGTAATTATGAGTGGAATGGCATTTTCAAGTATGCGTGTAGGAAAAAAGTATCGTCTGGTTAACTATGGAGAGAGGAATGATTTTACCCTAATGGAAGTAATTGGAAGAAATGATTACAAACTAAAAGATCTTGCCTCCATGGAAAACTACCTCATGAGCGATCTGATTCAGTATGGGAAGGGAGAAGATTTTGAGCTACGCGAAATACATGAGTGAAATGTATTAAGTTCGTCTTAATTAGAATATCGAATGAAAAACCTACTTGTCCTTTGTGGTGGTCAGTCTCCTGAGCATGAGATTTCGATCCGGTCAGCTCGAAATATTTTGAAAGCACTCAATTATTCAAAATATAATGTGACAATAATAGGTATCTCAAAATCAGGCTCCTGGAGATTGATAAGTCTGGAGGACATGGGAGAGCGGATAGAATCACAAGGCGAGATCGTAACTATTCTCCCAGGAGGTACAGACTGTTTTTACAGCGGCGAAAATTCCCTTGGGAAGTTTGATGTGATATTTCCAATCCTTCATGGACCAAATGGGGAAGATGGCACGGTTCAAGGTTTGTTTCGGTTGCTTAAAATCCCATTTGTAGGTCCAGATGTGTTGGGTTCTGCTGTGTCTATGGATAAAGATATGACAAAGAGGTTGCTTAGAGATTCTGGGATTAAAGTAGCGGATTGGATTTTGATTAGTAAAGGGGAAAAGCTTCCACTATACAATGATGTTCAAAATCGGTTAGGCGATGTGGTATTTGTGAAACCGGCAAATATGGGTTCCTCGGTTGGTGTGCATCGTGTTTCAGGTATAGAGGAATGGGAGTTAGCGGTGCTTGATGCCTTAAAATATGATCGTAAGGTATTGGTAGAGAGATCTGTAGCAGGTAGGGAGCTGGAATGTGCTGTATTGGGCAATGATTCACCAAAAGCAAGTGGTGTGGGAGAGGTTCGCTCCGGTAATTTTTATTCGTTTGATGAAAAATATGATGCAAGTTCAGGAGCTGAAATAGATATACCTGCTAAGATTGATGAGAGGTATTTGCCGGATTTAAAGCAAACGGCAATTCTAGCATACAAGTCACTTGACTGTAAAGGGATGTCTCGTGTAGATATGTTTTTGACACTGGAAGGAGAAATATTTGTCAATGAGGTTAATACCATTCCAGGCTTCACAAGCATCAGCATGTATCCTAAACTATGGGAGGAGGCCGGACTAAGTTATCCTGATTTACTTGATGAATTGATTGAGTTAGCCATGCAAAGTGCTCATATTAACTCTTGACAAAAGTTAAAATATCGTCCACTGCCATACGATCTCTCAGACCTTTGGCATAGTGGACCTTTCGGATGATCCCTCGCTCATCCATTAAAAATTCTGCAGGTATCGTTTTAATGGATTCATTACCAGCCATCCAATGAACTGGCAGCTTCTTTTTCTTTGCTTCAAAAACTTGTTGGAAAAAAGATGTAAAGTGACTTTTTGCTGATTTTAGTGCTGAACTTTCTACTCCGTAGGCGTCATACCAAATCTTATCAGGATCTGAAATCAACGGAATAGGGGAGATGCTTTGATGAAAATTGCTTGAAAGTAAGAGTTCTTTTTTGGACTCAAAAAAGAATATCATTTCAAGACCATTGTGCTTTAATTCTTCGTGATGTTTTTGCAAATTGTGCACCCTTGTATTACAAAATGGGCATCCAGCATGCCTGAAAAAGGCTATTAATACTTTTTTTCCTTTGTATTTTTCTAAATTTATTTCACGATTGAAAATGTCATCCAGTTTGAAAATTGGTGCTGGAGCATTGAGATCCAGAGTAATTCTACCCTCAGGTGTATTAGTCATAAGTTGGTGGATTGATAGTGTACTAACATACGAAGTTTCTAATGGTTAGGCTTCTTTATTGACTTTCGAACTATGTCAACCCTTTTTAGCTTTACCTTTTATGGAATATTGGCAGCTTATTAGAGATGCATATGCGGGGTATGCAGGTTATTTGTGGCGCGAAATCTCCCAACCGCAATGGCACAGCTATTTCTATTGGCTTATTGGTGTGTCGCTGTTTTTTTTGATTTTGGAGTGGTTGAGACCTTGGAGGAAGGAGCAGGCTAGGTTTCGAAAAGACTTTTGGCTGGATTTTTTCTATATGTTTTTCAACTTCTTCATATTCTCGCTCATTGTTTTTAATGCGGCCTCAGATGTTGTTGTTCATTTTTTCAATAACGTATTGGCATCTATGGGCATTACTAACCTTTTGGCCTTTGAAGTGATGAGATGGCCAACATGGGCGCATTTAATTTTAGGATTTGTGGTTCGGGATTTTGTGCAATGGTGGACGCATCGTTTATTGCATCGAGTGCCATTTCTTTGGGAATTTCATAAAGTTCATCACAGTGTAAAGGAAATGGGTTTCGCTGCCCATCTTCGCTATCATTGGATGGAAACCGTAGTTTATCGAACTATAGAGTACCTCCCTCTGGCGCTCATTGGAATTGGGCTTCGGGATTTTTTTATCATTCATATTTTCACGTTGGGTGTTGGTCACTTCAATCATTCCAATTTCAAGTTGAATTTAGGTGTGCTCAGGTATATCTTCAATAATCCGCAGATGCACATATGGCATCATGCCAAAGCCTTGCCTGAAAACCGTAGTTATGGTGTCAATTTTGGATTGACGCTCAGTATTTGGGATTACCTTTTTAAGACAAATTACATTCCGAAAAGTGGAAGAGATATAGAATTAGGCTTTCCGGGAGATGAAGAATTTCCACAAAATTTTACTGGACAGATTACGCACGGAATTATACCTCATACTTCTGAAGACTAGCCCAGCCTCCACCGTTAACAACTTCAAATCCCCGAGCCTTTAGCATGCGTTTGGCCGATCCACTTCTAATTCCTGAAGCACAGCAAGTAATTACAGGCTTATTTTTGTCTAAATCACCTAAGTGCTTTGGTAAGCTATCTAAGGGGATATTGATTGAATTTCTGAGATGACCTCCTTCATATTCTGTTTTGGTACGCACATCTACTATTGTGGCACCAGCGTTTATATACTGCTTTAATTTTTTCGTTTTTCCTGTGAGTATTCCTAGCATGTTTTTTTCTTTAAAGCTATAAAAGCAATTTGATGACTCAAACTGTGAGGTGATTCATATAGTTCAAAAGTGCTCTATTCACTAAAAGGATCACTCCATTTTTCGTTGTTGTATACATCTGACCCACTTAATGTCATGATAAATGCAATGACAGCTTCCTTTTCACTAGCCGTAAGAGAAAGTTTTTGTGGATTTCCTTGCGGGCTTAATCGATTGTCGAGTCCATTACCATTATCAGGAATGTTATTGTAATGTTCCAGAACCTCTCCAAAGTCTTCCGTAAATCCAGTGTGCATCATTGGTCCGTTCAGATTCGCATCAGTATTAAATAAATCTCTCAATGTTGGAGAGCGTGTTACATCTGTATCCAGCTCGTTGGAACTAGCTAATGCAGCTATAATTCCATTGTTTCTACTGTTCGGGTCAATGTCAAATTCGGGTGCGCGATGGCAGATATTACAACCCAGTCCTCCTCCAATTCGGACGCCGTTATTGTTGAAATCTGGCCGTCTCATGAACAGAGCTTTGCCTTCATTTTCCTCATCAGTGAAGTTTGAGAAATCCAAGTTGTTATTTCCCGCCAAGACTCTGCCTTCATCGTATTTTGAATCAAACGATTGAATACTTCTAATGAATTGGGCCAATGCATTCTGCATTCGCTCTTCTGTTACTTGAGTGTCTCCATAGGCGAAAGTGAAAAGTTCATTGTAATATTCAAAAGACTCTAATTTTTCAAACAAGCTATTAATGTCATCATCACCATCGTCTCCGCTAAAGCCCATTTCTATATGATCTTGAATAGGCTGGGTTGTTTGCACTTCCAATGTAGCTGCTCGTTCGTCCCAAAAGAAGTTATCCTCCTCAGCAAACCGTGCATTGATCAATCGCATGGAATGACGTCCTGTGGTGCCATTTACGCCAGTTGATGCAATATCATTATCTCCAAAAGCAAATGCCTGCTTGTGACAGCTAGCACAAGCTATCGTGTTGCTACTAGATAAGTTTTTGTCGTAAAATAAAATTCGACCCAATATGGCTCCTTTGTTAGTGATTGGATTGTCAGCGGTATTGTCTTTGGATATATAATCCGGTATTTCCTGATTGGCATAATTAGGAAGATCATTCAGGTCAATTTTCCCATTGAATTGTTCTAACACAGCATCCTGATCGGAGACCACTACCGTTTCTTCTATTTCAGTAGAACTACATGCAGAAAAGAAGTAAACCAACGAGAGAAGTAGGAACCATTTATTTATCATACCATCTTGAGTTTTGCTTTTAGATGATATGTTAATATTCAAACTAGCGATATCGTATATAGCCTTCGACCAATAAGACTTCTGTCTAGACTAAACTCATGGATTGATGAGGAACGGTCTAATTCACAAAAGTGAAGGATTGTTGTATTCGAGATAATACTCCTTCAGAAGAGCCCAAAAGTCATCTGTATATTTTCGATTTTTTTTTCGAATGATAAGTTCAGAAGAATTACATTTAATCGGTTGAAATTCAAACTTTGCCATCTTTCGAAAAACAGACGCTCCCTCTTTGTTTCTCACCGTCACCAATTGAGCAGTGGATAATTCCAATTTTTCGGCGAGAGTAATAAACTTATTCATTTCATGATCTGGGTAAAGGAGGAAAAAGGTTCCGTTTTCAGAAAGCAATCTTGAGACAGAATTCAATAAATCCTCAGCAGGCAATAGGGTTGAATGTACTGCCTCGTTTTTATTAATGACCTTACCTAAAGGGCTTCCTTTGAAGAACGGCGGGTTGCAAAGGATGATGTCATACGTGTCCGCTCGGAAATCTTGAATGGAGGTATGTATACATGTCAACTGACTGTTCCAAGGTGATTTTTGAAAGTTAACAATGGCTTCACAGTACGCTTCTTTGTTGACTTCTATTCCATCAATTTGACTCTCTCTCAGTATTTGAGCTATCATCAAAGCAAGCAGCCCAGTTCCGGTTCCTATGTCTAGAATTCGTTTGGGTTTTTGTTCACACCTGCTAATTTCACTTGCAACCCATGCACCAAACAAAGATGCATCGGTGGTCACCTTCATTCCTGACAGTGCCTGATCAACACGAAATCGTTTGAATTGAAAATAGGAGTTAGGCATGCAAGCGAAGATAACTCAGATGCCTAACGTTATTTATTCATATCTCAGTTTGGTAGCTGGATTAGCCTTCGTTACTCTGGATGCCTGCCAGTATATTGAGGAAAGACCAACCAGAAATAGAAAAGCAATACTCACGAAGATTTCAATGATACCAAGCCCTGTTCCGTATCTAATTAGAAAATACAGAAATAACTTATCGTAAAATACGTAAGAGATTGGTATGGCAATCAAGGCGGATATCAATATGAGTTTGATAAAATCCTTAGTAAGCAGGTAGTAGAGACTCCTGTTTGTTGCTCCCATAATCTTTCGAATGGCTATTTCCTTGGTTCGGTTTTCAGTGGTGTATGAGACCATTCCCAAAAGCCCCAGGCAAGAAATGGTTATAGCCAGGGCACTCAATACGCTAAAGAATTTGATCTGCACACGTAGAAAGTAGTATGCGTCAGCAATTTCATCATCAAGGAATGTAGCTTGAAATGAAATTCCCTGATCGATTCCTTGCCATATACCATCGAGTTCATTGATGGTCCTTTTGATATTTGTTGAACTAACTGTCAGGAGTGCGTACTGACTTTCATCAAATGAATACCTAAAAAGTAGCGGATTAATCGTTTCGCTTAAGGGCTCAAAGTTGAAGTCCTCTAAAATGCCAATGATTCGGCAGTTGGTGCCATCTGAGAGCGTAAATCTTAGCGTATCTTTTTGGACATTAAACACTTTCATGGATTGAATGAATTGCTCGTTTACCAACACCAATTCTTCATTCTGGGTAGATTGATTAAGGGATTTGCTTTCTCCCCATGCCAACTCCATTTTCATATTCTCAATAAAGTTGTCGCCAATGAAAACCTCATTGACAGGGATCGTATCAAGCATGTTGGAGGTAGCTTCTACTTGTGCTCCAAGAAAAAGTCCGGGTAGATTGGAAGAAGTTGTAATTGCCTTCACGTCCGGATGTCCTATTAGTTCATTGATAGCTATTTGTTTGTCAATTCCTTCAAATGGAACGGATAAGATATTTTGTGATTCAAAACCATGATTGTTGTTTAGTACGTAGGCATGCTGACGAGCAATTGCTACAACTCCAATAACGAAGACTAAGGATAGGAAAAATTGAAAAACAAATAAGCCTTTTTTGAAACCAGAAACGTTACTTTTTCCATTTTTTATTTCTCCTTTCATGGTCTGAATCGGATTCAATCTCGAGAAGTACTGGGCGGGGAAGATGCCCGCAAATAAGCCAACGAGAATAGAAAAGATTAGAAAGGTTAATATCTGAACGATACTTGGGCTAGTATCCAATACCTCAGCTGCAACGATCATGGATAAAAACTCTCGTTTCATGGGATATAGGATGATCAATGAGCCAAGAAGAGCCAAGACAGAGAGGATGATGGTCTCGATGATAAACTGGGCTTTGATTTGGTGCTTTTCTGCTCCAACAACCTTACGTATGCCTATTTCTTTCGCACGTTTTAACGCACGAGCAACAGACATATTTGTGTAGTTGAAAACAGCCGGCAGCAAGACTAACATGCCTACGAAAAGAAAAAAGAGTATATCAGGCTCAGCCCATCCTATGCCAATTGCCTGACTGATATTCCAGCGCGGAACTACACCATCGAGGTTAATGTATTTCAATGCTATTTCTTTGTCCGGGTTGAATGAGGCAGCTCGAGCTGTGATCTGATCCAGCGCTTCATCCAGAAGTGGTTCTGAATCTGGATTATCCAGCAATGCATAGACATAGTTTCTACTATGATTAACCCAATCATCCTCAAAATTAGTGGCGTTCGCCTGCGGATGATTTTCAAGAGAGGTGAGCATTTCAAAATAAAAGTGTGTTTGCTTTAAATTTTCCATCACTCCAGTGACGTTCAGTACTCCGTAATCAGTATCCAAAGTTTTGCCAATTGGATCCTCATCTCTAAAGAGTTTCTGTGCTACTTTCTCAGTAATGACAATGCTCGAAGGGGAGGTGAGCGCAGTTTTTTGATCACCCTTTACCAGCTTGAAGCTGAAGATATCCAGAAATGACTGATCAGTGAAGTAACCTTGAAAATTCATCAGGTTGCCATGATGGTTTACCTCAGGTCTAAAATTAGCCTTAATGGTAACGGCATTTTCAACAAATGGGTATTGCTCCTTGAGGTGATTACCCATGGCGTTAAATGTGGACCCAAATGTTCGGTCACTCTCTTGGTCGGCAATGTGCGTGTTAATCTGAAAGATCCGATCCTTATGCTCCTGCCAGCCATCTGACTGATAAATGGAGACAGAGATGGAAAGTGCCAAAAGACAGATGGACATGCCAAGTGCTAATCCGAGGATGTTGAGGGATGTGAATAGTTTGTGTTTGGAGAAATTACGAATGGCAATCTTGAAGTAGTTTTTGAACATAGCAAATGAGTTTTTGTGATAAAAAGGTGAATAAGCGGCTTTTGATTTCCGCTTTTTTAGTCCATAAGAAAAAAGGAGAGATAGCACCTGAGACCAGTATTTAAGGTCACTTTTAAGCTTACCAGTATCTTCAAGGTTTAGTCCATAGACCTCATCAAGGTCGCCTTGAATATCTTCTAATTCGGCTTTACCAGCATACCATTTCAGTAATCGCTGGGCAAGAATTGGAGGTTGGGTTTTCATTTAAGAGAAAGGTTAACCTTTGAGCCAGCCCACAGTTGATCTCTGAGTGCTTTCATGTTATTCAGTTCTGTGACTGCACTATCTGTTAGTTCGAAGTAGCGTTTTCTGCGTCCACCCCGTTCATTAGTAGGTTCTCCCAGATAGGAAGAGATGTAGCCTTTTTCTTCCAGACGTGTAAGTGTAGAATGTAAAGCTCCAATACTCAGTTTTCTGTTGGCACGTTCAGTGATGTCGTTTAATATACCAACACCGTATGCATTTTTCGCCAGGTTGGCGATAGTCAGGAGCACGAGCTCTTCAAATTCTCCAATATATCCTTTCATTGTTTTCTCTTTTTTAGGTTTTCACCCTGAACCTGTTTCAAGGTCTAAGTAGATGCTATAGTAATTCACTATGACATGGTCGATCATTACTTTCTACTTTTAAGAATTAATAATACGACAAGTTTATTCAATATGTTTCTATTTTTAAGAAATAATATTGAATTCAGTTAGAGTAAATTTACAAGATGAATATTTTTAAGCTGGAAGGACACGACTTTATTGAGCTAAATAAGCTTATGAAAATCATGCAGTTAGTTGGATCTGGGGGCGAGGCTAAGCAGTTTATTGATGAAGGTTTAGTTCAGGTAAACGGTCAGGTAGAAACACAGCGAAGAAAGAAATTGAGATCTGGTGATAAGGTATTATTCGAAGGAAATGAAGTAGCTATTAAATAGCTATCGAGTAAATTCACCAATGTGCCAGAGAACGCCAGAAGGATCGTAGACAAATCCTTCATTGCCCCAATCAAATGTAGTAGGCTCAACAAGTTTTACTCCTTTAAATTTTTTATCAAGATTTTTTCCTTTCAGTATTTCCCAATAGTCGGAAAGGTTTTCTACCTCAAGAAACAACATGGTGTTTTCAACCCAATCTTTTACGTAAAAGTCTTGCAGATAAAAACCAAAATTCTCAATTGAGAAATATGACATCTTTGGGGACGTGACAACCTCGCTAAAACCCCAAGTCTCATAAAACTCTCTTGATTGCTGGTAATTCTTAGCTCCAACAAATGCCCGAATTGATTCTATAGCTGGTTTCATATTGGTAAAAAGAGATGGTGACAGCTTGTAATTTCGTTCCTTTTTCTCAATTGTGAATTTTTTGTCATAAGAATTGCTAAAAGCCGATTTATGGTATGTTCAAATACATTCAGAAATCACCCATCCTGCAGACCAGCACGCTTGAAAGTTGAATCCGCCGGTTAATGCATCTATATCTAAGGCTTCTCCTGCGATGTAAAGATTGGGGAATCTTCTACATTCGAAGGTTTCCAGATTTACTTCGGATAGTTTAATGCCACCTGCAGTTACGAATTCCTCTTTAAAAGTACTTTTACCATTGACAGTATATTTCCCCTGACCGAGTTCCTCTACTAGTTTATTGATATGTTTTTTAGACAGCTCTCCAAATGGAGTTTCATTGGTGATATCACAATAGTTTACCATTCGTTCCCAGAACCGCTTAGGTAAATCGAACAGAGGATAATTAACTATTTTCCGTTTCGGATTAGCTGTCTTATAATTGATAAGATTTGATCGTATTTCATCCGGTTTGAGGTTGGTGAAATTAATAAGGACCTGAAACTTATAGTTTTTGTCAGCCAACTCGTATGCACCCCAAGCTGACAGCTTTAATACAGCTGGACCGCTCAGGCCCCAATGAGTAATGAGAAGGGGTCCACTTTCTGAGAGTTTGCTACCTACGATTTTAATTTGTGTCTCCTCAAATGAGATTCCTTGAAGATCTTTCAACCTATCGTCTTTGATATTGAAGGTAAAGAGAGAAGGAACACCCGGAGTAATTTCTAGTCCTGTCTGTTCAAGAACTTTCCATGTCAATGGCGAAGAGCCTGTTGCAACAACAACCTTGTCTGCCTTGAATTTTTGTGACGGTGTGGTTAACTCCCATTTGCCATTATTATGATTCAGTGTCATTAGCGATTGATTTTGAATCACTTCTACCTTATATCGTCGAGCTTGGTCAATGAAGCAGTCTATAATTGTTTGCGAAGAATCACTAACAGGAAACATCCTTTTATCGACTTCAGCTTTTGTTTGTACTTCACGCTTTGCCAACCAATCAACCATATCGGAAGTAGTAAATTGTCGAAATAACTGGTGTAGTTTTTTAGATCCTCTGGGATAATACTGAACAAGCTCGGAAGGTTTATTTCTTTCATTGGTTACATTACATCTACCACCTCCGGATACTTTCACCTTTTGGAGCAGTTTACTGGTCTTTTCCAAAATAGTAACCTGATAGTCGGGATGCTTCTCTGCAATATTTATGGCGGTAAAGAAGCCCGCAGCACCACCTCCGATGACAATAACTTTCACCTTGCCAAGTAAATGAAAATGTAAGAGACTGGCTGTATGCGCAGACTTATTTATGATAGCAAACCAACCTTTTTAGTACTTGCGTCCACTCATAGTAAATTGAATTGCATTGAAAGATCAATTACTTGTTTCAAATTTCTTAAAAAACAGAAGTGAGAAATCATTTCAGGCTCTTTATAGAGCTAAGACTCCCCAAATCTATCAAGTGGCTCTCAGGCTATCACAAGATGATGTCATTGCCCGGGAATTGGTGCAGCAAATGTGGATCATCGCAATTTCAAAAATAGATGGCTTTGAATGGAGGTCCGAATTGAAAACATGGCTCATCGGAATTTTATTCAATCTCTATCGTGCTTTGCGAAAGAAACAAGAGCGTGAAATTAAACTGACTGAAACAACAACAAACTCAACTGCTTACCCAGTCATCAATGATAAAATTGATTTAGAAGAGGCAATTGCTCAGCTACCTCCTGGCTATCGACAGATACTTATTCTACATGATATTGAAGGATACAAACATAGAGAAATAGCTGAAATACTTGATATAACCGAAGGGACAAGTAAGAGCCAGCTGTCTCATGCCCGTAAATCCATGAGGGAATTTTTAAAATAAGAAGACAATGGAAAATGATGATTTATTACCAGAGGAAAGAAAGGCGTTCGATTCGCTTCCAAGGCAAGCGATGCCACCGCAGAATTTAGAAAAAGAGATTATTAAAGAATTAAAGTCCAAGAATATAATTCAACAGAAGGAGCGAAAAAAGCTAAGCTGGATCGCGTATCCAGTGGCCGCTAGCTTAATTTTTTCATTGGGTTTCATCAGCGCCAATTACATGAACTCTTCGCTAAATGAGGATTCCACCTATATGATGATCCTTTTTGAGGATGAAAACTTTTACGTAGGTAATTCCGCGGAAGCAGCCAAAGAATATGGGCAATGGAGCCAATTGGTTAAACAGTCGGGCATAAAACTGCATGGTCAGGAGCTAAGAAATATCGGCCATGAAATATCCAATGGAGAGGTTACACTTTTAGAGGCCGATCATGCAAATAGGATAACCGGGTATTTTGTATTAGAAGCAAAATCTGATGATGAGGCTTTAGCAATTGCGAGGGAAAATCCTCATCTGAAATATGGCGGAAAGATTCAACTGAAACGCTTTAGAAAAAGATAACAGCATGAAAATTATTAACCAAAAACGAAGTGCTCAAATTGTAATGCTTGCATGCATGATGCTGGTATTGTCCTTTTCACTGGAAGGAACTTGTGATAAAAATGAAAAGAGCTATTTAACTAATTCCATTGAAATCCATCAAGAAACGCCAAAGGTACAGATACATGGTGTGAAAGTTTTTGTAAAAGATTTAGAAGAAGCAGAAGACTTTTATACTTCATTTTTAGGATTAGAAATTGAAAATAGGAAAGCCAACGTTGTTGAATTAAATACTGGCCAATATCCCATTTATCTTATTCAATCAGGCAGGCATGTTGAAAGGGATTTGCTAGTTGAATCGCATTATGGTATTTCATTTTTGACAAGCAAGCTTTTGCCTTCCATCGATAAAGCCAGAGAGTCGAAAGTAAAAATATACGATACGTTGCTGTCACGTAATGGAATAGGAATACACATTCCAATCACGGATCCTTCCGGCAATTTGCTGCATCTGATGGAAGTGCAAATTGGAAAGCAACCAAACTTTAATGGTTTCAGGCTCTACAATTCGGGTATGACGATCAATAATATGAAAGAAGCTGAAGGGTTTTACAAGCAACAATTCGGGCTTTTAGATTGGTCACGCGATTACCTTCCAGATGCTCTCCCGCTTAAACATTCGGACGGAAGCTTTGCATTTATGCTTCATCAAGACAACAATCTTTTGCCATCCACTTTAGAGTTTGGTACATCCCCTGGAGTAGTTCTTATGCTCCAAACAGTTGATATATCAGCATATGCCAAATTCCTTAATTCGATCGATAGAAAATACCTTATGAAGGAAGGTAGAATCCTAGTTAGAGACACCAATGAAAACACAATTGAAGTGGTAGAAATGCGATAACTGCTATTCGTCTTTCAAGCATTTGGATGGATTAATGTGTGCGGCTCTCATTGCCTGTGAACTTACGGTCAACCAGGCAATTAGTAAAGAGATAGCCGCAGTACTGATGAAAATCCAAAAGCTCAATTCGATTTTATAGGCAAAGCTCTCGAGCCACTTATTCATGAAATAGTATGAAATCGGGATCGCAATTATGATTGAAATACCAACTAACCGTGTGAAGTCTTTGGAAAGCATCATAACAATGTTGGTTACAGAGGCACCAAGCACTTTTCTAATTCCAATTTCCTTCAGTCGACGTTCGGCTGTAAAAGTAGCAAGCCCAAATAAACCAAGACATGAAATAAGGATTGCAAACCCTGCAAAGTAGGAGGAGAGCGTCCCAATTCGTGTTTCTGACTCGTATAGTTCCTGATAGCTTTGGTCCAAAAACTCATAATCGAAAATGAATCCTGGGCAAAAGGTTTCATACAATTCCTGCACTTTGGCCATGGCAAGCACTTCTTTCCCTGCTTCCAAACGCACAGCAGCATTCCAGGTACCACCCAGCCAAAAGAAAGCAGGATCAACTTCTCGGTGGATAGACTGATAATGAAAATCTTTCAACACTCCGACTATTTGTAAGTCATACTCATCCCAAAGTTTTATGGTTTCACCAATGGCTTCCTCCGGTGTGAATCCCATCACCTTTACTGCTGCTTCGTTCATCACAATTTTACTACTATCAGCTCCAAATTGCTTATCAAACCAACGCCCTGCAACCAGCTCCATTCCCATCGTTTTTTGGAATTCATGATCCACCCGAATGTTCTCAAAAAGGATGCGTTCTTCTGGCAGTTTTGTCCGCCAATCTAAACCGCTGGTGTTATTCATTTGATGCAACAAGGTGTGGCTGGTTCCAGCGGCAGAGACTACTCCGGGGATTTTTCTTAACTCTGCAAAAAAAGCATCTCTTCGGTCTTGAATTGTCCCCTCCTGACTGAAGAAGACGACATTATCCCTGTCATATCCAAGATTTTTTGTTAGTGCATAATTGGTTTGTCTGTGTATTACAATAACACCTACAATCAGAATGATTGTAATGGTAAACTGAAAGATTACCAACCCTTTTCGAGCCCAAATTTCGCCGCCAGAACTTTTAATTTCACCTTTAAGAACTTTGACAGGATTGAAATGGGTGAGGTATAAAGCTGGATAACTCCCTGCCAAAAATCCAGTTAAGATCACTGTGGCAATAGAAAATGTGATGATTTCTTGAGTCAGTTCCAGTGAAATTTCTTTATCTGTAATGAAATTGAATTGAGGTACCAAAAACAGGACTAGCATGTATGCCAAAATCATTGAAAAGAACGTGATCAAGAGCGATTCTCCAATGAACTGTCTGATCAACGTTTGCCTATCGGCACCAATTGCCTTTCGCACACCTACCTCATGAGCTCGTTTTGAAGCACGAGCGGTGGACAAATTCATGAAATTGATACAGGCAATGATCAAAATAAAAATTGCAATTATAGTGAACAGTCTGACGTATTCAATTCTACCTCCATCCTGAACACCATTTGTATACTTACCATATAAATATTGCTCAGAATACTTTTTTAAGAACAAATCGACATTACTATCACCGTCTTCATTTTTACTTTTTACATAGCCTGAAATTTTTTCTGTAACCGCCTGCTGTTCAGCTCCTTCTTCCAAAATCACATACGTGTGAGGACCATTGTTCCCCCAACTTTTCACCCAGTCATTATCATCTTTGAAGTCTTCAAATGGTAAGACAAAATCGAAGCGATAGGTAGAGTTTTTGGGGATGTTTTCAAATACTCCGGTGACGATAAAGTCTCGATCGTTTTCATAGCGAAGAGTTTTACCAACCGCACTTTCTACAGCGCCGAAGAATTTTTCTGCTAGATTTCTGGAAATGCAAATCGATGACTTGTCTTTAAGCACTTCATCCGGATTGCCAGCTAAAAGCGGATAGGTAAAAATGTTGAAATAATCCTCACCTACATGAAAACCGTCTTCCTTAAAATTCTTGTCGTTGTTGTATGAAAGTAGATTCTTTCCTATCCAGGTAGTAGTTGCTGCGTATTTGATATCAGGGAAGTCAATTTTTATATTTTCAGCGAGTATCCCAGGAGTGGAATTAGTTGCAAACATTTCGTTAGAATATGTCTGAAATTCCATGACACGAAAGAGTCGGTCATCCTTTTCGTGAAATTTATTTACGCTCAATTCATCCTGTACCCACAGGTAAATAAAGAAGGCACACGTAAGGCCTGTCGTGAGCCCGATCAGGTTGACAATGGAAGAGACTTTGTGACGGAAAAAGTTGCGTAGCGTAATTTTAAGGTGGTATTTAAGGTTCATGGTCAGTGTGTTTTGTGTAAAGACATATGCATTTCCAAAAGGATGCATTGGCCTTTGAAATACTCTCACATTTTGCAAGAGTTACAATTCGTTGATGAATTTTTTTCTAAAAAAGTTTTTGGAAGTTCAAAAACTTTGTTTCAGCTTTGGCACATCTTTTCAGAAATGAAGAGGTAAAATTTATAAAGAAGCACGGAGAGACAGGCTCGTCGAAGTGCTAGCAACCTGGTAACCAAACCAAGGTGCTAATTCCTGAACTTTTAAAGTGAATATAAATTATGAAAAAAGCACACAAACACATTCCGTACATCCAATTGCTGAACACGCACGCCAGATCCATGTGCTGTTGTTGCAGTTAATTTTCTGATCTCAAAAAAGAGATCTGTCTGTACTTTTTCCTTTTTCCAATTTCTTAATCTTTCTTTCAAAATGAATTTTGAAACGCAAGCAATTCGTACGCAATTATCGAATGCATCTCAGAGCGAGCATTCAGCACCAATCTATCTTACCAGCTCTTTCACCTTCCAAAATGCGGAAGAGGCAAGGGCTAAGTTCAATGATGAAATTCCAGGGAATATCTATTCCCGTTATTCCAATCCTAACACAGATGAGTTTATTGAAAAACTCTGTCTGCTGGAAGGAGCAGATGATGGGCTGGCCACTGCCACTGGTATGTCTGCTATGTTTACAAGTCTGGCAGGTTTGCTTCAGCACGGAGACCATGTATTAGCCTCTCGTGCACTGTTTGGGTCTACGCACCAACTTTTCACAAAAATTTTACCGAAATGGGGAATCGAACATTCGTACTTCAACATCCACCGTCCGGAAAAATGGGAAAGTCTTATTACCCCCAATACCAAAATGATTTTCGTGGAAACTCCTTCGAATCCCGGATTGGATATTGTGGATTTAGAATATTTAGGTCAGCTGGCAGAAAAACATAACCTTATTTTAAATGTGGACAATTGCTTTGCAACACCATACCTACAAAATCCAATTGAATGGGGTGCTCACATCGTCACTCATTCTGCCACCAAATTTATCGATGGACAGGGACGCACGTTGGGAGGAGCCATTGTCGGTAAAAAAGAGTTGATAGAAGAGCTTCGGTTTTTTGCACGCCATACAGGTCCAAGTTTATCTCCATTCAATGCATGGGTATTGAGCAAGAGCCTGGAGACATTAGCAGTGAGGATGGAAAAACATTGTGAGAACGCAGCGAAAATTGCTTCTTACCTCGAGGGGCACGAAGAACTTGAACTGGTGAAATATCCATTTTTAGAAAGTCACCCACAGCATGTGCTTGCAAAAAAGCAAATGAAGCACGGCGGCGCCATTGTTACTTTCATAGTAAAAGGAGGCTTGGAAAGAGGAGTTGAATTTTTAGATAACCTGCAAATGCTAAGTCTAACACCAAACTTAGGTGATACCCGAACCACTGTAACACACCCCGCAAGCACTACTCACAGCAAGCTGACAGAAGAGGAACGTGCAAGCGTTGGGATTGCTCCTGGACTAGTAAGAATTTCGGTTGGATTGGAAAACGTGAACGATATCCTCAATGACATTGAACAAGCGTTACAGGCCAGTAAACTGAATGAATTGAATGCCAGGATTAAAAAACTTGTAACATCATGAGAATGTCAAAATTGAGTTTAAAAGTCTGTTGTTTAATGCATATGCAGTGGAAAAGTATATTTCAGCCATCAAAAAAGAGGTATTTGTAAAATACATATGAAAACAAATACAAACCCTGATGGCCAAGGACATCAGGGTTTTTTTATACCAAAAAAAATAAGAAAATGTCAATATCAATATCAAAAGAAGCTCAACTCGATATTAGTGAGCTAACCAATAAAATAGACAACTTTCACACGGGAGATATTCCGGAGGAAAGATTCAAAGCATTCAGACTTACACGTGGGGTCTATGGGCAGCGTCAGCAAGGAGTGCAAATGCTCCGTATCAAACTTCCTTATGGAAAAGTGACACCAAATCAACTCAGGGTGATTGCAGATATAGCTGAAGATTATACCAACGGTAATCTTCATTTAACAACCAGACAAAACATCCAACTGCATCACATTCCTCTTGATGAAACGCCCGAAATATGGGCTAAGTTAGAGCAGGTAAAAGTTACTTTGCGAGAATCATGCGGCAATACCGTACGAAACGTTACAGCATCAGCATTGGCAGGAGTCGATCCAGACGAACCCTTTGATGTTACTCCACATGCGGATGCTGTCTTTCAATACTTTCTGAGAAATCCGATCTGCCAGGATATGGGAAGAAAAATCAAGATAGCCTTTTCGTCGAGTGATAAGGATGATGCCCTTACTTATATTCATGATTTTGGATTTATTCCAAAAGTAAAGAGCGGTATTCGGGGATTTAAAGTTTTGATTGGAGGTGGGCTTGGAGCGCAAACATTTTTTGGTCAGGAAGCATTTAATTTCTTGCCAGAAGAAAAAGTAATCCCATTCCTCGAAGCAGCCTTGAGAGTGTTTGATAGACATGGAGAAAGGGAGCGGAGACATAAGGCGAGACTGAAATATCTTTTGGATTCTAAAAAGGGGTTGGGACTCGGAGGTTTCCTAAAGCTAGTCGACGAAGAATATAAAGCGTTGCCAGATCAGATCTATCCAATTGAGTACTCAGAGAAAACTACCAATCAGCGTAAAAGACCCTACGCAAATTATCAAATTAAGGATAAAGCTTCTTTTGAAAAATGGAAACGGATGAATGTGTTGGAGCAAAAACAAACCGGGTTCTACGCAGTAAAAGTAAAAGTTCCCCTGGGTAATGTTTCATCGAAGGTAGCCAGAAAGATTGCTTTGATTGTAGAATCCTACGCAGCTTCAGATATTAGATTGAGCATCAATCAGGGACTTCTTTTCAGATATGTAAATAAGGAAAGTCTCGGGGCATTATATGCATCATTAAATGAGCTTGGATTAGCCAGTCCAGGGTTTGACACCCTTGCTGATGTGACTTCTTGCCCAGGCACAGATACATGCGCTTTAGGTGTAACAAGTAGTACGAAATTGGCCAACGAGCTTGAAAAGGTCATTCGGGAAGAATACCCACACTTGATAGACGAGTCGCAGATTAAAATAAAGATCAGCGGTTGCATGAATTCGTGTGGGCAGCATATGATAGCCAATATAGGATTTCATGGGAGTAGCATTAAAAGTGGAGACCTAACTCTTCCTGCCATGCAAGTTGTGATTGGTGGAGGTATAGAGCCGGATCTTAAAGGACACATAGCTGAAAAAGTGATCAAAATCCCAACCAAGCGGATACCAGATGCAGTGAGACTTCTTCTTGATGACTATGAATCCAATGCAGAGGAAACAGATTATTTCAATCAATATTATCGAAGAGAAGGAAAGAAATACTTCTACGAATTGCTCAAACCGCTTGCAGACTTATCAAACCTCCAGGATTCAGAATTTCTTGATTGGGGAAGTGAACAGGCATTTGTGCCAGAGGTGGGAGTGGGAGAGTGTGCTGGCGTTGTGTTTGACCTGGTGGATACGATCCTTGCAGATGCCAAAGAGCGAATTGGCTGCGCGGTAGAGGACTTTGACAAACAGAAATGGGCCAATACTATTTATCACAGTTACAATGCATTTGTGATTGGAGCGAAGGCTCTATTGCTGAGTAAGGATAATCAATGCAATACCCACAAGGGAATTATTGATGATTTTGAGTCTGCTTTTGCTGATGATCCATCATTTCCTATTGCTGCCTCTTTTTCCAATGAAGTATTGAAAATAAATCGGTACGCTCCGAATGCTGCTTTTGCAAAATCATACTTGACTGAGGCGACTCAGTTCATTGGAAGTATCAGTCTTACTCGTACGAATGATGCTGACTTGAAAGAGAAACTGGTTGTTAGTGATTACTATAAAGCATAAGTGGAATGGGTGAGCAAAAATTAACATTAGTAGGCGCTGGTCCTGGCGATCCTGATTTAATAACAGTAAAGGGTGTGAAAGCATTGGAGCAGGCAGATGTCGTGCTTTACGACGCGCTTGTGTCTGAGGAATTATTGCGATTTGCGCCATGCGCTGAACATATTTCAGTAGGTAAACGCGCCGGAAAGGCAAGCGTAACTCAAAAAACAATTAATCAATTGATCGTACAAAAGGCGATCAGTAAAGGGCATGTAGTCCGACTAAAAGGAGGTGATCCTTTTGTTTTCGGAAGAGGCTTTGAAGAGCTCATATATGCTCAAAGTCATGGAATTGAAACGGAGGTAGTGATTGGTATCAGTAGCATCATGCTACCAGGACTTTACGGTATTCCACTGACGTGTAGAGGTGTCAATCAAGGGTTTTCCGTCCTGACAGCAACTGCTGCTGACGGTTCGGTTACAAAGGAAGTGAGCAAAGCCGCGAGGCATGCTTCTACAGCTTTGATATTTATGGGTCTGTCAAAGTTGGGAGAGGTGATTGCTCACTATTTAAAAGAGGGTCGGGGTGATCTTCCTGTGGCGATAGTTAGCAATGGCTCGCATACTCACGCACAGGTAGTGGCTGGTACGG
Source organism: Ekhidna sp. (assembly GCF_039960695.1). GTDB lineage: Bacteria > Bacteroidota > Bacteroidia > Cytophagales > Cyclobacteriaceae > Ekhidna. The sequence continues at coordinate 116,200 of NZ_JBDVKP010000011.1, read as the reverse complement.
TGGATTCAATACTTGATGAAATCGGAGATCAAAGGCCAGCTTCCCCGGCACTCTTAATTTTTGGAGAAGGTGCATCCAATGCAATTCGATTAAATAATTTAAAACAGAAAGCAGGAATTATATGACAATAGGTAATTCATTGTTTCCAGTTTTTTTAAAACTGGATCAAATCCATGTGCTCGTAGTAGGAGGTGGTAACGTGGGCTTAGAAAAACTTGACGCATTGCTTAGAAATGATCATGAAGCAAAAGTGACGCTGGTGGCGCCAAAGGTCAAGTCTGAAATTTACATTCGAGAAGAGCTTTCTTGTGGAGTGAAGGTAAAAAGAAGAAAGTTTAGAAAAGAAGACCTTCAAGATGTTGACCTGGTGATTTTAGCCACCAACGATCAGTTACTCAATTTAAAGATCAGGTCTCTAGCTCGAAAATATCGGTTATTGGTAAATGTCGCAGATACACCACACTTATGTGATTTCTATCTCGGTTCCACATTAAAGAAAGGTGATCTAAAGATTGGCATTAGTACCAATGGTAAATCACCAACTTTTGCTAAGCGATTGAAAGAAGTATTGAATGAGACCATTCCGGATGAAACGAATGCTTTGCTTCAAAACTTGAGCGAGATACGTGATCGGTTAAAAGGTGATTTTTCCTACAAAGTGAAAGCCTTAAATGGAATAACAAAATCTTTAATTGATCGCAATGAAATCTGAGAGAAAAGAAAATTTGATTCAATTAAATGAGAGCTATAAGTCACTAAGCCCCCTGGATAGAATGGGACTACTCTTTCAAGATTTTGAATCTGATCGAATATTGGTCACTTCCTCTTTCGGCACCACTTCAGCAATTATTCTTCATATGATTAGCAAGGTTGCACCTGAACAACCAGTACATCTAGTAAATACAGGATTCTTGTTTGAAGAAACCCTGCAATATAAAAATGAGATTGAGAAGCGATTAGGGCTGAATATTATTGAAGTGGGAGCAAGTGAGAATAAACATCGATTCACCAGAGAAAACCAAACATGGAAATATCAGAATGATCTCTGCTGTTTTATCAATAAAGTGGACCCTACCAATCAATTAAAAAAAGGAAAGGATGTCTGGATTTCGGGGTTGCTTCGGTTTCAAAATGAAAACAGGCAACACTTAAGAATATTTGAGCCTAGAAATGAACTGCTTAAGTTTCATCCAATCATTGATATGACGCCCGAAGAAGTGAGTTTATATACTACAATATATGAGCTTCCTCAAAACAAACTCTATTATCAAGGATTTGGCTCTGTGGGATGTACACATTGTACGGAAAAAGGAGATCAACGTGAGGGTAGGTGGCTAAACAATAAAAAAACAGAATGTGGCTTACATTTATAAAATGCTTAGTTGAAGTGATTCATGGTTCTTTCCAAACCAATGGTGCAGAAAGAATGAATCGCTTCTATAGCTCTGTCCATGTTGAGTACAAGCTCATCAAGCTCTTGCTGAGAAAAAGGACTAAGTACATAATCGACCTGCTGCCCTTTATGAAAAGCATCTCCAACTCCAAATCTGAGCCGTGGATAGTTCTGACCACCGTTTAACTGTTCAATGTTTTTTAGTCCATTGTGTCCACCAGCAGAACCACGAGGCTTCAATCTAATTTTACCATAAGGCAAGGCAATGTCATCCGTGATTACAAGAAGGTTTTCCTTGGGTATTTTGTGTTGTTGTAAATAGTGATTTACAGCTTTGCCGCTGAGATTCATGTAGGTGGTAGGTTTCACAAGATGAAGTGTTCGTCCTTTGTGCTTGAGTTCAGTAGTAAAGGCCAACTTGTTCATCTCGAACTTTACACCTTGTTCATCGGCCATTCGATCAAGTACTAGAAAGCCAATGTTATGTCTTGTCAGCTCATATTCAGCTCCGATATTACCAAGACCAACGATTAAGTATTTCATTTTTGAACAAAAAAAATCCCGACGCGAAGGTCGGGATTAAAATTATAGTTTTGAAATCTTTATGATTCAGAAGACTCCTCTGCAGCTGGTGCATCTCCGCCTTCAGCTCCTTCAGTTGCTCCTTCTTCACCTTCTTCTTCTTCACCTTCTTCGTCCTCCGCATCTTTACCTCTAAGAGCTCGTGGTACTTCGATACCTGCAAGAGTCACTAGTGGGCTGTTTAAAATTTCATATTCTCCTACTTCAAGTTCACCAACTTTAATAGACTTTCCTAAACCTAGCTTGGACACATCTACTTCGATGTATTCAGGCATATTTTTAGGCAATGCTTTGATCTGCAAGTATTTTACCTTTCTGATCAGCTTACCACCTTGCTGGATTCCAGGTGCTGTTCCTACTGGGTGAACAGGAATGTTCATCTTAATAGGCGTTCCTCTAAATAGCTGAAGGAAATCAGCATGCATGATGATTTCACTTACTGGGTGGAACTGAACATCCTGAATGATAGCTTCGAATGGTTCTGGTTCTCCTTCAATTGTCAATAAAGCAAAGTGCGCTTCGTCAGTGTATACTAGGTCTCTAAACAAGATCATTGGAGCGTAGAAATGAATCTGATGATCACCACCGTATACTACGCATGGTACCATTCCTTCTTCTCTTAAGCGCTTCGCTTCTGTCTTGCCGAGATTTGCTCTTTTATACCCTATAATCTCAACAGTTTTCATAATTGAATTTGATTTAAAATATGATTATTTAATAAATAATGAACTAATGGATTCGTGATCGTGGATCTTACGAATTGCTTTTGCAAAAAGCTCTGCCACGGTCAGTACTTTGATTTTTGAAGTTTCTTGCTTTTGAGGAATTGTATCGGTGATGATCAATTCTTCCAGAGCAGATTCTTCAATATTCTTATGTGCATTTCCTGAAAGTACTCCATGTGTTGCGATGGCTCTTACAGAGTTGGCACCTTTTTCTTTTAATAGAGTTCCAGCTTTACTAATGGTTCCGGCAGTATCTACCATGTCATCAACCAGAACTACGTCTTTGCCTTCTACATCTCCAATTACTTGCATGGATGCTACTTCATTTGCGCGTTTTCTATGCTTGTCACAAATCACCATATCTACTTCGAAAAGCTTCGCGTATGATCGTGCACGAGCTGTTCCTCCTACATCAGGAGAAGCAATGATCATATTGTCAAGCTTCAGATTTTTCAAATATGGATAGAAGATTGCAGATGCGTCCAAATGGTCAACCGGGATATCGAAAAATCCTTGTATTTGACCAGCGTGTAGGTCACACGTCATGATTCTGTCTGCTCCAGCTGATGTTAATACATTAGCAGCAAGCTTAGCAGCTATCGAAACTCTTGGTTTGTCTTTTCTGTCCTGCCTTGCATATCCGAAGTATGGAACAACGACAGTTACGTATTTTGCACTTGCTCTTCTTGCAGCGTCAATTAGTAAAAGGAGTTCCCAAATATTGTCGGCAGGGGGAACGGTAGATTGGATGAGGAAGACATCTGAGCCTCTCACCGATTCGGTAAAGTAAACGCCCATTTCGCCATCACTAAAGGTTTGCTTTTCGCTAAGACCCAGAGGCTTACCGTAATTATTAGCAATTGCATTTGCTAGTTCTGGATTCGCTGAGCCTGAGAATATCTTTACTGATGACATCTTACTTAAAATAAATCCCGCCTTTGTTAGCGGGATTTTAGTTTGGAGTTCCATTTGGAACAAGTTGGCCTACTAGGGCTCGAACCTAGACTCTTCTGTACCAAAAACAGACGTGTTGCCAGTTACACCATAGGCCAATACCGGAATATTTTTTAAAGTGTCAATCCCTCACTTCCGTTTTATCGGACGGCAAAATTAGTTTATTAATTGTTAAAACAAAAGACTAAACTTTGGATTTTGGCTGTTTAAACTTATGAGAAATATGTTCGTGAAAAAAAGTTGAATGGATTGATATGAATTCTTAAAATTACAAACAAAAGCTACATGGCTGGCCAACATTAAATTAAGGTTTAGTTGGAATTAATATTACTCTTTCTAACCATATTGGCTGGTGCACAGTATACATTATAATGCGAATCAAAAACAACATCAAAATGAAAAGAATAATAGTAGTGCTCTTATATTTCGTTTTGGCACTCAATTCTGGAGTGGCTCAAGGCATAACTCTTGAAAAAAAAGAAGTCAAAACTGGCAATACATCTTTCTATTATTACACCTCAGAAGAAAAGTCTGATGCTGTAGTTCTGCTTTTTCATGATTGGTTTGGGGTATCGGACTTGAGCTATGAAATGGCAGATAGAATAAGTGAAGCAGGAATGGATGTAGTAATAATGGATTTATATAAAGGAAAATCGGCTAAAACAAATCAAGAAGCAGGAGGACTTATGAACTCCATTGACCAGGCTAACATGTGGGAATACATTGATGAGGTATTAAAAATCGCAGGTAAAAAACATGAGAATATTTTCATTTGGGGATTTAGCCTAGGAACCATTCCAGCTTCCCAAACGGCAATTAAGAATAACGAGATTGTGGATGGGATGATTCTGTTTTATGGCAATGTCACCCAAGATCAGGAGCAAATAGCCAAGATCACCTTTCCTACATTGATGGTTATGGGTGCCAAGGATAACCCTGATGGAGCGATCAACTTCTTCAACAATGTGAATAAGGCATCAGGGACAGCTAGACTCTTCATATATCCAAATGCGCGTCATGCCTTTGCGCAAAAGCTATTTAATGCGGGTGGGAATTATGATGAGGCCGCCAAAGAAGCCAGCTTGGAAGTAGCATTTCGATTTCTATTGGAATACAATGAATAATAGCAATATTTTAATAACTACTGTTTATATCCGTTTGTAGTGATTATACCGCGCTTGTTGCCTAAGGACTTCATTATTTTAACGACACATCTTCTTTCTTACAATGCATCTGAAGCAATGATATTTTTATGTTGTGTTTCATATAATTTGCCTTTTGATGATAAAAAAGTGAATGATATCACATAGCATGAACCCTGCAAAATACTTTAATGTAGCGCTTCTATTCTTAGCATTCCATCAAATGTTTGCGCAGACCAACGTGCAAGAAATGGAGTCTTTTCTTCAGAGAAGTGTAACGGAGGTTGATTCAGCTACATTGACACAAAATATCAGACAATTCCTTTATTTAAACTCTGACAATGGTGTACCTAAATGGTTTGATGGAAGTATCGTTTTAAAATCTGGTTATCAGCTAAATGGTATTAAACTCAAGTTTAATGTGTTTGATAACAGTGTATATCTAAAGGCCAACAATAAACACTTTAAAGCATCAAATTCGACCATAAGTGGATTCATTATCGATGGAGCAGATGGCGAATTGCAATTCAGAAAAGGATTTGGATTGCCTTATGAGGGCATTGTCGAAGTAACAACTTCACTCAGGCATCAAGAAATTCTGACTTATTTGAAAGATTACCCAGACTTTGAGTCAATAAGCATTCGACTTTTAAGTATTGAAAAAAGGGCTCGTAATCATAAGTTATCAATCGAGCTGGAAACAAAGTCTAGTCAAGCCATTTTTAAGCTAAAAAACTATCTGATTAAGCATGATGCTATTGCCAATGTGGATTCAGAATATTTGATTCCAGAGCTCAATGAAAACACCTATGTTGAGGTGCTATTTGAGCATGAATCTTTCACTGTTGTAAAACACCACTTTAAAAAAGTAGCACAAATAGGATCGGTATCGCTCAGTCAGCACAAGAGTATTTTCATGTTTGACGAAAAGGACTATTACATTGCAAGCAATAAAAAGATACTTACCGAATTCCTTTTCAATAAAGCTTCGATCAAAAAAGCATTTTACGCTTCTCAATTTGATAATTATCCTAAACTTAGAAAAGTTGGGAGTGAGGTAAAGTTCATGAAATGGCTCAATCAAAACCTTGATTGATTACTTGGCGTGCTCCTTCACCCAATCAAATGCATTTACAAATGGCTCCATCCACGGAGATACTTCTGCACTTTCTAGACCGGCTTTATATGGCCAGTTCCATTGGAAAAGCGAGCGCTCAAGGTGTGGCATAATTGCTAAGTGTCTTCCATCTTTTGATGCTAACGCAGCTGTGTTGAAATCACTTCCGTTGGTATTGCCAGGAAATTCTGAATATGAATATTTAACCGGAATTAAGTAATCAGTCTCGTTGCCCGGCAATTCAAACTTACCTTCACCATGAGCAAGCCAGATTCCTAATTTCGATCCGATCATGGATTGAAGCATTATGGAATTAGTCTCCTGGATGTCAACATTTACAAATCCACATTCAAACTTTTCTGAAGAATTGTGATGCATCCTTGGATGGCTATCGCCCAATTCCGGATAGATAAGCCCCAGCTCCATCATCAGTTGACAACCATTACAAACACCTAAACTCAATGTATCCGTGCGAGCATAGAAACTATCTAGTGCTGCTTTGGCTTTCTCATTAAATAGAAAAGAACCTGCCCATCCTTTGGCAGACCCAAGTACATCCGAATTGGAAAAACCACCCACAAAGACAATTACATTGACTTCACTCAAGTCTTCTCTTCCTGTGATAAGGTCAGTCATGTGAACGTCTTTCACATCAAAGCCGGCTAGCCAGAGTGCATAAGCCATTTCCCTGTCACTGTTGACGCCTTGTTCTCGAATGATAGCTGCTTTGACGCCAGATTTACCTTTTCGGTTAAAGTCTAAATTTAGTGTAGAGGCTTTACCGTCGTATCGTTTTGGATAGGAGTAGGAGAGTGGTTGATTAAATCGGTTAGCAGTTCTAGTTTTTGAGACAGTTGTTTCTGTTTGCTTTAAATCAAGCAACGCCGATGTTTTGAACCAGAGTTGACGAGCTTGATCTATATCAAACGAATGAGAAAAGCTTCCATTCTTAACGTCTACTTTACGCGCATTTGTCAGTTCTCCAATTTCATGAAAACCAACACCGTTTTCAGTCAAAATTTCAGTCACACTTGAATCTGTAAACTGAATTAACAATGCTGGCTTTTCAGAAAAAAGCACCCTGATACTGTCAGTTTCATTTAACCCTGATAGATCAACTTGCAAGCCTCCTTGAGTATTGGCAAAGTTCATTTCTAGTAAAGCAGTAATCAGACCACCAGCAGAAATGTCATGACCAGCTATGATAAGCCCCTTATTAATCAGCTTTTGTACTGTATTGAAAGCACTCGCAACAGTCTGAGCACTCGCTTCCGGTGTTTTACTACCAATCTTTGATTGCGTCTGCGCGAAGGAGGAACCTCCTAATTCAAAATCACTACCAGAGAAATCAATATAGAGAAGCTTCGAACCTTTTTGTGAAAAGTCAATTACAGGACTTACCGTCTTATTAACATCAGAAACCTCAGCTACGGAGCTGATGATGACGGTTCCTGGAGCATATACTTTTTCACCATCAGGGTACTTTTGTGTCATAGACATGGAGTCTTTTCCCGTCGGCACATTGATGCCAAGTTCACAAGCAAAGTCACTAATGGCCTTAACTCCTCTATACAATCGAGCATTTTCTCCTTCATTTTTGGCTGGCCACATCCAGTTAGCACTTAGTGACACACCTTTCAGTCCATAGGAGAGAGGTGCCCATACCAAATTGGTTAAGGATTCTGTAATAGATAATCTAGAGCCGGCTCCAGAGTCAATCAAGCCTGGGACAGGTGAGTGACCTATCGATGTGGCAATTCCTTTGTTCGTTTTAAAGTCCAATGCCATTACGCCTACATTGTTGAGTGGCAGTTGAAGTTCACCGCAAGTCTGCTGTGTTGCAACTCTCCCTGAGACACATCGATCCACTTTGTTAGTGAGCCAATCCTTACAAGCCACTGCTTCCAATTGAAGTACTGCATTCAGGTATGTATCCACTTTTTCTTCTGAATAACTAAGGTCTTCAAAGTTTGAATTTTGACTCTTGTCTTCAAGAATGGTTTTTGGTGATGACCCAAAAAGATGATGAAGTTTTAAATCAAAAGGAGAGGATTCTCCGTCGTTTACAAATCTCAATTCATTGTTGGAGCCAGCTTCTCCTACTTCGTAATAGGGCGCTCGTTCCCGCTCAGATACTTTTTTTAGATACTCTGCATCTTGCTCATTGATGACTAATCCCATGCGTTCCTGAGATTCATTACCTAGCACTTCCTTCGCCGAAAGTGTTTCATCACCTACAGGAAGTTTCTTCAGATTAATAACTCCACCAGTTTCTTCCACCAGTTCTGATAGACAGTTTAAGTGACCGCCGGCACCATGATCGTGAATGGAAGTAATTGTGTTGTCATCCAACTCTACCATTGCTCTCACCGCATTCGCAACACGTTTCTGCATTTCTGGGTTGGATCGTTGAACAGCGTTAAGTTCAAGCGACTGATTGAATGCCCCGGTATCCACCGAAGACACAGCGCTACCACCCATTCCAATCCGGTAGTTATCACCACCCATTACCACTATCTTTTCTCCGGGACTTACTGGCTTTTTCTGTGCATCCTTTTGCTTACCATAGCCAACACCACCTGCCTGCATGATTACTTTGTCATAGCCATATTTTTTTCCACTTTCTTCATGCTCAAAAGTGAGCACACTGCCACAGATTAGTGGTTGTCCAAATTTGTTCCCATAATCACTTGCCCCATTAGAAGCTTTCGTTAGAATCTCTTGAGGTGTTTGATAAAGCCATTTTCGTGCAGGTTTTTCCCAGGTTTGAGGATCTTCCAATCGGGAATAAGAAGTCATATATACTGCAGTTCCTGCAAGAGGAATGCTGCCCTGACCGCCAGCCATACGATCTCTAATTTCTCCACCCGATCCGGTAGCCGCTCCATTGAATGGTTCTACGGTAGTTGGGAAGTTGTGTGTTTCTGCTTTGAGTGAAATTACAGACTCAAATTCCTTTGTGTCAAACCAGTCTGGCTTGTCTTGCGTTGCTGGTGCAAATTGCTGAACACTAGGACCTTGAATGAAAGCAACATTATCCTTGTATGCCGAAACCAGATAATTAGGATTTTCTTTAGACGTCTTCTTAATCCACTGGAACAGAGATAGCTCTTGCTCTTTGCCATCAATAATAAATGTTCCATTGAAGATTTTATGACGACAGTGTTCTGAGTTAATCTGTGAAAATCCGAATACTTCAGAATCTGTAAGTGGCCTTCCAATTTCCTTAGAAACTCCTTCTAAGTAGTCAATTTCTTCACTGCTAAGTGCCAATCCTTCTTGCTTGTTATAGGAAGAAATATCATCAATGTGTTTGATGGGCTCTGAAGTGCGATCCAGAGTAAAAATAGATTGATCCAAATTTTCATAGACCTGCTGCAGCATGGGATCAAAGGCTCCAACAGATGAATCAGTAAGGTAAGTTTCAATTCTAGTGATGGAATGAATTGCCGCATTATGAGCAATATCTGTAGCATTGGTGCTCCATGGAGAGATCATCTCTTTTCGCGGGCCAATAAATTTGCCGGTTATGGTTTTGTGGCTAACAGGCTTTGCTCCGGAAAAAAGCCATTCGAGTTTGTTGATTTCATCAGATGTAAGCGGAGTGGAAACGCCTACGGCGATAATTGCGTCTTCAGAATTTTGGAAGAATTGAATCATTGAAGGAACCTCTTTTTGAAGTCCGCAAAATTAACCTTTTTGTCTGCTTTGACTCACTCGGATTTCAACAATTTCCTAATGGATTTGCGAAGAGCTCCAACTGTTACAGATGAGTAACCAATGATCACTTTTTCAATAACTCCATCTCTATTCACTACAAAGTGTGTTGGGTAAGACCTTACATTTAAGGCTAAGCAAAAGTCCTTTACGTCTGGAACGATTTCATAGAGAAATTCTCGCTTCCCTAAAAACTTATTTACTTTCTCTAAATCATCGAAAGTAGGCGCTAGAAAAACAATATTTTCATTTTTAAATTCGGAAACCATCTCATTCATCTCTGGCATTTCCATGATACAAGGCGTACACCGTGAAAACCAGAAATTAACTAATAGTATCTTCCCTTTGAGTTCCTCCTTTGTGTAAGATGTACCATCTAACGTGGTTAGTGTAAAATCTGGGAACGATTTACCTTTCATTTTTTTCACCTCCTTTTTAGCTTCTGCTACTTGTTGGATTTGCTCTTCTGTTGGTTGAGAGAATGAAAGGAATGGAGCGATCAAGAAAATAAGTATACCTAGTTTTTGCATTCAAGAGTGTTTATCCCGAATCAATTTAGCCACTTCTTGCTTAATAAGCTGATGATGTTTCAATGGTAAAACGTCTACCTCAAAACCACCCATCTTTCTGATTATCGGTAATATCTTCTCAGGTTTAATGATATGGTCTTTACTTCCCAGAATTATTCTTCGTTTAAATTCAGCCTGATTGAATAACGACGCAAGCTGTTTTTTTGAGTAGCCTAGTGGTTTAAAATGATTCCATGATATGTAGACACGCTTTCTATTAGCAGCATCACCTAATTCCTTCCGCACGAAATTGCCTAAATATGGACTTACAATACGATACTTGTCATTAAAGGCAATCAATCCATCTAATGCTGATGGATTTAACAATAGGTGCTTAAAAAGTAATCGAATAATAGGTGTAGTAGCCAGTTTAAACCAAATGGTTAAGAAAACCCCATCGGGAGCTATAAGGGTGATTTCTTTCGTTTTTTTTGGAAAAGTCAAGGCTGAAGCTATTGCAAACCTACCTCCAAGACTAAATCCGATTACTGAAAATTCAGTGATCTTTTCGGTTGCTAAAAATTGCTCTAAATAAAACTTCCAGTCATTTTTAGAAAGGCTATTGTATACTCTGGTACTCTTGCCATGATAGAAAAGATCAAAGGAGTAAATAGTATACTCTTTGCCTAATTCTTTGGTCCAATCTTGAAATATTTTATTGTCTTGTCCAAAGCCATGAAAGGCTAATAATATTTTATCTCCATCTCCAAACTTGAAATAAAATAGCTGTCCATTATCTGTTTGAATACTCGTCATTTGCTTGATAAATCGGACAATATTCCGTTCTGTAAAAAAAAATCAATGAAATAGGGAACAAATACATTTTCAATACGTTGTTTTGCACGATGGAAACTTTTGGTAAGCTTAAAGTTTCCTTGGTGTTTTAGTAACGATTAAACAATGTAAAGAGAAGATTTGAAAGCAAAGGAAAAGATATTGAACAGTGCGGAGGAGCTTTTTATCCAATACGGAATTCGAAGTGTGACAATGGATGACGTGGCCAGGGATGCATCCATGTCTAAAAAAACACTTTACCAATACTTCGATAATAAAGATGGCTTGGTATCAGAAGTTGCATTGAATCATTTTGAAAAGGAAACGAAGGAGTTTGAGGAAATGTACAGCCAGTCGAAAGATTCGATCCATGAGATTTTACTGGTTTCTCAATGTTTGAGAAAGCATGTATTTCGAATGAATCCGTCATTGCTATATGATATGCAGAAGTATCATGGGCAGGCATGGGACAAATATCTGGAGTTTAAACACTCAACGATCCGAGGACATATCGAAAGAAATATTGAGCGAGGCAAAAAGGAAGGTTACTTCAGAGAGGAATTGGACGCGAAAGTATTATCAATACTCAGAGTAGAAGGTGTTCAGCTCGTATTCAATACGAAGATATTTCCACGTGATGAATTCGATTTTCCTACAGTCCAGTTACAAATACTTGATCATTTCGTTCATGGTCTGTTGACGGATGAAGGACGAAAGAAATACGAAGAATATATAAATCTAGAATCAACCAATCACATACTCTAATACTTTATGAGAGGCATATTTATACTAATAATGATTATTGGCACTTCGATTGGAGTGCATGCACAGGAGAAGGTCATCCTTTCCCTGGAGGATTGCATCAACTTTGCGTTGGGCAATAATGAACAATTGAAAATCAAGCAACTCGACAAGGAGATTGCTGAAGCTGAAGTTAGAAAGACCATTTCAATGGGCTTGCCTCAGGCAAACGTAAATGCTGGGTTGAATTACAATTTTGAGCCACAAAGAAGTTTACTTGACCCTAGTAGTTTTCCTGGAGGAGACTCCTCCGCTATGCCGGGAATGGTGCAGGAAGATATTGAACTTTCATTCCAGCAAAAATATGACGGAAATATTGGCCTGGTTGTAAATCAACTAATATTTGACGGATCATATTTCGTGGGTTTACAAGCAGCCAGAACATATAGAGAATTGTCCACTAAAGAGCATGTCAAATCTCAAATTGATATTGTAGAGGCTGTAAGTAAGGCATATTACAATGCATTAATTGCTGAAGAACAACTGGAATTGTTGGAAAAAAACATGTCAAGATTAGACACGCTTTTGAGAGAAACAGATCAAATGTATCTGGCAGGTTTTGCAGAAAAAGTTGATGTAGACAGAATACGAGTAAACTATAACAACCTGAAGGTTGAGTATAGCAGAACCAACCAATTAAGAAATATTAGTCGAAAGCTTCTCAAGTTTCAGATGGGTATGGATTTAAATCAGCCGATTGAGTTAGAAGAGAGCCTGGAAGAGGTAAATGTAGATGTACCTGTAATCCCCTCAGAATCTTTTGATTACAATCAGCGAATTGAGTTTTCTCAGCTAGAGACTAATAGAAGCCTGGCACATCTGGATATGAAAAATAATCGAGTTCAATATTTACCAAAACTATATGCCAGATTAGGCTATGGGTGGAATACTGCAGCCTCTAATGGCGGAGATTTGTTTGTGTCAAGAAGGTGGCTGGACAATGGAGCAGTTGGCATTACAGCCTCTATTCCAATATTTGACGGGTTCCTTAAGAGCAATAAAATCCAACAAAATAAACTACAGGTAAAACAAATTGAAAATCAGATGTCATATGTGAAAAAAAGTATTGATCTGGAAATAGAACAATCTCAAATTAGTTTAAACAGTCAGATCGAAACACTTGAGGTACAGAAGCAAAATATGGAGCTGGCACAAGAAGTTTATGACATTTCAAAAATTAAATATCAAGAAGGTGTAGGCTCAAATATTGAGGTAATCAATGCCGACACCTCACTCAAAGAATCACAAACAAATTATTTGAATTCGCTATTTCAGGCGATCACATCACAAATCGAACTTAAGAAAGCACTTGGAACTCTTTATAATAACTAAGATCATGCGTAAGATCAATCATATACTAAATATATTCCTCGCGTTTGCAATAGTAGCATGCGGAGGAAATGAATCTTCTACCATCAGTACAATTCTTGCTGATGGAGATATGGAAAGCATTCGAGCTAAGAAAAAGGAACTGACTACACAACTAAAAAAAGTAGAGGTGGATATCGCTTTACTGGATTCAGCCATCGAAGCTAATAGTGGTGATAGTAATATCCCTTTAATTACTGCTCTAGAAGTAAAAGCACAGGAATTTGTTCATTACGTAGAGTTGCAAGGAGATGTAACTACCAGACAGAATGTGCTGATCTACCCAGAGGTTGCTGGTGTAATGATAAAAACATACGTAGAAGAGGGTGACAAAGTGAAGAAGGGACAGTTGTTAGCAACAATCGATGATGGTGGCCTCAGCAATCAACTCATACAAATGAAAACCCAACTCTCTTTGGCTGAAACAACATATGAACGTCAAAAGAGGCTATGGGATCAGAAAATTGGTTCTGAAATTCAGTATTTACAAGCAAAAGCCAGTTATGAATCTCAGAAAGCTGCTGTAGACCAGATGGAGTCTCAGCTTCGGAAATTTTCAATGCGCGCACCATTTGATGGTATAGTAGACGATGTTATCAAGGATCAGGGTACTGTAGTTGCACCTGGCGGACCTGGGTCAGAAGTTTTTCGTGTAGTAAACCTTTCCAAAATGTACATTGAGACTTTAGTTCCAGAAACTTACATCACATCTGTGACCAAAGGGAAAAAAGTAAAAGTCTTCTTCCCAATACTCAATGAGACAATAGAGTCATTCGTTCGGGAAACAGGCAACTACATCAATCCCAATAACAGGTCATTTGCAGTACAAATTCCAGTTCCTAATAAAAGCGGCAATGTTAAGCCAAATCTTACAGCAAGAGTACATATCAACGATTATAGAAAAGATGCTGCACTCTTGATTCCGCAAAGCGCAATTTCGGAGAATTCCGAAGGCGAGCAATATGCATATGTAGTGACCAACATCAACAAAGACAATGTGGCTGTTGCTAAGAAAACCATCATAACAACCGGTAAAACTCAAGGTGATATAATTGAAGTTTTGTCAGGAATAAGTGATGGTCAGAGTATCATTATCGAGGGAGCACGAAGTGTTAAAGACGGTCAAGGAGTTAAAATTTTAAACTATTAAAATAGATGGCTACTAAAAACAGTAAAGTAGATAAGGAATTCAAGCCTTCATCCTGGGCCATTAGAAATCCTTCGGTTATATATCTGATCATTGGCCTTTTCTTGATTATGGGGCTCTCTGCATATTTTGCTATGCCCAGAGAAGACTTCCCAGAGATCAAGGAAACAAAGATTTATATAAGTACACCTTTTCCAGGCAATACAGCTGAGGATATGGAGCGGTTGATTACCGATCCACTAGAAGATAAGCTTAAGAACGTGACGAACGTTGTTGAAATAATATCTACCTCTCAGGAAGATTACTCAATGATCACCGTGGAGTTTGATGAAAATATTTCAGTAGAGGAAGCAAAGCAGCGAGCAAAAGATGAGGTAGACAGTGAAACTTCAGGCGAAGATTGGCCATTGTTTAATGGCGCTAAGGTTGAGCCCAATGTCTTTGATCTCAAAATGTCGGAAGAGTTTCCGATTATGAATATCAATATTACAGGGGACTATCCGGTTGACAAGCTCAAAGAATACGCAGAATACCTCCAGGATGAAATTGAAGATTTGCCGGAAATTAAAGCAGCTGATATCCGTGGTGCTCAGGAAAAAGAAGTTGAAGTTGCCGTCGACATTTATAAGATGATGGCAGCCAAAGTCAGCTTCGATGATATCCTTGGAGCCATTGCAAATGGTAACATGACAATGTCTGCTGGTAATCTAAAGGCTAGTGGTCAGCGTCGCACAATTCGAATTCTCGGTGAAATTCAGAAGCCTTCAGAGCTGGAAAACTTTGTCGTGAAATCGGAAAATAATTCACCAGTCTATCTCAAAGATATCGCAACGGTGAGTTTCCGTCCGGAAGATAAAACTACTTACGCAAGAGAATTCGGCTCAAGCGTAGTGATGTTGGATATCAAGAAACGATCAGGAAAAAATATGATCGAAGCTGTAAACAAGATTAAGAATATAATCACTGTAGCTGAAGCTGATTATTTCCCATCAGATCTTAAAATTTCCATTTCCAATGATTCATCAGAGCGTACATTAAATCAAGTAAGCGACCTGATCAATAACATCATATTTGGTATTATTCTGGTTGTTACAGTACTGATGTTTTTCCTTGGATTCAGGAATGCATTGTTCGTTGGATTTGCGATTCCAATGTCTATGTTCATGTCTTTCATGATCATCAATGCTCTTGGCTATACCATGAATACAATGATTCTTTTCGGGCTGATCATGGGTCTTGGTATGCTGGTAGATAATGGTATTGTAGTGGTTGAGAATGTTTATAGGCTCATGGATCAAGAAGGCATGTCTCGACTACAGGCTGCCAAAAAAGGAATCGGAGAAATTGCATATCCAATTATGATTTCTACTGCTACCACAGTGGCGGCTTTCGTACCGCTGGGAATGTGGCCAGGTGTCATGGGAGAGTTTATGAAATACTTCCCTATCACCTTATCGATTGTATTAGGATCATCCTTGTTTGTGGCAATTTTCATGAACTCTATGCTGGTTTCCCAATTCATGGAGACCAGTGAACGCGAGCTATCTCGAAAAGCCTTGTGGAGAATGACTATCATACTTTCAGGTTTCGGAATACTTATAATGATATTCGGCGGTGCCATGAGAGGCTTAGGAACACTTTTGATATTCACCAATATCATGTTTTGGCTCTACAAGTACGTGATCAAAGGCATGGCCTTGGGATTCCAGAAAAGAATACTGACTCGATTTGAAAACATGTATGAGCGAAGAATCAAGCATGCCATTAGAGGTAGCAATGTGTATTGGTATTTTGGATCAACTTTTTTCCTTCTAATCTTAGTTTTCGGACTGTTCATAAGATCTATGATAGAAGGTGACACTAAAGTCGAGTTCTTCCCGGACAATACTCCGAATCAGATAATTGTTTATATCGAGTATCCGGAAGGAACCGCAATTAACAAGACCAATGCCATTACCAAAGAAATTGAAGGTCGAGTTTATAATATCATCCAAAACGAAGTATATGTTCAGGACGGTAGAAACATACTTGTAGAGTCTGCAGTATCGCAGGTCGGTGAAGGTGCAGGCAATCCATTTACAGATGGTGGTTCTGCAGCCGAGATGCCACATCGAGGCAAGATCACAGCATCAATGCGAGAGTTCAAATATCGACAAGGTTTGGATTCGGAAAAGCTCAGGGGTAAGGTTCAGGAAACATTAACTGGTATCTATCCCGGAGTTGCTATTTCCGTAGAGAAGGATCCGGTAGGACCTCCGGCTGGATATCCGATAAACATAGAGCTTGAGGGAAGGGACTATGATGAGCTGATTCAAACGGCTGAGCGAATGAGAAACTTCATTAACAGCAAGAACATTGGAGGAATCGAAGAGCTTAAGATCGACGTAAACAAAGGCAAGCCTACCATGCAGGTAGTTGTGGATCGTGAGAAGGCTGGCGAACTTGGCGTAGCAGTGGGTCAGGTGGGTAATCAATTGCGAAGAGCCATATTTGGTGAAAAGGCGGGAGTTTATAAGAAGGACGGTGAGGACTATGATATCAATGTTCGTTTCAATGAAGACCTGCGATATAATACAAGTGCACTATTCAATCAAAACATAACTTTCAGAGATCAGTCTACCGGTAAGATTAAGGAGATTCCGGTTTCTGCTGTGGCTTCACAAAAGAATACCTCGGGTTTCAGTGCTATCAAACATAGAGATACCAAACGAGTAGTGACTGTTTATTCAGGCCTTAAACCAGGTTTTACTGATCCATCCGCCATTGTGGCTCAAATTGAAGAGGTCATGGAGAATTTTGATGGTTTGCCAAGAGGTGTCAGTATTGACTATACAGGGCAAATAGAAGAGCAAAACAAGCAGATGGCATTCTTGATGGGTGCGTTCTTCGCGGGTTTGGGACTCATCGCTTTATTGCTAGTATTTCAGTTTGGTGGGTTATCCAAACCAATGATTATCATGATTGCAATCTTCCTGAGTTTGATTGGTGTGTTTGGCGGGCTTATGATTACTGGCTGGCCATTTGTAATTATGATGACTATGATGGGAATCATTTCACTAGCTGGAATTGTGGTGAATAATGGAGTGGTGTTACTCGATTATACTCAAATACTCATTGATAGAAAGAAAGAAGAACTAGGAATGGATGAGACAGGGTTTTTAGATAAAGATGAAGTGATGAGATTGACTGTTCAAAGTGGTAAGGCAAGGTTAAGACCTGTGATTCTGACAGCCATCACAACTGTGCTTGGCTTAATACCATTAGCCATTGGCTTGAACATTGACTTTTTCTCTTTATTCACAGAATTTGATCCGAAAATATATGTTGGAGGTGATAATGTAATTTTCTGGGGACCCCTTGCTTGGACAGTGATCTTCGGCTTAATTGTAGCAACCTTCTTAACGTTGATAATTGTCCCTGTTCTGTTTACAATCTCATATAGAATGAAGTACAAATTGTTTGCCAAAAAAGCAAATAAAGAAGCGGAGGCGGAAATGACGTATAGTAAGGAAGCAGCCTAAATGATCAACCTTTCGCTAGTTTGTTCGTTACACATATTTAATATTCTTCTATTAAAGAATATCATCGGTTAGGTTTAAGTTAATAGTAATTCCCCCCGGTTCTCGGGGGGATTTTTTGTAGGTATGAGTCGCATTTATTTCGTTGTATTTCTAATATCCATTTACCTTGTATTGGATGTTTATGTCTTTCTGGCGCTTCGGTCCATCACTGAAGGAATGAACCCAATTTGGAGACGAGCGATTCTAATAGGTTACTGGGTTGTGAGTATAGTTTCATTGACTGGCGTTTTGTTGTACCGACAGATTGATCCTAAGCTGCTGGGTAATCTTCGTCTTTACATTACAACGTTCTTTTTTGTCCTTTTTATAGGAAAGCTATTTTCTACTGTTTTTCTCCTATTGGAGGACATCAGACGGGGTGTCACATGGCTGGCAAATTTATTTCCATTTGTAGAAGAAAAGCATTCAACTTCAAGATCGGACTTCATGCAGAAAACGGCATTAATTGCCGGAGCAATTCCAGTCGCCACTATGTCATTCGGGATTATCTCTGGCGCACATGACTATAGGGTTAGAAAACGAACAATTCATTCTCCAAACTTGCCCAAGGCGTTTGACGGAATTCGAATAGCTCAAATTTCAGATATTCACACGGGTAGTTTCTTTAATAAGATAGCGGTAGCTGGTGGTGTGGATTTATTGAATGCTCAAAAGCCAGATATAGCCTTTTTCACTGGGGATTTGGTAAATAATCGAAGCGAGGAGGCCAAAGACTATTTAGATATCTTCAAGAAAGTCTCAGCTCCATTAGGAGTCTTTTCTGTAATGGGCAATCACGATTACGGAGACTACACGAGTTGGTCTTCACCTCAAGCCAAACAGACTGATATCAATAATTTGCATGAAATGCATCGATATATGGGCTATGATCTATTGCTCAATGAAAACAGAACACTCAAAGTAGACGGAGAGGAAATTGCCATTCTAGGATGTGAAAACTGGGGAGAAGGTAGATTTTCAAAATATGGTGATATGAAGCAAACGGTAGTAGGTACTGATGAAAAGCCTTTCAAACTATTGTTGTCACATGACCCCAGTCACTGGGATGCACAAATTAGAGTAGAATATCCAGAAATTGATTTAATGCTTGCAGGACATACCCATGGGATGCAATTTGGAATAGAGATAGGTAACTTCCGATGGAGCCCTGCGAAATACAGGTATAAACAATGGGCCGATCTCTATCAAGAAGGTAATCAGTCGCTTTATGTCAATCGTGGGTATGGCTTTATAGGCTATCCTGGTCGTATTGGTATTTTGCCGGAGATCACAATCTTAGAGTTAAAGAAATCCTAAATAGGGGTTGACAACCTGAAGGTGTTATAACTACATCTTCATGTCATAGGACAATAGGTGATTTTACAGGTGATTAGGCGAAAGAGGGACACACGTCCCTCTTTCTGTGTTTATTGAGAATTCAGTTGATTCGTTAACTTTCCTTTTTATCTTTTCGCCCAAATCAATACCTATGACTAAAAAGCTGAATCAGGTACGCCAATTTATTGAGGTGGATTTATGGCGAATTCGACTTAAATCTCTTCCAAAAAGAAAGAGAATATTCTTTGGCTTTATTCGAGTATGGGTGATTGCCATTAAAGAATTCAATCATGATAAATGTGCCGAGAAGGCTTCTGCTTTAACCTATTTCTCAATGCTTTCCCTTGTCCCTGTAATAGCAATGGTTGTCGCGATAGCCAATGCTTTTGGGGTAAGAGCACTCATGGAAAAAGAGTTGGCGAAATACTTTAGTGGTCAGGAAGCAGTACTGGAGAATGTGATGCCCTTTGCAGATAAGATGCTAAGTGGCTCTAGTGGAGGAATTGTCACAGGAGTTTCAATTGTGTTTTTGATATTCACGGTCATCCGGCTTTTAATGAATATAGAAGCTGCATTTAACGATATGTGGGATATTAAACAAAACAGAAGATGGGAGAGGAAAATATCTGATTACGTAGCTGTCATTTTGCTTGGACCTGTTTTACTCATTGTGGCAAGTAGCGCAACCATTTTTGTAAAGGACGCCATTCAGGAATTCATTACAGGTTTTGAGTTTCTGGGTCAATTTCGTTCAGGGATTGTATTTCTATTAAAACTTTTACCATACACGATACTTTGGTTGTTACTGTTCGGATTGTACTTGATCTTTCCAAACACACGTGTGAAGTTTTGGCCTGCTTTATTTG
Organism: Ekhidna sp.; assembly: GCF_039960695.1. GTDB lineage: Bacteria > Bacteroidota > Bacteroidia > Cytophagales > Cyclobacteriaceae > Ekhidna. The sequence continues at coordinate 96,147 of NZ_JBDVKP010000011.1, read as the reverse complement.
CAGGAATTGTTGCGGGAACATTGTACCAGCTAAACCAACAAGCATTTATTTCCTTGCAGTTCGCTTTTGCACGATATGATGCCATCTACGGTAGTATAGCATTTCTTCCATTATTCTTAATCTGGCTACAAATCAGTTGGTTAATTGTATTATTTGGAGCTGAAGTTTGCTATGGAGTTCAGTATATAAATCAATGGGAATTGAATTCTGAGAAGCTTAAAATTAGTTTAACACATCGACGTAAACTGATGCTTTTACTATTATACAGAGTAGTGAAAAACTTTGAAATGGGAGAGGGTCCATACTCTTTGAACGACTTGGCCAGCAGTGTAAATATTCCGAGAAGGTATGTCGTTGATATTTGCTACGAATTGGAAAAATCGAAGTTAATAACTCGAGTTGATGGAGATGATGTTGCCTACCAGCCTAGTTTTGATATCAACAAAATGGATTTGTATACGGTGCTGAAGAAATATGAAACAGAAGGCATGCGAGATTTTGATCCTAGAAAAACTAAAGCGTTTCAAAGTATCGAAAAAGCCTTAGAGGATATTCAGGCAAGATGGAAAAATAGCGAAAGTAACGTGCTGATTAAGGACCTATGATTTTCGTTGTTTGAACGACCAGGTGAATTCAAACTCAGAGACAATTGTCCCGTCTTTCATTTTACCAACCGTTTTAAAAGTTGATTCTGTAGCCTCTCCGGAGGAGATACATTGATCAACAGCTTCAAAAGCTTTTGCACCATCTTCGCACGTGAAGTAAACACGGTCGGAAGCTTTTTTGGTGAAATTTGCTTTAAGATCAACAATAATGAAGGCTACTGAAGGCTTTTTACCTGTGATTGCCAGAAGGCAAGGAGAGGCAGTTGATAGCTCAGCAGCCATGCTTTGTACAGCGAAGTATATAGATTTAAATGGATTCTTATTCAGATTTTTGAAAGGAACAGACGTTGTACATCTTTCAGGAGTTAGTTCTCTTACTCTCAAACCTGCAATCCAGCCCATCGGCAAGCTCTTCATCAAATAAAAAGGGAATTTAAAGCCACTCGTGACCTGACTGGCCAACTTTTGCTGTTTAGGGTTTAGATTCATCACCTATTTTTTTTCTTCCTTTTCGAGTATTTTCTTCTTCTCCTGATTGAGAAAGTATTTTTCTAACCCACCTTCAAAAAATTTAATAATGAAGAATAATATGGCTAAGATACCTAGTCCAACATATGGAATATCAATATTTTGCTCAATGATTGGTTCAATAAAAATCTGCTCTAGCATGAATAAGACGAGAGCTACAGTCAACATAATGGTAGAAGCTTTTCTGCCAACCTTCGCGACTGCAAGTTGATCTATCGTTTTTCCAAGTTCAACATTCTTATCTTTGATTTCTTCGTTCTGCTCTCTAATCTGGAGGTTAGCATTATCGAGTTTTTTCTGAAGTCTGTCAGATACCCGAGTAATTACTTTAGCCTGTGCAACAAGTTCTTCATACTCATCTGAGAATGAATCAAGGTCTTCTTTATAGATCGCATGAGTCTCAATCTTGGCTCGAAATTTTCTGAGACTATCTATCTCATCGTAGTAAAGCTCGTGGTTTTTCTCCATCTAACTGTTCGCGATCACAAATCGTCTTCTTCTATTTCGAAGAAGTTAAAATCCAAATCTAGTAAATCACTGTAATCCTCGCCAGCTTCCATCATATCATCATCACCTTCTTCATAGTACCAATTGATGGTAATTTTTTTTCCACTATTCTCAATTTTGCTTAATCGTTTGAATATGTCAAATAGGCATTTAGATGAGCTTGTGTTGAAATATTCAAACGCAATGTTGGTTGTAAATTCTGGGCCTCCGGAAGCAATAAATTCATCAAGGTTATCCAGCACTCGCTGATAAAACTGGATAGAGTTTTCCGGACTGGATCTCCCTTTCATTTCCAGTATTCCTTCATCCGGATCAAAATTGATCAGGGGTGTTGTGCGTGTTGGTTCGATGAATACTTTTTCCATAAATCTCTCTACGGTTTGGATGTTAATCTTTTGGTACTATCCTTCAATTCTTGGTAATCGTATTTGAAAAGTGAAATAACTCACCTTATCAGTTACTGGCTGAAACTTATATCTAAGTTTTTGCCCACCTGTCTTTCTTGCAATATCAATAAAGCCAAGTCCGCCAGTTCCCTTATCAGAAAATTCCTGCTCAGCGAGCACCTTCTTATATAGAGCTCTTAATTCATCAGCGTCAACGGCGTTGATATCGTCAAGTCTTTTTTGAATCTCTTTTGTTTTATCTGCTGGAATGTAATTACCCGTTTGTAAACTATAAAATCTCTTTCTTGCAGCAATCATAATGAGTGCCGAGTTAGAGTCATAACTGCTCACCTTCATGTCATCTGCGTTTATTTCATCCAGATGATAATACAGGTTCTGAATACATTCGGTAGCTACATTATAAAACTTCTTCTTCACCTTCCTATTTTCTTCCAGCTCCTCTAGTCTTTCCTCCAATGTTCCAATCATGGCCGTCACCAGATCAAAGGTGAGTTCACCCTTGAACATCAGAATAATGTTTTGGTCATAAATATTTTTATAGCTCCTCAGATAATCCATATAATGGGGGTAATTTTCTTTGGGCTGGAAAAGTAAGAACTTATGACTAATTAAACCAAATGTTTAAGCACCTAAAACTTGACGGTGATTATCAATCGATTAAGGTCGCCAGCATTCCAACCCTAAATTATTCTGAATGTAAAATTATGTTATGTCCTAGACTTAAAAGATTAAAACTTTATCAAAAGGCAAATTATGGTTTTCTTTATTACTTTAGTATAGGAGGCGAATGCCGAAAAGGAGGTAGGTATTATTGTTAGCTGTTCCTAGAGGAAAATCGGTATAAAAATGTGATATTTCCAATAATTGTATTTTTAGTATAGATTTGAGGGACTTGCCAATAGGATTTTTTCAATTCGAACGGCAATGAAGAGATTAACTAGTTAAGAGTTTAAACCAACTATGTTTAAGGTATGTTAAAGAAGGATTTATATGCCAATGTCTATATTTTAACTGCATTGGTCTTGATAGGGGCTGTAGCTTACTATGTTTTCGTCCTACAGAAAGAAATAACTAACTCATTCAACCAAGACCCAAAAGTTGTTCAGGTGTCTGCTAAACAGACAACTATGGGGCAACAGATGGTTAAAGCTGCAATGGGAATGAGGTATGCGGAAAGTCAGGGTAATTTTGATTTCTTTAGAAATGAACTAAGAAGGGTATATCCACAATGGCAAAAAGGCCATCAGGCACTTATTAATGGTGATGCTGATTTAAGCCTTTCACAGCCCATACAAACCGATGAGTATTTGGCTCTGCAAGAAGCTCTGAAGTTCTTGTATTTTGATATGAATACAAATACCTCCAATATTCTGGAGGTTAAGTATACCGATAGTAAATCTGATGTAAACTTCTTGTCTTTGCAGCGATCATTTGAAGCATTGGTTAATACCATAAGGAGATATGATACAGCTACAGAAGATGTAACGAACTATTTTGTTGACAATGCTCAGAATAGGGGAGCAAGTCTTGGGCTGGCTGAATATGTGGGATTCTCAATATTCGTTGGTATTTTCCTTGTTCAAGGATTCTTCATTTTTAGACCGCTTGTAAAACTCGCAAGTGATAACTACTTGTCAGCAAACAAGGCCTTCATTAAGGTTAAGAAATCAGAGCAGCAATTAAAAATTAACTTCCAGAAGCAAAAACTAATTAACAAGAAACTTTACCTTTCTCGGAAAGAACTTGAGGAGAAAAACCTTAAGTTGGAGGAGTCCGAGTCTAAGTTGCTGAAATCTTCTGAAGAACAGATTAAGATTAACGAAAGATTGATCTCTGCTCAGGACGAATTGAATCTGGCATATAAGAAGCTTCAGGATTCTGAGGTTGAAATCAGAGAACTTGCGGATAAACAGTTGCAGGATAATGAAAAACTATTCCTTGCTGAGAAGAAACTTCAATCATTACTTGAAAATGAGCAAAAATCAAGGGAAGAATTATCCAATGCCCTCGATTCACTTAAAGGCGCACAGTCACAGCTTGTACACTCTGAAAAGATGGCATCATTGGGGCAGTTGACTGCAGGTATTGCACATGAGATTAACAATCCGATTAACTTCATATCTAGTGGCATGGTATCACTTAAAATGTCAATTGAAGCGATGCGGGAAATTGCTGAAGAGTATACTAGAATTGATGATGGAGATGATCCTAATGAGGTTCTGGAGTCTGTGAAAGAATTAAAAGAAGAGCATGAGTATGATGAGATCGTAGATGAGCTTGACGACTTGATCAACGATATCAACTACGGGGTAACAAGAACAATTGAAATTGTTAAAGGTCTCCGTGTTTTCTCAAGACTTGATGAAGAGGAAGCTAAGAATGCAAATGTCAATGAGAACATTGATGCAACGCTTACACTTCTAAGAAATAAAACAAAAGGTAAAATCGAGATTACCAAACATTACGATGAGAGCATGCATGATATTGAATGCTATCCTGGTCAGTTAAATCAGGTATTCATGAACATATTGAACAACGCTGTTCAAGCCATGCCTGAAGAGAAGAAAGATGCAGAAATTACCATCTACACCGAAGAGGCAGATAACGAAGTATTCGTTAGAATAAAAGATAATGGAGTTGGGATTCCAGATGAACTTAAAAATAGAATTTGGGAACCTTTCTTTACCACCAAAGAAGTTGGTGTAGGTACAGGTTTAGGAATGTCGATTACATATGGTATTATCGAAAAACATGGTGGAAAAATCGATCTATCTAGTGAAGTAGGAAAAGGAACTGAATTTGTAATAACATTACCAAAGAAAATCACCCCGATTAAGAAGAAAGAGGATAAAGAGGTAGCCGAAAGTAATTAATCATTAACAACATTATACTAAGGGAAGAAGGATGGAAGAGATTCATGACCAGCAACAGTTAGACAACTCAGTTAAAAAGAAGAAGTTCTCGTTACTCTATGTAGATGATGAAGCAACTAACCTGAGAGTATTTAAAGCCAACTTCAGAAAGTTCTTTAATGTACATACATCAACAAACCCGATTGAGGCAATAGACATCCTAAACCAAGAAGATATTCAAGTGATTGTAACAGATCAGCGAATGCCTGAGATGACAGGTACCCAATTCTTGGAAAAAATACTCCCTGATCACCCCGATGTGATTAAAATTATTCTTACAGGATTCACTGATATTGAAGCGATTAAGGACGGAATAAATAGGTGTGGAATATTTAAGTACATCACCAAGCCCTGGAATTTCGATGAGATGAAAGGCGTGCTTGAACGAGCAATAGATACTTATCAACAAGCAGCAGAGAGTGAGGAGCATATTAAGGAGCTGGAGGATAGCAATGTAGAGCTTGAGAGTAGAGTAAAAGAGCGGACACAGGAACTAAATAAAATCAATAAACGTCTCATCGACAGCATTAGATATGCAGGATTGTTACAACAGTCCATGCTTCCAAATGACAGGTATTTAAGTAGACAATTCAAAGACCATTTTGTAATTTTTGAAACTAAGTATCTATTTAGTGAAGAGTTCGTTTGGACAACTCGCCTAAACTTTAGATCGGAAGACTATACGGTAGTATCATTGATAGAATTTGATGGCAAAGGGATCGTGGGGTCACTTAAAACTTTGATAGCTGATTCGGTACTTAATTACTTGACACATGATAGGAAGATTTTTCATTCTGGAGAAATTATAAATGAGTTGAAATACGAGCTTGATGCTGCAGGTTCTGATGAATTGCAGTGTGACTTGAAGGTTTCTGTTGCCGTATTTGATCACAACGCTGGGACACTCCAGTTTAGTGGTGTCAATCAAGATATGATTGTCTTGAATGGACAGAAAACCATACTTCTTAAAGGTGATGAAGGTGATCATTTTGAAGATGCAATTGCCGATAAGATTGGAATAGAACCAGATGCTTCTTATTATATGTATTCGAATGGATACTACAATCAAATGAACGAAGACGGTGTTAAATTTTCTTACGAAAAATTTGAAGAAATGCTAAAGTCAGTACAAGGTAAGTCCATGGGAGAACAACGTGAATTCTTGATGAGTAATTTACAAACATGGAAGGCGGGATCAAGTTTAAATGATGATATATCTATCATAGGCTTTAAACTATAATATTTGATGGCAGCAAAAGCTAGCAGTTTTAAGAATTGGTGTACGGAAAATATTAGTCCGCAATCATGGACTAGAATTTGCCTTAAACGAGTAGATGATATCCGGGGGAAGGGATACACATTGAAGGAGATGGAGGACTTGACTCCTGATATTGAAATGGATGGCGAGCTATTAGATTCGCTTAATGAAGCATTATCTGAGCTTTATGAAATGACTGTCGACGAAGCATTACTTGCTACTCATTAGACCTTCCAAATACTTATTTAATTTCGAATCCTAATACACAGACATCATCAGTCTGACTTGTATTTTTAGACCATTCACTGAATGTTTTCTCAATTATCTTTTTCTGTTCTTCAATGGGATGAGCAGATGACTTTTCAATTAATCTATTGAAATTTTTTGACATGTATTTCTTATCAAATTCACCACCAAACTGATCTTGAAAACCATCTGAAGATAGAAAGATTCGATCTTTCACATCAAGTTGAATTGTCTCTTTGGTAAGCTGAGCGTGAACTTCTTGTTCATCACCTTCTATTCCACCAACCATTTGTCTGGGGCTTTTGTATATTGTGAGTTCTTCGCTACCGTGCTTCATTATTCTAAGTGGGATGCCAGCACCTGCATATTCCATTTTTAAGGTATCTAGATCTATAACGCAGATGCCAATTTCCATACCATCGCGGTTCACTTCATCTGTATCACGCTGAAGTTCAAATTTAATTACCTTATCGAGTCGTGAAATAATCTTCTTAGGATCGAGATAATTTTGATAATAGATAATATTAGTTAGCTGATTGCTTCCCATAATCGACATAATGGCTCCTGGTACTCCATGTCCGGTACAGTCACCACATGCTACAATCATATATTCATTATTGCCTCTCCTTACTCGCTCAAACCAATAGAAGTCTCCACCTATAATGTCCTTAGGTTTGTAGGTGACGAAAGATTCAGGAAATACAGACTGAAGTGTACTGATTGGTGGGAGCGTAGATCGTTGGATTCGTTCTGCATAGCTAATACTGTCTCTTATTTGAGAAGAAACTGATACTAGCTGATTCTTTTGCATTTCAATTTGCGTTTTCTGATCGATTAGCTGCTTATTCGTTTGTCTTTGTTCTTCGATCTGACCAATAAGACTTTGTGACGTTTGTGCCATTTGCTTGGCCAGCTTTCCAATTTCGTCTTTAGACCCAGTTGGTAATTCAATGTCTAAATTTCCTTTGCTCAGTTCTTCAGCAGCTTGGCTCAATTTCACAATAGGTTTTACAAATATATTGGCTGCTACTAACGCGAGGACAATTGTCAATATTAATACTGGGAGCACCGCGAGAAGTATCTGTTCACGAATCTGTGTAAGCGGTGAAAATGCTTTGTCCTTTGGAATACTTAGAATGAGAGTCCAATCATTTCCATTAAAGGATAGGTAGTTCATCTCTCTTGAAATAAAGTAAATCGCATCCTGCGTTTCAAGGAAGTTTACCCCTGGCTCATTTAGACTGGAAACTAAATTATAATTTCTGTACGTTGAGTTCAATATATTGGAAGGGTCCGTATTGGAATAAAGGACAGTGCCTTCGCTATCAATTAGATTGATATCTAGATTTCTAGAAGTGTCTGAACTAAGCGAATATTCGCCAACAATTTTGAACAGTTCATCTACAAGGATTCTGCCGACAAGGACACCTACTTCTGAATTATCTGAGAAGCTGTTCACTTTTGCCGCAAAATGCATGACAACTCGGCCAACAGACTCTGACTTTGAAACATCAACAGCCATAGTTTGACCCTCATTCAATTTGGTCCAATATAAGTCGTTAGTATGTTGTTTTCCGATAGAAATTCTTTTGCTATCAGCAATTCTTACCCTATTCTTATCAAATAGAGAAAATGAATAGTAGAGGTCGTTTAGGTTTTCAAGCTCTTGTAGCCTCAATGTCAACTGTTCAGGATTTGTATTTAGGTTTCTGAAAAAAGGATTTTTTGAAGCCATCCTTATATCATTTAAACGGGAGAACATAAATCTGCCAATATCAGAGCTTATACCTTTAGATTGTTGAGTCATACTACTCACAATTTCCTCTTTTAGCGTCTGTTCTACTTTTTGATCCGCGAAGAATGACAATACACCTGCAGTGAACAAAACAAGAAATAGACAAAGGATAGTGAGTTTGGCGTATATGTTCATAGATTGTGTTTAACCGTTGACGCAGTAAAAATAAATCTTTTCAATTTGCTAATCTATTTGATATGATTGAAAGTCGAGCTAGCAATATTCCGTTTCTTACATTTAGGCATATTATCTTAGCGAAGTAAAGAAAACACCGCCAATGAGAATTTACATTTTCGCCCTAGTAATACTTGTCTCTTCCAGTATAGATGCGCAGAACATGACCATCTATAGAAGCTCCAGAACAGTAGATGAAACTGTTGAGCGGTTGGTTCAGATAATAAAGAATAAGAAGCTTGCCTACTTTGAAACTGTTGCACATGATAAAGTAGCAAAAGAATATGGTGTGGACATTCCACCTACAAGAATGATCTTGTTCGAGGATCCAAACCTAATGATTGAGCTAGTTTCATGTCGACAAACGACAGCTCTTGACTTGCCAATGAAAATTTTGGTTTGGGAAGAGAATGAGGATGTTTACATCGGATTCTTTGATCCGAAAGTGATGAAAAAGCGGTTTATGCTTCAGGAATGTGATGACATTATTTCCAGTATGTCAAGACTAAAAATCAGAGTGGTTAATGAAGCACTTAGGGACGGTTGATTGGTATTGCCCATCTTACCTTATCCCATCTAAACTTTAATGAGTCATCTGCAAAGTAGAAGAGCATTCGCTCTTGTGATTGATCTGCATATTTAGGAGTCACATTTAGTCTAAAAGACTCCAGAGAGTCTTTATAACTATAGGACCCCCATTGATCCCACTCTCTATTGAAGATTACAACCCATTCATCTTGATTGGGAATTGTAAAAATTGAATAGCTACCACTATCTATCTTGAAGGTATCTATTTCTAAATCACCTGCTATGCTTATATAGGTTGCATGATTTGCCCCAGTTCTCCACATTTCTCCAAAGGGAACAAGGTAATCAGGACCATCTCCAAATATTTTTCTGTCTTTTACTCCAGGACTACTAAACTCAATATATGCAGTTGTACCATGTACTGTTGTACTATCTGATCGCAAGGGAGAAGGCCTTTTTTGAGGATCTGTCGAACAGCTGAGCGCAATTAGGCAGCACAATGGTATAATTGATGCGTTGATTGATTTTGAACGTAAATATGTCCGAAATTGAAAATGTAATTTCATTAGGATAGACGATAACGCGCTGAAAAATAGTAGGTTACAGATTTGGGTATATTATTTGCGTTCTGAATATAAAAATTATTAATCATATGGGAATTATAGGCATTGAAATACCCCAACTTAACGAAGAACAGGATATTGAAGTTGAAGTACGTGTAAACGGAATAAAAAAACAATATCAATACAGGGTTGAAATCTTTCACTGGGATGATTGTCCGTATCCAACAGAAGATAGAGTAGAATGTATTCGTCAGCTCGTAAATGGATATGACGACAAGTGGGACCTTGCTCATATCGGACTACCAACTGACGATTACATTCCTATTACTTTTAGAAAGAGACGCTAGAACGGAAGGTCGTCATCTTGAGAAAAATCCTCCTTGGTCCATTCTTGAGTTGGCGTAGGGGGAGTGTCTTGAGTTGCTCCTGATTTTTTATCAACTCTCCAGGCCTGCAGGCTGTTGAAGTATTTAACCTCACCTTGAGGGTCTGTCCACTTTCTACCTTTTAAGTTAAAGTTCACTGTAACCTCATCTCCAATTTCCAGTGCGTCGAGTTGATCGCAATTACTTTGAATCAATTCAAACTTCACATACTCTGGATACTGAGGATTTTCAGCGTACTCGAGTACAAATTCTCTTTTTTTAAAAGTGTCTTTAATTGTTTGTGTATCGTATTTCTCAACGATCTTACCTTCTACTATCATGTGAATTTTCTAAACTATTGTACAAATTTGATGGTTCAATCTGCAAGTATGACAAAGTCTAGGAAATATTTCCTGATTGGAGCAATCATTTTCGTTATAATCATGATAATAATCGTAATTGATATTAGCAGTAGAACCATTGCTCCTTGGGAAAGAAATAAAGTCGAACAAAAGGATGAGCAAAAATAAGGTTGATATATCACTTATAGATCTTGAAAAAGAGAAGGAGAAGATTACAGACATACCAGGATTGATTGAGTATGCACATCATGCCGGAAGTGCAATAATAAAACCTGAGGATAAAGGAAGAATAAAAGGCAACGCAGTGGCAGCGATGCATGATCAAACCGATCGGCAGTTTCATCAGCTTTATGAACAAATGCAAACTTTAATTGAACAAGCGAAATACCTGAAAAGCAGAGTTGAAGTTTCGGAAAGGATTTACCAAGCTACGGTTCCTTTTCAACCAGTTATTGGCAAAATCTATTTTTTATATAAGAAGAAGGACGGAACAGATCTCTTGTCTATGGTAAGTCCTGAAGAGTGGGGTAAAGGCTTTCCATACGAAATATTTGAAGCTGAAGTTAGATTGTTGTCAGATCATACATGGGAGATTGTTCAGACAAATAATAAGGATTACCAATATTGAGTAACCTATTGTTCCTCGCTCGTCTACTTTATGTCTATCGATAAAAATTCTCTTATTTCAATCATTTATAAGATTTGCTGAATCTAAAACCATAAAATTTTTCGTTTGTTATATTGGTTATAGAAATAACTATCGGATATATAACTAATGAACAGGTTCTCAGCACTTATGATAATTACATGTTTGTCTACTTTAATCAATTGCAATAGCAATTCTGATACACCGGGGATCGATTGCTCGGGATCAGATTTGTCCTTAGAAGTTATTGATTTTATTAAATCAGATTGTGATGTACCTGGATCAGTTTCGATTTCTGCGTCTGGAGGTGAGGGTGATTATACCTATTCAATTGACAATGATGATTTCCAGAGTTCATCGATTTTTGAGAATCTCTTTGCTGGTAATTTTACTTTTTCTGTAAAAGATGACATTGGTTGTACAGCGAATCTTCGCTTTACACTTGAATCAGAGCCAACAGGTATCACAATGGATTTAAGTGGAAGTCAATCTAATTGTACTAGTAATACCGGTACTATATCCGCAGAGGCATCAGGTGGAGTAGGTGTTCTTCGATTTGCACTTGATGGAGGTGATTTTAGCGAAATCAATGAATTCCTAAGTGTTAGTCCAGGAATTCATACAGTTACTGTGAAGGACGATGAAGAATGTGGGGTTTCAAAGACCATTCAAATTAAAACAATGACGAGGCTTTCAAATGACATAATGCCAATCGTCATAAAAGATTGTGCAATATCTGGATGTCACAATGGAAGTCAGTCTCCAAGATTAATTTCAAAATCAGAAGTAATTGCAAATGCGTCTAGAATAAAAGCAGAAACGCAAGCTGGCAGTATGCCTAGAGATCGGACTTTGACTCAAACAGAAATAGATCTAATTGCCTGCTGGGTAGATGATGGTGCAGAAGACAACTAGCTGACAAAACTTAAACTAAAGGTATGTACTTTAAATGTTGTTACATTTAATATGTAACTTTCTATATACAACTCTATCTAACGAATATGAAACGAATTACCCTATACTCATTATTAGCATCCTTTATCATATATATGGGATGCTCAAGCAACAGCGAAGATCCAGGTTTGGATTGCAGTCAATCAGATTTAGATGTCTCAATTACCTCATCAGTTCTTCCTACTTGTGAGGTAGCAGGAAGCATTGTGGTTCAAGGATCAGGTGGAACGGCACCTTACTCATTTAGCTTAGACGGGACTAACTTTCAAACCTCAGGATCATTTACTGATTTGGTAGCTGGTAATCTATCCATTACCGTAATGGATGATGATGGATGCACAGCCAGATTAAGTTCTGTTCTGAACTCTGATGGTGGCATCTCGATTGATGCTCTTACAACTAACTCTGAGTGCCTGAATGCAACAGGAACAATTGAAGTAACAGCTTCTGATGGTGATGGCACATATACTTATTCTTTGGATGGTGGTACGGCTCAAACTGAAAATTCCTTTTCATCTGTTTCTGCAGGAGATCATGAAATAACGGTTGTTGACGGCACCGGATGTTCGGCTACCACAGATGTTTATGTTAGTTCGGACGTAAGCTTAAGTTCAGACATTATGCCTCTCTTGTTAGCACAATGCACATTTTCAGGTTGTCACAATGGTGATAATGGATCAAGTAGAAATTGGACTGAAAAGGAGGATGTTCTTGCCAAAGCAGCTAACATAAAATCCAGAACTCAGAGTGGGTCCATGCCACGGTCGCCAGGCGTTTTAACCCAGGCTGAAATTGACCTTATTGCCTGCTGGGTAGACGATGGAGCAAAGGATAACTAATACAATGAGAAAATTAATATTTCTATCAATTTTGATGTCCTGCTTGGCAGGGTATTCTCAAAAATTTAAGACCAACGATACGTCCATCAGGTTCTATTCTGATGCGCCGATGGAAGATATCGAAGCTATCAATGAATCCGCAACGAGTATTGTGGATATTGGTAGCAAGACAATTGTAATTGTCGTTCCGATCAAATCATTCAGCTTTAAGAAGAAACTAATGCAGGAGCACTTCAATGAAAACTATCTGGAGTCTGATGATTTCCCTAATGCTATTTTTAAAGGAAAACTAATAGATTGGAATGGTTCAGAAGGCTCTTCAACAGCATTAGCTGAAGGCACACTTGAACTTCACGGAGTGATCAAGGATGTGACAATTTCCGGAGATTTAGATTACAGTAAGAATTCCTTAAAATTATCAACTGTCTTCAGCATTAGTCTTGAAGATTATAATATTAAAATACCAAAAGCTGTTTTTTATAAAATAGCTGAAGAGGTAGAAGTAACAGCCAAATTAGCATATGCACCTTATACAAAGAATTAGCTCACTATTATTACTCATTATTTGCCTGAATGCAGCTGGGCAAGATCAAGAATTATTGGAACTTCTCTCATCAGATGAAGCTGACGATAAAGGTTATGTTTCAGCTACATTTAAGAGTACTAGAGTGATAAATGGTCATTCCATAGAAACTCGCTCAAATGGCGTGCTTGAGTTTATTATTAGTCATCGTTTCGGAAAGATAAATTCTGGATATGATGAATTTTATGGATTAGATTTTTCTACCATTCGATTGGGTCTTGAATATGGAATTACTGATGATTTAAATATTGGAGTGGGCCGAGCTTCTTTTGATAAGGTTGTGGATGCATTTGTAAAATATCGATTGCTTAGGCAATCCAAAGATTTTCCATTTACAGCGACAGCATTTGCTTCTATTACCAGGAAAACAGTAGAACAGCTCGGACTGGATGGTATTGATCGCAATACTTATACAGCTCAGCTGTTGATAGCTCGTAAGTTCAATTCAAATTTCAGCTTTCAGATTTCTCCAACCATTATCCAGCGAAATTTGGTGCCTACTCTTCAGGATGATAATTTATTGATTGCGGTTGGACTAGGCGCTAGATATAAGCTATCAAATAGAATAGCAATTGTAACAGAGTATTATCCACAGTTCTCAAATAAGTCTACAGAATTTGAAGATTCTTTTGCTGTAGGTGTAGATATTGAAACTGGAGGTCATGTCTTTCAGTTGCATTTTACCAATGCAATACAGATGAACGAAAAGGGTTTTATTGGGGAGACAACAGATAGTTTCTGGGATGGTGATATCCATTACGGGTTTAATATTACCAGAGTATTTGATCTTCGTCCAAATAAGCGTTAAAGGAAGCTTTATTGTTATATTCAGGGTTGAATCCTGATAAATGAAGCGATATCTGTTTTTATTCGTACTCTTACTGGTTTTTCATTGTGCAACTGCTCAGGATATAATTGTTACGAGTGAAGGAGATACGATTGATTGCAAAATCACTCGAATTACAAGCGAATTCATTCACTTTTCCGTAATTGATAAGAGTGGAGTTCTCCTTATGAGATCGAGGTTACCGTTATCAAAAGTGACTCATTACGAGCAATCAGATCCTAATGACAAGGGTAATTTGAAAACCGAGTCTGAATCAAGAGAGCCAGAGGTATATGTGGACGAATCTGAGCCTGCCACGTTCAGGTTGTCACTGAATACAGGATATACGTATCAATTGGGAGGTTATGAAGGGATGCCTGATACATATAAAAAACAGGTGCAATCCCTCTGGAATTTTGGAGGGGAGTTTAACTATTTCTTATCTGAAAAGATCGGAGTTGGAGTTAAGTACAATCGAATTCAGACAAAAGCTAACGAAGATTTTGTACCACCATTTAGCACAGCATTTGGTTTTTCCAGCTTAAGAGATGAGCGAATAAGATTCAGTTACGTTGGTCTATCACTTCTATTTCGTAATTTTTATTATGACGATCAGGTGATGAACTATTTTATTTCGGGTGGTATGATCAGGTATCGAACGGATGGATTTGGGGACGGTATCCCATTTTATCAGAAGGGAGACACATTTGGATTGGTTTTGGGAGTGAGCTATGATTTTATCCTGGTTAAAAATTTCGGATTAGGTTTTGGAGCAGAAATTAATTTTGCCCGATTGTCTGAATTTGATAATAATGGAACAATAGTCATTTCCGATTTTAGCCTTACCAGATTGGATCTAACTATTGGTATCCGACTATTTCAATAAAAGCTTTCCAAGCAGTGAAGCTATCAAATACTTGCTCGAACAGCTACAATAAAATTCCTTCCTGGAGCACTAATACCAGAAGAATACGGTCGATAGTGTTTATCTAAAATATTTTCTACACCAGCATTTACGTTTATATATTCATTCACCTGATAGCTTGATTTCAAATTCAGGGTATACCATGCTGGTGAGCCCGATGCTGTGTATAGATAGGGTTTTCTGTCAATCTCAGAGGAAGGAATGTCTTCCCGACTTCTCTCACCATTATAATCAATGTAAAATTCTGATCTCAACTTTTTATGTTGATAGGTAAGTGTGGCTTTTCCAAAA
Organism: Ekhidna sp.; assembly: GCF_039960695.1. GTDB lineage: Bacteria > Bacteroidota > Bacteroidia > Cytophagales > Cyclobacteriaceae > Ekhidna. The sequence goes on along the minus strand of NZ_JBDVKP010000011.1, from coordinate 80,833 downwards.
ATAGGAGTGGTATGCCTAAGAGGTTCATCATTAGTGATATCCTTACCTCCAGTATAGCTGATCATTTTCGAAAAAGCCCAATTATCTGCAATCTCCGCTGTTACAATCAAGCTCCCACCGTATATCTCCGCATCTCCGGCGTTTACTTTTGAGAAGACCTCCAAAGTCTCACCATCAATAGTAGCTGTACTGTTTCCATCCAGCATAAATGGGCCATCCACAATGGCGTCAAATAATCGGCTATGGAATGCAACAACCTTAAATAACGCGCGATCTGTTTTGCGCTGGTAAGCTATTTCGTTGCTGACCGAATACTCTGGATTAAGCTCGGGGTTAGGCACCACTATACTGTTCCCAACATCAAATACCTTTCCTACATCATCTACGTTCGGTGATCTAAAGCCTGTTGAAATATTGTAGCTAATCTTGTTGTTAGTGTTGAGATTGATAGCTAACCCCAACGAACCGTTTAGGGCTGAATTTTGAAGATCCAGCTCCGCTGAATTAGTAGATAAGGCTTGAGCATCAGTAGTGGTTGCATTCAATCCGATTGTATTGAATCTAAGTCCACTATTAATTGTCACTTCGTCTGATAGTTGGTATACGTAACTACCATAAACAGCGAATGATTTAAAGTCACTTCCGCCATTCGGGTACCTGCTACTTGTCTCAGTTATTTCGTTCGTTTCAAGATTCCTTCTGTACCCTTCTGACTTGACATCATTGTAGTAAAAGTCAATACCGTAATATAAGTTCGATCTAGAGTAGTCTTTGTCAAAATCAATAGAGACTGAATACATATCTACAAATTCTGATCGTGTGCGTAAGCGATCATCTGCAAAATCACGATCATTTCTACTTTCTTCAAATTTTTGATATGCTAGTGTCACGCGGGCCTGATCAAATAGCGCGTTACTTTCATAGATGCTGAACTTTAAGTTATGCATCTGCCACTTCTGGGGACCATAGTACCATTCTGCAGCGCTTAATGAGTCCGTATTAGGTCCTAGGGTTTCAGACAGGTTGTCATATCTGGGAATATCTGAAGTTGTGCTAAAGTAAAAACCATAACTGACTTCCGAGTCGGGGCCTAACCGATACTTTACTTTCGAAATGGTGTTGAACAAATCATAACCTGAAAACTTCTGAACATTCACATCCTCATTTCTAATAAGCTGATCTTGACCATCAATTCGCTGAACATAAAACTTCCGTTCAAATTCGCCTTCATAGTCTCCGGTACGTCTACCACCTGCACGTAAATCACCAAATTTGGTGTAGGATGACGAGTGAAAAAATGTAAACTTTTCTTGCGCAACCGAAACATCGATATGACCGGTTCGCTCATTAGCGGCTGTGCCATATCTGGCAAGTCCATTTGCTGAAATATCAGTTATATCATCGGAAGACCATTTAGGCTCGATGGTATGAAAGTCCATGACGCCACCCAATGCATCGCTTCCATAAATAACAGACCCTGGGCCAAAGATTACCTCGGAGCTTTCCAAAGCATTTGGATCGATGTTAATCACATTTTGAAGATTTCCACTGCGGAAAATGGCATTATTCATCCGAACTCCATCTACGACAAGCAAAACAGAATTTGCTGCAAAACCTCTGATTTTTGGAGAACCACCACCCAATTGACTTTTTTGGACAAAGACTTGGCCAGTATTGGCCAGAAGATCTGCTGATGTTTGTGGATTTTGAAACTGAATCGTTTTCTTATTGACAGTCATGATCTTTTGGGAAACGCTTTCTTCTTCTTGCTCCCATTTGTTGGCGGAGATCACTACTTCATTGAAGGACATGATTTTTTCTTTCAATGAGACCTTGAGATCATTTCCCAAATATGCTATTGATTGTTGGTGAAAAGACGGATGTTGAAAGAATATCAGTCCTTTTGGAAAGGTCGAAATGTCAGCGATCCCTTTTTCATTGGTATAAGTGACATCTTCCTTATTTTCATGGTAAATGAATACATCAACGACTGGTTTGCCTGTAGCTTCATCAACAATAAGTGCATTTTGAGAATAGGAGAAAGTACTGGCAAAAAGAAGAAGAAAGGTAATCTTATGATTAAGTCTCATTCAGTCGTTAATTTCGGTTTTGAATTTCAAACAATTAAGCAAAAATTGAGCCGTTCATGCCATTAATAAAGTCAAAATATAACAGGAGGCCATGGTATTTTTTCAACGGTCATTTTGAAACCATTATTCCTTCTCTTTTTTATGAGGTGGGAGGAGTGAATTATGAACGTGAACGATTGGAATTACCGGATGGTGATTTCTTGGATTTGGACTGGGTACGTGGTGGAAATAAGCGTTTGATCGTTTTAAGTCATGGACTGGAGGGAAGCGCAGATAGACATTATATTAAACGACCCGCACATTATTTTTCTCAGAAAGGTTGGGATATCCTGGCTTGGAATAATCGAAGCTGTAGTGGAGAGATGAATCGATTGCCGCGTTTTTATCATCATGGTGCTACGGAAGATATCGCTGCGGTAATTGATCAAGGGTTGGCTGCCAAATATGAAGAAGTCATTTTGATAGGTTTTTCTATGGGAGCCGGGATGCAACAAAAGTATCTTGGCGAGCGAATCCCTGATCAAAGAATTATTGGGGCTGTTTCATTTTCTGTACCATGCAATGTGCAGAACAGCGCGGAGATGCTGAAGATTGGTGCGAATAGAATTTATGAAAATCGATTCATTTCTAAACTCAAACAAAAGGTCTTAGAAAAATCGGAGCATGTTGAAATGCCGGTGGATCTTGAAGTAATAAAAAAGGTTCGCAGCTTTAAAGAGCTTGACGAAGCTTTTACGCTCAAGGTTCATCCGGAATATAAAAATGCGAATGATTTTTACACCCGGATAACCAGCGATCAGTTTTTACCAAATATCAAAATCCCTCTGTTAATAGTAAATGCCATCAATGACCCAATGCTTGGCGATCCATGCTATCCAATAGAGTTAGCCCAAAAAAGTAAAAACATCTACCTTGAAATGCCTAAAAAGGGCGGACATGTCGGTTTTACTATTCCAGGAAGCTCGTGGAGCTATATGGAATTTGCGGCAGATGGATTCATTGATGAGGTTATTCTTTCTCAGCAAACTTCAAGGCTGCCCCATTGATGCAATACCTGAGTCCTGTAGGAGCCGGGCCGTCCGCAAACACATGCCCCAGGTGGCCATCACATCTAGCACATAATACCTCCGTTCGTACCATGCCGTAGGATACGTCGTCTTCTTCAGCTACGTTGACTTCATTGATAGGCTCATAAAAAGAAGGCCATCCGGTTCCAGATTTAAACTTGGTAGTAGAAGTGAATAATGGAAGAGCGCATGCAGTACACACATAAGTACCTTCTTTCTTATTATTCAAAAGGTCACTGGTAAAGGCTCTTTCTGTACCTTTTTCTCTCAATACATAGTATTCAAAATCTGAGAGCTGTGCCTTCCATTCGGATTCTGGTTTTTCTACCTTATCAAAGGGTAAATTTTCAGCTTTGGTCTTCTTTTCTGTATTCTGCTGCTGTGCGCAAGAAATGAATGAAAAGGTGATGGATAATAGGACGATTACATTTTTCATATTTAATAAACGATTTTGGTGATACAATCAGTTTCGCTACTCAAACAAAACGTCTTGAAAGAGACTATTTCAATATGCCCATGTATCTGGTCCAAATACCAACTTCTTCCGTGTATTGTTTGGCCATTACGCGGGCAATCTGGGAGATGTGCCCCAGGTCATGCACTACCCAACTTGAAAGTAAATTCCTAAGTGTAACATCTCCCAATTCAGGATGTTTGCCTTTCTTATCCAAATTATCACGAATGCTAAGTGATTTGAATGCTTTCAGATTTTCAGTTCTAAGCTTTTCAAACTCAGAGAGCAATTCATTCATCGATTGGCCTTTGCTTATTTCATTTTGTGCAAAGCGATCGAAGGGTTCGAATGGTTTTTCAGCACCATATTCAAGAATGATTTTTGCGCGTGGTACCCAATCGGTCTTTTCGCCGTGAATCAAATGCCCGACGACATCAAAGGGACTCCAGGTGTTTTCACCTTCGTTGTTTAACGTCCATTTATCAGAGATGCTGCGAAGTAATTCGTTTAAAACTTTCGGGGTACGTTCAAGTATTTCAATGGCTTTATCCTTATCATATTGCATAGAATAAAGTTATCAAAACCTGTCTTATTGAATGAGCATTTTCTCCATTAAGGCATTTTTGAAATGGACACCGGAAATCATTTTGTGCTCATTTTCATAGTGGTTGTAACCATTCTTCTTAAAAAATGGCTGTGCAGTAATGCTTACAGATGCCCATATCCTGTCCAATTTATTTTCAAGGGTACGTTTTTCCACCGCCTCCAGAAGTGCTTTGGCGATACCTTCACCCTGATGATCCCGGTGCGTATACATAAAGTCAACGTAGCCATCAGCATCAACAGAGCTGAAACCAACAATCTGGTTGGACATGAGCGCCACAAAGAATGATTGTTCCTTAATCTTGTTTAGCCAAACTTTTCTGTCGGTAGCATGTTGCCAGACCTCAATTTGTTCAGGAGAATAGTCTTGTGAATTTACATGCTGAATGGTATCCCGGAATAATTCCAGAATTTGGTCCAGGTCATCCGATTTGGCTGCTCTGATATCCACTACTTTAACCGATCAATTGCCATCTGAGCTACTCGATCACCAATGGCTAAAGAAGATGTAGCCGCTGGGGAAGGGGCATTTCCTACATTAATAAATTTGTCATGTTCCACGACCAGAAAATCATCTATAAGTCCACCTTTCCTGTCACAAGCCTGAGCTCGTACTCCGGCACCACCTTTGATTAGGTCTCTCTTCTGTATTTCAGGGATCAGTTCTTGCAAGGCCTTGGTGAAAGCACCCTTGGAATACGAGCGATACATTTCACCAAATCCGGTTTTCCAATATTTGTATGCCACCCGCATGAAGCCTGGATATAAAAGAGTCCCTAGCAATTCCTTCATATTTACCTGGCTTTTTTTGTAGCCTTCTCTGGCGAAAGCCAGTACCGCATTTGGCCCTGCCTCTATGCCACCGTCTATGTGACGAGTGAAGTGAACTCCCAGAAAAGGAAAATTTGGATCTGGAACAGGATAGATCAGATTTTTTACCAGGTGTTCTTTCTCCGGTTTGATCTTGTAATACTCACCTCTGAATGGGACTATCTTAAAATCAATTTTAGCTCCCGTCAGCTTGGCAATTTTATCGGTGTAAAGGCCTGAACAGTTGACAACAACTCGGGTAGTCAACCGCTCATTTTCGGTATGTACGTGAATAAAACCTCGTTCTTCCTTAAAACTCATGAACTTATTTGAAGAAAAGATCTCACCGCCGAAGTGTTTAAACTTTTCAGCGTACTTATCAGCTACTACTTTGTAATCAATGATTCCTGTTTGTGGTACGTACAATCCACTTACTCCGGCAATATTTGGCTCATATTCCTTCAGTTCCCCGGCATTCAGTTTTTTAATGTTTCGCAAGCCATTTGCATTGCCTCGCTCATAGAGTGTATTCAGTGCATCCAGCTGAGATTCTCTTGTAGCTACCACCACCTTGCCACACAGCTCGTACGGTATTTCTTCTTCATTGCAGAAGTCTATCAACATTTGATAGCCGTCTACACAATTTTGGGCCTTGAAACTTCCCGGTTTATAGTATAACCCTGAATGGATCACTCCGCTGTTGTGCCCTGTCTGATGCTGCGCTATGGTACGCTCTTTCTCAACGACAGCTACTTTATAGTTGGGATTCTTTTCTTTGATCTTAAGTGCGGAGGCAAGCCCAACGATGCCACCACCGATCACAACAACATTATACATATACCTGATGAATATCAATCGCAAATATCGGTGCTTCATTTTGGATAGCGAAAGAATATTTGAAAATCAAGTTTGGTTTGCTGTAATGAGTAAAGATTTGTTCTATTAAAGGCATAGTGAAGGGATTTTACGTATTTTTTTCATTACGTTATTCACGCATAAATACATGGTTTTGGTCTTCTAGTTTTACAAAAGAAACCAACTCAATACATTGAAACCATGTCATGAAGGATTCACAAATTACTGAAAATGAAAAGCAAAGGCTCTCAGCGTTGTATGGTTATCAAATTCTAGATACAGAGCCAGAAGCTATTTATGATAACATATCGACCATGGCGAAGGACCTCTGCCAGGTTGATACCGCGTTTATCACGTTTGTAGATCATAATCGGGTTTGGATAAAATCTGGAGCAGATGCAAAAAGACAGGAAGAGCAACAGACTCAGGCATTATGCCAATTTGTATTAGAGAAGGGTGAATTTATTGAGGTTGATGATATCACTTCAGATCAAAGATTAAAGCAGCTCCCTGCATGTAGTAAAGGTGATAAAAAATACTTCGCTGCAGTTCCGCTGACTTCAGGTGAGGGTCATATATTGGGCACACTGTGCATTATGAATGCTGAATCCATTCGATTGAGTAAAAAACAAAAAGAAGGACTGAAGGCACTAGCCTTTCAGACCATTGAAATTCTCAATTTAAGAAAAAACAGCCTTAGCTACGAAACACTGATAGAATCCAGTCAGGATATGATTTATGAATTGGATGAGCATGGCAGATTCCTTTTCGCCAATACTTCCTTGATTAGTAAGACTGGTTACACATTTGAAGAGTTGAAGTCCAGGACTTGCTGGGACCTGGTGATAGAAACTGAAAAAGAGCAAGTAAAAGCATACTATCAGGATAGAATTAAAAAGAGAGAAACCTCTATCTATTATGAATTTCCAATTGCGAGTAAGAAAGGAAAGATCATCTGGTTAGGACAGAGCGTAGATTATACTTACGTGAATGGTACGGCTAAGCGAGCCTACGTTATTGCGAAAGACATCACTGAGCTTATAGACACCAGGTTAAGACTCAAGGAAACCGAAGAGCAGATTCTAGCAGAAAAGACCCTGCTTAGAACAATGGTGTTTTCTTCACCAGCAGCCATTGCGATGTTTGGAAAGGAATTGAACTACCTGGCATTTAGCGAAAAGTGGATGTCAGGCAAGAGTGTGAATGAGCAAACCATCGGTGTGGGTGATTCTGAGCCAAGCCCTGAAAGAAAAGAACTTTTGTTGGCTCTGAAAAAGAAGGTACTGGATGGTGAATCTGTCAGCAGTGAAAGCGACCTGATTGTTGATGAAGAAGGAAATAAAAAGTGGGTCAAATGGGTGGCAACGCCATGGAATAATACGACTGACGGATCAATCGGGGGGATTATTGTCTACGCAGATGATGTCACCCAAATCGTAGAACATGAAGGTGAACTGAAGCGAGCTAAGGAAGAAGCCTTAGAGCTAGGCAAGATCAAAGAGGAGTTTCTATCCAACATGAGTCATGAAATAAGAACGCCCCTCAATGCCATAATAGGTACAACCAATCTTATGCTGGATGAAAATCCGTCCTTGAAAGAAAATGAACAATTTAAACTTCTGAAGTTTAGTAGTAATAATCTGTTGTCATTGATTAACAATGTATTGGACTTCAGTAAGATTGACTCAGGCAATATTTTAATTGAAGAAAAGGATTTTGACCTCCGTGACCTATGCTGCAATCTGGTGAATTCCTGGAAGCCAACTGCGGAACGAAAAAATGTGGAGCTTTCACTGAAATGGGATGAACACCTGCCGGAAGTAGTGATCGGAGATAGGGTGAGACTTTCGCAAATACTAAACAACCTCATAAACAATGCCCTGAAGTTTACGGAAGAAGGGTTTGTGCACTTGAAGGTTTCGCCTGACGAATCAACAAATCAGATCAAGTTTGAAATCAAAGACACTGGGATCGGCATTCCCAAACATATGCATGAAGTGGTTTTCCAAAGCTTCCAACAAGTAAATAGTGAAGATACTCTTGACAAAGGAGGTACTGGATTGGGACTGCCTATATGTGAGAAACTACTGCAACTGATGGGATCGGGACTTGAGTTGGAAAGTAGTGAAGGGTTTGGTTCAAGGTTCTTTTTCTCCGTGAAGATGGAGCAGGGAGACATCAACAATTCCGACGCTGCAACAGAAGACATAAGCAATGCCAGTCTCAATCTGAATGTATTGTTGGTAGAAGACAATGCTGCGAACCAATTCATAGCTGCAAGCTTCATGGAGAAGTGGGGCGTGTCTTTTAAAATAGCCAATAATGGTAAAGAGGCCCTTCAATATTTGGAAGACAAGGCATTTGATGTCGTATTGATGGACATACGAATGCCAATAATGGATGGGCCAACTGCTGCAGCTGCTATTAGAGAAAAGGAGGATGAGTATTTCAAAAACCTTCCTATTGTGGCTTTGACCGCCTCCGCCATACTCGATTTAAGAAAAGAGGGAACAGGATACCTGTTCGATGACTATCTCGGAAAGCCATTCAATCCCAAAGATTTCCTGAAGATTTTGTCCAAATATGCATCCATAAGCCCAACAAACGACGGAACGATTGCTTTTGATTCTGTAAAAGATGTAGCCATATCAGATTCCGTAGGGACAGATATTAGGTCGCAATTGAATGAATATACCGAAGGAGATCCTGACTTTATGATTGAATTTATCAAGAACATATTGGGGAACCTTGATACAATAAAGACCGATCTACCGAAGCATTTTCAATCGCAGAATGTGGATGAATTTGGAGAGTTATTGCATATGATAAAGCCTACTCTTGAGATTCTGGCAAAGAATGAACTGGTGGAAAAACTCTATTCAATGAAAGGTGAATGGGCTTCAGAAGAGTATCAAGAGTTACAGGTAGTTAATGTTTTAAAAGAAGTAGACCAAATAGAAGAAGAACTCAATGTGATTCTTGACGAGCAGTCTTCCCTGCTCAATCAAGTCGCCTAAAGCATGAGAGTTCACATAGAAAAGACAAATTGGATTACCGGAAAAGCAGGGGAGTAGCCGTATGATCCAAAGACAATTATGCCGGGAATAAACGTTACAAAAAATGAAAACAGGCGATCAAAAATCGAAAGACACTCAGGTTTCTGATTATTATGATCAGGCACTAAGCACGGAAACATCATGCTTTGATATTTCACAGTACGATACGAGCTTGGATTATATCAACGACACTTGGTACATCGAAGAAAGGAATGCATCGAACATGCGAGCTCAGCTTGAGGAATTTATGGAAGGAGACACAGAATTCATTGCTGAATTTGCCAGATACATTTCTATAAACATGGAAAACCTCGAGAATCAACTTCCGGATCTTTACTTTGCTAGAAATCTGGAAGCCTTTAAAAGGTTGAAACACATGCTAAAACCAACCATTGAGATGGTAGGAGACTATGCACTATTAAATGACCTTAATTTGATTCAAAATGAGTGGCAGGCGGGAGAGTTTCAGCAATCCAAAATCTTAAGAGTGAGGAACAGAGCTAAGTATATAAATAGCCAACTTAAGATCGTAATTGCCAATTCAGGTAGGGAGGCAGCTTAGGACGCCAATTCGGAGTTAGAACACCCCATTTCAATAGTGGCTTAATTTAGAACAATGACTTTAAGGCCACTGAATGGTTTCATCATCAATAAACTGTGGTCCCCATTGGATTTCTTCGAGTATATCCTGATGCAACCAAAAGTTTAGTGCCAGCTCTTCTGAGGAGATCAGTTTTTGGTCCGGATGATCTTCTGAAGATAAATCTTCAATTTCCAAATCTTTCACCCCCAGCATGTCGAGTTCTTCCATCAATTCATCTGTATCCAATCCCATCAGTGATGAGCCTTTCAGGTGATAATCTTCGGACGAAACAGAAATGATTACAAGTCTCCAGTCCTCTGCTTCTTCAAAACTCAAGTCCAGTCGTAGCGGATGATATTCCCACGCATCACTTTTGTCAGCGGCATCTTCTCCATAGTGCGTGATATCCTGATGGTCGGGATCTCCCAAGATCGCCTTCACGTCTTCTCGACTCATCCCAAACTTTAGTTTGCCTAGCCCCACTCCAGGTATGATCTCTATGTGCTCTTTTTCCATTGCTGAATTTTAAGCAAATGTAGGTATAGATATAATACGCTTTTTGGGAATAGGAAGTGTAGTTGCAAACTACTGTCGGTGGAGGGGAGGGATGTATCATGCCGTGTAGATTTACGCATTTTTCACAATACGTATTTTACGTATAATTCACCTGTTACCCCTCTCTAACTTTATCCCATCATTCAAAGAAACATCTCACACAATTAAACGACAGAATCATGGAAACGGCAATTCAACAATCACAAGAGGCTCAGATTTTAACTGATCATTACTACGATCAGGTGCTACAAATCGAAAAATCATTCAGCGATATTTCACAGTATGACTCCAGCCATGATTACCTCAATGATACATGGAAAGTGGAGGAAGTGGCCTTTGAAGAAACTTGTAAGTAGAAATTATTATTAAGTAGTTAGTTAAATCTAGTTAAGCATAAAGACCCTGCGTTTGCCGGGTTTTTTTGGCTTTCTGTGGTTTCACAAATATCAGCTGCTTTCCACTTCTTTTTCAGTACTTGTTGGCACTAATTGAAATACTACTTACTCTTGAAGCTATATCTTTAGCTTCTTCACTATTCAGATTGAAATTCATTTCTTTTGCTATTTTCATTACCTGAGGGTCGGTCAGCATCAATTCAAGTGGGAAGTTTGCTTTCGCATCAATCCTAATGTCTTTAAATCCGGCTTGTTCGACATATTGAAGATAAGTCTCCAACTTCTCTGCACCTGACACACAAGCGATATGACCTGCCAGTGAATTTTTTATCACTTCAGGAAGCTCCTTTTCCAAAACAATATCACTGATCGACAATTTGCCTCCTTTTTTTAAGACTCTAAATGCTTCTTTATAAACATCTCCCTTGTTTAAGGAAAGGTTGATGACACAATTTGAAATGATGTGATCAACAGTAGCGTCATCAATCGGTAAGTCTTCAATATCTCCATTTATAAATTCCACATTCGCATATTTCCCTTTTTTAGCATTCCTTGTTGCCAGGGAAAGCATATCCTCCGATAAATCCACACCAATTACTTTTCCATGATCTCCTACAAGTGGGGATGCTAAAAAGGCGTCAAAACCTGCTCCTGATCCTAAATCCAGTACTGTTTGGCCTTTTTTGATTTTGGCTAATGCTGATGGATTTCCGCATCCAACACCTAGATTTGAGCCTTCCGGTACGGCACTCAATTCTTCCTTCGAATAGCCTATTGTTTCACCTACTTGATTGGCATTATCCGATAAGTCGCAACATGCAAATAATTTTGAGAATAGTCCACTTTGGGTAGATTTAGCAAGTTTTCCATAGCTATCTACAACTGATTGCTTTACTGATTCTGTATTCATCTTTATCTTTTTTTAGATTTAATAGATGATCCAAATTTCAGTTTATGATAGGTCCTATCAATTGATCTAGGTCAAGTTCGTGTTATTTTGTTTCTAATTCTACTTAAAGTTTCTGGAGCAATTTGTAAGTAGGATGCTAAATCGGTCAAGGGAACTCTTTGCAGAAGCTCTTTATCATTTTTCATTATATGTAGGTACCTGTCGGTTGCTGATAAGTCTCTAAGAAATCGATTATGTGATTCAGAAGTAACAAACTCATTTTCTGCTGCCAACCTGCCAACTTGTTGCCAAAACGGGTCTTGGTTGAATAACTTTTGAAGAGAATCATAGGAAAGGATAATCAATTCCGATTCCTCAACTGCCTGAATTGCAATATCACTTTTTTGTTGAATTATCAAACTCTTGTATGAAGTGGTGAGAGAGTTTTCCCTACAAAAACAATTGATAATTTCTTTGCCATCATTGAGGTAGTACTGCCTTAATAAGCCACTTTCAATAAATGCAATGTTTTTGCAAATTTTACCCAGATGCAACAAATAGTCACCAGGCCCTAACACCTTTTTAGAAAGAAATGGATAGGCATTTTTGTAAACATTGGGTGTATAATGAGGGAATTGCTGTAAATATTTATTGAATGCTTCCATGAATTTGCAGCTTGCTGATGATAATTACATATGCGCAATATAGAAAATGCTTTGTGCACACATTCAGCCTTGTTTTATTGTCCAATGCAGCTTGAATGCCGGACCTGATCCGATAGCTTCATTTATGCAAAGGCACAAAGTTATAAACTTGTGCCAGCGGTGGATAAGTGATAAGTAAATGCAACGAAGAATTGCTAAGCGTTCAATTGATGAACAGAATAGATAAGCACCTTCTCTTTTTTCCCTTTCAATGGGATGCTACCCAGCTCTTCACATGAAAAACCCGATAGATTCAGTTTTTCCTTCAGGCTTTCTGATATTAATAAAGCCTGCTTAAATTCATTGCACTTTGCCTGTATTCTGGCTGCAGTATTTATTGCGTCTCCGTGATAAGCAATCTCTTTTTTGTATTTACCTATTTCTGCAACTGTGACAAGACCATGGTTAATGCCTGCCTTAAAATGAGGCTGACAATTGTATTGATCCAGGTAATGCTGAGATCTTTTGTCCAGCTGCCCTTTGAAATTAAAATAAGCCTTCAAGCAATTTTGGTTCCTCAGACCATCCTGAAGCTTCCATGTCAGGACCACTTCGTCGCCTACATATTGATAAATTTCCGACTCATTTTCTACGACTACCCCAAGGTCATTGAAGCAATCCTGAATCATTTTACTGTATTTGATGTGACCCAATCTTTCAGCATGTGTAGTTGAAGATTGCAGATCCAGAAACATGAATATCCGTTCTTCTTCTCTCGGATTGTAAAACTTGCCAAACATTAGTTTTGAAAGATTATTGCTTCCAAAATGTAGGCTGACTTGTCTGAGTCCAAACATGAAAATATCCACAGTTACGATGTAGAAATAAATAGCAAAGCTTCCGGGTTCGAAGGCAAATTCAATCAGTGTCAAATTTTCACCATAAACCCAATAGGCTACGAGCACCATCAGTGTCACAAATAAGATACAGTAAACGACTCGTAGCACAAGTAGCTTTGGAAAGGAGACATGCTTGTATCCATATTCTTCGGTCAGGATAAGGGCGGCTCCTGAGATGCTGCCAAAAAAAGGCCCCATGACCATAGAAGTGATTACCGAATCCCAAAATTCAAACTGAACGGAACCTTGCTCAATGGTGCCTTCTCCTCTCACAATACTGAGGAACAGAAACGCTATGGTCCAGCCGATACAGTATTGCAGAATGATAAGCCATCTGCGCTTGTTTTTAACGGTCATTTTTACTTTGCTGTGTTACTTATAAATGCCATTTAGCTGTGAATCTGTATTAATCACACACATTTATATTAAAGCAAGTTAAAAATTTGGGATGTTATAGAAATATAAGTTGCAAACCAATGTTTGGGGTGTCATACCGGACCTGATCCGGTATCTTCAGTTAGGTAGGCACAAGTTGCAAACTTGCACCAGCGGGGGTTCATTTTAGCATTTGTTCTTGCTGTTTTTAGTTTTCTTTTAGTTTCACTCCATTGTCACAAAATATGCTCGTTTCATCAACGTCAATATCTGTGCAAGACAATAACCATATTCCGTCATTATTATCTGATGCTATGTCTAGAATGTCGATGGAAGAATCTGAATCGGACGACCCAACTGCTAAAACTGTCCAGAGACTGCTAAAATGAGGATCTGCATGAAGTTCTACATTTTGGATAGATATTTTGGAGGCATTCCTGATTTGAACACCTGAATTAGGCAAGAAATCATTTGGATCTGGAGTGAAATAGACGTCAACACTATCCAACTCAACTTCATCAGCACCAATTAAAACAGGTTCCTGATTGGATTTGGTGTCAAATCCATGTGAATAAAACTTTGAATTGGTAATACTTACCTTTCCAATTTTCCCCCATTCGACTGCTCCAATTTTTAGAGGTCTCAGGTATGCAAAACCTAAAGTAGATGCGGTATAATTTGATCGCTTAAAAGTGGTTCCATCGATAGTTACATTGTCGAAAATGTCAGAATCTGTTGTGTAACGAGTCTCAAGTCCGACCTCTCTTGCATAGAAGTTAGAATTTAAAATGGTAATGTTCTTCGAGTCAGTTAGAGAGACACAAATTGTATTAGTGCCCCAATCTAAAATCTTAACATTATCGATTATTAATCCATCAACGTTTTTGATTGAAATTCGGCCATCTCCACCACCAAGATTTTCAGAATTGTAAGTCATATTGAGATTAAGATTCACATTTTCTAGTGAAATATTAAGATTAGTCTGCTGACATGAATTATTGGGAGATAGCTTCAATACTTTTCTAATTTGATTCCCATCTTCAATATTCCTGATTGAAATACTATCATTTTGAATATTACAAAGTTGTTGAATCTGTATTATTGAACTGCCACCAGCAAAACCATCGTCCACCGTATAATCATTGATGCCTTTTTGAATACCATCAACTTCTATATTTTGACCTACTAGGTTCATAATATATTTGAAGTGACCTTCGACGGTAGTATTATCAATTGTAACATCAATTGCAGGTTGAACTCTGATAGCAGCCATCATGTCTGCGATACCTGCAGGTTCAGTACTCCTAACGGTTGTATTTTCAATAACAATTCCTTTGCCAGCTGCTATCTTAACCGCAGACTTCTCAACCCCTTCAAATACATTATCTTTAATGGTTAAGTTAAATGGGACAATTATTGATGTGTTATCTGAACCGTCTGCAAATAATCTAATTCCGTCCGCATCAGAAAGATTTATATCCCCATTATTATTCTCGGTAAAAATGTTCTTGAAATGACAATCTATGATACTACCATTTATTGATTCGCCAATATTTTCACCAGGTAGATTTGACCATAAGAGGACTCCACCTGCAAATCCTGCTTTAACAGGTTCATCATCTCCATAGGCACTAATGTTTTCAAAGGTGACATTGTTGAAGGAAAAATTTCTTGCTTTTGTAAGCCAAACACGAACACCATAGATGTTCTCAGAACCTGGAATACTTCCAGTACTTTCTGTGTCTGTGCCTTTAATATCTTTTATTACACAATTATCGAATTGAGTATTGGAGGTTTTATAGGTTAATGTCACGTCGGGGTTGCCTACCTCCAATAGGGCAACATTTACATCTAAGTTATTCCCTGAAAATGTAATGTTTTCAAATTTGACGTTGTGGGCAGTTATCACTCCAAGATAGTTATCCCACATGGAATTGTCTTTAGGAATATTATATTTTAATATCACTCCAGATTTCGATTCCCCTAGGTAATGAGAATTGGCGGACGAAAAACTAATTCTTTCATCAATAATATATTCTCCATTAGGAAAAAAAATAGAGCTATCAGAGGCAATTGCATATTTTATTGCGTCTGTTGCAGTCATACTTGTGTTTGTCATCAGTTGCCCAATGTTCAACGCGGAATTATATCCTGCGTCGATATCACTGATTGTAGCGGACGCTGGAGCATTTGGTGAAATTTCTGGGTTTTTGTTAAGTTTAAGATTTTCCTCAGAGCAGGAAATGCAAATTGCAAGAATTGATATGGAGAATATTTTTTTCATATGAGAATAGTTTTATAGAAGGAGTAATGGCATAGAACAACTATATTAAAACGCAATATAGAAAAAATGCTTTGCACATACCTCAACCTTTTTTTATCGTCCAATGCAGTTTTAATCTCCAATTGGATGATAAATGAGTGGCTAGGGGGATGCGGTTGTTGGAATGAATTTGGCGTGCGTAGCAAACGCGCCCGGCGGTAGTAGCTCAGTTAGCTTATCGATGATAGAGTTTGTTATCAGCGTATTTTACTCTTTCATTTGTCTCATTTGCCGAAATGTAAGATTTACTCTTGGTTGATTAACTTTTTTTGTGGGAGGTAAGCGGTGAAACCAGTTGCTTTGTGTGCTACCTTTCATTATCATAAGACTTCCGTTTTCAAGTTTTAGGTCTAGACGCTCTTTTGTCCGTTTATGTTTGAAAGAAAACTTACGTTCAGCACCAAAACTAAGTGAAGCAATTGCTCCGTTTTTCCTCAATTCCGATTCTCCATCACTATGCCAGGCCATGCCTTCACTGCCTGTATGGTACATATTTAGCAGGCATGAATTATATCGTTCTCCTGAATGGTTTTCTGCCAACTCCTTAATGGTTTGAAGTTCTTCTGTCCAAGGGAGTGCTACTTTAGTAGTGCCGGAGTAACGATAAGGGAATGGTCTTTCTGCATACCAGGCTACATTCCTTTTTGTTTCGATGATCTTCCCAAAAATCACAGCTTGATCTGGTTGCCATTCGATGGTGCTAAGCAGAATATGAAGTAACCTATCAGCTTCAGACGAATCGTATATTTTGCCATGGTAATTAACCTCGCCATCGTACGGAAGCCAGTTCTTATTCGAATCTATTTCTCGCTCAAACAATTCCATATTATACTTTATTAAACGAAGCTTTCCATGCAGCATATTGCAAGCGCATGCAGTGACCACATGGTCGATAACCAGAAGCAATCGCCGCTTTTTCGGTAGCAAAGAGCACTCTGTTTTGTTTTGTCATTCGTTTGCCAGACTTGCAATTTAAGTTACCATAGATTTTCAACTTCCGGTTACCTCCAAATTTAATTTTGCCGGATCGGATTAACCGAAAGAGGGATCGGTCAGATAGGGAGCTTTGAGCTATCACATTAACTTGTTGCATCGTGAAAGATAATTCCCATTGCGTATCTATTTCCTGAAGATACTTCGCTCACTCCATGGCGGAGATTTGCACGGTAATAACCCCGTGTCCCTTTGACCGGCCGATAGGAGGTAGCGAATAAAAGTGCATCCCCTTTTTGCAGGTTGATCACAGTGGCTTTTGATTGCGATCGGGGCACCTGCTCGGTGATCACAAATTCCCCTCCTTCATAGTCTGTTCCTTGTTGGGAAAGAAAGACTACCAATTGGAGCGGGAAGTACTCCGACCCATATAGATCTTGATGTAAGGTGTTGTATCCGCCGCTTCCATATTTCAAAATCAGGGGAGTGGGCTTTTGCTGTCCATGCTTATGGCAGGATGAAAGAAACGTTTCATGATCATAAGGGTATTGCCTGTCAATATTAAATACCCTCATCCACTGATTGGCGATGCTCACCAGATTAGGATACAGCTTTGTACGTAGTTCCTGGATGATTGTGGGTAGGGGGTAATTGAAATACTTATATTCACCAAATCCAAATCGATGACGCTCCATCACGACTGTTTTTCGGTAAAGATTTTTCTTCGCATAGCTCGCAATCAATTGATCACATGCCGTAACATCTAACAATCCGGGAATAGTAGCGAAACCCTTTTCATTCAGTTCATCACGAATCAGTTCCCATGGTAAAGATTCTATTTTCATAGTAGAAAGAAGATTAACGGTTTGCTATTTCAAGAAAAATGTCGACTAGCTCAGCGGATTTACTAAAAAATGGAGAGTGACTGGCTGCCATCATGTAGACTTCTTCGCAAGGTGTTTCCTCATACATTTTCTGCTGAATAAATGGAGTGACTGCTCTATCTTCTGTGCATTCAATGTAGTACCTGGGGACTCTCCCAAAATTTTCATTGGTCAGATGAAGCTTGGCCATGCCAGATTCAATTGGTTCGTGATTCAGGATAACCTTCGCCATTTCTATTATATCCTCCTGGCAATCATGATATAGTCCTTCCTTAAAAATTTCAGGTTGGAGTGTGTGAGACTTGGATTTCACATGAACGTCAACGTACCCTTTAAGCCAACCCTCAGAGTCTTGAGCAGAATAATCTTTTTGTGTCTTTCCGCTAGGAATGAGATAGGCAGCCAGGTATATGAGCTTCTCAATCTTCCCCGGTCGGTATTCAGCCGCTTGTGAGATCATGATGCCATTTTTGCTATGCCCCACCAGAATAACTTCCCCTTCTATACGGTCAATGAGCTCGCAAATTCCTTGTACCGTTTTTTCGAATGTGACCTCCTGAATAGGAGTCTTATCTCTCCCCATTCCCGGTAGGTCAATGGCATGAACCGTATGTCCTTGCGCTTCTAGTAGTGGAGTAACTTTATGCCAGTTCCAGGCACTATGCCAAGAGCCGTGAATCAAAATGAATGTTTTGCTTTGCATAGGATTGTTTGCTTTTTTTTGAGATGATTGTGTTAAGAAAAAAATTGAGATTGTCGTGAGGACGTACCTTACCTGTTTAGGGATTGTTCACATCCTTGAAAATTGTCAAGTTATAAATGATTGTTAGTTCGTTTGTACGGCTTCCCAGCCAATCATTGCGGTTTTCCGATTGCTACCCCAATGGTATTCACCAATTTGCCCAGTAGACTGAATCACTCTATGGCAAGGAATAAGATAAGCTACTGGATTGTCACCCACGGCAGACCCGACTGCTCGCGATGCTTTGGGATTGCTGATTTGCCTGGCAATCTGTCCATAAGTTGAGAGTCCACCTGAGGGGATTTTGATTAATGTCTCCCAGACTTTTAATTGAAAGTCCGTGCCTTTTAGGTGCAGTTTTATTTCGTTCAGTTTACTCCAGTCATGTGTGAAGAGGAACAGTGCATTCTGCTGGATCATATCTAAATGCTGATTGAATTGGGCATTTGGAAATTGATTTCTTAATCCATTAAGAGATCGCTCCTCGTCGACTGAGAAGGCCAAATGACAGATCCCCTTTTTAGTAGATGCCACCATGATCTCTCCAAAAGGACTGTCAGCGAAGCTGTAGTTGATGACCAGGCTCTTGCCTCCATTTTTATACTCTGCTGGCGTCATTCCTTCAATGTTCATGAAGAGATCATGTAATCGACTGGTCCCTGAAAGTCCTGTTTCGTACGCAACTTCAGACAAAGTGGCCTGCTCTTCTTTCAACAGCTTCTTCGCATAAGCTGTACTGATGTACTGCAGAAATTTTTTCGGACTCACACCCGCCCAATCAGTAAACATTCGCTGGAAATGATACGGACTCAGATGTACATGTTCAGCTACCTCATCCAGATTGGGCTGTTGCCTGAAGTTGTTTCGGAGGTATCCTATTGCCTCTTCTATTCGTTGAAAATTGACGTTGTTTTGTGTTTTCATCTTGTTATTGCGGTGTCTCTTGATGTAAAACTACAACGGTACTCAGGCTAAAAATACCCGATTCTTGCGGAGTTGCATAGCTTATAACGATCCAAATATGGTACGTATCTGGATTTTTCAATAGCTACTAAAGTATCTGTTTTGTACGGTTTTAAATAACTCAGTAGAGTAGTTGGAAGTGTCATGCCGGGCTTGATCCTTAAGTAAAGGCACAACTTACAAACTTGCGCCAGCGGGGGAGTTTCTACTTATTTTCTTCACGCAAAATTTTCTCCATTTTACGACCTTTTGCCAATTCATCAATCAGCTTTTCCATACGTCGGCATTGTTTATACAATTCAAATTCATCCTCTATTTCTTCGATTCGATAACCACAAACGACTCCTTTAATCAAGTGAGCGTTTGGATTTATTTTAGCTTTTTGAAAAAATGTTCTAAAAGTAGCTTTCTCATCAATAAGTGCTTGTAAAGAATCTTGATCAAAACCAGTGAACCAATTGATTACTTGGTTGAGTTCTTCTTTTGTTCTACCATTTTTCTCCAATCTATCCAGGTAAAGTGGATAAATGGATGCAAATATCATATTGGCAACCTTTTCGTTTTTTTCGGCCGTAACTTTCATTTTTACTTGATTATCGCTAGCAATTATATAAACCTCAATATAAAAATAATACTTTACTAGCTGGAGGTGTCCTACCGGACTTGATCCGGTATCTTCATTTATGTATAGGCACAAGTTGCAAACTTGCCCCAGCGCGGGTCTGTTGTTAGTTCCTGATCAGTCCAAGCACTAGAATTGGTAAATAGCTAAGCATGATGTTAAGCAATGCCATTCCGTAGCTGAACTTCTGAACCTTAGAAACTCCAATTATCAATAATCCGAATCCCCATAACCATATAATATAGCTCAATCCTTGATTTACATTTTCTAGCGATGGATCTTCTAAAAAAAAGAATTGGAAAAGTTGGTAAATGATCGTAATGCAAAAAGGAGCAGACGAAATTGAGTAAACGTTAACCATCTGACGCATTGTTGCCTGGCCAGCCCACATACGACCAAACAGCCTGACAAGACCCGGCATAATTAAGCCAAGAATCAAGAATGCAGCCCCAATTCCAATTGGTAGTGCAATTAACAAGCTCCACCAGACGAATCCTACATCGATTAAGGCACTTATATCAGGAGCCATGTCCAAGCTGAGACTTAAGCCCAATATTACAATTGGCCAAGCAAATAGTGGCTGTTCATCTTTTAGCGCAATATTGGCAAATCCCTTATCTTTGATATAGACATTATCAGCTATGAAATACGCACCAATTTTACTCCTCGTGCTTGCTTTTGCATGCGGTCCGCAACGGGAAGAGACCATCTACTGGCAGTCCATCGAAGACGATCTGCAAACGCTCCTGATCCAGGCGCAAGACGGAGATACCATCAATATTCCTGCAGGCTATTACATGTTTACCAACCCGCTCATCCTGGATGGCATATCCAACCTGGTGTTTCAAGGGCAAGGCATGGATGAAACCATCTTGTCTTTTGAGATGCAGGAGAGCGGAGCGGAGGGCATACGCGCAGCTAACTGTACCAACCTCACCTTCCGGGACTTCACCATTCAGGACGCACCCGGCGATAACATTAAGGTGACGGATACGGATGGTGTTCGCTTTGCCCGGGTCACCTCAAAATGGAGTGGTGAGCCCAGCGAAGAGAACGGTGCTTATGCATTCTATCCGGTACTGTGCAAACGCGTGATCGTGGAGAACTGTCTGGCCATCGGCTCGTCGGATGCAGGTATTTATGTGGGGCAGTCGGACCGTGTGATCATCCGCAACAATGAGGTCTACCACAACGTGGCGGGCATCGAAAGTGAGAACAGCCGATGGGTGGAGATCTATGGCAACAACGCGCACGACAACACCGGAGGCATCCTCATCTTCGACATGCCGGGTCTTACGCAAAGCGGGCATACCACACGCGTGTATGATAACGATGTGATCTCCAACAATCACGACAACTTCGCGCCGGAAGGCAACGTGGTGGCGGTCGTACCTCCCGGCACGGGCATCATGATGATGGCCACCCGGAACATCGAGGTGTTCAATAACCGCATCCACCACAACAGGACCATAGGAACCGCGCTTGCCAGCTACGTGCTGGTAGAGGCACTGGGTGCGGAAGAAGGGTCACAATTGGAAGAGGTCAATCAAACGATTAACGAAGACTATGATCCGTATCCCAATCAGGTCTACTTTCATCACAATGAATTTAAAAACAAACACGTGCTCCCAACCCTCAAAAATGATTTTGGGCTACTCTTTTTGACGTACTTCACCTTCAGCCTTCCTGATTTCGCCATGGATGGGATACTTCCTCCAGACAAAGACTTTGTGCTGTGCCTGAGCAACAACGGAGAGTTCAACTTTGCCAACATAGATGCGGAAAACGACTTTGAAAACAGGTCTACCGATTGGAGTGCCTATGCTTGTGATTTCGGAACCATCGATCCCATTTTTCAATGAGAACGATTGCTTTCATATGGATCGCAACGCTCATTGCATGCGCACAGCCGGAGAAGAAGCAACCTGTCATCCAGCAAGTGAGTCTGGGGGTAAAGGAAGCCTCGGACTATCCAAAGCAGCTGAGCGAATGGAATTTTTTTAAGGAACCGATGAAGGAACTCATACCTAAAGGTGATCGGATGTTTCCCTACGAAATCAACGCAGCACTCTTCTCGGACTATGCATTCAAAGCTCGTTTCATACAGCTGCCGGCTCAAGGTAAAATTGAGTATCATGATACGGAAGTATTGAACTTCCCCAAGCAAACCATATTGATTAAAAACTTCTTTTATCCACTGGATTTTAATCAGCCGGAGGGAGAACGACGCATCATGGAAACGCGATTGCTGATCCATGAGGCAAAAGGGTGGAAGGCGATTGTCTATCAATGGAACGAGGAACAGACAGGGGCTAAACGAGTGCTGCTCGGAAAGAAAGTGCCCGTGGAATGGAAAGATAAGAATGCCACACTGCAGCGAATCAAGTACCACATTCCCTCACAACCTCAGTGCAAGAGCTGCCACGATCTGGGAGGGGAGCTGATGCCCATTGGCCCTTCTGCTCGCCAGCTGAATCGGGAGGGTCAGCTCAGTGAATGGATCAGCAAGGGCTGGCTCAAAGCCGATGCGAATGCAGCGTTTCCGACACTTGTGGATTACGAAGACACCTCAGAGTCACTTGACCTGCGCGCACGCGCATGGTTGGAGGTCAACTGTGCGCATTGTCACAGGAGGGAAGGCCCGGCAAAGAACTCCGGATTGTACCTGTTGGCATCGCAAACCGATCCGTATCGTCTGGGAGTAAACAAACCCCCCATAGCAGCAGGCAAAGGGTCTGGCGGTCTTAAGTATAGCATCGTGCCCGGCAGTCCGGACCAATCCATTTTGGTGCACCGCATCACTTCACTGGAGCCCGGTGAGATGATGCCGGAGTTGGGGAGGAGTTTGACTCATCAAGAGGGTATTCAGCTGATTAGGGACTGGGTGTTGGAGATGGAATAAATTTTCTTTCATTTTTGAAAGACCAAAAACGAAACAAAAAGTCTTTGCCAAAAATCAATCCAGTTTGCCCGCAATCCCTACACGTGATTTTGACAGTGTGATGCTGCGCATCGATAGGATATCCACGGATAAATATTCATCGGTTTGATAGATCAACCTACTTTTAATTCAGCAACGAATTGTTTTGGCGCGTCTACATAGATGGCGATGCTGGTGAACTCTTTTTTGAATCCGTAGAATCCGGTTAGCTTCATGGGTTCATTCACCTCGATTAGCACGTTGTGGCCTTCCATGTCTTTGAACGGCGACAGGTAAACAAGGCCCTCTTCCTTTTCTAAAGAAGTCGTTTGTTCTTTGATGGCTTGTATTTGGTTGAGTGGAATGCGCGTTTCTGCCATTACCCCGTATTTAAGCACAAGGTTGTCATCTTCTATCGCAACAGGCCGCTTGCTGAGTGAACGCAAGATTCCATAAATCTGAAAACATGCATACATGCTGAGAATAGTCAGAATCCAGGCCGCTATCGTGCTGTAGTTTCGGACCAATAAGTGTACCGCAAAGGCTTCTATGATAATGAGGAAGACAAATACACCCAATACCATGCGTGTGCTTGTTGTCTGGTGATAGGTGAACTCACCTGCTCTAAGCTTGTGCTTTTTCCAGTGAAAGAAACCATAGTAGAAGAGGGAGAGCTCTGTAGCAAATGCCGTACTTACTTTTTTGGGTAAAATATCCGCTGCTGCGGTCCTTGCTGCCGAAAAGAAGTCAGGAGTGGCCGTCTGGCTTTGCTTTATTTTTTTGAAGGCTTTCCGAATAGTGACTACCAGGTAAGTAATGATGGCGATCTCAAGAAAGGGGAGAATCCAGGTCTTTACCAGGGAAAGATAAAACTGGTGTTCCGCAGGTAGAATGAGGGAGGCGACCACAATTCCCAGGATGAAGATCGGAACAACGGTTGTTTTCGGGAGGTCTCTTTTTCGTATAATCAACAAGTAGATCACAGGTGTGCTGATCAGCAGGTCGAACGTGATTGCCAGCGAAAGTTGGTGGGGGTTTTCAGCAAATAGAGGTGACTTTGCTACGAATATGCATCCGAGTATGATCGCAACAGGGATGAGGAATAGCAGGTTTCTTAAATTGATTAAATGTACCATCTCCTTAATTGTTGTTTAAAGAGTAGGTAACAAAAAAGGGGTGTTTATTACACCCCCTTTCACTTTTTTGTACAATTAACTATTTACCCAGCTTCACAGCATCAACTTCTGCTTCTTTCACCTTTTGATTGAATTCATCGATTCTTGTATCTAGAATCGCATTCAACATTTTGAGTTGCTCATCAATTTTGGCCGTCACCTGATCATAGAATGCCAAAGCAGAATCCGTTGGCTTGTAGCTTCCTACGCCTGACAATGACGCCAGGTGTCCCAGCTTATTGTTCAATCGGATCGGGAAGTTGAGTGGATCTTGTCCGCTTTCATTCTGTGTCTGATACAGCGCTTTTTCAATTTCAGACATGTCCTTGATGATGGCTTTTCCGAGCTCGGATATTTCATCATTCTCTGCCTTTTTCATTACATCACTGATCTGGCTTTTCGCCTTGCGAATGTTGATGATTCCTTCATGTGTCTCAGTCAGCTTATCTCGCACCTTGATCAGAAAATCAAACTGAGCCTGATAGTCCGATTGAGTTGCTTCCGCCCGAGGGTCGGCAAGAATGTTGAAGTCTTGCGTGCTTTCGGCGCCATTGACTTCCATTTTTACTGCATAAGCTCCTGGTATTGCTATCGGTCCACCCGTGGTGGCCCACCACAAGATCATGCCATCGAATGTTTTGGCTCCATTGTAGCGCATGCCCCAGTTCATGGTGTTATAGCCTTGCTTTACATCTAGCTTCTCTTCATTTTCATCCTTATCAGGATGCGTGGAATATCGCTTGATTACATCACCATCACTTTCGAGAAAGCTGATTGAGATAGTGTCTGTTTTAGACGTATCTCTTACAAAGTAATTGACCAATACACCTCCCGGATGATCGGTACCTGCGGTTTTAGACGTTCGGCCATTTCCTCCACCCATGCGATAGCTGTCCATCGGCTTGTACAGATAATGAGACTTCCCGTTGGCTGCTGAGAGCTGATGAAGAGGCGTTAAATCATCAATCATCCAAAAACTTCTTCCCTGAGTAGCCGCTATCAGGTTGTTGTTTTTAACTGCAAGGTCCGTGATAGGTACGATAGGTAGATTCATCTGGAATGGTTTCCAGCTGGCTCCATCGTCGAATGAAACATACATTCCAGCTTCTGTCCCGGCATACAATAAGCCTTTTTGATTTGGATCTGCTCTTACTACCCGCGTAAAGTGTTCCGCAGGAATTCCGTTGGTAATCTTTTTCCAGGTTTGACCGTAATCCTCCGTTTTATACAGGTAAGGAGTGTAGTCGCCCAGTTTATAGCGTGTTCCTGCAATGTACAGCCCTCCTTTGTTGAAAGGATCGATTTCCACGCTGTTGATCATCATCCACTCAGGCATGCCAGCAGGAGTGACGTTGGTCCAGTTGTCACCACCATCTTTGGTGATATGAACCAACCCGTCATCAGATCCTATCCAAATTACACCTTCTTCATGGTACGACTCTGTCGCAGCGAAAATGGTACAATAGTACTCTACGCTCGTGTTGTCTTTAGTGATCGGCCCACCGGAAGAGCCAAGCTTACTTGGATCATTGCGTGTTAAATCCGGGCTTATGATTTCCCAGGTTTGTCCTTCATTGGTTGTTACATGAAGCTGATTGGATGCTGTGTACAACTTATTAGGATTGTGCGGAGAGAAGAAAATAGGAAAGTTCCACTGGAAACGGTACTCAAATCCTTCGGCTCCATGTCCCATCGGGTTGTCTGGCCATACATTCACCGCTCTCACTTGATCTTTCGAATGATCAACGCGGGTTAAAAATCCGTCGTAGCTACCTCCATATACAATGTCATTATTGTCAGGCTTGGGTGCAATGTGCGCACTTTCTCCACCTGCGGTAGACTCCCAATCGTCATCACCAATGTACCGTCCGCCGGAGCGGTGATCTATTCTCACAGTAGAGTTGTCTTGCTGTGCTCCATATATTCGATAGGGGAATGAGTCGTCTGTAGTTACCCGATAAAATTGAGCGGTCGGCTGATTTTGATACGTCGACCAATTTTCACCAGCATCGAAGCTTACCTGAGCGCCACCATCGTCACCGATAACCATGCGTTGATTGTCTTCTGGAGCAATCCAAAAATCATGATGATCGCCATGAGGTGCGTTGTATGTTTCATAGGTTCTTCCACCATCTGTTGATTTATGGTACCGAACGTTCATTACATACACGCCATCTTCATCCTGCGTGTCTGCATAGATTCTGGTGTAGTACCACGCTCTTTGTCTCAATTTTCGTTCCTTATTGATAAGTCTCCAGGTTTTGCCAGCATCATCCGATCTGTAAACTCCGCCTGCTTTGTTTTCTATGATCGCCCATACGCGATTTGAATTCACTGGTGAAACGGTGACACCGGAGATGCCCCAGAGTCCACCAGGTAGTCCTTCATTCTTGGAAATATTGGTCCATGTATCGCCACCATCTGTACTTTTCCAAAGTGCTGATCCGTCACCACCACTCTCCAGACTATAAGGCGTGCGTCTTATTCTCCAGGTTGATGCATAGAGAATGCGAGGATTGTTTGGATCGAATGTAAGGTCTACGGCACCTGCATCTGCATTGGCATATAGAATGCGCTCCCAGGACTTTCCGCCATCCTTACTGCGATATACGCCTCTTTCAGTTGACGACTTATACAAATCGCCCATAACAGCAGCATATACCAAATCCGGGTTCTTTGGATGAACGCGAATACGCGGAATGTGTCGTGAATTTTTCAAGCCTATTTCCTGCCAGGTTGTACCTGCATCTACGGACTTCCACATTCCCCAGCCAGAAGACACGTTTCCTCTTACCGTTACTTCACCTCCACCAGCGTAGATGACATTATTATCCCATTCACTTACTGCGACAGCTCCAATGGATCCTCCAAAGAATCCGTCGGATATATTCTCCCACGTGCTTCCTGCATCATTGGTGCGCCACACACCACCTCCTGTAGCACCCATGTAATAGAGATTAGGTTTGCCAGGAACACCAGTTACTGCTGCGGAACGTCCACCTCTAAAGGGACCAATGTTTCTCCATTGTATTCCATCATAGAGTTTGCTGTCATAGCTTGGAGTGTTGCTTGAGGATTTACTTTTCCTGCGTTGCGCCGTTCCATCGATAGCGACAAAAGTCACCAGCAATAGAACTACAAGTATCTTCTTCATAAGTATAGGTTTTAGTTTGATTTCAAGTTAATGATTTAGGCGATAGAAAATTTATAGTAACCTACACTAGAGGTTATTTATTCATTTGGATGGAGTGAGGAACTTTTCTGGGATAATTAATTTTATGTTCCCTAGTTTTGAAGTAATTACATCATCAAATAAGTTGTGAGTAAAGGGAATTTGTCTGAAATACATCTGGAAATCATTGAGGAAATGATCGCTGAATCGCTGAGTAAAGCCGCACAATCCATGGAACAGATGTTGAGAATTCGCGTAAAGCCAAAACTCATTCAATACGGAGAAGGACAATTAAGAAGTCTAAAAGAGTTTGATGATTTAGGGAGATTCAAGGTCAATTTGATGAAGGTGGCTTTTCATGGGGAGATCAATGGGGCCTTCTATTTTATCATTAACAATCATGAAATGGACCTCATCAATAGCGTTTGCCTTCCAGATGATATCACAGGTTCACGTAACAGTCACACCAAGATGATGAAACACGATTTCATGTCTGAGATAGAGAACCTTATCGCTAACATGTCAATTGCGGCACTTTCCGAATTTCTTGGCGTACAAGTAACTGGAGAGGTACCGATTGTTAGAAACATGAAAGGCGAATTGGTAAACCCTTATTTAGAGAATGAAAATGAGCTCAACCAAACCAGTTTTTTTGTTAATTCTACGCTTGATGGAACGGTTGTAAACATTGCGCCTCACTTTCTATGGATGATAGACGGAAACTTCATCCGTATCACCAAGTTAAATACTGTGGCTTAATATTTGCATTTTTGGGTCAAACCTACCTGCATGAAGTATAGAGTCATTGTTTTCTCTCTTTTACTTTCAATTTGTCTTGTTATATCTGGACAGAGTTTTGAAAAACAACGTGCGCAGTTTATTGCTTTTAATGTTGGTTTTAATGGGCTAGTGGGAGGAGTCGGAAGTTGGATAAATAAAAGTGAGAATCAAGACTTTTGGAATGCGTTTGCAAAAGGCTTCTACAAAGGAGCTATTGGTGGAGCGGTTAGTCATGTTGGCTTTTCTTTAACAAGCCAGATTAGAACAAAAAGGAATATTGCCTACGCCTGGCCTGCGCGATTAGTCAATTCATTCGGAGCTTCAATTGTGCAGAATGCTGCATCTAATAATAGAATGCTGGAAAATTTACACTTTAATCTTTTTGTGTCAAGACTTGATTATTATCCTTATTCAAAGAAATTTCAAGCAAGACTGTTCACTTCTTCTATTTATGGTATCATCGTGACATCAAGGGACGCGAAACTTGATTTGATGAAATCTTTGCAGTCCGGAATAATTTATTTCGATTCAAATCAAAATTTTCGCTCCTCACTTGTAGAAGGAGCTGCTACAGGTCAGGTTAGTTCCGTTGGAATGCGATCAGATATTTTTACTTCAGATCAGGAATATTATGATGTCTTTGCCCATGAAATGGCACACATAATGCAATTCGATAGAAAAGTAGCTGGCAATGCTTTCATGATCAGAGTGGATAAAAAAGCCAAGGAAAAATTTACTATTTACCATAAGCTATCGAAATATATCTACTTCGATTTGAATGGGCCCATCTTCTTTTTTGCATACAAGTTTCAGGATAATAGACACAACTGCAATTTCTTCGAGCAAGAAGCAGAACATTACAGTGGCAGGAGGTATTATGGATGCAATTAGCTTAGGTTTTCTTGAACGTTAAAGCTCCAGAGTTCATGCAATATCGCTGACCACTTGGTTGTGGACCATCTGGGAAAATATGTCCTAAGTGGCTGCTACATCTTCCACATTTCACTTCTGTCCGTATCATGCCAAAGGATTTGTCTTTTTCTAGATCTATGGCTTCTGCTGTAATTGGATCAGTGAAACTGGGCCATCCGGATCCGGAATCATATTTTGTCTCGGATGAATACAGCTCGTTTCCACATGCGGCACATTCATATACACCTGTTTCTTTATTCTCCAAAAGAGCTCCCGTCCACGGTCGCTCCGTACCCTTTTCTCTTAAAATGTTGTACTGTTCGTCTGAAAGCTCTTTCTTCCATTCTTCTTCACTCTTATTGATTTTTTCCATTTTATAAGACTTTTAAGGCGTTCTGGGTAATACCAACTAATACAAAGATAAAACAGTTCAAGGGCTGAATTGTCCACTTATCATATATGTATTAATTCGTGTAACTAAAAGGACACTTTCAGCATTAAGTAATGGACACGACACTACTTATCATGAAGAGAAAACTTATCATCATTGTCTCATCCATCGGCATTTTATTATTGGCCTTCCTACTTGCCGGGATTTTCGCGGATCAAAAAGAAGACCCTAAGGATAAACGACCGGTAGCAGTTGTAAAGACTGTTCAGACGAAAAAGGTTAGTTATCAAACCATTCAAACAGACGTGATTTCATATGGACGCGTTCAAACCGCGCAAACACTTGACTTGCTTTCAGAAGTTTCTGGTCGGATGTATCAAGGCCGTGTGAGGTTGAAAGAAGGAGAGAAGTTCAAAAAAGGAGACCTTCTTTTTTACATTGACGATAAGGAACCCGCATTAAATCTGAAGTCACAAAAAAGCAATTTTTTAAGAGATCTGGCAGGTATTCTGCCTGATTTGAAGGTTGATTTTACTGGCAATTTCAATGCGTGGAATTCTTACTTTAACTCACTTGATATTGATAAGAAATTTGGACCATTCCCTGAAGCTGGGTCGGAGAAGGAAAAAATATTTCTTGCGACAAAAGGAATCTATAGTGCATACTACACCATCAAGAGTGTAGAAGCGAGACTTGACAAGCATAGATATTATGCGCCATTTGATGGCAGTATTATGCAAGTAAACCTTCAATCAGGTTCATTCATCAATCCCGGAGTGAGTATTGGGAAAATAATGCGTCGGGGTGTCCATGAGCTAAAAATTGCAATAGAGACCAGAGACATTCCATGGATCAAATCCGATTCTCCAGTTAAAATCTACTCGGACGAAATGGATCAGTATTGGGAAGGAAGAGTAACGCGAATCAGTGATTTTGTCAATCAAAATACACAATCAGTAGATGTGTTTATAGCTATTCAATCTTCGTCAGATAAGAAAATTTACGATGGGCAATTCTTTCAGGCGGCGATTCCAGCCAGAACAGTGAAAGACGGCATGATCATGCCGCGGAATGCCATCTTTAATGGTAATGAAGTGTTTGTTGTAGAAGACACACTTTTAAAAGTAAGGAAGATCAACGTTATACGATTGGCCGATGAAGAAGCCATAATAAGCGGACTCGATCGTGGCCAAGACTTAGTGATAGAACCGCTTATTGGTGGATTCAATAACATGGTAGTGGAGAAGCAAGAGGTAAAAGATATTGATCTTGAATTAGGTGATGCAAACGAAACAGCTAGCACAGGTCAATCACCTGCTTCATCAAACTAAACTGAATAGAGATGACGTTTATAAAAAATCTAGTAGAGTATTTTGTCAAGTTTCCGATCCTGGCGAATATCATTATTGCGCTTACGCTCATAGGTGGAGTGGTATCAATTGTCAATACCAAGAAATCCTTTTTTCCTACCAGAAGTGATCGTAACATCAATATTACTGTTACGTATCCGGGAGCTTCTCCTGAAGAAATGGAGGAGGGCGTGACACTAAAGATCGAAGAAGCGATCAACTCGATTCCGGGTATTGATGAGATCATGTCTACCTCATCCGAGAATTCAGCCAATATTACCCTGGTCACATTTGATAACTACGATATAGATGACATCTATACGGAAGTAAAGAATGCGGTCGATGGCATTAATTCTTTTCCGGTTGGTGCAGAAAAACCTATTGTATTCAAACAGAAACAACGTTCCACAGCACAGTGGCTAGGGCTCACAGGTGATGTTGACCTAAAGACACTTAAGAGATTTGCAGAAGAAATAGAAGATGATTTGCTTGCTATGGAAGCAATTTCGCAGGTAAATGTCACTGGGTTCCCTGCATTGGAAGTTTCCATCGAGGTAAGCGAGCAGGATCTTTTGAGATATAACCTGACTTTTGATCAGGTTGCCAACGCGGTACGGCAAAACAACCGGGACATTTCCGCGGGATCCGTAAAATCCTCTAAAGAGGAGATTTTGATTCGATCGAAAGCCAAAGAAACGGAAGCCTCCGATATTTCAAATATTGTAGTTAGAAGCAATCAAGACGGTAGCGAAGTTCTGTTAAAAGATATCGCGGTTATTAAAGAACAATTTGCGGACGTTCCATCTAAAGCAATGTTGAGTGGAAAAGAAGCCGTATTTATTGAGGTTAGAAAACTTGAAACAGAAGATTTAGAAGAAATTTCCGAAGTTGTCAATGCTTATGTAGATGACTTCAATGCCAAGAACAATTCGGTAGAGTTGCACATGACATGGGACTTTATGAGCATGCTCAACCAACGACTTGATCTACTTACGAATAATGGCATTCTTGGATTATTTCTTGTATTGATATCACTGGGGTTGTTCTTAAGCTTGAGACTCTCATTTTGGGTAGCCTGGGGTATACCGTCATCCTTTCTAGGAATGTTCATCATTGGAACTTTTGTAGGCCTTACCATCAACATGATTTCATTGTTCGGAATGATTCTGGTAATCGGAATTCTTGTTGATGATGGGATAGTAATTGCAGAAAACATCTATTCACATTTTGAGAAGCATGGCAACCCGATCAAGGCTGCCGTGAATGGTACCATCGAGGTGCTACCTGCTGTATTTACCTCTGTTACCACAACTATCGTTGCATTTACACCGCTATTGCTTCTCACGGGAGGTTTTGAATTCCTCAGAGATATGGCGTTTGTTGTGTGTTTCAGTCTGGGTTTCTCATTACTCGAAGCCTTCTTTGTGCTGCCCGCTCACTTAGCAAGCAAGCGTGTGTTGAAGGTCAAGAAAGAAAATACCAGAAGCTATAAGGTGAGAAAAACGCTGAATGGTGTCATTGACTACATACGGGACAATGTCTACGGCAGAGGGTTGAGATTTACCATGCAAAACCGATGGGTTTCCCTATCAATGCTTGCTGGATTTCTTATTATCATTATGGGACTGCTTGCAGGAGGACAGATTAAAGCGACTTTTTTTCCACAGATACCCTTCAACAGCTTCAATGTTAACATCGCATTTAAACCTGGAGAGCGAGAGCAAAAAGTTGAGAAGTACCTTAGCAAATTTGAAGATGCCATTTGGAAAGTGAACGATGACCTAAAAGCCGAGCTGGGCATTGATGAAGACATAGTTAACAACACATTTACAAATGTTGGATTCTCTCAGTGGGAATCAGGGTCACATGCGGGCTCAATTAATATCTTCTATAAGGAGCTTGATGATTATGGAATCAATCAATTTGATTTGATCAACAAAATAACGGCAGAAATTGGTCCGATTACTGAAGCTGAGAAGTTTGCCATTGGTGGAGGCAATCGGTTTGGTAAGCCAGTTTCTATGAGGCTGATGGGCAAAAACTATGAAGAACTAGGTGAAGCGAAACAGTTCCTTAAGGATGAGTTGGCTGGTATTGCCGATCTAAAAGAAATCGAAGATAATGTGCCGGTGGGTAGGCGAGAGATGTTATTTGATTTGAGACCGGAAGCATACTTCCTGGGGCTTAATCACAATGACATAACCAAGCAAATGCGTCAGGGTTTCTTTGGTGAGGAAGTTCAGCGATTCATGAAAGGTAATGATGAGATCAGAGTGTGGGTTCGCTATCCTGAATCAGGTAGAAGGAGCATTAATCAGCTGGAGGATATCAAGATTAAGACGCCTACAGGCCAGGAATTCCCGCTGACTCAATTGGCGGATTATAAGATTGAAAGAGGTGTGTCAGGCATCAAGCATTACAACACGTCGAGAGCTATTACTGTAGAGGCTGAGATGATCGATCCATTTGGTGAAGTGCCGCCCATTTTGAAGAAGATCAAAGAAGAAATTGTACCCGCGCTCAACGCAAAGTATCCTTCTGTGATTGTTGATTATGGAGGCCAATCTCAGCAAAGCGCGAGAGCTGGGCAGGAGATTGGATTGTATTTTGGAGGCGCTTTCCTGCTTATTTTCTTCATCCTTATGATTACGTTCCGGTCGTACTATCAGGCCGTGTTAATCATTATGATGATTCCATTGGGCTGGTTTGGTGCGATATTAGGTCATGGAATTGAAGACTGGATATCACCTGCTAAAGAACTGCCGGTGTCACTGTTGAGTGCCTGGGGAATGGTAGCCCTTTCAGGAGTGATCATTAATGATGCAGTTGTGTTTCTATCCAAGTTTAATTCAATGGTAAAAAATGAGGGAATGACGGTGTACCAGGCGGCATACAACGCTGGACTATCTAGGTTTCGTCCGATCATGCTCACGTCTTTAACCACTGTTTTAGGTTTGTATCCACTGATAAAAGAAACAAGTTTTCAGGCTCAGTTCCTTATTCCAATGGCCATCTCAGTGGCGTATGGAGTATTGATAGGAACGTTCATTATTCTTCTCTATTTTCCAGTGTTCATAGTCATGTTTAATGATATTAGGCGAGCGGCTAAGTGGCTTTGGACTGGCAAAAAACCTACTCGAGAAGATGTCGAACGAGTACTTATCGACGAGCGAAGAATAGAAAAATACAAGGAATCAGCTTAATCATCACCTAGACTACAACTCAACATGAAGAAACTAATTTTTTCACTTGGAATACTATGCCTTTTTCAGGCAAACAGCCAGGAATCACTTTCGCTATCTGATGCGATTCAAGTAGGGCTACAGCGCAACTACGGCATTCAAATAGAGAAAGGGAATGTAGAGGTTGCTCAGAACAATAACAACTGGGGTGAAGCCGGCAGGTGGCCTACAATCACTCTGAATGTTAATCAAAATAACAACCTGACAGACAATGTGAAAGTAGCCTTCCCAACGGCAACCCAAGGGCAGACACTATCCAATTCTTTGAATCCTGCCATCAACGTTAACTGGACTATTTTCGATGGATTCCGCGTAAAAATCAGTAAGAAAAGACTTGAACTACTTCAGGCAGAAACTGAAGGAAATGCATCGATAGTAGTTGCCAATACCCTTCAGAGTATTATTCTTGGATATTACCTAGCCGTATTGGAGCAAGAACGACTGGAGGAGTTTGAAAAGCAGCTTGGATTGTCTAGAGATAAATTTCAATACATCAAGATTAAATCCGATTTGGGTGGAGCTGTTACGACAGACGTATTGCTGGAAGAAGGTAATTACCTGACCGACTCTATTAACTTCATCAATCAACAGCTGGTTTTTAGAAATGCTATTCGAGATTTAAATGTGGTGCTCGCAGAGGAGAACGTAACCAAAACATACACATTTACTGATTCATTGATCATTCCAGATGAGCAGTATACTTATGAAGATTTGCGCGGACAGATGATGACAGAAAATGTGGATTTGCAAAAACAGTATATCACACAAACGCTACTTGGCCAGGCTACAAAACTGAGCACAGCAGATCGATATCCTACATTGTCATTGAATGCTTCATTTTCAGAAAGTCGAAATAGTTTAGATTTATCTGAAGCTATTTTCTTTACAGGAAGTGGTTTTTCCAGTGGTCCTGATACGCGATTGAATAGTGTCACGGATAATTATACAGCAGCCTTCTCGCTATCGTACACTTTATTTAATGGAGGACGCATAAAAAGAGCCATTAAAAATGCCATTGTAAACGAACGAATAGGAGAGTTGAGAGTAGATCAACTGGAGAATTCACTAGATAGAGACTTACTTACTGCCCTGGATAGATACAATATCAGACGACAACTATACGCAATCAATGTTCGACGCGAAGCATCATCAAAAACAAATCTGGACCTATCTGAAGAGAAGTTTAAAAACGGAAGTATCAATTCATTCGATTATCGAGACGTGCAAAACAATTATTTGTCCTCTTCAATTTTAAAGCTTCAGGCTACCTATAATTTGGTCAATTCCAAAATTGAGTTGATGAGGTTGACAGGAGGGTTGATCAGAGAATATAATCAGTAAGCATTTCTAATTTCAAGAATGAATTGCTCCATAGCTTTCTTCACCTCGTCAGTTGGTCGCGTGTAATGATTGCTCATGAAAGAAAAGATCATACGCTTACCAGAACGTGTGATTAAATAGCCACTGAGATTATGATTATTACTTAATGTGCCCGTCTTTGCAAATATGTATGGAGGCTGATCTTCATCGGGAAGAAATCTTTCTTCAAGCGTTCCCTCTCCTCCAGTAGGAAGGATTGTGATCATTCTTTCCCACCCGAACTCATCCAGACACATCCTGAGTAGGCGGACCTGATCCACAGGAGCTATTAGGTTGTAGCGGGACAATCCTGAGCCATCTACCCAAATCATCTCATTGAGGCTTATGAGCCAGGTGTCCTTTATTTGTTTAATAAATGGCTTTACTTCGTCAAAACCATGCTGCCTAGCTGCCATCAATAATAACTGTTCCGCAAGGAAATTGTCACTGGGCTTTAGCATTTTGAATAAGACAGTATCGGTGAGCTGGGTGTAAAGCGTGTCGGGATCAACTGCTGATTTATCGGTAAATATAATTTTAGAGTTCAGGGTATCCTGAAGCAATTGGGCAAATAGTTCTCTTGAATATTCAAATGGAATAATTCGCTCAAAATTTGAAGTGTCATTATCCAAATAGGCCTTGAATACATTAAACTTCAATTCACGATCGACTCGTTCACCCGGATCGGTTTGATTTAAAACTTCAACATATTCATGAAAAAATGTAGGTGTCACAACAAGTGTATCACTTGATTTTTTTATACTGACAGTATTGCCATAAATAGGCCACCAGGAGCGTTGTGGCTGAAAATCGTAGATGTAATCATCCCAAGCCCACCCTGGGCCAAAGGCTTCAGGCTCTTTATCAGGCCAGGAGATTTCAACGAGTGGGAATCGATTTAAAAAATCTAATGTTTTTTGACTTTTAAGTGGCTCATACAGAAATGTAGGCTCGCCAGTAGGTGAAACTAAAACAGAAGAATCTAATACTTGATAAACCAATGACGGGATGCTATCTGAAAATGATTTCATTACCGCATACATCGTTAATAGTTTGGTATTTGAAGCTGGAGTAAACTTGAGTGTCGAGTTGTACCCTGCGACATACGCATTGGTTTCGATATCGAACAAACTAAACCCGGTAAACTGACTGGAAAATACCTCTGATTGTTTCAATAACCTTTCGGCATCATTCTCAACAGCCAACTGCTTTACGCTTGCACATCCAGATAGAAATAAAACCAGTATAAGTAATACTAATTTTACACATGATCTGTTAAGATTATTTACAGGAAAATAATACTGATTCATAGGTTAAATGGGTGACTTAAGCTTTTTTAGAGCTATTTTTCCGCTCTCAGAGCACTATTTTTTTCGTACTCTTAATTTATTTATTTTGCTCTCACTAATCTAAACCAAAAGAAACTTCTACCCGCTGAACCAATGAGTATTTTAGAACTAATCACGCTTCTCATTTTTCTTGCCGCCGCGTTTACACTGATTAACATAACGGTACTTAAGCTTCCTTCAACCATTGGACTGATGTTCATCGCATTGATCATGTCAGTTACTATCCTGATTTTGGGATACTTCGTCCCATCAATCACCGAAGGAGCGGAACATATTATTGCTGAATTTGACTTTGAGGAAGTGCTGATGAATGTCATGCTTAACTTCCTACTATTTGCAGGTGCATTATCCATCAACCTAAATAAGCTGATGGAAGAGCGCGTGCCTGTTTTGGTGCTTGCTACTCTTGGTACCTTGATGTCTACTTTCATAGTAGGTTTCCTTGTATACAAAATATTTCCAATGGTAGGGTATGAGATTGATTTAATCTATTGCCTACTCTTTGGCGCATTGATTTCACCTACAGATCCAATTGCGGTACTTGCATTGACTAAGAAAGCAGGACTATCCAAAAAGCTGGAAATTAAGATTGCTGGTGAGTCTTTATTCAATGATGGAGTAGGAGTAGTTGTATTCTTAACGATTTTAGGGATTGCTAAATCTCAAGCAGGTATTCATGAAGTAGGAGGCCACGGTGCGGGTGAAATAACGGCAGCAAATGTTGCTCTTCTCTTCAGTAAAGAAGTGTTTGGAGGGTTGCTTTTAGGATCGGTATTGGGGTTTGTAGGCTTTAAGTTGCTCGACTTCATTGATAATGATCATGTGGAACTCGAAGTTCTTGTGACGTTAACACTTGTAATGATTGGTGGTAGAGTTTCTGAAATGTTACATGTTTCAGCTCCGCTGGCGATGGTGGTATTAGGACTGTTTATCGGAAACCAGGGGCGAGATGAAAAACTTGCCAACGCGACAGGGGAATACGTATTTAAATTTTGGCATTTGCTGGATGAAGCGCTCAACGCAATATTGTTCATTCTCGTAGGTTTGGAAATGATGGTGATTGCCGAGTCGTTTACAATGAGTAATCTAGCGATTGGAGGCATAGGTATTTTAATCGTGTTGACAGCCAGGTTCTTGGGTGTTAGTATTCCGATCACTGCCATGCGTCCGTTCAGAACGTTTGAGCCGAAAACAATTATCATTTTAACTTGGGGAGGTCTTCGTGGCGGAATATCGGTTGCTCTGGCACTTTCTTTGACTGATTTAGAGTGGATTGATGGAACTATTAAGGATACCATACTATTCACAACCTACTGTGTGGTGGTCTTCTCAATTTTGGTACAAGGATTAACAATAGGAGCTCTACTGAAAAAATAATCTTTCGGGCTGTTCTCTTTTCAGTAAAATTTATGAAATTCGCTGATTGAGAACTTTGCATTTTTTAAAAATAACCAACTATGAAATTAAGTATCGCTGAAGGATTTTATCTAATCGCTTTAGATGACGAAGAAGGACGGATTTTGGCAGCAGCTGAGAAAACTGTTGTTCCTGGTGTAATATCAGCATGTATTCTTGAGCTCTATCTTCTGAAGAAAATTAAGCTGGATGGCGGTAATATTTCAGTAATAGACACAATTGGTACGGGTAATGGAATCTTGGACAATGTCCTTAAGAAGCTACAGACAGGACCATCGCTAATTGATCAAATCAAATCTCTTTCAGGTAAGTTTAAGGATATCCAGGAAGACTTGAATGCGTTACTTGCACAGAGAGGCATTCTTAAGAAAGAAGAGACTAAACTACTTTGGATTCCACTTTCTGATCGAATGGACAATGCCAATTATGCGTTTGAACAAGAAATTAGAAATAACCTGAAAGCAATCGTATTTAAGAGCGCTAAGCCATCACCTGCCTTTACAGTATTATATTCACTTATCGATGATTGTAACATACTTAGTGAAGTGTTTAAAGATAAAGATGAATTGATCGACGCTGAAAAAGTTGGGAAAGAGGTCGTTGACAGATCTGGTGTTGAACCTGAACTAGCGAATGCTCTTCGTGAATTAAAGACATATTTCGGATAAGATACTTTTCAAATAAAGAAGAGTAATCTTACTCTTCTTCATTTGAGCGTTTAGTGTTCACTAAATCTTCCCGCTCGAGTTCTTCCAACTCTTTTGTTTCTGAAGCCAGAAATTCCAAAAACATAGTATTGTATTCGGCTCGCGCTGAATCTTCGGATATACCATACATCCGCGCATACATCTTACTTTGATAATATGACATGGTTTTCAAGTACGAAATGATCGTATCTTGTTTTTCCATCAGTTTGTTGGCACGAAATGCCATGAATCCAAATCCTTCATGTGGGTTGTTATTATCCCTCTCTGTCAAAATGTATTCCACACCATCAACAACAACCTTAGTGAAATGTGTATCCTCAAAACTATCTTTTACAGCTCTGGGGCGAAATTCCTCACCTTCATTGATGTCCCGGTTATCACAGCCAAGAAGTATAATAAACAAACTGATGAATGTTAGCTTTTTCATTTATTCCTGTCTTTTACAGTACCCTCTTCAACGCCAAATACTCGTCTCAGTAGTTTAAATGCTTTGCCATTAAGAATGATAATTAGGTAGTCACCAGAGTGGATCTTCAGATCTCCAAGCGGGTTTTTGATGAGCTTCTTTTGACCAAACTTGTCTCTCTTTGTAATTCCTATCAAAACAGAGTTGTATCGCTTCTTTAGGTCAAAGAAAACATCTTGATAAGCCTTCCCATTGTATGGATTGTTTGGGGTGATTAATAATTGCTTTATATCGTAATCGCTATCAGATTTAGCATAGGATAGTATCGATTCGCTATAGGTAGCAACATCTGGCTCAAACATGTATGATGCTAAAAGTTTAGATGAAATTTCTTGGGTGGAAATGGTATTGCTGACACCAGCTGCCAGGAAGGTATTCTTCAAATCGCCATTTTCTAATGTCACCACAAATTCTGTTTCTGGGAATACTTTTTTCAAATTCAGGACATAAACGAGCTTATCCGTGTCGTCCATCATATTGACAAAAACAATTGTAGCTTCTTCAACATTTGACTTCTTAATCATTTCATGATTGTTATAATCACTAAAAAGCACAAATACATTTTTTGAATTATACTTTTCACGAATCAGATCTACGTCATCTTTTTTATTGGTAACTACGGCTACTCGCCTGCCGACACCTACTAGCTGGTCTACCACATGCCATCCGAATTCATTCCAGCCTATAATGACTGCATGGTTAGAGAAGTTGGTTCCGGAATAGCCAAGCTTTTTGTTTTCCTTTATTGTTGTCATAAGCGTAGTAAGTTGTCCAATTAAAATACCGAAAATACCAATACTAGTAAGTATAAATATGAGTGATATGTAACGTCCATATACAGTGGCTGGGAAAATATCACCATAACCAACAGTAGTTAGCGTCACCAATGAATACCAGAAAGCATTAGAATAATTGTTGAGTGCTGATTGATCACTATCCTTCTCTACATAAACAAGAAGCCATACTAACGTCAAATAGATAATAATGACGAGTGTAACAAGTAGGAATAGGCGGAGGCTTGCGTTCTTTTTAAAGGTAGTAGACATAGGTTAGGTAAAAATCAAATATAACATATTAAAGATGTTTTTTGACTTAGAAATTACGGTGATATACAAACATTAATCTCTTCTAAGATAATCAGATAATTCACTGATTGTAGAAATTTTAAGAGAATCTGAGTGTTCTTGCCGCATCATTAGTGCAAAGGTATTGTTAAATCCAAGCGGCGGCATTACTTCAATGTCATGTAGATTGGCTAGATCCTCGCTGACAATACTTAATAAACTTTGTGGGTCATTGAAATTCTCAATGTCTCCTGGTTGCTTGTTCAAAAGAACCAAGTATGCAGTTCCTGTATATTCCGGATAAATGTCTATTTCGCCAAATCTCAATGCATCGAACACCAGTTTAGTACCTCCAAAGCCAATTTGAAGTTTTGTCTTCAGTTTCGTTTTATTTTCTATCAGCTGTGCGAATATATGTGCGAGTAGAAAGTTTTCGGTAAATGCCTTTGATCCAATGACAAGGTCAGGAACATCTGATGATCCCGCATTCTTGTTAGCAAAAATGTTGATGGACCTTAAGTATTCATTGGCTACAGCATTTAAAGATCGCTTATTGCCGTCTATTTCAAAATTAAGTGCCGCCATTAATGAATCACTCATTTGACCAGCCAGTATTTGAAAACATTGGGATAGTTCAGGATACTTATTTAATGTATTTATGTTGAGTAATGGAACTGCATAGTATGGAGGGAAGTAGCCTTTGTCATCTATTAAAGATTTCAAATTGAACTCCTTGATGCGTCCGTCAGTGCTGAAACCGTCAATGACATCTACGTCTCCATTGTAAAG
Source organism: Ekhidna sp. (assembly GCF_039960695.1). Taxonomy (GTDB): domain Bacteria; phylum Bacteroidota; class Bacteroidia; order Cytophagales; family Cyclobacteriaceae; genus Ekhidna. The sequence continues at coordinate 40,000 of NZ_JBDVKP010000011.1, read as the reverse complement.
TGCCCGATACATGAGTGCAATCTCCATTTCCTTAATTTCAAAAGGAAGATTGTACATTGAGTGTAGACCCATATAACCATCTGCGCGCTCGATAAACTCAGAATTAAAACCAGCAACTAGTTTTGACTCTTTATCCGCCTTGCTGAAAATATTTAAACCAAACAGAATTAAAGTCAAACTGAAGAACGTTAGCCAAAGTGCTTTGCTTCTATAAAAGCGTTGAATCAACCCAAGTGTACCATCAAGTAGAATAGCAAGGATAGATGCAGGAATCGCACCGGCAAGAATCATTTGTGTATTGTTTAATGATATGCCCCTGAAGATAAATTCACCTAGTCCACCTGCTGCTATCAAGGCGCATAGCGTGGCTACCCCGACATTAATCACCGCTGATGTTCGTATGCCAGCAAGAATGACAGGAAAAGCAAGCGGTAATTCTACATATCTCAATAGCTGTCGCTGAGTCATTCCCATACCCGCAGAGGCTTCCTTAATGGATGGCTCAATTCCTTTGATGCCCGTATAAGTATTGCGCACTATTGGAAGCAAAGCATATAGAAACAGCGCAATAATTGCAGGAGTGGTTCCTATTCCTACAATAGGTAGCAGGAATCCTAATAAGGCCAAACTGGGTATTGTCTGAATCACGCCAACAAACCCAAGCGTTATAGAAGCTACCTTTTCAATTCGGGTGATCAGCACACCAATCAATATTCCCACAAGCGATGCAATCATCATGGAGATCATAGTCAACTTCAAATGCTGAGCTGTTTGATCTACTACTTCGTCCCAGTGCGATATGACAAACTCCCAAAAGCTCACGGTTGATAGTTACTTAAAATTTCCGCTAATCTGTTCCGCTTTTCATCAGTCTCAATGGTGTCATCTTTAAGAAATTCTGCGGCTGTTTTATTACCAATCTTCTGGTTTTGTAAGAATAAGATCAATCGGTCTTTGCTAAGAAAAGAGCTAACGAAATCATTCGCAGGATTGGTGAGGAATTCAGCGGGAGTTCCAAAATGCTGAATTTCACCTTGATCCAATAATGCGATTCGATCACCAAGTTTAAATGCTTCTTGAACATCATGGGTGACCATAACAATTGTTTTTTCCTTCAAGAGTGGAATATTGAGAAAATCATCCTGAAGCTCGTTTCTAGTGATGTTGTCAAGAGCACTAAATGGCTCATCCATCAAAATAAGATTTGGGTCATTGGCCAGGGCTCTTGCAATTCCAACTCGCTGTTGCTGACCTCCGCTAAGTTGAGAGGGATATTTTTCGAGTAAATCAGTGGAGAGGCCTGTCAGCTCAATCAACTCGTTAAGTTTTTCATGTGTCAATACCTTTCGGTCAATGCGATTTACCAACGATATGTTTTGTTCAATCGTTAAGTGAGGCAATAATCCAACGTCTTGAATGACGTAGCCAATGTTTCGTCGCAGAATGTGTTTTTCAATGAGCTGGTTTGATTTTTCACCAATCTCAATGTCACCAGAATCAGGTTCTATCAACCGGTTAATTAACTTCAGTAGCGTTGTTTTACCACATCCACTTGGACCAAGTAGTGCGATGGTTTCGGATGGGCTGATCGCTAGTGAAATACCTTTTAAAACAGGTTTATCTCCATACGATTTATAAATATTTTGGAGTCTGAGTGATTCGATAAGATTAGCTTTAGAACTATCTAAACTTAATCATTCTATTGATTAAACCCACTCAACTTTATCTTGGTAAGCTTTCTTTTTGTGTCTAATGGGAAGTCTCCTTTCATTATCCAATCATAAAAACTGGGCTCTTTCTTTAGAATTTCCCTGACAGGTTTCCCTCGATGCTTCCCGAAATTGAACACTTCGATCCCATCCTTATAGATCATGCGTCCTGCGAAATCCACGCGAGAAGAGGTTGTGAGTTCATGCAATGCACCCATGTCATTCTCAATAGTAGCAAGTTTTTTTCCTAAAGTGTCAAAAGCATCCTGACCCTCATACCTTTCAATCTGAGATACAAGTACTTCATGAGTCGCTTTTGTATCGGCTAAGGCAGAGTGAGCATTTTCTAAATCTTTACCGCAGTAGAATTTGTACGCAGCTGTAAGATTTCGTTTTTCCATCAGGTGAAAAATCTTTTGTGCATCTACGATCTTGCGGTTCTCTGTATCAAAATCAACGTTTGCTCGGAGAAACTCTTCTACTAGCATAGGAACGTCAAAACCAAGCACATTGAAGCCGGACAAATCGCAACCCTCCAGGTATTGAGCTAGCGATTTAGCAACTTGTGCAAACGTAGGCTCGTCTTTTACATCTTCATCATAAATGCCGTGAATCAGGCTGGTTTCAAGTGGTATTGGAATCGTTGGATTGATCTTTCTGCACTTTTCATCGACGGTACCATCAGGCATGATTTTGACCATAGCCATTTCGACGATTCGGTCTTGAGAAATAGTTGTTCCGGTAGTTTCTAAATCGAAGACTACCAAAGGATTTTTAAGATTGAGTTTAAACAAAATGTTGAGTTTAAAATGGTGAGCGATCAAAGATAGTATAAAGCACCAAAGGGACTGAATATTCGTTGTGGATAAGTGGAGAGAAAATTGTGGAATACTTCTAGGCTTGACGGACAATGTCAAGCTAAGTTTGTGTTGCCAATCAAACGCTATAATCACACCCTGAATGGAAGGAGCCAAGCAATCATCTACTACATCCGTTAAAAGCCGACGAATAGGTCTTTCCACAGTTACCGAACATTTAGGAAAACTTCCACCGCAAGCTGTGGAAATAGAAGAAGCGGTTCTCGGAGCTTTGATGCTTGAAAGAGATGCCCTTTCCAATGTCATTGATATTTTACATCCTGAGAGTTTTTACAAAGATGCACATCAGGAAATCTACGCCGCAATTGTTACGCTATTCAATGATAGTCAGCCGATAGATATAAAAACGGTAACGCATGAGCTGAGAAAGGTGGCCAAGCTAGAAGTAGTGGGCGGAGCTCACTTTGTTGCAGAACTAACCACCAAGGTAAACTCTGCTGCAAACATCGAGTATCATGCCAGGATTATTGCTGAGCAGTCCATCAAGCGCGAGCTTATACGTATCTCATCGGAGATTCAGAAAGATGCTTACGAAGACACTATCGATGTATTTAAGTTATTGGATCGTGCAGAACAATCACTATTTGATGTATCAGAATCTCATATCCGAAAGAACTATGATAAGATGAGTTCTCTGATGCATCAAGCCATTGATGAAATTCAGATAAGAAAAGATCGAAAGGATGGTCTTACTGGAGTACCAAGTGGATTCTCTGCCTTGGATCGAGTAACCTCAGGTTGGCAGCCTTCAGACCTTGTCATTATCGCCGCTCGTCCAGGTATGGGTAAAACAGCTTTTGTGGTTTCAGCTTTAAGAAATGCTGCCATAGACTTCAATACACCTGTAGCCATTTTCTCGCTTGAAATGTCGTCCGTTCAGTTGGTCAATCGTTTAATTTCTTCAGAAGCAGAGCTGCCGAGTGAAAAAATTAAAAAAGGTGATTTGGCTGACTATGAGTGGGAACAAATGATTCACAAAACCCGCAAACTCTCAGAGGCTCCGATCTTCATCGATGATACACCAGCACTTAGTATTCTGGAACTAAGGGCCAAGTGTCGAAGACTTGCAGCGCAGCATGGGGTGAAACTAATCATCATAGACTACCTCCAGCTAATGAGCGGAGACAGTAGCAAGGGCGGCGGAAATAGAGAGCAGGAAATTGCTTCAATCTCAAGAGCCTTGAAGGGAATAGCCAAAGAGCTTAATGTGCCAGTATTGGCTCTGTCACAGTTGAGTAGAGCAGTAGAAACCAGAGGAGGAGATAAGCGACCACAGCTTTCGGATTTGAGGGAATCAGGATCGATTGAGCAAGATGCAGATATGGTAATGTTCCTTTACCGACCAGAATACTATGGTTTAGATACTGACGAGTCAGGGATGCCACTGCAAGGCCTGGGAGAAGTGATCATTGCGAAACATAGAAATGGATCCCTGGATACAGTCAATCTCAAGTTCATTGGAAAATTCACCAAGTTTACAGACTGGGATGGAGATCAAGGAAATGGATTTGGTTCTTTCCCGACTTCTGGTCCTTCTAATTCAGACTTCACAATCACTTTGCCAAGCAAGGCTAATGAAGAAGGTGACGATGAAACTCCTTTTTAGAATTAAGTTCTGTACTCACAATTCGAGATTTATACCCTTCTAGATTAATGAAAGCAATCACGATTACACAAGAATCGGAACCGATACAATTAGCAGATATATCAAAACCTGAAATTTCTGGAGATGAGTGCCTGGTAAAACTTTCAGCGGCGGCTCTTAACCGTAGAGATCAATGGATCAGAGAAGGTATGTATCCAGGCATTCAATTTGGAACAGTGCTTGGTTCCGATGGTTGCGGCGTGGTAGAGGAAGGACCTGTTGAGTGGAAGGGAAAAGAAGTGATTATTAACCCAAATGTAGCGTGGGGAGACAACCCGGAAGTTCAGTCAGATAAGTACAGTGTTTTGGGAATGCCGACCAATGGAACACTAGCTGAATACATCAAGGTACCAACACACCGCTTGCACAAAAAACCTGTTCATCTAACTAATAACGAGGCAGCCGCATTGCCACTTGCTGGACTTACAGCTTTTAGAGCTACTATAAATAAAGGAGCTGTAAATGCCCAAAAAAGGGTACTTGTTACGGGTGCTGGGGGTGGAGTAAGTCAATTTGCGATTGCTTTTGCTGTCGCATCAGGAGCAGAAGTTTATGTAACAAGTGGGAATGAAGACAAGATTGAGCGAGTGAAAGAAATGGGAGTCAAAGGCGGATTCAACTATCGTGATGAGAAATGGTATAAGGCCGCTGTAGCTTTGGGAGGATTTGACTCCATTATCGATAGTGCCGGGGGGAATCAATTAAACAACTACTTGAAAATCATCAAACCTTCAGGTCGTATTGTGATGTATGGGAGTACAACTGGTCACCCTGAGAAATTAGATGTATTCCGATTATTCTGGTCACAAGCTCAAATCATGGGGTCTACTATGGGCAGTGACGATGAGTTTACAGAAATGCTGGAATGGATCACTAAATATCAAATAAGACCAACAGTAGATAAGGTATTTGATCTGGATAATTACCTACTCGCCTTTGATAGATTCAAGGAGCCAGATTCATTTGGGAAGATAGTAGTAAAGTTTGGTTAGTTATAAAGCTACACTTACATGTGATTAGAACGAGAAGGGGGTTCAAATTCTATTAGGAAGGCTACTTGTACTTATCATTTAACCCAACCTTTTCCATGATCATCGGGATTATTTTCACTAAGCGTTTTTGCTTAGTTTCTTCACGTTTTGCTTCTTCGATGTATTCAGCGTATTCGCGCTTGCAAGAGAGAGAAAGCGATTCAAACGTTTCTGAAAGATGACTATTCGAAGCTAGTGCCTCTTTCAATTCATCAGGTATGACTAATGACTTTTTCTCTGGCTTAATTTCCTTACCCTCCTTTTGGTTTTGAATGGCTTCTTCTATGTAAGACTTGACCAATTGTTCATCTATGTCTTTTAGTGATTCAAATCGCCACTGACGCATTCCTTTTGTTTTGCCTTCCTGTGCATTGATGAGAACGTTCGTTTCATCTTTAAGAAACACACCATTGAAAAACCAAATTCCAGCGTACGTCTTAAATGCACCAATCCCAGCTACATTTTTATTTTCTAAGCAATAGGTAGGTATACCCCATTTCATTTTCTCCTCCAGCTCTGAAGAAAGAAGGATTGATCGGAGTTTTTCAAGGATAGCTTGATGTTCGGGTACAGACGCGAAGTATTCCTCAGGAGATTTGGCCATTTTCATAGCTTAAATTTAATCTCTCTCAAGTTGAAAATTCTGGTATGTAGATTTCAATTCATGTAAAGCTTTTTTATCCTCTAGCTCTGCCGCTAAATCAATACCCTTTCGAAATACTGAATCTGCATCGTCCCAACACTCATTATCCCACAGTAAATGAGCAGCCTTAAAGTAGGATGGAAGATAGGTGGGATGTTCTGTGAGAAGAAGCTTAAGAATATCGAGTGATTTCTCTGGCTGACTTTCGTAAAATTCCATTGCAAGCGCATACTTATTGAATGGATTGGATGGCTCCTCTGAAATGTATTCTTCAAGCAATTTTATTCGCTCATTATTCATGATACGAATCTAATAAATACAAAAGAGCTCCGCTTGAAGATTTAAAAGTTCATTTTCATTCAAACATGTTCATTGAATAACATATTGATTGACATGAGTTAAGTTTATCAAATGAAATCAATATTTATCTGCACGCTACTTTTGATCTTTTTGGAGTCAGCTTTGGGTCAGGGCAATAAAGAAGATTACTATTATGAAATCCCTGATAATCCAAAAGAATATACTGCGGGCAATGTTGCAGCCAGGGTAGTGGATGGATTGGGCTTTCGATATTATTGGGCCACAGAAGGTTTGAATTCTGGAGATTTAGCCTTTAAACCGAGTGAAGAGGCTCGAACCATCGAAGAGACAATTGATCATATTGTTTCATTGACTCAGATTCTTTTAAATGCGGTGAATGAAAAATCGTTTGAAGGTGTGGATATAGAAGGAATGTCTTACCAGGAGAAAAGAAATTTAACATTGGAGAATATCAGAATGGCTAGTGAAAAACTCAAAACGTCATCAGGCGCTGATCTTGCTAAGTATGATATGATATTTGGTTCTGGTGGTGAGTTTCCGTTTTGGAATTTACTCAATGGACCTGTAGCAGATGCCATTAATCATGTAGGACAAATTATCTCGATTAGGCGAACCAACGGAAATCCATATAACCAGAACATCAGTGTATTAAGAGGAACAGTGAGGGGATAGTTAGCGGTATTTGACTTTCATAATCAAAATAGTAGCTGAGAGTATGAGTGTGATTGAATTTGCTAGAATAATTGGTAAATCATCAAGATATAAACCATAAATCAGCCAACAGAATATTCCTGAAGTAAACAATATGTACATCACAAGAGAGATTCCTTCTGTATTTTTTGTTCGAATTGTTTTGAGTGCCTGAGGTGCAAAAGAAATAGTTGTGAGAAAAGCTGCAATGAAGCCTATATATTGTTCCATCACGGTCTTTTAGAAATGTGATTAATAATTAACTCTGCATGTTCGCGTGAGTTTTCAATAAACCAGGCATTCGTTTTTAAACCACCACAGATTACTCCAGCCAAATAAACGCCGGATACATTCGTTTCCATAGTAGTTTCGTCATATACAGGAGTTTTGAATTCATCATCACCAATTTCAATTCCTATGCGCTCAAGAAATGAAAAATTTGGTTGGTAACCGGTCATAGCTAATACAAAATCGTTGGGAATGGTAATACCTCCATCTGGCGTCATCACATCGACCGATTGCTCGGTGATCTTGGTAATGTTGCTTTCAAAGTAGGCTTTTATGGAACCTTCTTTGATTCTATTATCTATGTCTGGTCGCACCCAATACTTCACTCTGGGGCTAATTTCTTCCTCCCTGATAACCATGGTTACACTTTTTGCCCCTTTTCTATAGACCTCAAGCGCCACGTCTACTGATGAGTTGGCAGCTCCAACGACAACTACATTCATATCGAAGTACGGATGAGGCTCATCATAGTAGTGTTTCACCTTTGATAAATCTTCTCCTGGAACATTAAGTAAGTAGGGGAGATCATAAAATCCTGTTGCAATGATTATGCTTTTAGCCGAGTAGGTTTGTTTACTTGACTTTATGTTAAAACTCTCCTGTTGTTTATTCACAAGCTCTATCTGTTCATAAAGTCTGGTATTAAGATTCCAGGAGGAGGCTACTCTCCGGTAATACTCCAATGCTTCTGGTCTGGTTGGCTTAGGGTTATGCGAAATGAAAGGAACACCACCGATCTCCAGTCGATCAGAAGTGGAAAAGAAAGTCATATTGCTTGGATAATTGTAAAGTGAATTTACAAGACAACCTTTATCAACAATGACGTAAGATAAACCGGTCTTTTCTGCTTTGATGCCACACGCAAGTCCAATTGGACCTGCACCAACAATCATAACATCTACTTTTTCGCTCATTCTGCGAAGGTAAATCTAAGAGTTGTTTTCATCGATTGATTTTTTAAAAAGCATTTGCAATTGGAGTTATGAAGCTAATCTCTCAGCTGCAGTTTGGGTTTTTCAACCCCCTCGAATTTGGCATTTAGCACAACCTTTGGAATTGTATCCCAACCAAAAATTCATGTCGATTAGGCCAGGTAAAAAACTTGATATTTTCATGTGACTCAGCCTTTTAGACGTTCGGATTTGATAAACTCAAAGCCTTTATAGAGTAGGATGATCTCTATGATTGTAGCAGGAACTAGCATTAGATATCCAAGAAAGAATAGTATTACGATTGCGAAAAAAGATCCTGCAACTATTTCGAGCAAACCGGCAATTTTAGCTAATTGGCCCATGCCATCCTGAAGTCTCATCAGCCCGATTCCAAAAACAATGGTTAGCGCGCCATAGCAAATGGATTCACCAGCTCCTAATGAGATCAAATTTTCATCGCTCATGCTATAATAGATAGTGAAAATATCGAAGAAGGTCCAGATCGAAAATAAGCCTATGAGCATAAAGGCTGTAATCTTGAGCAAATAATTTAAAAAATAGTCTCCTAGTTTAACAAATCCATAAATGAATAGAGCATAGAAAATAAAGTAAAAGATTTTGACTGTAATATAGAACGGTACAGATTCAACTTCATACAGGTTTTCAAAACGCTCGTATTCCAGAATAGCATCAAGAAATCCCAAGACAAAATAAGCAATTCCACATATCCAGGCCACTTGAAGCCATGTTTCTGTTGATCTTAAATAGTCTTCAGATTTGTTGACTTCAACTGAATTTTTAAAATTCTCAAAATCCTCGTTCAGTGCTGTCAATAGTATTTTTATTGTTGAAGTCCTTGGAGTCACTTCACCAGATTCTATGCGCTGAATTGTTCGAACACTCACATTGCATGCTTCTACAAGTTCTTCCTGCGTCAAGCTTTTTTGCTGCCGTAGTTCTGTTAGTCTTTTTCCGAGTTCGGGTTGTCTCATGTCTTCCATTCGTTTTTTTGAAGCAATTCTATGCACAATGGTAAATGCTCTACAAGAAAACTAATCACAATATACCCGTCATTTACCCGTCATATTAAACTGAACTGTTCCTACCAAGAAAAAACCATCACATCAGATCTATTTTGATTTCCTATTTGAGAATTTAGATTTCTATATAAAAAAGGTGCGAATTTCTCCGCACCTCAACAATTAACTAACCGAGTGTGAATATTTCAGATTAGTAGACATAGCCTAAAGCAGTTTTATCATCAGCTGTAAATGGTCGATCGCCCTCTGGGCTACCACATGCTAGCATCCAACTGCTAGCACTAGGTCCAGTTGGTGTGCCAGGAATATGATTGGCTCCAACACCTCCATCACCCTCATTATCTGAGGAGCCTCCACAGCTATAGCTTCTATCCATGTAGTCCGTATGTCGGAATCCTATACAATGGCCCATTTCATGAGCGATTGTAGTAGCAAGTCCATTGATGTTAGAGACATTGTCATAATATGCCCTTGTCATAAGTATGGTTCCATGTGGATTGCCGCTGGATGGAAAACCTGCTGACCCAAGAATACCAAAGAAATAGTAATACCAAGGCGAAGCTCGTATTATAATATCAGCTTGACCTGAACTGCCTACTCGATTAAAAGTAAGATTCAAACCCTCAGTATTGTAACGAGTAATAGCAATGTCCGTAGCATCTCGATACTTCTGAGGCATATTCACATAAACATTGATTGTTCGAGGTGTTCCGGTTACAAGGTTGTCCGTGTGATAATGTTCTTCAACAGGTAGGCTGTTACCAGGAGACATTTGATCTAACTCATCTAAAGTGATACGAATATCACCTTCAATAATCAGTTCTCCTTTGTACATTTTAACTTCAGTTGCATTGAAGCCTAAATCCGCAATCTTTGCTAATACCCCAGATGGGATTTCTTCAAGCTCAGGTGTTTGGTTTTCGGAATTTTCTTGGAAGACCATAGCAATCCTACCAATAGGGCGAATACGCCCATCATGTTTAATCTTCTCATAATTAAATAATATTTGGTTCTTAAAACCAATTTAAAAAATTGTTTCGAGAGATAAAACCATTATGAAAGAAAATATTTCTATATACTGGTTTTGTCAAGTAAAGAATTGCTCTGATCTTTTTCATTATTTAAATTCAATAAAAGGCCCGTTTTGAGGCTTCCCAAATTCACCATAATTGCTAACTTCGAGGTTCGAAAAAATGAGGGGCTGAACCGATTCGCTTCTCGCTTGTTTCTTATAAAACACTCTATAGATAAATGAAAATTTTAGTTTGTATTACGCATGTGCCGGATACCACCTCGCGCATAGCATTCACAGATGGTGAAACAAAATTCGATAAGAATGGCGTTCAATTCATCATTGGTCCTTATGATGACTATGCATTAGCTAGAGCTGTGGAATTGAAGGAACAATCTAGTGGTAGCATCACTGTCTTAAATGTTGGTGAAGCTGAAACTGAACCGACCATTCGAAAAGCATTAGCAATTGGAGCTGATGACGCAATTCGTATCAATGCATTTCCTGAAGATGCTCTTTTTGTTTCTAAGCAGATTGCTGCTGTTGCCAAGGACGGAGGATACGACCTTATTCTAATGGGACGCGAATCCATTGACTTTAATGGGGGGCAGGTTCATGGAATGGTAGGAGAACTACTAGGGATGCCTTCTATTTCTCCAGTGATGACGTTGGATATTGAAGGAAGTACAGCAAAAATTTCACGGGAGATAGAAGGAGGCAAAGAGTATATGGAACTGCCACTTCCTTTTGTTGCCGGGTGTCAGGAACCAATTGCTGAGTGGAAGATACCAAATATGAGGGGTATTATGAGTGCGCGGACAAAACCTTTGGAAGTAAAGGATCCAACAGGAGATACACCAAAAACCAAGGTAAGTAAGTTTGAGTTGCCACCAGCCAAAGGAGATGTGAAGTTGGTAGACCCAGACAATATGGACGAACTAGTTAATTTATTGAAAAACGAAGCAAAAGTTATTTAACATGGCAGCATTAGCATTTGTAGAAACCGACGAAGGAAAAATTAAGAAATCATCGCTTGAAGCTGTCAGCTATGCACACGCTGCTGGTGGCGAAGTGACTGCACTTGTATTTGGCCAGGTGTCAGATATAGATGAAATTGGAAAAGCAGGCGCAAATAAAGTGCTTCATGTCACCGATGATAAATTAACTTCTCCAAATATCATGGCATACGCATCAGCAATTGCTGAAGCAATGAACCAAGAAGGCGCTGACCTTTTGGTAATGGCAAAAAGCTCATTAGGTGATCCAGTATCTGCCAGAGTATCTATTAAAGTAGATGCAGCTCTTGCATCAAACGTCACTGACCTTCCTGATATGACTGGAGGGTATTCAGTGAAGAAAAGCATCTATACAGGAAAAGCATTTGCAAACACAAATCTGGAAGGTGATAAGAAGATTATCATTATAAAGAAAAATGCAATAGCCATTAAAGAAGACGGTGGTGCAGCTGAAGTGGTGGCTTTTTCACCGAATACCAATGATGCAGATTTCAGTGTAAAGACAACTAAAGTCGAAAAGGCTGAAGGAGATATCCTATTACCAGAAGCTGATCTTGTAGTTTCAGGTGGTAGGGGCTTGAAAGGGCCAGAAAACTGGGGAATGATTGAGGATTTAGCAAAAACACTTGGAGCTGCCACAGGTTGTAGCAAGCCGGTATCAGATATGGACTGGCGGCCTCACCACGAGCACGTGGGCCAAACAGGCATTAAAGTAAGTCCATCTCTGTATATTGCTATTGGAATCTCAGGAGCAATTCAGCATTTAGCTGGAGTAAACTCCTCAAAATACATCTTGGTGATCAACAAAGATCCGGAGGCTCCTTTCTTCAAAGCAGCTGATTATGGTGTAGTTGGGGATGCGTTTGACGTGGTTCCTAAACTTACTGAAGCAATTAAGAAGGCACAGGGTTAATGGCCGATGATAAAATAAAGCTAGAGATATTGGGACTGTCTTCAAGTCAGTCCCAGTCAGGCTCTTTTGCACTTGTCTTAGGGGAATCCGGTGGGAATAGACGACTACCGATCATTATTGGTATGTTCGAAGCTCAGGCAATAGCCATTGAGATTGAGAAAATTGTTCCGAATCGTCCCATGACTCATGATCTCTTCAAGGCCTTTTCGCATAACTTTGATATTGAAATAAAAGAAGTTTATATCTCTGATCTTAAAGAGGGAGTTTTCTTTGCTCGCATAATCTGTGAGCAGAATGGAAAAATCTTCGAGATCGATTCAAGACCTTCAGATGCAATTGCAATTGGTCTTCGCTTCAATGTAGATTTTTATACCAATGAAAGCATAATGACAGAAGCGGGTATTGTGCTTACAGATGAGTATGAGGAAGAGATTGCAAAAGCAGAGCCGGCAAAGTCAGAAAACAAAAGCATTGATGATCTTTCATCTAGTGAGCTGGAAAAGCTACTAACAGATGCTTTGGATAATGAAGACTATGAGAAAGCTGCCCGTATCAGGGACGTGCTAAACAAGCGCAACTAACATGGAGTACATCAGAGGAATTGCTGGATTGATAGGACTGGTGGCCATTGCCTGGGCTCTATCTGGCAACAGAAAGCAAATTGATTTTAGGCTCGTTGGAATCGGAATTGCTATTCAAGTAGCCATAGGTTTGATGATTGCCAATGTTGATTTTATCAACCAACTATTTTCCTGGATGAGTGCCGGATTTGTTAAGTTTTTGAACTTTGGTCTTAAAGGAGCGGAGTTTCTTTATGGTGACTTAGCAAAAAATAGTGATGCAGTAGATGCCAAACATAGTCTTGGATTCTTGTTTGTATTTCAAGCACTTCCTACAGTTATTTTCTTTTCGGCAGTTACAGCGGGATTGTATTACCTCGGTTTACTTCAAAAGATTGTTTATGGATTTGCCTGGTTGATGGCTAAAACAATGAGATTATCTGGAGCAGAAAGCCTATCGGCAGCAGGTAACATTTTTTTAGGTCAAACAGAAGCTCCACTTTTAGTTCGTCCGTTTATTGGAAAAATGACCAACTCAGAGCTGAATTGCTTGATGACTGGAGGCATGGCAACCATTGCCGGAAGCGTTTTGGGGGCTTATGTCTCATTCCTGGGAGGCGGAGATCCAGAGCAGCAACAAATATTCGCTACGTATCTTTTGAGTGCTTCTATTATGAATGCTCCAGCAGCAATTGTCATGGCTAAAATATTCCTTCCGGAAAATGAGCCTGAGAAAATTGATAGTAGTCTGAAAGTAAACAAAGAAAATATTGGCGTAAACCTTGTAGATGCACTAGCTAGAGGAGCATCTGATGGAGTTAAACTTGCGTTAAATATTGCAGGGATGTTATTGGCATTTATCGCAGTAATCTTTGCAATCAATTGGATACTTGTTGATGGAATTGGTGAGTGGACAGGACTTAATGAGTTTGTTATTCAATCCACAGATGGTGCGTTTGATGGATTTTCACTTCAATATATTTTAGGACAGATTTTCAGAGTTTTTGCCTTTATTATGGGAGTTGAGTGGTCTGAAACAATCAAAGTTGGAAGCTTACTTGGACAGAAAACAGTGATAAATGAATTTGTTGCTTACTTAAGCCTTGCAGATATGAAATCTTCTGGTCTACTTTCTAACAAATCAATTATCATCTCTACCTATGCCCTATGTGGTTTTGCTAACTTTAGTTCAATAGCGATTCAGATTGGTGGTATAGGAGGCATGGCACCTACCAGACAGGCAGACCTCTCTAGATTAGGATTAAGAGCCTTAGTGGCTGCAACTTTGGCGACTATGATGACTGCAACAATTGCAGGAGCTTTATTTGGATAAGAATATGAAAAATATACTGTTACTAATTTCGATTTTATTCACACTAATGTTGAGCGGATGCCTGGGAGATAACCCTGATCCATCTTTGATTAACGAAGAGCAACTTGCACTGGATATACAGATTATTGATGATTATCTAGAAGATAACAACATTGTGGCCGAAGTACATGAATCGGGCATTCGGTACGCCATTAATAATGAAGGTTCTGGAGATAGTCCGATTGTAGGAGATCGCATTGTAGTGAAATTTACTGGCTATGATTTGCAGGGAAATGTATTCTTATTTGACACGCTAGGTCTTACCGTTGAATTAGATCAATTCATTATACGATCATGGGCTTTAATGCTTCCGGAAATTAAAGAAGATGGTATGATCACAATTTATTCACCATCGGGCTACGCGTATGGTGCATCAGGTAATTCATTGGTTGATCCCAACGAAGTTGTAGTTTTTGAAATTGAATTACTGGCAATTATTAAAACAGCAGCAGATCAGCAAGCCATTGAGGAATCAATTATTGATGAATATTTAACTGAGAATAGCATCGATTTTCAGACGCACGAATCTGGAATTAGATATACAATTATTGAGGAAGGCAGTGGAGATTCTCCAACCATCAATGATATCGTATCCGTTACATACAAAGGATATTTTCTAAACGGTGAAGTGTTTGATAGCAACAGTGAGCCAATTTCCTTTGAATTGCAAAGACTTATCAGGGCATGGCAAATCATAATTCCTGTAATGAAAGAAGGTGGTAAAATTAAATTTTACTCACCCTCCGGTTATTGTTATGGAACGACTGGAAGCAACATAATACCTCCAAATACAATTCTTGCTTTCGAAATTGAATTAGACGCTATTCAGTAGTTAGTTTAAAACTACATCCACCTCATAACCTTTTACCGATATGCGAATTGGATTTGTAGATTTACGCTTAGAGTGCACCTCTACTTCTAGTTGATCATTGTCTTTGATGTAGCGTTTCACATCAACTTCCGATTCATCATACTCAGCTTTCCCGTATTTTACATTGGTCGTTAGAATAAAAGATGCGTTTCCTATACCTATTGTTGTGTTGAGGTACTTTCCATCTACTGAAATTTCCGTGACATTGGTTCCCATTTTTTCAATATCCACGTCATCTTCATATGCATTTAGCTCAAAGCTCCCCTCTAAAAGTTCAATTTTATGTTTTCCATACTTAGAATTTTTACTTCTGAAAGTCCCTAAATTCCCAATAGTTGTCTCATCTTCATAGGACTGATCAAATGCAATTGAGCCAGCTTTACCAAATTCGAATTTGCTGTATTTGCTATTCTCTGATACCATAGTTCCAATCTCATCAGCTTCAATATCCATTTCATAAAACTCATATTTTGCCTTTTGCAGTTTTCCTGAAATATTGATTTTTCCATATTTAAAGTTTCCATTTAATTCGTAAATGGAGCCAATCTCAAAATCTGATTCGTATGAAACCGCATCTATTTTTTCAACCTTCTCTAATTCAAGATCTGAATATTTAGCGTTTAGATCCAAGGTCCCAAGGTTCTTAATATCCAATTTTTGTTCATAGATTTCCATGTCTGCGTTTCCTAAACTTTCAATGTTTGCAGATCCATATTTCATATTCATCTTAGCAGATTTGATAGTCCCGGCCTCCAGTTCTCCAGAGTATTGAGTGAACTCCATTTTGTCATAATTGCCTACCAAGCGAACATCTTCATATGAGTTGGAAATGATGTATTTATTGGTGCCTGGAGCTTTGATCTTATAAACTACTTTCAAGTCTTTGTCACCGTATGAAATATTTATTCCAATGTTTTTACTCCCAATCTGAATTCTATTTGGGAGATCAAGATCAGTATCAATTTTTAGTTCACCTGCGCCTTTGGTGATATTATCATTTACTGTTTGCTCAAAGTCGTCCAAGAAGGATTGCATTTTACTGGTCATTTTCCCGTCGAATCGTATGGAGGCTTCAATTAGAACTTCATTTTTATTCCAAGTTTCAACAAGTAGTTCAGTATATTTTGCTTGAATATTAATCACATCCGAAGCGGATACTGTTGTTTTTACTGTGGCTGTTCGGGTCTCGCCATCATTATTTGCATATAATATTATTGGTAAACTACATGCGAATGCTATGATTATTAGTTTCTTCATCGTCTTTGAATTTGTTTGTCCTTTGTATTTCTAATTCTAGTTTTCTGAGTAATCGAATTTTCTTTTCGTAACAGTCAATTAAGACTCCCACAAGTTGATCTTCATTGATTTTTCCAATGTCATTCCTGTATAATCTATTGATCTCTTCGAGTGTATTGAGCTCTTCAAAAATCCATTTAAAATCATCTTGAGATCTGGCTTGATTTATCTCAATGCTTGACTCTAAGGCAATTATTTGAGTTAGATAAGAATTTTCAATCGAGCGATATTCTTCTGAGATGTCCCCGAGGGTAGCCAGCTCTTCTACTTGATTTTGCAAGGAAATATTATGTAAAAGAAGGCCTAGCGAGGTTGCTATAAAAATAACTGCTGCTACCTTCCACCACGAAAAATTTTTCTCTGACTTCCAGTCCTTTTTGATTTTATCCCACATTTCAGTAGGAGGTGTTTCTACATCCAACTGCTCTTTTCTTTGCTTTATCAGATCTTCAATATTCATAGTGATGTTGAAGTTTAGTTTTTAATAATTTCTTTGCATGCCGATACTGGGTTTTAGAAGTGGATTCTGATATATCCAGCTTATCAGCAATTTCCTTATGCTTGTAACCTTCCATGAGATGCAAGCAAAGCACAGTTCTGCATCCACCCGGCAGCTCTTTGATTGCTTCATGCAGGGTTTTATTGTCTATTAATGATTCATCAATTTCTGTACTTTCTATGTCAGATTGGTCTTCAATAGCTTCGAAATTGTATTTCTTTTTTCGAATATGCTCTAAGCCCAAGTTTACAACTATTCGTTTCAGCCACCCACCAAAAGCTTTTGGATCATCTAAATCGTTAATCTTCTTGAATGCCTTTATAAATGCCTCCTGTAGAAGATCTTTAGCAATCTCTGTGTCACTCGTCATTCTGGTAAGCGTGCTATACATGGCCTTTGAGTAGCTATTGTACAAGTTGAAAGCTGCCAATTCGTTCCCCTTCTTCAATTGATTTATCCAAACTATATGGGTTTCTGCCACGGTTAATTGGTGTTTTCTATAGGTAGGATGTGGAAGGATGATAAAGGTTGTATGAAGTTAATTTTTTTTAAGCATAAAAAAACCCTGACTGTTTGGTCAGGGTTTTCAACGAAATAGAGTTTCAATTATTTGTAGTTTTCGTTTTGTTTGGGTGCACCTGCCATTATTTCATCATTAGCGAAATCTTCAAACTTCTTAAAGTTCTCAACAAAGCGCAAAGCAAGGTCATTAGCTTTCTTGTAGAATGCTTTATCATCTCTCCATGTTTCTCTTGGGCTAAGAATCTCGCTTGGCACATCCGGGCAGGTAGTTGGAATTTCAGCTCCAAAAATCGAGTGCTTCCTATATCCCACATTATTGAGTTTACCACCTAGCGCTGCAGTAATCATTGCTCGGGTGTACTTCAAACTTATTCTGCTTCCAACGCCATAAGGACCACCAGTCCAGCCAGTATTGACTAACCACACATTTACTTCATGCTTATCCATCTTAGCACCCAACATTTCTGCATACTTTGTTGGATGCAGCGGTAGGAAAGGTGCACCGAAACATGCAGAGAACACAGGTTCCGGTTCAGTTACTCCAGCTTCTGTTCCAGCTACTTTAGACGTGTAACCGGAGATGAAGTGATACATCGCTTGTCCTTTGCTCAGTCGCTGAATTGGAGGTATTACACCAAATGCATCACACGTCAAAAAGAAAATGTTTTTAGGAATTCCACCAATTGACGGCTCCATTGCATTTCTGATATGGTGCAGTGGATATGATGCTCTTGTATTTTCCGTAACTGTGGAATTTTCATAATCAACCTCTCGAGTGCCATCTTTGAATCTTGTATTCTCAAGTATTGCTCCATATTGGATGGCTTTGTAAATATCTGGCTCTTTTTCTTCTGTTAGGTCAATCACCTTCGCATAGCAACCGCCTTCGAAGTTGAAAACGTTTTTCTCCGTCCAGCCATGTTCGTCATCCCCAATGAGAAGTCTATTTGGATCAGCAGAAAGTGTTGTTTTACCAGTACCTGATAGTCCAAAGAAAATTGCAGTATCTCTTTCTTCAATGCCCATATTTGCCGAACAGTGCATGCTGAGAACACTTTGTTCATGCGGTAGGAGGTAATTAAGAACCGAAAATATACCTTTTTTCATTTCACCTGAATAAGCGGTACCACCAATCAGTATCATTCTTTTGGTGAAATTGATGATCGCAAAGTTTGATTGACGTGTGCCATCTACTTCAGGATCTGCTTGAAATTCAGGTACGCAAAGAATGGTGAAATTCGGATCAAAGTCTTTGACTTTATATGCCTCTGGTCTCAGGAACATATTGTAAGCAAACAAGTTGTGCCATGCCATGGTATTGATTACACGTACTCTTAATCTATGCGTCTTGTCTGCACCTGCATATGCTTCCCGAACATAAACTTTTTTGTCTTCAACAAACTTTACCATTTTTTGGTAAAGGTTGTCAAAATTTTCCTCAGAGAATGGAATATTTATATTACCCCACCAGACTGAATCTTCGGTTTTGGCATCTTTTACTACAAATCTGTCTTTAGGTGAACGTCCGGTAAATTTCCCAGTGTCACACATCAGAGCACCAGTTGAGGTAAGAACACCCTCGCCACTTTTTAGTGTTTCTTCAATGAGTTCTGATTGACTCAGATTCCAATGAGCTTCTTTTACTTTGATTCCTAAATCTGAAAGATCACTTTTGCTGGATTTTACGCCGTATTCTTGCATTTTTATTTTGTGAGGTTACAAATATTATCGGTGAGAGTGTCCTTAAAGTGAAACCTTTTAATCTAGAACTCAAGAACCATCTCAAACGTTTGCGCGAAGTTACTTTAACTCAGTCTTTCTCGAAAAAAGGATCGACTATTTCTTTTGGTGTTGGCTTAGTTAGTAGGCTTACTATGACCAAAGCAAGGATTGAGGTAATCAATGCAGGAATGGCAATCATTTTGGAATCGTAGATGAATGAAAACCAACCTAGATCCATTGGGTTTTCTCCCGTTGATCTTGTAAAGATCTCTATTGCAACAACTGAAAGCATTCCTGATAGGATAGAAGCGACGCCACCCTGTTTCGTCACACGTTTCCAGAAGAAGGTTGCCAATAAAGGAGGTGCTAACGCTGCTCCAATCATCGTGTATGAAATAAAGGCCATGGATAATATCTCTTCAAATTGAGTCATGATGAGATAAGCAATAAATCCTAGAATAACGATTGCACTTCTTTGAATAATTAGTTTGGTTTTTTCAGATGGATTCTTGATATAATATTTTTCCATAATATCCCTCGAGAAGTTCGTAGATGTTACCATCAGAAACGTATTTCCTGTAGAGAGTATAATGGCGGCACCACCAGCGAATAATAATGAGCCAACAAATGAAGGGAGCTTTTCAAATCCAATTCGAAGAATAATTTCTTCTGACATTGGAGCATTTATTGTTCCATCTGGCATGAAAAATCGTGGATCATGCGCATAAATTGCAAATCCAACAACTGCCAGCAAGCACATCAAAAATTCAATTCCAACAACACCAATAAACATTCCCATCACAGCTTTTTTTGCTGATTTAGCATCTTTAGCAGACGAGAATTTTTGATAAACACTGCTCTCACTTAATAAAAGAATGAGTGTTGGTAACATGATCCCAACATACCACATCGGATCGTGCCCTTCTGTGATGGACAAGTGATTGGGACTAACTTCATTGATTGTATTAACGACATTATCCCAGCCACCAAAACCATTTATCGCAAATGGTACTGCCAGGATGATGGCCGTAATCATTATGATTCCATTGAAAATATCAATAGATACAATGGAAACCATTCCAGCCAATGCGGTGAAAGAGATGATGATTAGAAAAGTGATTAGAGTGCCTTGCTCAACGGAGATAGAACCTTCAGTAAGGATGGAGAGGAATCTACCTCCTCCTTTAAATTGATAACCTGCAATAATCAAATAAGCTACAATGATGGTGATGGTACCCAATAGCCTGGCAATAGGCGAGTATCGCTTTTCTAGAATGTCTGTAAGCGTATATTGTGAAATTCTGCGAACTCGTGCTGCAATAAAATATACAGCCAAAATTCCTATCCACGCCCCAAGAGAAAACCATAATTCTGAAAAGCCTACTTGAAATGTAAGTCCTGCTGTTCCAAACAAACTACCTGATCCAATCCATGTTGTCACCAAAGTTCCAACTAATAAGTAAACAGGCACATTTCTACCTGCTACAACAAAGTCTTCTTCACTTTTAACCGAACGACTTTTGTAGATGATAATTCCAGCAAGAATGAGGATGTATCCAATGGTTACAACAAGATAGGTCATGGTACTTTTTTAAAATTGGGTGCCAAGATAATGATTAATTCAGATCAATCTTCTGAGTTGGATGTATCATATTTTGTAAGAAAATCTTCATATGAGTCTTTCAAAGATTGAGATACATTGTTCATTAGATCTACATTGTAATACATACTCAATGCCATGTTGAAATCCTGAAGTTCATTTGCTCTCATTAACGCCATTCCAATGTTTTCAAATACTTTGCCAGCAAAGCCCTCTAAAAAATTTTGCATGTGGTAAATATCTGCTGCATCGAGTAAAAATTGAGTTTCAATTAGATTGGTTGAGTTGTTATTTTGAGCAATATCCCAAGCACTGTGTGTGAGCAACTCAAATTCATAGTCAAAATAGAATGAATTAACCTCTTCAGGTTGAAGTCTAACCATAGAATCTAGATAGTTGGTGTATATCACATTCTTGATGAGGACAGAATCTATTTTCTGCAGATTGGTTTTAAATTCTTTAATAATATTCTGGCGAACATTCAAAGACTCATTTTCCAGATCTATTGAATTCTTATATGTGCTTAATCCCAAGGCAAGTAGAACAGCAAAAACAATTGAGGCAAATTCAAAAGCAATTTGAGTTAGGGCTTTTTTCTTCATCTTCCTAAAATAAGAAATTGATAATTATGGAATTAATTCCTTTGTTGTTTTTTATTGATGAAACACTCCATTACTTTTAGAATCAAATGAGAATTTCAAGCACAGCAACCATTACAATTACCACAGGTATTACCTGCTGGATAGAATGGTAGTTGCTGCTAATTAATAAAACTGAAACGCCATTCTTAATTATTAAGGATGGCGTTTTTTTTATGCTTAAACTATGAAGGTTTTAAAATTTGGAGGTACTTCGTTAGGCAATGAAGCTTCCATTAGACAAGCTAAGGACATTATTTTCAAAAATGATTCAATATTAGTTGTAGTTGTATCCGCCGTAGGAAAGACTACCGATGATTTGAATGAGGCCGCGAATTTCGCTAAAATGGGAGATTCGAAATACATTGATACATTTAATCAAATTCATGACCTACACGTCCTACTTTCTGAAAGGTTATGTGGAAAAGTGTTGCCCGAACTCGAAGAGGTGTTTGAAAAACTATTGAGGGTGTTAGAAGGTGTTTTTTTGTTAAAGGAATTGACTAACAGGAGTCTGGATTTTATTCTTGGTTCCGGTGAATTGCTTTCATCGTTAATTATATCCAATTTTCTTTTGGCAGAAGGATTGTCGGCAAAATGGTTTGATTCCAGAAAGATAATCTTAACCGATGATCAATTTGGTAGTGCTAATGTACACTCATTTGAGACTGATTCTAATATAAAAAAAGCCAAACATGACTTTGAGGTTATTAATGTTTTTGCAGGTTTTATCGCCGGAACTGAAAGCCATGAGATTACTACACTAGGTAGGGGAGGTTCGGATTATACTGCCTCGTTACTTGCAGCTTCCCTTAATGCGGAAATCGTTGAGATTTGGACGGATGTAAATGGAATCATGACCGCCGACCCTAGTAAGGTTAAGCGTTCTCATACCTTGGATAAAGTATCGTATGAAGAAGCACTAGAATTGTCCCATTTTGGTGCTAAGGTGATTTATGCACAAAGCATTGCCCCCGTTTTTAAAGCGGGCATTTCAGTGGTTGTGAAGAATACTTTTGAGCCAGATATGACAGGAACTTTCATTACTAGTGATGAGAATAACAATGGAAGTCTTATCAAGGGAATTTCAAGTATAGATGAAGTATCTGTGATGTCGGTAAGTGGAAATGCAGCGCTGAATAAAATCGACTTCTTTCCACGACTATTTAAGGTTCTTGCTGATAATCAAGTTGAAATTATATTCATGACACACAGTAATGCTGAATACACTGTCACATTGGGCTTCAAGGCTTCCGAAGCGAAGAAGGCACTAAGCTTTCTTAAGAAGGAATTTCGAAACAAGGATGAAAGCCAAGTGATTCACTCAGAGGTTTTAGAGGAAGACTATTCATTGCTAGCCTTGATTGGATCTAAGATGAAAGATCAGGTCGGAGTTAGTGGGAAAATGTTTAACGTTCTAGGCAAGAATGGAATCAGTATAAAAGCGATTTCACAAGGTTCCTCTGAACGAAATATCTCAGCGATCATACCAAAAGCCGATTTGAGCAAGGCACTAAATGTTTTACATGAGAGTTTCTTTTTATCAGAGATGCGAAGACTCAATCTTTTCATCATTGGCGCAGGTAACGTTGGAAAGGCCTTTCTGGATCAGATCACAGGTCAATTCTTATTTCTAAAAAAGCATCACCACCTAAACGTGAAAGTCATTGGCGTTGCTAATTCACGCAAGATGGCTTTTCAAAAAGATGGAATACCACTTTCTAAATGGCAAAAATACCTCGATGAAGGTGAAGTATTTAGTAAAGAGGTGTTTGTTGAAACGATGAATGATGTAAATTTCAGAAATAGCATTTTCATTGATATTACTGCTTCTGAGGATATTTCAGAATTATATGCTAGCATTTTATCTCAGAGCATTTCAGTAGTTACTCCAAACAAAATTGCAGCAACCCGAAGTTTTGAGAATTATCTTGAACTGAAAGCTGCGAGTAGGAGATATGGAAGTCAGTTTTTGATTGAAACAAATGTCTGCGCTGGGCTACCGATCCTTTCGACACTCAATGATCTTATTCGTAGCGGAGATCAGGTAAATAAATTAGAAGCTGTACTTTCGGGTACGCTCAATTTCCTATTTAATGAATACAATGGGACTATTTCATTTGCCGATGTGATAAAGAAAGCAAAGGAATTGGGTTACTCGGAACCTGATCCTCGATTAGACATTTCTGGAGAAGATGTAATGCGAAAGCTCTTAATATTGATTCGAGAGAGCACTTACGAAATGGAAATGGATGAAATCGAAATCACTTCTTTTCTTCCTAAGTCATGCACAGATAGTGTGGACTTAGATGATTTCTACCATAAAATTGAGCAAGAAGAGCCATATTTTAAGGCAATATTTGAAAAGGCAAAAGCAGGTAATAGCAGGCTTAAGTTAGTTGCTTCGTTCCAAAATGGAAAAGGAAGAGTTGCTTTGGAGGAAATCCCTGAAACTCATCCTTTCTACCAGCTTGAGGGAAAAGATAATGTGGTCTTATTCTACACCACTCGTTATGCTGAACAACCGCTGGTGATTAAAGGTGCTGGAGCCGGAGCTGAGGTAACAGCCTCGGGTATTTTTGCGGATGTATTAAGAATAGCTCAATCGAATAATTGATATGGAGATGATAAAGGTTTTTGCACCAGCCTCAGTTGCCAACATAGGTTGTGGGTATGATACAATGGGGTTTGCCGTTACCGAGATTGGAGAAGAGATTCAAGTTACTAAAAGGCCGGATGATAAGCTTGTGATAAATGAAATTGTTGGCGCTGACCTCTCATATAATCCAGAGCAGAATGTGGCCACTATTGCTATTCAATCATTGCTGGATGCGTTGAGGACAACTCAAGGTTTCGACATTTCCATTCATAAGTTTTTCAAACCAGGAAGTGGGTTAGGGTCTAGTGCAAGCAGTGCTGCAGGAGCTGTCTTTGCTGTTAATGAGCTACTAAATAGACCTTTTAAGAGGGAAGAGTTGTTGCAATTTGCACTGGAAGGAGAGGCTTTTGCATCTAGCAGTTATCATGCAGATAATGTAGCACCTTCTTTATTGGGCGGTGTTCAAGTGATTAGAAGTTATAATCCTTTGGATGTATTTCGAGTGGAAATGAAATCAAAGTTAGAGGTGCTTCTGATTTTTCCAGATGTAGAAGTAAAAACTGCTGAATCAAAGAAGTTATTGCCAACTAATATATCGATGCAGACGGCCAGAAATCAATGGGGCAATGTTGCGGGTTTAATCCATGCATTTCATATCGGTGATAATAAACTATTAAGATCATCAATTATGGATTTGATTGCAGAGCCAGTTCGTAAGAGTGCAATTCCTAAGTATGAAGAGGTCAAAAGAATTGTCCTTCAGCATGGATCGGTTGGTTTTAATATCTCAGGATCTGGACCTAGCATGTTTGCGCTCTTCGATTTAGACGGAGATATTGAACAGTCCATTGATGATATTTCTGGCCTTTATCAGGATTGTGATTTCGATTGTAAGATTTATCGTTCAAAAATAGATTTGGTCGGCTGTAAAGTGATATCATGAAGTTTTATAGTACTAATAACAAATTAGAAAAAGTAAGTTTTCGAGAAGCCGTTTTGAAAAGCTTACCTGAGGATAACGGACTTTTTTTTCCAGAAAAAATTCCCGTGTTTGATCAATCATTCATCAAAAAGATAAATAGTTTAAGCCTCAATGAAATTGCCTTCCATGTATTGAGTCCTTTTTGTACTTTGGATATTCCTAGAGGTATGCTGGAGCAAATCATAGCTGATACGTTTGTTTTCGATATTCCAGTAGTTCAGGTAGAAGATAAAGTGAATTGCTTGGAGCTCTTTCATGGGCCTACAATGGCCTTTAAAGATGTAGGAGCTCGGTTCTTAGCAAGAGTACTTTCATCTTTCAAAGAGTATGATGATCAAGAGACAACTATCTTAGTAGCCACCTCGGGAGATACAGGCGGAGCAGTGGCCTCAGGGTTTTATAATCAACCCGGAATTAATGTTGTGATCCTCTATCCAAAAGGCAAAGTAACGCCTCTTCAAGAACGTCAAATGACCACATTAGGTGGTAACATTCGTGCCTTTGAGGTAGCTGGCGATTTTGACGACTGCCAGTCAATGGTAAAACAGGCATTTCTTGATACGGAATTGAAGGATCAAAACCTTTCATCAGCAAATTCAATCAATGTCGCAAGGTGGTTGCCACAGTCTGTCTATTACTATGTTCCTTTTATGAGCAGAGGATTTGTTGAAAATCTGGTTTTTAGCGTGCCTAGCGGTAATTTCGGAAATGTCACGTCGGGAATGTTGGCGAAGACAATGGGCTTGCCTATTAGAAGGTTTATTGCATCCACGAACGTGAATGATGTTGTGCCTAGATATTTGAAAGATGGTAAATATCAACCACGAGAAACGATCACCACAATATCCAATGCCATGGATGTTAGCAAACCAAGTAATATTTCTCGGCTGCAGGAACTGCACAGTAATTCGTTTGAGTCAATAACTAAAGAAACAACTGGTTTTGTACTAAATGATCATGATACTCGAACGATCATGCGCCAGTGTTATGATCATAATAAATATGTATTAGATCCACATACTGCGATTGCTTACGCAGGATTGAAAAGTGGTTTGCAAGAGGCAGAGGAAGGCTTTTTTATTGGAACGGCTCACCATAGCAAGTTTCTGGACGTTGTTAATAGTGCGCTAGGTACAACGATAGATCTACCAGAAAAGACAAGCTACTTATTCGAAAAGGATAAAGAATCAACTAACATTTCTAGTGACTATCAAGCATTCAAAGATTTATTGATGGCATAAAAAAGGCTGTCCATATGAACAGCCTTTGATATTTGTTTTGATGAATGATTACATCATTCCACCCATACCACCACCAGGCATTGGAGGCATTGCTGCTGCTCCTTCTTTCTCTGGTTCTTCAGCGACTACACATTCGGTAGTGAGTAGAAGAGAAGCAATAGATGAGGCATTTTCAAGTGCAAGCCTTGTTACCTTAGTAGGATCAATGATACCAGCTTTGAACATGTTTACATATTCGCCGTTTGCCGCATTGAATCCATAATCAGCTTTTCCTGCTAAAACTTCATTAACAACTACTGAAGCTTCACCACCAGCATTTTCAACGATAGTTCTTAAAGGAGACTGAATTGCATTTCTAACAATTGTTACACCAGTATTTTGATCTTCATTTTCAAGCGTAAGTCCATCAAGGGCCTTAATTGCTCTTATTAAAGCAACTCCACCACCTGCTACTATGCCTTCTTGTACAGCAGCTCTTGTTGCATGAAGCGCATCATCCACGCGATCTTTCTTTTCTTTCATTTCAACTTCAGTTGCGGCTCCTATGTATAGGATAGCCACACCACCAGAAAGCTTAGCAAGTCGTTCTTGAAGCTTCTCTTTGTCGTAATCAGAACTTGTGTTTTCGATTTGCTGCTTTATTTGATTTACTCGAGCAGTAATATCTGCTTTCTTGCCAGCACCGTTTACAATAGTTGTATTGTCTTTGTCGATGTTGATTTTATCAGCAGTTCCTAAGTAATCGATGGTAGCGTTTTCTAGCTTATAACCTCTTTCTTCAGAAATCACTGTTCCACCAGTTAGGATAGCAATATCCTCAAGCATTGCTTTTCTTCGATCACCAAAACCTGGAGCTTTTACAGCAGCAATTTTCAGAGATCCTCTGATTTTATTTACCACAAGTGTAGCAAGAGCTTCACCTTCTACATCTTCTGCGATAATCAACAATGGTTTGCCTGTTTGGGCTGTAGCTTCTAGGATTGGAAGAAGCTCTTTCATATTGGAAACCTTCTTGTCATAAATCAAGATATATGGGCTTTCCAACTCAGCTTCCATTTTGTCAGTGTTGGTTACGAAATAAGGAGAAAGGTAACCTCTGTCAAACTGCATACCTTCTACAGTTTTAACTTCAGTTTCAGTTCCTTTAGCTTCCTCGACAGTGATTACTCCATCTTTCCCTACTTTTTCCATTGCATCAGCAATCATTTTACCAATCTCAGGATCGTTGTTTGCAGAAACAGATGCTACTTGAGCAATTTCATCATTGGTTTTGATGTTTTTAGACTGTGTCTTAAGGTTCTCTACAACAGCAGCAACTGCTTTATCAATGCCCCTTTTAAGATCCATTGGATTAGCACCAGCTGCCACGTTTTTGATACCGTGACCAAAAATCGCCTGTGTCAATACCGTTGCTGTAGTAGTTCCATCTCCTGCGTCATCTGCAGTCTTAGAAGCTACTTCTTTTACTAATTGCGCACCCATGTTTTCGATTGGTTCTCTCAGCTCAATTTCTTTTGCTACAGAAACTCCATCTTTAGTTACGTTAGGAGCGCCAAATTTTTTGTCTAGAATTACATTTCGTCCTTTAGGACCTAATGTTACTTTAACTGCGTCTGCTAGAATGTCAACACCTTTTTTGATGCTGTCTCTTGCGTCAGTATTAAAGAATATATCTTTTGCCATGATTTATTGATTTTTCAGTTTTGTGATTAATTATACTAT
The DNA here is from genome assembly GCF_039960695.1 of Ekhidna sp. GTDB lineage: Bacteria > Bacteroidota > Bacteroidia > Cytophagales > Cyclobacteriaceae > Ekhidna. The sequence goes on along the minus strand of NZ_JBDVKP010000011.1, from coordinate 12,258 downwards.
ACCGTAAATGTCAGCTTCTTTCATAATCAAGAACTCTTTACCATCGATGGTAATTTCTGTTCCAGAATACTTACCATAAAGCACCTGGTCTCCAACCTTTACATTGATAGGTTCATCTTTCTTACCAGTTCCGATAGCTACGATTTGTCCTTTCTGAGGTTTTTCTTTAGCAGTATCAGGAATGATAATTCCAGACGCTGTTTTCTCTTCGGCCGCAGCAGGTTCTACTAGAACTCTGTCAGCAAGTGGTTTGAAATTTACTTTAGACATGTTTTTAAACGTTTAAGTTTATAGGATTTTCTGTTTGGCATTTCTATTATCATTTAGCGTGCCAAGACATGTATGTCAGGTTTCTTCATGGGTAGATATGACATTTTTACAGGACTGATTGAAAGATTCCTCTAAATACGCATGGCTTGCTTGACAAACTGACATTTGGTGTTTAATTTTTTACTAAAATAAGAATACAATATGGACAGCTTAAAACATGATTGGCTAACTGAAGGACTGATTGACTATGAATATAAGAAATACATTTTGCTTGCTTATTTGAAGAACATTGGAAGTAGGTTTAATCAGTCGGAGCTATACCCATTCATGTCTGATTTAATTTTCCATTATCGGAATCTGATAAAAGTGAAAGAAAGTAAAAAATTGATGTATGACAATTTCCCAGAGACACTTACCAAGGCTGATTTTAATAAGCTCAGACTTACCTATGATAAAATTGTGAATGATGATGAGGTGATGCAGCAGATTGAAGAGATCATCGCATTTGCAATACCTAAAATGAAAGGTATGCTAGAGGAAGGGAAAGAGCTTTTTGAGTTTGTAGAGGAGCATATCGAACTGGAGCCAGTAGGAGTTTCTCCGATTTATTCAGACGAGGGCTATTTGTTTATTAATCAAGACGCATCAATGGATGTATCGATTTTTAGGTATCAAATGACATTTTTTGAGCATGCCGAAGAAAAGTATCGTAGTATGACTACTGAGTTTTTAATGAACGAGATTCGTGGGATAAGTACGACCTTTGAGAATATTAAAGTGGGTTTAACAAAAAGGTTTACTGAATTACCTAATCCAGCTACTTACCTTGCTAGCAGCAGACTGAAATTTCCATTAAATGAGACGGTTCTTCCTGTAGCCAAGCGAATGCTGGTTAGAAGAATATCTGTTTCTTAATTATCCGTGCTATCTGTAGCAGAACCTTCTGTTAGATCATTTAAATCTGACGAGTTAGCATCTGCAGGCTGAATTCCTTGTGGAATGGCTGGTTGAGAAGTCTGTGCGTTATCAATATTTGGACTTGATAATACATCCTGATCTTGAGTAGGTTGAATGAAGTTTGTGGAAACAGAAAGTACAAGAAGGATAATAGCAAATCCCCACGTTAGCTTTTCTAGAAGGTCGCCTGTTTTTTTGACTCCCATTAGTTGAGAAGTTCCAGAACCTCCAAATTGGCTTGAAAGTCCTCCTCCCTTCGGGTTTTGTGCTAATACAACAAGAATCAACAACACAGCTACTATGACAATCAAGGTTACAATTACTCCGTACATCTATTCAATTTTTGAAATTAAGTCCGCAAAGTAAGATGATTTTTCTGGATATTTCAAGCTTAGTGCCTCATAGATTTCAAGCGCACGCTTTTTATTTCCTTGATGTAAATAGATTTCAGCAAGATATTCTGAAGCCAGGTTAGGATCCCAGGCAGCACTTTGCTCTGCCAAATCAGACGCGGTGCTTTCTTCTTTTCGCTGATATTTAATTGTAGGTGACTCTTTTATGAATTTGTCAATGATATCCTGGTGAGACTTGCGCTCACCTTTGCCGTCGTCTTTTTCTTCTTTGGAGCTATCAGGTTTAGATTTGGACGGCGATTTAGCTTTTGATGTCTTTTTTGCTGGTTCTTTTTTTATCGCAGATTTCTTTGATGTTTTCTTCTCAGAAGATTTCTTAACAGCTGCTTTGGTCGATGTTTTTTTCTTTGTATTTGTTTCTTTTTTAACAGCTTTAGATTCAGTTTTCTTAGATTTTGGCGATTTTACTTCACTTACTTTACTATCCAATTTTTCAGTTTCAGAAGCAACTTCTTTTTCTTCAGCAAGTGATTTTTTCGAAGATTTAACTTCTTCTTTTATTGCTTCAGGTGTTTTAGGTTTTTCAACTAGACTTTCAGGTTGGTCCTCCTTTTTTTTGCGTTTACTTTTGCGGGCAACAGGTTTGGCTTTGGATAGGTCAGGGAGTTTTATTTTATCAGAACCTTCATCATGACTTTCTTCTTTCGAAGATTCCCCTTCTTTATTAGGTTCTTCTTTCTTTATCTTTTCTTCCTTGGATTCTGATTTTTGCTTGCTTTCATCATCACCTAACAAGGATGAAGGATCAACTTCTTCTGGAGGTTTTAAATAGCTTCTTGTAGCGAATCTTGAGAAACGAGGCTCGCGGATTACACGCTCAGCACGACCAGAATCTCCGTCTTCTATGGTTTTATCTGGCTTATCTACACCTTTTTCTTCAGTATCTTTTTCATCTACACCTTTTATTGTAATTCCTTCATCTTTATCTGCTTGTTTGTCAGATTCTGTCTCATCATCAGATTCAGAGGTTTCCTTAATAGTAAGTTCTTTTTCTGCAGCATCCTCTCTAGCTACTTCTTCCTTAGCTTTTTTGGCAGCATCGAGAATTTGCATTGTGATTTCGGAAGCGGATCTTTTGACTTCCTCTGATGGTTCTTCTTTAGACTTTGATTGACTTTCGTCAGGTGAGGGTTCCTGAGATTGCACCTCTTCCAATTCATCCTTAGTAGAAGCTTTTTTCAGTGCTTCAGAAACCGCATCGTCTTCTTCGATTTTTTGCTGAACCTCAGCAAATTTGTGTCTAGAGGCTTTCAGATTCTCCATATCCCTTTGGAGTTCTTCCAGAATTGTATCAAGTTCACCAGTGGGTAATTCAGGAACTTCAGGAAGCTGTTTTTCTTCTTTGGCTTTAAGAGCGGAAGGCCGTTTATCGGTACGTTCCGGTTTGGGTTCTGGCTTTTCCTTTGCAGTAGGGGGTATATCAGGTACTTTAGAAGCTTCTTTAGCAATTTTTTGCTCGGGCTTGGAAGGTTCTTCGACTTCCTTAACCTCTGGTTTTTCTTTTACCTGGTCACTGGATTCTTTAGGTGCCTGATCTTGCTTACTTACAATTGGTATTTTTTGTTCTTGCTTATCGGGTTCAGGTTTCTTTTTATCCTTTTCTTGAGGTTCTTCTTCTACTTGAGCAGGCTCGCTTAAGAAGAATAGATTTCCATTTAGGTATTTCTTTAGAAGAACTCGATCTGTAGAATAGATGGCTGCTGAGGAAATTCGTTTTTTGGTTTTTGGATGCCCCTGCTCTTTGCTGGCTTTAGCGAGGAGTAAACGGGCACTCAAAAAGTACGGATGTTCGTCCACAACTGCTTCAAGCTCTTCCAGTTGCTCTGAAGAAAGCCGATTAGGATCGCGTAAGAATGTGATTAATTCGGTCTTATTCACAGGTCAGATGATGGTGTTTAAGCTAAAATTAACCAAAATCACCAATTTGCCACTGACGCATTGAAGATATCTAATACTATTTGATCGAATATCTCTTCAACAAAGGCCTCCTCATCGGATGCTAAATTGGTAGAATTGTCAAAGTCTTTAAAAAATGAAAAGCTTCTATCAAAATCAAAGGTGGGATCGTTTACATTGATATATGTGGCAGAAACAGTAATTGTGATTCGCGAAAGTGCTGAAAAATCGGCTTGACCTTGACTACCAGCTGTCGCGGCAACTGGGGTAATAGTATAGTTTGAAATAAAGCCATCTAATTGTAAGTCTCCATTGTTTTCAATAAGCTCTAAACTAGAATTTTGCTGAAAGTAATCTTTAATAGTTTCAGTAAATAATGCACTCATATTGGATGGTCCCAGAGGAGCGTTGTTGTAAAATTGTTGAATTGAGATTGTCTTTATGTCGGGAGATAATGTACCTCCGGTGAAATTGTACACACCACATCCCGAACTAAGCCCTAAGGATAAGAGAAGAAGTAATAGACTAAAGGTTCTCAAGTTCATATTGCTTTATCTTCCTATACAAAGTTCGTTCCGAAATACCCAGATCTTCAGCTGCATACTTTCGTTTATTATTATTTTTCCTCAAAGCTCTAATGATGAGCTCTTTTTCTTTTTTTTCAAGAGATAGAGAATCTTCAAATTCCATCTCATGAGTAATATCTTCAACCTCCGAATCATAATCATCTTGGTTAGATGAAATTATCAAAGTAGGCTCTTCATTTTGTGGTTCCTTCTCTTCTTTGTATTCGTCCAATCTATTGTGGGAAGAATCGATATTTTGAAAAAGTGTTTTATGATCTTCCAGAATTTCTTTTTCATTGTCATCCCCATCTAGCATTTTAAAAACAAGTTTTTTTAACTCAGCCATGTCTGACTTCATGTCAAAAAGTACTTTATACAAAATATCTCTTTCTGTGAAGTTATCTTTCGAATTTTCTTTGTCAACCAATGCTGGCAGATTATTGCCTGTTCGTGGTAGATAAGTCTGTAGTTGTTCTAAATTTATCTCACGTGAGATGCTGAGCACACTAATTTGCTCAACCAGGTTTTTTAGCTGGCGAATATTACCAGGAAAACGATGGGATTTTAAATAATCTTTTGCGTCATCAGAAAGCTTTATTGGCTCTGTTTTATAATTCTCTGAAAAGTCATAAGCGAATTTTTTAAAGAGTAGAACTATATCATCGTCTCGTTCTCGTAAAGCAGGTACATAAATTGGTACAGTGCTTAAGCGATAGTAAAGATCTTCTCTAAATTTGCCTCTATTTACAGCTTCCAGAAGATTGACATTAGTCGCTGCAATAACTCTAACATCAGTTTTTTGAACTTTCGATGATCCAACTTTTATGAATTCACCGTTCTCTAGAACTCTTAGCAAACGAGCTTGAGTGTTTTGTGGCATTTCTCCTATTTCATCAAGAAAAATAGTACCTCCGTTGGTTACCTCAAAATACCCCTTTCTATCTCCTGTAGCCCCTGTAAATGCACCTTTTTCATGTCCGAAAAGTTCAGAATCAATTGTTCCTTCAGGTATTGCACCACAGTTGATCGCTATAAATTGACCATGCTTACGGTGTGAGAGGCTGTGAATGATTTTGGAAAAAGATTCCTTACCGGCTCCACTCTCGCCGGTAATCAAAACACTCATATCTGTTGGTGCAACCTGCATGGCCACACGAATTGCATTATTGAGTTTGCTCGAATTGCCTACAATCTCAAATCGCTGTTTTATTGCTTGAACCTCGGAATCGATCTTTAAACTCATACTATTTCACCAAAAAGTGTTGCCGGTGTGCAATCGGTAACTTTTACTTTCACATATGTTCCTTTAGGCATGTCACCCTCGAAGATTATTACTTTATTCGCTGAATTTCTTCCTTGAATTCTGTCGTTTGATCGCTTGCTCTTACCTTCTACAAGAACCTTAAATTCATTGCCAATATCCAGTTTATTTCGTTCAAGAGATATTTCTTTTTGCTTATCTATAATTTCCTGGAGTCGTCTTTTTTTCGTTTCTAAAGGAATATCATCCTCATACTTTTTAGCTGCAAGGGTACCAGGTCGCTCTGAATAAAAGAACATGTATGAAAAGTCATACTTAACATAATCCATCAAAGTGAGAGTTTCCTCGTGTTCGGCTTCAGTTTCAGTGCAAAAACCGGAAATCATATCTGAACTAATACCACATTCTTGACCAAGGATATTCCTAATTGCGTCAATCCTGTTAATATACCATTCACGACCGTAGGTACGATTCATTAATTCAAGGACTCTTGTACTACCACTTTGCGCAGGTAAGTGGATATAGTTGCAGATGTTTTCATATTGTTTCATCGTATGAAGCACCTTGTCCGTAATGTCTTTTGGGTGCGAAGTTGAGAATCTAACTCTCAAATCAGGATGAATCCTGGCTACCAGTTCGATGAGATCGGCAAAGGTGATAATTTCACTCACATCGTCCTTTTTGTCTAATCGGGCTTTGTTATTTTCCTCTGCAGACCATTTATACGAATCTACATTCTGACCAAGAAGCGTTACTTCTCTATAGCCTTTATCAAAAAGATCTTGAGCTTCTTTAACAATGGAATGAGGATCTCGGCTTCTTTCACGCCCTCTGGTAAATGGTACTACGCAGAAAGAGCACATATTGTCGCAGCCTCGCATAATGGAAATCAGTGCCGTAACTCCATTAGAATTTAGTCTTACTGGAGAAATATCAGCGTAGGTTTCTTCACGTGATAGAAAGGTGTTTATACCTTTTTCGCCTTCTTCTGCCTGCTTTACCAACTTGGGTAAATCCCTGTAAGCGTCTGGTCCTAATACCAGATCTACGATTTTCTCTTCTTCTAAGAGCTGTGATTTTAGTCTTTCGGCCATGCAGCCAAGTACACCAACTGTAACATCACGATTTTTTTTCTTTACACCGTTGAAAAAATTCAGTCTATTCCTTACCGTTTGTTCCGCTTTCTCACGAATTGAACAAGTATTAATTAGTATCACGTCTGCATGTTCTGGCGAGGACGTGGTTCCAAAACCTTCTTTTTGTAGAATAGACGTGACTATTTCACTATCTGAAAAATTCATTTGACAACCATAACTTTCAATGTAAAGCTTCCTCTGAGCTTCGCTTCCGTCATCTTCGGTGGTCTTAAAGTCACACGATTCAGGTTGATTCGTCTTTTTCTCTAGTATATCTATGTCTGCTATCAATCCTCGCATGCCGCAAAGATAGAAACTACTGTGACATTTTGTCAGCACTTCAAGTATAGAATTTTACTCTAGTTTTAAAAATAAAATGGCTCACATTCAAGAGGTTCGGGGATTTTCCCCAGTACATGGTAAGGATTGCTGGTTTGCTCCCAATAGTACAATTGTTGGTGAGGTTGAAATGGGAGATAATTGTACTGTTTGGTTTGGTGCAGTAGTACGCGGAGACGTGAATTTTATAAGAATAGGGAATAACACAAATATTCAAGACAATGTAACTATTCATGGCACGTATCAAAAATCAGGAACAACAATAGGAAATAATGTCTCTCTGGGTCATAATGCTGTTATTCATGGTTGTACCATCGAAGACAATGTACTTATTGGGATTGGTGCAATTATTCTTGACAATGCGGTTATAAAGTCAGGTTCGATTATTGGGGCAGGAACTGTAGTGCTAGCAGGAACTGTAGTGGAAGAGAATTCGGTTTTCGGTGGTGTTCCTGGTAAGAAGTTGAAAAGTATGGATGAGGAAAATAAAGAAATGCTTGGTAGAATTGCAGGAAACTATTCTATGTATGCTGGTTGGTTTAAAGAAAAATAGCTTATGAATATACTTGTAAAAATATTACTATCCTCAATTGCTGTAATAATTGCTTCATACCTTCTTCCTGGAGTTGTTGTAGATGGCTTTTTTACTGCGGTTATTATTGCGGTTTTACTTTCACTGTTAAATGTAACGGTGAAACCCTTGTTAATTATATTAACGATTCCACTTACTGTCTTTACTCTGGGGTTGTTTTTACTGGTAATTAATGCGTTAATCATTTTGATGGCGGATGCCATCATACCAGGATTTGAAGTTCACAGCTTTTGGTGGGCTTTAATTTTCAGTTTGGTTCTGTCCTTGATAAATTCTCTTTTATCGGACTTAAGCAAAGAAAATCAGAAATAAACTGGACATTGAGGATCTTTCTTGTAGTTCCTCAACTTAACTCTGTAGTTGAGCATAATTTCATGTGTACCACGTGAATGATTATTTAAGGCATTTACGGTGGCATCATATGCATAGCCTAGTCTAAAGTTTTCGTTTAGAATTAGTTGGGTAAGAAAGACTAATGCGTCACCACTTCTATAGGATACTCCCGCATACGCTATTCCGTCAAAGATGATGGTTGCATTTAGATCCCATCCAAGTCTACTTTGTTCCTGATATCTTATTAAGGCAGAGGGACTAAATTTTACACTTTGATTGATATCTAAAACAAGTCCACCAGTTATATAATAATAGCGACTTTCCTTTGCGTCTGAGGTAGTTCCGTCAGCTTGTACCTGGTATAGACTGTTCTCAAGAATGTAAGGCACAGAGATGCCAACATACATTTTAGGATTTGCAAAATAAATACCAGTGCCAAAATTTGGTGTAAATCTGGTGGGTGTTCCGGTTAATAACTCATCTTCTTGATTAAGAATATTGAGCTGAGTAAAGTCCGAGCGTCGATTATCAAAGCCTCCTGATAGTCCCATTGCAAGGATGCCGGCACTTGTTTTAATCTTATAAGCACCACTTAGATAAACTGCTGATTCTTTATGAACCCCAATTACATCTTGAGATGCCTGTAATCCTAACCCAATTTGATTTCCATAGAATGAGCTATGAACAGCAACAATATTTGAAACAGGTGCTCCATCTACATTTATCCACTGTTTACGATGTAGAAAGCTGGCACTTAAGATATTTAAACTCCCTGCATATGCTGGGTTTAATGATAGTCCATTAAACATATATGTTGACATGACTGGTCTCTGCTGTGAAAAGACACAGCTGACCATAATCATGAGAATAATTGCAACTAATGATTTTTTCATTCTTGCTAAAATTACCTAACTAATTCTAAATATCCTTGTACCGGATCTTCTCCATTGCCCAAATCAATAATGTAGAAGTATGTTCCAACTGGTAATTGAAGTCCTCCGCCACCCACATTACTTATACCTTCAAATCTAATTGAAGTGTTATTATAGCCATCTATATCGTAAACTTTCTGACCAGCTCTATTGAATACCTGCAGGTTATTATTAGGGAAGTAGTCAATACAGTCAACTAAGAAGAAATCATTCTTACCGTCTCCATTTGCAGAAATTCCATTGTAGATTGTTAATGAAGTTTCAATTGTGAACGAAGCAGAGTAATCACAACCATTTTCTGCTGTAAACGTCACAGTGTAATCCCCAGGATAAGCGTCAATTAATCTTGAATCATTTCCGACCACATCGCCATTCGCATCTCTCCATTCATAATCACCTGCAAGCTGGAATTCTTCGAAGCTTATTATCGCAGTGCCGGTAAATTGGTTTGTAGAACCATCTTCCGTTCTTAGACAAACTGAGTTATTGAAAATCACTTCATAAACAGGGTCTATTACTTCATAGCCAATTTCTACTGAAGTAAAAGCAGATTCACATCCAGTAGCTAGATTGGTAGCTCTAACCAAATAGGTTGTTGTGTCAAGGTTAAACACTTGTGAACCAGTAGTATATGGAGTAGTCATATCACTAGGATCGAACCATTCAAATAGATAGTTATTAGTAACTCCATCTACATTAGCAATTGCACTACCATTCGCAAATTGACAGTTATTTCTTCCATTATTGACAAGAACAAACGGGTCACTTGGTGTAATTGCATTATTGAAGATATCAAAATTGGTTTCAGCGGTACAGCCAGTAACCACATGTGTTAAGACTAATCTATATGTTCCAGCATCTAAGTTATCTACAAAGAATGAAGTCCCTATAAGCGCGTTGGAGTCATCATACCATGCAATGTCCACCGTAGATATATCTTGAACGCTCACAGATGCGAATCCATCTTTTTCAGTAAAACAAACTGTAACATCATTAGTCGTCAGCTCAAATGTAGGTCTTCTAGTTCCATCTTCAACTGTAACCTCAACTGCTTCAGATTGACAGAAATTGTCAATTTGATCGATGACATATACTACATATTGTCCGTTAGCAATTCCTTCTATTAGAGTTCCTGTGTAATCAGCATTTGCAGGGTTTGGATTTGTTCCAACTGTTGCCAGATCCCCAATAAACCAATAGTAACTATAATCATTGATTGATCTGCCCAATGCCGGAGATATTACCGATACAGCAGCTTTACCGTTCGGGTTTATACAGCTTGTGTTTGCAGAAGACGAAGTTGAAATAGCAATTGGATTTGGAATATTGTCTACCATTTCATACGTCTCAGTAATAATACAGCCTGTAATTGTGTTCGTTACTTCGACTGTATATAAGCCAGCTGCAATTCCAGAAACTACATTCGTTGATTCTCCCATCAAATTGCCACCACCAGTATAATCGTCTGAGGTTAGTGGATTACCAGTTCCAGTTCCGAAATACCATTCAAAGTCATAAGTTGCGTTTTCAGGTTGTCCGTCTGCCAAAACAAGTAATTCGCCATTTGGATTACTAGGATCGCAATTGGTCTGGAAGTCAAAATCATCAAGTGTTATTTCAGGTAGCACTGTATTATCATTTACTGTAGTCTGGAATGGTTCTGTTACACAATCCAATGTGGAATGTGTTCCAATAATCCAATAAATTCCAGCTTGTGCAGTTGTATAAGCTGCTCCTGCTACGCCTGTAAATACTGGTGTAGCTCCACCGACAGTAGGATCAGTATCATAATAGTCAAAATCATAATCTGTAGTTAGTCCACTACTGACTGATGTCACTGTAATGGTACCATCTGGAGGAACACATGTAGTAGCTCCGGTGGCAGTTACAGAAACTATTTCTAAATCAGCTGGTGCACTAGGTACATTTAGCTCTGTTGTTTGTGAACAACCGCTTGGGATATATGTTACTCTCACAGTATATGTTCCTGACGATAATCCTGAAATTGTTGATGTGGTGATACCTGTTGGTGAACCCACACCCGAACCTGTGAACCATTCAAAAGTATAGTCTGTATTTGTATCATCATTACCATCTGCTTCAGCAGAAAGGGAGCCAGCCGGTGTTCCACTGGCTGAGCAGGTAGAGTCCGCTGCAACTATAGAGATAGTAACATCTGGTAGAATTATATTCTCTTCGATATCGAAGAAAATGCGATCAGACTCACATTGTGAATCAGTCTTTCTAATTAGCGCATAGTATGAGCCCACACCTAAATCTTCTATTAAAAACTGATTTGGATTAGTTGCTGGAGTACCTGAAAGAACGTCTCCAGGAGTGGTATAAACTTCAAGGTCATAAACCCCATCAACAACCATTTGAGCTGAGTCAATATTTACACCTCCGAAAGAAATTCTACGAACAGCAAAACTTCCATTATCGACACAATAACTCACATTATCTACCGAATAATCTGTGATAAATAATAGCTCATCCTGAGTAGGGATAGTGAAATTTTTCACGGATATACATCCAGTATTAGTATTTTGTATTTCCACTGAATAATTGCCCCCAGAAACTGCAGATAAAACAACGCTATTTGCTGCTCCAATTTCGTTTCCTGGAATTGCTCCAGAATTGGTAAACCATTGAACATTAAAATGATCATTTTCATCATAGACGTTATCAATGATTACTTCCAGTCCACCAATTTGAATGCCACCGCCACAATCTTCATTTGGCGTTACGCTTACTAATGATATTTGTGGATTTCGAACAGAGTCTTTCACATTAATTACAGCAGTTGCAGCAAAACAACCTGTGGTAGTGTTTTGAGCAAAAACATAATAATCATCAGCTGCTAAATTGTTCAATGTAATGGTCGGTGAACCATTATTGGTAAATGTTCCTGATATTGGTCCACCTGATGACCCTTGTCGTATGATTACCTCATAATCATCTAATATGCCACTAATATCCGCATCATTAATAATCAATGTTCCGCTACTACCAACACACATTGAATCAGGTTCTGTTTTGGCTTGAATAGAAGAGACATCAAGTGTTGGTGTATCTTCCATTGATCCGACATTATAAACTGCTGTAGCAGTACAGCCCTCATTACCCGTACCTGGAGTATCTCCCAAGTCTTTATTAATTACTACCGTATAGTTGCCTGATGCTAAATCTGAGAGGGTTGTAAAAGTTCCATTTGTTGTTGCAGATCCCCTCGTACCTCCATCAGCAGGGTAGATTTCATTTGCAGCAGCTATAGTACCTCTATACCAGGTGATTGTGAAATCAGTTGGTGTTGCTACTAAACCATCATCAGTTATAGAAATCGCGATTGACCCGTCGCCAACATTTCCAGCATTATCACAATATGTGTCTTGAACAATTGCGCTAGCAAGGTTGATTGTAGGCGTTACCGTCTGATCTTCGATGATGAACTCGATGAAGTCACTGGCGGCTTGAGCACATCCCGTGCCATTAGCAGCGGCCACGTTAGTGATTTGTAGATAGTAGGTATCTGGCGCAAGTCCAGCAACCTGGCTAGCTCCAGC
>NZ_JBDVKP010000010.1:0-244221 GCF_039960695.1 Ekhidna sp. | reverse complement strand
AATCCTTCCGAGTGCACATCAGACACCTATTATTATAGTAGGTGTTTTTTTATTTCTAAGCTTTCCAAAGAACGAAAAGGTGAAGGATGAGAACCCTCAACGGTTGACTTTAAGGTTCGAAATGTAGCGAAGCGAAATTCATGAGGGGCATAGCGTATGGAAGTGTGAATGAGTAATCCTTCCGAGTGCACAAAAAAGCCTCCTTAAATTATAAAGAGGCTTCTATTAGCGGTGATTGTATGTTGATTTTCTTTTAATCAGCTCAGCATGACAAGCAAAACAATCACCGTTAATATCGAGAGAAAAAATCTTACGTAACTCATAATTGATTTTATTTTGTTGTCACTAATAAGGCCAGCGTTAACTTAGATACCCCCAATTAATTCTTTGAATAGGTCAATTAGTTCGATAAAGTGAAGGTATAGGTTCGATTACCTTCTTTAAAGCTGGACGTAATCTTATGAGAATCTGTCTGCGTTTCGTCTATATCCCAAACCTGGATGCTATCATCTATCTCAACAAATAAACGTTCTTCCATTGAATCTAAATACCATTCACCGATAATGCCGGGAAGATCACTCGGATCGCACTTCGTAGCACCTTCGTTGATCTCATATGTGCCATTGGGATAATAAGTAATGAAGTTATCAGTGACACATGAGTTTGGGAGAAGTGTGCCTAGATCAATTTCGATTTGCTGAATCTGCCAGGTTTTCCCAAACGCATCTTGACCGGAGAACAAATCTGCTCGACTCAAGGGTCTTGGGGTACTTTCAGAGCAGCTATAAATAATTAGGGAAATAAGGATTAAACGTAAAAAAGCCATAGTTGTGTGATTTACAACTATGGCAAGCTTTTTTGAATTTACCCCTAAGGGTTATTCGATTTCAGACTAAGAAAGTACCTCTTTTACTTTTTCAGCAGCATCTTTTAAGACAATTGCTGACGTAACTTTCAATCCAGAATCTTCAATGATTTTTGCACCTTCTTCAGCATTGGTTCCCTGGAGTCTCACAATAATAGGTACATGAATATCTCCGATATTCTTGTAAGCCTCTACAACTCCATTAGCTACTCTATCGCATCGTACGATACCACCAAATATGTTGATAAGAATTGCCTTTACGTTAGGATCTTTTAAGATAATTCTAAATCCAGCTTCCACTGTTTGTGCATTGGCCCCACCTCCTACATCAAGGAAGTTGGCAGGCTCTCCACCTGAAAGTTTAATGATATCCATAGTGGCCATTGCAAGACCGGCTCCATTAACCATACAGCCAACATTACCATCGAGTTTTACATAGTTTAATCCTGATTTTCCCGCTTCTACTTCCAGTGGATCTTCTTCAGTAAGGTCTCTTAGTTCTGCAATGTCTTTATGTCTATATAGTGCGTTATCGTCAATATTAACTTTAGCATCTACAGCCAAAATCTTGTTGTCTGATGTCTTTAGAACTGGATTAATTTCGAATTGAGAAGCGTCAGTTCCCTCATAAGCTCTGTATAGTGCAAAGATGAACTTGACCATTCCCTTGAAAGCTTCTCCTTCCAGACCCAGAGCGAATGCTACTTTTCTAGCCTGGAAACCTTGAAGCCCAACAGCCGGATCAATCCACTCCTTTACAATTTTATCTGGAGTTTCTTCAGCTACAGTTTCAATGTCCATACCACCTTCTGTAGATGCCATGATCACATTTTTGCCTGTTCCTCTATCTAGTAAAATTGATAGGTAGTATTCTTTTGGATCAGATTCGCCAGGATAGTAAACGTCCTGCGCGATAAGAACCTTGTTTACTTTCTTTCCGTCAGCACCTGTTTGGTGGGTAACTAGTGTACCTCCAAGAATACCTTTTGCTTTTGGTGCAACTTCATCAAGGCCTTTTGCCAATACCACACCATTCGAACCGGTCTCGTTTACCTTTCCTTTACCTCTGCCACCTGCATGAATTTGAGCTTTAATTACATACCACTCTGTTCCGGTTTCTCTGTTCAATTCTTTCGCAGCTTCAACTGCTTTATCAGGCGTGTCAGCGACTGCACCCTCCTGGATGGCAACTCCGTATGATTTGAGAATTTCTTTGGCTTGGTATTCGTGAATATTCATGTGTACTGTTTGTTTATCAATGGTCACATGGAATTTTCATTAAAAATTCTTTTTCTATGATCAATCTAGAATTAGAATTTTGTAATGCTCATTTCATGGGAAATAAATTTTCTGCGAAGCTAAATCATCGCAGACGTATAACCAAGATTGAGTACTAATGAGTTGGTTCAATTGAAGTAGATAATCATATCTTTGCCGGCATGCTCACAGCCGATAATATTCACAAATCATACAACGGATTAAACGTTTTGAAGGGGATAAATCTTTCCATTAATAGGGAAGAGGTGGTGAGCATAGTTGGAACTTCGGGTGCAGGAAAAAGCACATTACTGCATATTTTGGGCACGCTTGACATCCCAGATCAAGGGAAGGTTTTATTTAATAAAACGGAAGTTTCATCTCTGAATCCCAAAAGGATGGCGCAATTTAGAAATGAGGAAATAGGCTTTATCTTTCAATTTCACAACCTTTTCCCTGAATTTACTGCAGTAGAAAATGTTTGCATTCCAGCGTTTATAAAGGGAGATAGAAATGCCGAGAGTCGTGCCAAAGAACTATTAAAAATACTTGGACTATCTGATCGTGAAAATCATAAGCCATCTGAGCTTTCAGGTGGTGAGCAACAGCGTGTATCTGTCGCCAGGGCTTTAATTAATGAACCATCTATTGTCTTTGCGGATGAGCCAAGTGGGAATCTGGATTCTCAGAGTGCAGACGATCTGCATCAACTTTTCTTTGATCTAAGAAACAAAATGGGTCAAACTTTTGTCATAGTGACGCATAATATGGAATTGGCAGGTATGGCTGATAGAAAGCTAGAAATAAAAGACGGAATAATAACTGCTTGAGTATTTGAGTCAAGGAGTTAAATACATGCTGTTTGCTTCTTTCACTTTCACTCTGATGAAGGTGTGTGTAAAGCTAGTGCCACATATTCCGGCGATTGAGATTATTCTTTTCAGGTCCGTAATATCTATGGCTATTAGTCTCTTTTTTCTCACCCGTCAAAGGGTTCCAATCTGGGGAAATAATAAATTGGTCTTGGTTGGACGAGGAGTAGCCGGAGCCATCGCCTTGGTAATCTATTTTAGTTTGCTTCAGCAAATACCCTTAGCTACTGCATCTACTTTGCAATATCTAGCACCTATTTTCACAGCGGTACTTGGAATCTTCTTGGTTGGCGAGAAAGTGAAAAACATTCAATGGTTGTTTTTCGCGATGAGCTTTGCTGGAATATTGGTAATTCAGGGGTTTGACTCACGAATTTCATTTGTTCATGTGGTAATGGGAATCACGGCATCCCTTTTTATGGGTCTGGCTTATAATTTTATTAGGAAGTTGAAAACCAGCGAGCACCCACTTGTCATTATCTTCTATTTTCCATTGATCATGTTACCTATATCTGGTATTTGGTCTTCATTCGTCTGGGTTCAGCCTACCGGCTATGACTGGCTCGTATTGGTTTTGGTTGGTGTAACAACTCAAATTGCGCAATTTTTAATGACCAAGGCCTATCAAAAAGAAGAACTCAATAAGGTTTCAATTCTCACCTATATAGGCATTATCTACTCACTTGCATTTGGGTTCTTCATTTTTGATGAAACCTACAATCTGATAACTTATGGAGGCATGGCACTTGTTTTATCTGGTGTGGTTTTAAATGTCATGTGGAAGAGATCTTAGTGCGGTACGCTCCATTTCTTTAATAATTTAATTAATTGTGATTTATGAAAGGGCTTTTGCAAAAAGTCTTCCATACCTACATCCTTAATTGCTCTGATGTTTTCTTTGTCAACGTTTGCAGATAAGGCAAGAATGGGGCTTTCAAAACCTTCCTCTCTTAGAATTTTGGCTGCAGAAAGTCCATCAAGCACTGGCATTTGGATATCCATCAAAATCAAATTGTATGGCTCTCTTTTGGCTTTTTGAATAGCGTCTTTCCCATTTATTGCTGTTGATACGTCAATTCCGGTCTTCTGAAGAATTCGTTTAATAAGTACCAGATTGACATTATTATCATCAACGGCAAGCACTTTTAGATTTTTGAAATGGAATTCTTCCTGGCTGGCGTCTTGAATCACCTTTTCTTCTTTACCGACTTTTACAGGAATTGAAAATTTAAATGTGGTTCCATGACTCTTTTTAATAGAAGGACTTACGACATTAATTTCTCCACCCATAAGATCAAGCAATTGCTTGCATATTGCTAGTCCAAGCCCTGACCCGCCATACTTTCTTGTAATTGAATTATCAGATTGGGTAAATGCATTAAATATGTCGCTCTGCTTTTCATCAGGTATACCAATTCCTGTATCAGCTACTTCACACATTAATATATGCTGACCATCTATTACTTCTGCAGAAAAAGACACATCAACAAAGCCGACTTTTGTAAACTTAATGGCATTACTAACCAGGTTTAGTAGTATTTGATTGAGCCTGGTTGGATCGCCATTGATGATTTTAGGAACGGTCTCGTCAAATGAATAAGTCAATTCTATTCCATTGTCTCTGGCAGTGTAGGTGTATGGATTTAAATTGGATGTGAATGTTGCTCTGAAATCATAAGGTACTTCTTCCAGCTCTATACGATCCAGGTCAATTTTATTTAAATCCAATACGTCATTTAGCAGCTTTGCCAAATTGGTGCTGGCATTGCTAATCATGTCAATGTACTCTTCTTGAGCTTCATCGATTTCCGTCGATTTTAGCAAATCCGTAAATCCGATGATACCATTGAGTGGCGTACGGATTTCATGACTCATATTTGAAAGGAATCTACCTTTTGCTTTGTTCGCTTCTTCTGCAGCCTCTTTTGCTTCTATTAGATTTTGTTCTGTCTCCTTAATTTTAGTAATATCCTTGGCCACAATCATGATCCCCTCATTTTCATTGCGTGCATTTTTCAAATAGGAAAAAGATGCCGAAGTTGGAAGCAAGCTTTCACCATTTGTTTTGAAGTGAAGCTCTGCATTTTTGTACTTTCCATCTTTTGTCATTTGATTTACAATGACTGGAAAAAGGACAGGGCTATTGTCTAAATCTATAAGCTCGGGTAAATACTTTTCAATTACATTTTTCTCATCCAATCCTAAAGCTTGTGTGAATGCACTATTTACTTGTTTTACATTCATGTTAAGATCCATAACTATAATCAGATCAATCACGCCTTCATACATACTTTGGATATGATCACGTGAGACGGTAGAAATTTTGAGCTCTTGGCCAAGCATGTTTACGCCTGATATGATGGCATCTAAATCATCATCTTCTCCAGAAGGCTCTATGGTGTAGTCAAAGTTTCCGTTGGCTACTTCGAATATTAGCTCACTAATTTCTTCTATTCTCTCTTGTAAAGACTTTTTCACTAGGGTTTCCATTTTGTATAGGGGGTTAAAGATAAGCCCACAGCCTCAACAACAAGGCTGTGAGCAATCTGGCATCAACTAATCACGTTCTTTTGCAATGGTTGTCTCCATCACCTCCATAGCGTAATTATCTTTCGCTTGGAAGTACCCTACACGTTGGTACGGTCTTGCCCCAACTCTTTTCTTTTCTGTGGTTGCTGATATTCCAAAATTTGCTTGCGTGAAACCTAGTTCTTTGGCTCTTTTCACCAGTTCCCAAAGTGCCAGTCTGTATCCTGAATACTGGTATACATACTCATAGTCCATACCGACCAACATAAAGCTATATACATTGTATTCATTTTTATGACAGAAGCAATAAACGATTGGTTGATTGGTTTCAGCATTGTCTTGGTTGATGTATACAAGTCCAAACTCCCAATTAGGATCATCAACCATTTCATCAAACACTTTATCCGGCACCAAAAATGAATTAATGGCAATATTTTTATCGTTCACTGCCTTATGTAGCTTTTTGGCATGAGCGAGCTCATCGTCCGAGAGTTTATCTTTGAATTTTACGTAGCATAGGTTCTCATATTTTTTAACATAGTGCTTAAACCCTTTTTTACTACTTTTAGTCAAGCTCTGTATAAACTCTTCCTCATTGTTCCAAGTGGTCAAATCAGCAATGCATGATTCGGGAAGATCTACTCTTACAAAGCCGGTTTCAGTCATGAAATCATCCAATTCTTTATTTCCAGTTTCCAGGTCTCGAAACATAATGTTTGATGCATTTTCCACTTCCTGGAATTCGTAGAGCTCATTAATTAACTTTTTAAGGGCATCTTTCCAATAGTTATTTTTTTGATTGAGGTATAGATGATTCCCTTCGGTAAAGAGGCTTCCAATGAATATTCCTCTCGAAACCATATAATTAGGGTTGATTTTTCTCTCTTCTTCTAATGCAGTAGAAATTGAAGCTCTAGAAAAAATATCTTCCTTATATAATGTACTGGTATAATAGGTCATGAGTACCACTTCATCTTGATCGTCTTTAATAATGAGGTAGCGGAATTTCCAATTATTAGCCTCTTGCTCATTTTCTTTAAAGGAGCGTTCTAGTAGGTATAGGCCATTCCAATCGAACATCCCTCGTTTGCCAAGGTGATTGTCCCATTCATTTTTATCTATTTCTAAAATGCTGCTTGCTAGCTGAATCTTAAGATCTTGATGATTTGTGTTAATCGTTTCTTCAGATGGCTTAGTTGTAGAAGGCTTCATTTTAAATGCTTTATGAATATTATTCAAAGTCTGCCCCGTTGTCTCCAGTCCTCTCTCAAAATGATATTCCAATTTGTCTACCAGTACTTCAATATCTTCAAGCGTGTTGTGAGTAGACATTGTTATTCGTATACCGATATTCTTTGCAGGAACAGCTGGATAAGGGCCTATATTGACGTACACTCCGTCTTTTACCATTTCTCTAACAATGTAGTTGCCCATATCCATCGTCCCTACACCGATAAAAAAGATCGGGCTATCGTTTTCTTCAACGAGTGGTAAACTTGTTTTCTTTAGCAGTGAGTTGAAGTAGTTAATTTTTGATCTCAACTCATCTTGCATCTCATAGATTTCCTCGCTCATGTGTAAATCAGCAGAAGCCAACGCAGCTCCTAAAGTAGGCGGCTCTATTTGCACCGAGAAAGTTAGTGGTCCACCAAATACATTGACTTTTCGTTGAAATTCTTTATTAGGGAATAATGTCAATCCACCACAAGCGCCAAATGCTTTTCCAAGATTGGAAGTAAGGATCATCTTTCTGTACAGCTTGTAATCCATTTGACTCATTACGTAACCGGTGCCGTACTTACCAGTCCAGCTTGTACCATGAGCATCATCTACGTACAGATGAAGTTGTTCGTATTTCTCGGCAAGGGCTATCATTTCCTTAATAGGAGCATAGTCCCCGTACATGGAATATACTCCATCTGCCATGTACCAGATTCTGTCATATTTACTTCTATTCTTTTTGATTATTTCTTCAAGCATTTCCAGGTTGTTGTGACGGATCATCTCGATTTTTACGCCCTGTGAGAGCATTTTTTTAGCAGATTCTTGAACGCTGGTATGAACCAAATGATCAAGTATAATCAGATCATTTGGTCTGACAATAATTGGAATGGTGGCAAGGTGTGCCAATGTGCAATTTTTTGAAATGACTACTGGCGCATTATACATCTTGGTGATTTTTTCTTCCAATTTTTTGTAAAGTGGGTTAGAAATATATGTACGAGACATAGGGAATTGGACACCATATTTTTCAATAGCTTCTATCGCGCCTTGTTTTAGTTTGGGATGTTGTTCTAATCCCAAATAGCCACAAGTGCCAAAATGCAATACCTTCTTTCCATTGATAGATAAATGTCTTCCATCCAGAATATCCTCATCTGCATGTAAGTGTAGAGATCCTCTTTCTTTGGATACTGAGAATACTGAATCTACTGTATCCAAGATGTTGTTGTGAATAATTTTTGCCATGATTTTGAATGTTTAATTTGTGTGTTGTTGATTATTCAAAAGTATCTTTGGCACATACCTAAAAAGCAGAGGGAAATACCTAAATTGACAATTACGTATTTCACGTAGGCACCAAATACAAAGAAGATGGAAAGAGAATTTAGTACGAACTATGCTGATATGTCTATTGATGGAGGAATAGCACACTTGATTTACAAGCCTCTTGATCTACTAGATATTGATGTTGCAAAACATATGGTAAAGGATAGAATCGAATTTAAGGACGGTACCTCTTACCCTACACTATTTGATATTAGAAATGTGAAATCTACCTCAAAAGATGCTCGTGACTATCTTGCTAATGAAGGTAACGAACTTGTAGTTGCAAGCGCTTTGCTTGTTAATTCCTCGGTAACGAAGATGATAGGTAATTTTTTCATTACTGTGAGCAAGCCTAAAAAACCCACTAAAATTTTCACAGATGAATCAAGAGCTATTGAATGGCTTGAATTTCACCTCGTTGCAGAAGTGAATTAAATTTTCTTACTAATCAAAGCGGTGAAGACTCCTTGACTTTGAAACACCCTTCGGTTTAATTTGCAGCTTCTTTAAAAAATTAAATTCTATGGGACGAGCGTTTGAATATCGAAGGGCTGCTAAAGAGAAGCGTTGGGATAAAATGAGTAAAGTATTCCCTAAGCTTGCCAAAGCGATTACCGTTGCGGCAAGAGAGGGGGGAGAAGATCCCGAAATGAATGCAAAGCTTCGCACGGCCATTCAAAATGCCAAGGCTGAAAACATGCCGAAGGATAACATTGAAAATGCAATCAAGCGTGCCGCAGGAAAGGATTTGGAAGAAATATCTGAGGTTACCTATGAAGGAAAAGGACCGCACGGCGTTCTTGTTTTTGTAGAATGCGCAACAGATAATACTACAAGAACAGTAGCAAACGTTAAATCATACTTTAATAAAGCTGGAGGGAGCTTCGTCCCCAATGGCTCTCTTGAATTTATGTTTGACAGAAAGGCTGTTTTTGAATTTGAGAAAACTGATGAAATGGATGTCGAAGAGTTGGAATTATCTCTGATTGATGGCGGGTTGGAAGAAATTGAGGAAAACGAAGGAATGATCTATGCCTATACAGATTATACCCAGTTTGGCGAGATGAGTAAAATTTTAGAAGATTTATCAATAGATGTGAAAAAAGCTACATTGAAACGGATATCCAACAATCCTGTTGAATTTACAGATGAGCAATTGGAAGAAATTGAGAAAATGCTGGATAAGATTGAGGATGATGATGACGTACAAGCAGTCTACACGAATATTTCCTAGCTAGAGCAATAGAATAATAACAAAAAAAGGGAGCATTTGCTCCCTTTTTTTTGTAACAATTGAATTTTTCTTAAGCAATCTTGCTAATCAAGTCAGCTGCTCTTGCAGAGTACCCTGCTTCATTATCGTACCAGCCAACTACTTTCACAAGATTTCCCTGACATGAAGTAAGCTGAGCGTCGAAAATGTTTGAGTGCGAGTTGCCAACGATAT
Organism: Ekhidna sp.; assembly: GCF_039960695.1. Lineage (GTDB taxonomy): Bacteria > Bacteroidota > Bacteroidia > Cytophagales > Cyclobacteriaceae > Ekhidna. The sequence continues at coordinate 234,701 of NZ_JBDVKP010000010.1, read as the reverse complement.
CAATAGATACGATTGGATCCTCTGTATACTCAAGAATGCCTTTCATTGGACCTGCAGCAGCCGCTTTCATCGCTGCATTTACTTGTTCTGCAGTTACATCTTTACTAACCACACAAGTAAGGTCAGTCAAAGAGCCAGTAGGAGTAGGTACTCGCATTGCGATACCATCTAGTTTGCCATTTAGGTGAGGTAGTACTAAACCTACGGCTTTAGCAGCTCCTGTTGACGTTGGGATAATTGAAACGGCAGCAGCTCTTGCTCTTCTCAAATCTTTGTGAGGTGCATCCTGAATTCGCTGATCAGATGTGTAAGCATGCACAGTTGTAATGTATCCTTTTTCGATCCCGAAATTGTCATCCAATACTTTAGCCATAGGAGCTAAACAGTTAGTAGTGCAAGAAGCATTGGACATAATAGTCTCATTGCCAGTTAGGCTATCTTCATTTACACCAAGTACAACTGTGGGGATGTTTCCTTTTGCAGGAGCCGAGATTACCACTTTTTTGGCGCCAGCTTCCAGATGACCACCAGCTCCAGCTTCATCAACGAAAAACCCAGTTGACTCAAGTACGATCTCTACTCCAAGTTTTGACCAAGGAAGATTTTTAGGATCACGCTCCGCAGTAACCGGAATAGCTTTTCCATTCACAATGATATTGTTGTCATCTGCTTCCACGGTTCCAGGGAATCTTCCGTGATTTGAATCATATTTTAGAAGATGAGCCAGTGTATGAGTATCAGTAAGGTCATTGATCGCCACTACCTCTACATTATTCTTTTCAAGGAGCGCACGGAAACTTAACCTCCCAATACGTCCAAATCCGTTAATACCAATTTTCGTTGACATATGATCTTGCTTTGATTTTTGAGGTGCAAAAGTAAAACCACTTTTCGAGCAAATCAATTTTATTCGCAAAGAGACCAGTAAAGTATTGGAGATTGCCTTTCATATCAAAAAACTTTCATCTAGGCTTTTCTTTGGTTAAATAGCGGAATAAACAAATTCTTACCACAAAATGGAAAAAAATAAAAGTATTGCTATCATCATGCTAGCTATGATGGTACTTGTTTCAGCTTGTACGTCAGGTGGAAGTGAAAGCAGCGATAAACTGTCCCTTGATTATGAGAAATTCACTTTGGATAATGGATTAGATGTGGTTCTTCACCAGGACGATTCAGATCCAATTGTTGCAGTAGCAATTATGATCCATGCAGGTTCAAGTAGAGAAAAACCTGGAAGAACCGGATTTGCACACTTTTTTGAACATATGCTATTTCAACGTTCAGAAAATGTTCCGGATGGTGGATTTTTCAAAAACATTGGTGAGTGGGGAGGAACGTTTAATGGAGGGACATGGACTGATGGTACCCAATATTATGAGGTAGTTCCCAAGGATGCTTTGGAGAAGGTTTTATGGATGGAATCCGATCGTATGGGGTTCTTTATTAATGCTGTAACGCTAGCAAGCCTGGAAGGAGAAAAGCCCGTCGTTCAGAACGAAAAACGTCAGAATTATGACAACAGACCATACGGGCATACTAGAAGCGTCATTGCAAAAGCGATTTATCCTGAAGGTCATCCGTATAGCTGGTTGACTATTGGAGAGTTGGAAGACTTAAAAAATGCAACATTAGAAGATGTCAAGGAATTTTACGAAGAGTGGTACGGGCCTAATAATGCAACTATTGTGATTGCAGGAGACATCAACCCTGCGGATGTAAAAACGATGGTTGAAAAGTACTTTGGAGAAATACCATCTAGAGGAACAGATACTACAATGGACCCAATGCCAGTTTCCTTAGATGAAACAAAGGTGATTTACTATGAGGATAATTTCGCAAAATTACCTGAGCTGAGAATGACTTTTCCTACTGTGGAACAGTACCACCCTGATCAATGGGCCTTGGACGCTCTTGGTCAAATTCTTTACGACGGTAAGAGAGCGCCTTTGTATAAGGCAGTTGTAGAGGAAGCCAAACTGGCACCTAGAATTTTTGCTTATAATAGTTCGAGCGAGCTTGCAGGTACTTTCACATTAAGCGTAAGAGCTAATGCTGGCACGGACTTGGATTCGGTCAGAATGGTTATCAATGAGGCATTAAAAACATTTGACGCTGAAGGATTCGATATCAAAGACTTGGATAGAATAAAAGCTGGACTTGAGACTGATTTTTATAACGGTATCAGTAGCGTTTTAAGCAAAGCATTCCAGCTGGCCTCTTACAATGAGTTTGCTGGGAGTCCTGATTTTATAGAAAAAGATATTGCAAACATTCAGGCGGTGACTAAGGATGACGTAATGCGAGTTTTTAGAAAATATGTTCTGGATAAAAACCATGTAGTTACCAATTTTGTACCAAAAGGGTCTCCAGAACTTGCGATACAAGGTGCGATCGCTGCAGATATAAAGGAAGAGGCCATTAACGAATATGGTCAAAGTGAGGTGATAGAAGAAGAAGGTAATCTAACTTATACAAAGACCACTTCTTCATTTGATAGATCTGTTGAGCCTGATTTCGGAGAAACTCCACTAGTAAATCCGCCAACTATTTGGACTTCTGAAACATCCAATGGAATTGAAACTTACGGCGTTGAGGTGAATGAATTACCGCTTGTCAATTTCTCCATGAGAATAGAAGGAGGGCATTATCTGGATTCTCCAGATAAAGTAGGTGTAGCTAATTTGCTAACTGACATTATGATGGAAGGAACCGCAAGTAAAACTCCTGAAGAGCTTGAAGATGCAATCGGGCAACTTGGTGCTTCTATCAATATGTTTAGCAGCAATGAGTACATTCAGATTTCTGGAAACTGTCTGTCCAGAAATTTTGAAGAAACAATGAATTTGGTCAATGAAATACTTCTTGAGCCTCGATGGGATCAGAAAGAGTTTGACCGGATCATAAATCAAACTTTGCAGTCAATTAAGCAGCGGGAGACAAATCCTAATTCTGTTGCCCAGACAGTCTTGGCCAAAAAAATGTATGGTGAAGATCACATATTAAGCCATCCAGCTATCGGGTATGAGGAAACTGTTAGTGAAATAACGATAGAAGACTTGAAAGAATTTTATCAAAATTATTTCGTGCCGAATCTAGCTAATTTTCATATAGCAGGAAGTGTATCTCAGTCTCGAGCAATGGATGCCTTAAGTAGGCTGACTGCTGAGTGGCAATCAAAAGAGGTTCAATTACCTGAATACACTACTCCGAATGTACCACAAGAGCCTCAGGTTTATTTTGTAGATGTTCCAAATGCGAAGCAATCTGTAATAATTATGTCAAGATTTACAGTGCCATCTAACGATCCCGCATACAATGAAATAATGGTAGCCAATGAAAAGTTGGGTGCGGGAACAGCGGGTAGATTATTCCAGATAATGAGAGAGGAAAAGCAATATACATATGGAGCAAGTTCTTTCCCTCAAAGAAATGTGTCGGTTCCAGGTACAATCACAGCTTTTTCGAGTGTGAAGTCCTCCACCACCAAAGATGCGCTAGCAACGTTTAAGGAGATATTTGCAGAATATCCTGATACTTATACAGAAGACGACTTACAAAAAACCAAAACATCTCTGATCAAGGAAAATGCGAGAAGATTTGAGACACTTGGAAGGCTTCTTGGAATTCTTCAAAACATCAGTACTTATGGGCTTCCTAAGAATTACATAGATCAAGAGCAAAAAACAGTAACCGCAGCGACAATAGAAAGTGTCCAGGCTACAGCGAATGACTACTTTGATTTGAGCAATTACATTTTTGTAATAGTAGGAGATAAGGCTACTCAGTATGATCAGCTTCGTGTTAATGGACCTGGCGACCCAGTATTGGTAGATAAATATGGGCAGGATGTTGGAGTGATGTAATCACTTTGAAACCAGCAAATGAAAAAAGCGAAGAATTTTCTTCGCTTTTTTCATTCTGTTCTTTGCAAAACTGAAGTGAGATTCTATATTTGCACTCCCAAAACAAACATGGTCCGTTCGTCTAGGGGTTAGGACGCCAGGTTTTCATCCTGGTAACAGGGGTTCGATTCCCCTACGGACTACAAATATAAGCCTCATACGACATGTATGGGGCTTTTTTGATTTAATGACGATGCCTTAAAAAGGGCAGCTGACTTAGTCAAAGAATTACAATGATGTAACTCTTTACCATAATTCTGTAAATCCTTCCTTTTCACTTTTCGTATATTTGTTAAGTTGAAAAAGGTTATATCCATATCGCTCGCACTTTTGATGCTGACTAGCCATTTGGGTTTTGCTGTGGGAACTCATTTCTGTGGAGGTCTGGCAGTAGAAGCCAAATTAATGATCGGACACGAGCATCTTGACTGTGGCATGGCGGATATGGATAAAGAATGTGAGGGCAAGTCGGAAGGGAAAACCTATCTGGATAAAGTGCCGTGCTGTGATAACGAATACCTCAGTATTGAAGTGGAGGATGAGTTTAAGCCTAGTTTTGAACAAACAGCTTTCAATTTTGAGTTTGTAGCAGCTTTTGCTGTCTTATACCTTGATATCATTTCCGTTGATCAGCAAAATCCTCAATACACGGAATACGACCCACCTCTGGTGACGAAGGACATACCGATCCTTCACCAGGTCTTCATCATATAATACGCATAATATGTCCCTGACAAAATATTGTCAGGAAGGGGAAATCAAAGCCCATTTTGGACTGATGTTTCAGTTTCATTTCAAAACATATTATGCTCAATAGAATCATAAAATACTTCTTAGAAAACAGGCTAGTAACTGTACTTATCCTCATTGGCTTCATCGCCTGGGGAATTATGACAGCTCCTTTTGGATGGAGTGTTGGCTCATTGCCATCTGATCCTGTGCCTGTTGATGCAATTCCGGATATTGGTGAGAACCAACAGATTGTCTTTACAAAATGGCAGGGACGATCACCACAGGATATCGAAGATCAAATCTCATATCCGTTGACCACCTATCTCTTAGGTATTCCCGGAGTGAAGTCCATTCGGAGTTCATCCATATTCGGGTTCTCCAGCATTTACATCATCTTCAATGAGGACATAGAGTTTTACTGGAGTCGATCTCGAATTTTGGAGAAGTTGAATTCAATTCCTTCAGGATTGCTGCCTGATCAGGTGCAACCAACGCTTGGGCCTGATGCCACAGCTCTAGGGCAGGTGTATTGGTACACCATTGAAGGCAGAGACGAAAATGGAAATCCTACCGGAGGGTGGGATCTTCACGAAATTCGGACTGTTCAGGATTTCTATGTGAAGTATGGATTGAATGCTACCGAAGGAGTGTCAGAAGTAGCTTCTATCGGTGGTTTTGTTCAGGAATATCAGATCGATGTAAATCCTGATGCGCTTTTAGCTTACAATATTCCACTTAACCGTGTGATGACAGCCGTGAAACAATCCAATAAAGATGTTGGAGCCAAAACAATAGAAATAAATCAGGCAGAATACCTGGTAAGAGGATTGGGCTACATCAAGTCAGTCGAGGATTTGGAAAAAGCCGTTGTTGCAGTCCAGGACAATATACCAATCCGAGTCAAGGATATCGGAGTAGTGTCGCTCGGCCCTGCCACAAGAAGAGGGTTATTGGACAAGGACGGAGCGGAAGTAGTAGGTGGAGTTGTGGTAGCCAGATATGGTGCCAATCCACTAGAGGTAATCAACAACGTCAAGGAAAAAATCAAGGAGATTGCATCTGGCCTTCCGAAGAAAACTTTTGCGGATGGGACAGAGAGCCAGCTAACAATCGTACCATTCTACGATAGATCACAATTGATCTATGAAACATTGGGAACATTGGAAGAAGCGCTCTCCCTCGAAATCCTAATTTCAATTCTGGTGGTGATTATCATGGTCTACAATCTCAGAGCCTCCTTTCTGATTTCAAGTATTTTACCTATTTCGGTGCTCATGGTATTCATCGCCATGCGTTATTTTGGCGTGGATGCCAATATTGTTGCCCTCTCCGGAATAGCGATTGCCATTGGTACGATGGTAGATCTGGGAATAATCCTTTCTGAAAACATCATCAAACATCTGGATGAAGCTCCTGCAGAACAGAAGTTAGCCATGACTATTTACAATGGTTCTGCGGAAGTTGCCACCGCGATACTCACAGCAGTCTCAACCACCATTGTCAGCTTTATTCCTGTATTCACAATGCAGGCGGCTGAAGGCAAGCTGTTCGGGCCATTGGCCTTTACGAAAACCTTTGCCTTGGTTGCTGCGCTAATTGTATCACTCCTCATTTTACCAACACTGGCTTACTGGTTCTTTGGAGCAAGAATCAAGAATGAGAGTGTTCAGCAAATAATAAATCTCGGATTGATCCTTGTTGGGATTGTCGGCTTGATATTCGGACAAATTTGGGGAGGAATTATGTTGGTTCTTTTTGGTACACTTGTTTTCTTCAAAACTTGGTATAAAAAGAAGCAACATCCTCAAAAATGGTATACTGGGTTAATTGATAAAGCTGAATTAATCCTCGCTGTAATTGGGGTGGTTTGGTTGCTAGGGAAATATTGGTTGCCACTTGGCGCTAGCAATAGTGTATTTGCGAACGTGCTTTTTGTAACGCTGCTGGTAGGTGTTATCCTTGGGGCATTCACTTTGCTACAACATTATTACAAGGCTATTTTGGAATGGTGCCTGGCCAATAAGGTTAAGTTTATGCTCACACCGACTTTGCTCATCCTGTTGGCAGCTAATGTCTGGCTAGGATTTAACTCGGTTTTTGGGTTCATTGCCAAAGGTTTTGATACCATTGGAGTGGAGATTCAATCCACCAACGTATGGTCAAAATTGGCTCATTCTTTTCCTGGAGTTGGAGAAGAATTTATGCCATCATTGGATGAGGGAAGCTTCTTGCTTATGCCTACATCTATGCCACATTCGGGTATCGAGTACAATCGAAAAGTGGTCGGACAACTGGACATGTTGTTAACTAATATTCCTGAGGTGGATCTAACGGTTGGAAAACTAGGAAGGGTCGAATCTGCTCTTGATCCTGCTCCCATATCCATGTACGAGAACGTGATTAATTACAAGCCGGAATATAAGGTGAACCAAAGCGGTCGTCGTGTTCGATTCAAAGTAGATAATGACGGTCGATTTGAATTGAAAAATGGCTCATTCTTAAGTAAGGAGGAGGCCTTGCATAAAGGAATCAAACAGAGCCAACTTATTGAAGATGACAATGGTAAATACTTCAGAAACTGGCGACAAGAAATTCAGTCTCCAGATGACATCTGGAATGAAATAATCAAGGTAACGAAGATTCCAGGCGTGACTTCTGCTCCAAAATTACAGCCCATTGAAACCCGATTAGTGATGCTGCAAACAGGCATGCGTGCCCCAATGGGAATCAAAGTATATGGTCCTAATTTGCAGACGATTCAGGACTTTGGATTACAACTTGAAGAAATACTCAAACAAGTTCCTTCTGTGAAAACAGAAGCTGTCTTTGCCGATCGAATTGTTGGAAAACCTTACATGCATCTGAACATCAATAGAGAGCAAATCGCTCGATATGGACTCAGTATTGAGGATGTTCAGCAAACCATTGAAACTGCCATTGGTGGAATGAAGGTAACTACTACTGTTGAAGGACGCGAAAGATTTCCTGTAAGGGTGAGGTATCCACGGGAACTCAGGGATGATCCTGAATCACTAGCCAAGGTATTGATTTCGACCCCAACTGGAGTGCAAATCCCTCTGGATCAGTTGGTAGAAATAGAATATGTAAGAGGGCCACAAGCCATCAAAAGTGAGGAGACGTTTTTAGTCGGGTATGTCCTCTTTGATAAGCGGGATGGATATGCTGAAGTGGACGTGGTGAATGCTGCTCAGCGCATCATCAAGAAGCAAGTAGAAAATGGTGAACTCAACGTTCCTTCTGGAATCAGCTATAAGTTCTCTGGAAGCTATGAAAACCAAGTTCGAGCCGAGAAACGATTAGGTATTATTGTTCCGTTGGTGCTGGCGATTGTTTTCTTGATTCTCTATTTCCAATTCAAATCAACGACTACCACCCTGATGGTATTTACTGGAATTGCGATGGCCTTTAGTGGTGGTTTCATCATGATTTGGCTCTATGGACAGGACTGGTTTTTTAATTTCACCTTACTAGGAATTGACTTTAGAGACCTCTTTCAAATCAAAACGATTAACCTGAGCGTGGCAGTTTGGGTAGGCTTTATCGCATTATTTGGAATAGCCACAGACGATGGGGTCTTGATGGGTACCTATCTAGATCAAAGTTTTGATCGCAACAGGACCAAATCAATTTCTGAAATACGTGAAGCCGTAGTGGAAGCGGGATTACGAAGAGTTAGACCAGCCGTGATGACTTCTGCTACCACAATTATTGCGTTGCTGCCTATTCTTACCTCAACGGGAAGAGGGTCTGATATCATGATTCCTATGGCAATCCCTGCTTTTGGAGGAATGACCGTTGCTGCTATCACATACTTCGTGGTACCAGTATTGTACTCTATGCGTGAAGAACGAAAACTTAAAAAGCAATGAAAAAGTATCTAATCATAGTATTGACATTGAGTTTAGTATTTTCAGGAAATGCTCAAACGTTGGAAGATTACTTTCAGATTGCTGCAGAAAATAATCCAGGATTACAGGCCAATTATATAACTTTTGAAGCTGCGTTAGAGCGAATACCCCAAGCAAACAGCTTACCAGATCCTACCTTTTCATTCGGATACTTCATATCTCCAGTTGAAACACGGGTAGGTCCGCAACGAGCAAGATTTTCACTAACTCAAATGTTCCCTTGGTTTGGGACGTTAAAGGCAAGTGGTGATGTAGCTGCACTGAATGCCGAGGCACAATATCAGACCTTTTTGGATGCTAAGAATAAGCTCTATTATCAGGTCGCTGCGGCATATTACCCACTTTATGAATTGAACAAATGGATTGAACTGGAAAGCAATAATGCTGAAATCCTGAAGTCTTATAAGACCATTGCTACCACAAAGTTTGAAAATGATGAAGGGACATTGATTGATGCGCTCAGGGTAGATATTATGCTGAAGGATGCTCTGACCAATTTAGAAATTTTGAGAAAGAAAAAGCAACCATTAGTTACCTTATTCAACAAGCTTTTGGACCGAGAGGAGAAAGCAGAAGTTGTTGTTACGGATTCCCTAATGGCTTCTAATTTGGCAATAAATGGAGATTCTTTATTAACCAATAATCCCTTGCTGGACGAATTAGATATTCGACTGGAAGCCAGTAGGAAACAGAAAGTGCTAGCTGAAAAGCAGGGATTACCTAAGCTAGGTGTTGGCCTTGATTACGTGATTGTCGGAAAGCGAACGGATATGGCAGTGCCGGATAATGGTCAAAATGCTTTAATGCCAATGGTCACTGTAGGCATCCCGATTTTCAGAGCCAAGTATAAGTCAGCAAAGAAGGAAGCACTGTTAATGCAGGAAAGTTATTCGCTTCAAAAAAAAGAACGAATCAATCAACTCATATCCAGATATGAAATGGCTGATTTTGATCGTGAAAAATACCAGGACCTTTTGCAACTATACGATAAGCAAATCGCTGAGACACAGCAGGTGCTTAACCTTTTACTTTCTGCTTATAGAAACTCAGGAGGAGCATTCGAAGAGGTATTGCGCACACAACAACAACTCTTGAAGTATAAAAAAATGAAGGCCACAGCTCTTATGAATCATCATTTAGCAGTGGCTCAGCTAAATTATTTGACAGCTAAAAAGTATTAAAATGAAAATATCCATAGGAACACTAATTATTGTGATTGCAGTGACCCTCGCAGGTGGTTTACTAATTGGATGGGCCTTTTTTGGAGAAAGCTCAGAACCTGAGCATTCCCATACTGAAGTCATCAATGGAGAAACCGTTTGGACTTGTTCTATGCATCCTCAAATTCGTCAAGGTGAGCCTGGAAGTTGCCCAATTTGTGGAATGGATCTCATTCCATTGGAAGATGACAATGGGGAAGGAAGTGATCCGATGACCATAACCATGTCACCTACAGCCATGCAACTAGCTAATGTAGTTACCGCAGCAGTGGGAAGCGAATCGGCCAGGAAAACTATTCGATTGAATGGTAAAGTGCAGGAAGACGAGCGATTAATCTTTAACCAGACCACACATTTTCCGGGAAGAATTGAAAAGCTTTCTGTGAATTTCACAGGTGAGTATGTAAGTAAAGGAAGTGTGATTGCAAGTCTATATTCACCGCAATTGGTTACGGCTCAAGAGGAATTGCTTGAGACGTATAAAATCAGGGAAAGCCAGCCAAATTTATATCGAGCAGCCAGAGAAAAGCTGAAAAACTGGAAACTATCAGAGAAGCAAATTGATAGGATTATATCCACAGGTAAAGCGAAAGATCAGTTTACTGTTTTGGCAGATCAGTCTGGCTATGTGACTAGTAAGAAAGTCAACCTTGGAGACTATGTAAATAGAGGCCAAATCCTTTATGAGATTGCCAATCTATCACGCGTGTGGGCGCAGTTCGATGTGTATGAAAACGACCTTTCTTGGATCAATAAAGGGGATTCCATTCAATTCACCATCAGCTCACTTCCGGGACAAATTTTTAAAGGCAAGATTGATTACATCGATCCTGTGATCGACTCTAAAACTCGTGTGACAAAAGCCAGAGTAGTTGTCAATAACGCCGACAGAAACCTAAAGCCGGAAATGTTTGCATCTGGTGAGGTCAAAGCAGAGTTAGCTAATACTAAAAATCAAATAACCGTACCTAAATCAGCTGTCATGTGGACAGGAAAACGCTCCGTAGTTTATGTTAAACAACCCACTGACCAAGGCTTACATTTCAAAATGAGAGAAGTGACTCTTGGCCCGACACTAGGCAATGCTTACATCATTGAAAAAGGGCTTGAAGCAGGAGAGGAAATTGCTGTTAATGGAACATTCAGCATTGATGCCGCCGCTCAGCTTGCAGGTAAGCCAAGTATGATGTCACCTGATGGGGGAGCAGTTATGACTGGTCATAATCATGGAGGAATGAATAAGGCAACCTCACAAAGCAATCATCAAATGAGCGAGTTGAAGGTGAATGAATCCGAACAAACGTTTACGAGTGATCCTGCATTTAAAGAGCAAATACAAGCTGTCTTTTCAGCCTACCTTCCAGTAAAAGACGCCCTCATTCGAAGCGATGTGAATACAGCTAAGAAAGAAGCAGAACGCCTTCAATTAGCAATCAATGAAGTGGATATGAAGTTGGTGAAGAATGAAGCCCACATGGAATGGATGAAGGATTTAGATGTGTTACAGAAAGCTGCTGACGGCATCAGAAATGAAACAGAACTGGAAAAAGCTCGAATGATGCTCTCACCATTGAGTGACCAACTGTTTCATACATTAAAAAAATACGATGTTCGAGTAGAAGGCTATCGTCAATACTGTCCAATGGCTTTTGACAACAAAGGTGCTTTTTGGTTGAGTGATTCAGATGAAGTACTCAATCCTTACTTTGGAGATGCAATGCTAACGTGCGGAAATGTAGAAGAAGAACTTAAATGATATTTAACCTTATAAACAATAGAAAAATGAAAAATGTACTATTTTCACTAGGGCTTGCTGCCCTTATCGCTAGCTGCGGTTCCACAAAAAAGGAAGAAACAACAAAGACACCTGCTAAGGTAGAAGTTTCAGCTTCAGCAAATGCCATTTCGGACTACATGTCAGTCAAGGACGCCTTAGTTCAAACTGACGCATCAGCAGCGAAAGATGCAGCGGTTAAATTAGGTGAATCTGCAACAGCAGAGAATTGGAATGCGGTTGTAATTAAAGCAGTAAAAACAATTGCTTCAAGCGATGATATTGAGACTCAGCGTACAGCGTTTAAAACGGTTACAGATGGGCTGATTGAAGCACTGAAAGCAAATGATTCAAATGATGGAGTGTTTGTTCAATACTGTCCAATGGCTTTTGATAACACAGGAGCAAGCTGGTTAAGTATGTCGGATCAAATTAGAAATCCATATTTCGGTGATAAAATGCTGAAATGTGGTAAAGTAACTGAGGAATTGTAATCATGAGTATCCTCCACATCAAAAACATGGTTTGTGATCGCTGCAAGAAAGTGATTAATGACGAGCTAATAGCATTAGGTGTGGAGGTGCATTCCATTGAGTTAGGCGTGCTTGAGATTGATTCAAAATCAGTTGATCTTGAAACTATCGCGAATACAATTGAAGCTCATGGTTTTGAGTTGATAGAAAGCAAAGAAGAAATCCTTGTTGAACGGATAAAAGTGTTTCTTATATCCATTATTGACAAGCTGCCGATTCAGCGAAAGCACAAACTGTCAACCATGATTTCAGATGAATTGGGAAAGGACTATTCTTCACTGAGCAAAGTTTTCTCCCAAAGGGAACACTTCACTATTGAGAAATATTTCCTACGATTGAAACTAGAGAAGGTCAAAGAGCTGATTCAAAACGACTCCCATTCCTTTTCTCAGATTGCAGCTATGCTCGATTATTCAAGCATTAATCATTTGTCTGGCCAGTTCAAACAGGAAACAGGGCTCAGTATGTCTGAGTACAAATCGATGGTCAATAGGGATCGAAAACCGCTTGACAAAATTGTGTAAATCAAATCCATGATTATGAAATTGATTCAGTTTTGCTCCTCAGAACTTTGTTTCATTAAATGTAAAATGAGATGAAGCACACGTATCAAATTTCCGGAATGACCTGCAATGGTTGCAAGAGTCATGTAGAGAAAACGCTCAAAAAAGTTGTGGGTATTTCTGATGTTTCTGTGGATTTAGCGAATAATGAAGCAATTGTTGAAATGGATTCTCATGTTTCTATAGAAACGCTGAAAGAAGCTATGAAAAAGGATGGAGATCGCTATGACATTCATCTTCCGGGATCTCACGATCATCACGCATCTTCCAAATCAAAGAAAAACAGTATTGGCGGATCTGGTAAATATTATTGCCCAATGCTCTGCGAGGGTGATAAGAAATACGACAAGTCAGGAGATTGTCCTAAGTGTGGGATGGATTTGGAAAAAGAAGAAACTTCCAAAACAGTCTACACCTGTCCAATGCATCCTGAAATTGAGCAGGATCATCCCGGTTCTTGCCCAAAATGTGGAATGGATTTAGAGCCCAAGGAAGCTACAGGAGATGAAGGATCTGAAGAACAGCAAGCATACAAGAAAATGCTTACCAAGTTCTGGATCTCTGTAGCATTTTCACTCCCTGTTTTCTTCATTGCCATGAGTGATATGATTGGTGTATCACTTTCGGGAATAGCACCAGAACAAACATGGGGGTGGGTGCAGTTTGTGCTGAGTACACCAGTCATCTTTTACTCCTGTTGGAATTTCTTTGTTCGGGGCTACAAATCCATTATCAATCGTTCTCCTAATATGTGGACTTTAATCACTTTGGGAGCGGGTTCTGCGTACATTTTTAGCATCATTGCTTTGCTTTTCCCCGATATTTTCCCCGCTCAGTTCAAGTCTGGTGAAGGTGCTGTTCACCTTTATTTCGAAGCGGCCGTTGTTATCCTTACATTGATACTCTTGGGGCAATTACTTGAAGCTAAAGCAAGAAGTCAAACGAACTCTGCTATTAAAGAATTGCTCAATCTGGTACCACCAGAGGCAACAGTAATCCGGGAAGGTGTAGAAATGACCATTCCACTGGAGCATGTAAGACTGAATGATCTTATCAAAATTAGACCTGGGGAGAAGATCCCAGTAGATGGTGAGATTACAGAAGGGAAAAGCAGCATCGATGAATCTATGATAACAGGTGAGCCGGTCCCAGTTGAGAAATCCCAAGGTGACAATGTCATTGGTGGTACAATCAATGGAACCAGTTCTTTCCAGATGAAGGCACTCAAAGTAGGGAGCGATACGCTCCTTTCACAGATCATAGAAATGGTGAATAAAGCCAGCCGTACCAAAGCACCCATTCAAAATCTCGCTGATAAGGTTTCTGGTTATTTCGTCCCTATCGTTGTGACGATTGCACTTATTTCTTTTACGGTCTGGGCTGTATGGGGTCCAGACCCCAAGCTTGTTTATGCGTTTACAAGTGCAGTTACGGTACTCATTATAGCCTGTCCATGTGCCCTTGGCCTGGCCACGCCCATGTCTATTATGGTAGGAACAGGCAAAGGTGCAAAGCAGGGTATTTTGGTAAAGGACGCCAGAGCTATTGAAGATATGCATAAAGTAACTACGCTGGTTGTCGACAAAACAGGTACTATCACTCAGGGAAAACCATCTCTACAAGATGTTCAATCAATAAGTAAAAAACATACTGCAGAAGCTATTCTACAGATGGCCGCCTCTCTGGAGTCAAACAGTGAACATCCACTTGCTTACGCCATAATTGAAGGGGCACAAAATAAAGGGTTGAAACCTCAGAAAGTGGATGATTTCAATTCTATCACAGGAAAGGGGATAACTGGAAAAGTAGATGAAACAGAAGTGGCTATTGGTAATAAAAAGCTCCTGGCGGAACTTGATCTGGTTCTGAAAACTGAATTTCAAGAAGACGTTGAAAAGAGACAACTAGCGGGTGAGACCGTCATGTTTGTGGTGAGCGAGAAGGAGATAGTTGGATTCGTCAGTGTAGCTGATCCAATCAAAGCATCGTCAGCTTCTGCAATCAAACACTTGCAAGAGCAAGGCTTGGAAGTGATTATGCTCACGGGTGACAATAAAAACACTGCCAAAGCAGTAGCCGATAAACTAGACCTAGATGGATATGAAGCTGATCTTTTGCCTGAAAACAAATACGAGAAAGTTAAATCACTTCAAGGGGCTGGAAAGATCGTAGCAATGGCTGGTGATGGAATTAATGACGCACCTGCACTGGCTCAAGCTAATGTTGGGATAGCTATGGGGACAGGTACTGATGTAGCCATTGAAAGTGCAAGTCTAACTCTTGTGAAGGGCGAGCTTGACGGAATTGTACGCGCGCGACAGCTAAGTACTGATGTAATGCAAAATATCAAACAGAATCTTTTTTTTGCATTTGTATATAACATGTTAGGTGTGCCGATAGCTGCAGGCATACTTTTTCCAGTATTCGGCCTTTTATTAAGTCCGATGCTTGCAGCACTTGCTATGAGCCTCAGCTCCGTTTCAGTGATAGGAAATAGTTTAAGATTAAGATAAATGATCAGCATAAAAACGATACTGCAAACATTCGTCATAGCTGCAACGCTCTTTGCCTGCAATACAGGTAAAAATGAGCAAGAAGAAACCTTTCTTAGCAAAATAGACCTGGCAAACTTAGATGGTAAATCAATGGAGTCTGATCAGTTCCAGGACAAAATTATTATTCTAAATCTATGGGCAACATGGTGCAGTCCTTGTATCAAAGAAATGCCGGACTTGATGAAGATGCAAAACGAATTGACAGATGATTTTGTGCTATTACTGGCATCTGATGAAGGCTCTGAAAAGATTCAAAAATTTACTCAAAGACGTGGCTTTGATCTTAAGTTTATACAAATTCAAAACTCAATGGAATCATTGGGGGTGTATTCGCTACCTACCACATTCATCATTGGTAAGGATGGCCAGCTACTAGAAACGCTGGTAGGCACTCGCAAATGGGACAGCCCTGAACAAATTGAACAACTTAAAACCTACTTAGAATGAAATCACTAACCTTATACATTATTGTAGCACTCCTTGTTATTTCATGCCAACCGGCTAATGAAAAAGCTGAAGGAACCTCAAATCTAAAAAGCTTGGAAGCTCCATCTGGGAGTAACACTTCATTGCCATATCTAACCAAAGGTGGAGATAATTTTTTGTACATGTCATGGGTAGAAAAAAGAGATTCAGGTTGGATTGACTTAAAATATTCAGTGCTTAAGGAAGGTGCCTGGCAAGTTTCTGAAGTAATTGCATCCGGCAAAGACTGGTTCGTTAATTGGGCGGATTACCCAATGATGGCTGTTGACAATCAGGGAAATATGGTTGCTCACTACTTAGCAAAGAGCTCTGCAGGAACCTATTCCTATGATGTGAATGTCGTCTTTAAGCCAGAAGGAAGGCAATGGTCTGATCCAATTGTACCGCATGATGATCATACGCCAACTGAACATGGTTTTGCGACCCTGCTCCCTAATAATGATGGTTCTTTCTTACTCACATGGCTTGATGGTCGCAATACCGGAGGTGGAGATCATGACACACACGATGGACATGGTGGAGGTGGAGCAATGACCATCCGTACAGCTACATTAGGCATGAATGGGATCTTATCAAATGAGGCTGAGCTTGACTCAAGAGTTTGTGATTGCTGCCAAACAGGTGGAGCAATGACCTCAAATGGACCTGTTATCGTATACCGGGATAGATCTGAGGAAGAGGTAAGAGATATGTCTTTTGTAAGGATGATGGAGAATGAGTGGACAGCACCATCCAGTATTAACACGGATGGTTGGAAAATTAACGGCTGTCCTGTAAACGGGCCACGGATAGCAACTTTCGACAATACGGCAGCAGTCGCGTGGTTTACAGCCGCGGATGGAATTGCTCAAGTAAAAGTTGCTTTTCTAGGTGATTCTGACAAATCTTTTCAGGAACCAATCATTATTGATGATACCGGTTCTGTAGGACGGGTAGATGTCGTAATGAAAGATGAAGATTCTGCCATTGTTAGTTGGCTCGATCTGGATGATGAAACACCATATATTAAATACATTCAAGTTTTCAAGGACGGAAAGATGGGTGACACAAAAATAGTATCGGCTACAAGTGCTTCAAGAGGAAGTGGATTTCCTCAGATGGAGATGGTGAATGGCGTATTATTTTTTGCTTGGACCAACATGATAGAAAATGAGACTAAAATTGATATGAAAATGGTGGAGCTATAGGCTTTTTGAGAGCGGTAATTGAAGACATTAATTTAAGTCGGTATGTAGTTGTTCACTATTGTTCTTTTACTTCACTCAATTGAGCGACCATTTACTTCCCGGTTTAAAAACTATCAACTAACCCCCTTTTTTATTCACTCACCGAATTATTCTGATTCTACAGTTGGTATTCAGGTTTATTTGAACTTGAATAAACCTAGATATGAGTCGCTTAATTAGTATTTCAACTTTATTGCTTTTAGGAGTTGGTCATTCTATAATCGGACAAAATCTTGATTATGATTCTCTGTATCTGTTAAAGAATTGCATCACCTTGGATGCTAAGGAATCTATTGATGAAGATAGAGCTGACCTTATTTACAAATGGCAGTTTGGAGATGGTGAAGAAGGCAGCGGTCAGGTGGTAGAGCACTGTTTTGATAGTCTTGGTAGTTATAATGTAAAACTATCTATCATTGACCCTTCTGTGGTTTCCATTTTTCAAGATGAATGGAACTTTGAAGTTACTATTACAGAGGACTATCTCATTTCTTTTGCAACTGAACAATCCGGTTTAGCAATCTCCTGCGAATCTTTTCTTACTTATGATTCCAAACCAGAGCATGTAGAATACTTCTGGGATTATGGTGATGGTGAATACCAGATTGGGAAGGAGGCATACCACACCTATGATTCAGCTGGTTTATATACAATAAGACTTTTGGCTCATGTGATGTTTGGAGAAGAAATTATCAATTTATCAACGATCCAAACCATAAAAGTAAACTGATATGAAGGCAAGATTTTTAATTGTATTCTTACTCTTTTTCTGCATGATATTTACCGCAGCGAGAATGGAAGCTCAGATGGTTCCCAGCAGCTTTGAGCAGATAGACTATCTGGTAACTTTCGGTCCCCAAAGTAACCCTGCCTGGGGAGATGATGATCACAGTCAGGTTTTCTTTTTTGTGATCCCAACTTCATTTACAAAGCCGGTATATATACGCGTTTTTGATGCTAGCACCGGAAGCAATATTGATGAGAGAAATGGTGAATGGAATACTTTAACCAAGTTCTCTATTTATGGAGGAAAAGGAACTCATAGCAATCCGGATAGTCGAAAACCAGATCCGGTTGGCGAGTATAAAAGTGGACGACTGATGGCTAGTAGGACGTTTTCTAAGGAAGAAAAATACGATAATAAATGGTACACATTTGGCCCGTTCAACCCAATGGAAGGGGAGAAAGCTGAGGAAATGGGAGGACACGTGTTCAAGGTAGTAGCGGAAGGAATTCAAGGAAACGATGGGAACTTATACAAGTACTTTCTGAGCACTCAGCCTGATCTCAATAGGGAAGTGGAAGGAGCCAACGCATTTACTTATGAATATTCATTTAGGCTACCGGAAGCTTTCAATACAGTTGCTCATCTGTATCCATTCATTGATAAGGATATAGTAAGTATTACACAGCACAATTTTGATTTTGATAACGAAGGAAAAGTACTGATCTACACAGTGGCAAAGAATCGCCACTTAGCTGATGTTTCATTAAACAACGATTGGGGTATCAGCAAACACATGATCGAAGAAGAAGAAAAGAACACATCCATGGATCTCCAGATCGTAAAGCGGAGAACATCAAGAAATGACATGGTTTGCTACGTCACCAATCAATACGGTGAAGCAGTCGCATTTTTTTCATCGCCCATTGGAGGACCTCCTAAGTATAAGTATAAGGTAAATGTGAAATACAAGACGAAGAAAAAGAACTGACTATGGTTAAGATAAGATTGACGATCATCCTTCTTTTTGCATCTATTCTTGCTTTAGCAGGAGTTAGAGATTTTAGTATTAAACAATATGGAATTGATCATGATTTTGATGGGATATTTATTTACAGTATTGTTCAAGATGATGATGGATATCTATGGATAGGTACTGACGATGGCTTATACCGTTTCGATGGAAAAACCATGATCAACCTTAATGAAAGCGATAGCACGATGGGTAATCTGGTTACTGCATCTACAGTTTCAGCAGATGGCCACTTATATCTTGGCTACTATGAAGGTGGAGTTAGTATTGTAGAGCATGGCAGATATAGAAAGGTGATTGGAGCAGATACTCTTGCCAGTAAAATCAACAAATTTTATCGAGATTCTGAAGGAGTCATTTGGGTGCTCTCTCAGAACAGTGGTTTGGCTCGAATTTTTGAAGATAAAGCAGAAGTAATACCAGTTGATTTTCTCAGTGAGTTAATTACTACAGACCTCATCCGACATGAGAATTATTTATATATAGCCACCAGTGAAGGTCTTGTAAAAATGAAAATTGAGCCCAATGGAGAATTATCCATAAGTGGCTTTGTTGAAGGGTCTTTTGGAAAGCAAATAACTGCTCTTTATGAAGATCCTCATGACGACAATGTGCTTTGGGTAGGGTCTGAAGACGGACTGTATTTCGTTGATCATTCGGACGATGAAAAACTAGTAGCCGTGAGAAATCTGGAACATTTACGGGTCACATCTATTGCACGAGATGAGTTAAAGACGTTATGGATAGGTACTGCACAATCCGGCTTGATAGAGATAGAACTAAAAGACAATCACCCTCACAAAATCACAAGTTTTGATATAGCGCATGGATTTCCGAGTAACCAGATTAATAGTTTATATGTTGATCGTGAAAATGAGGTATGGGTTGGAACATTTGGAAGTGGCCTTATACAGTTAAATCGAGCTTTTTTTCATCACTATGAGCTTAGTAAGTCTGTTGGAATAGCAGGCATCAATGATATACATCAGGTGAGTAGAGATCTTTATTACCTGGCCAGTGATAAAGGGCTGGTTAGGGCTTTTAATAAGCCAGGAAAGGATAGCTTGAATTTTGAGATTATTCAAAATACTTCTATGTTTTCAGTTAATCAACTGCTCGTCCAAGAAGATGTAGTTTGGCTAGGTACTTCAAATAAAGGTTTGATTAAATATAACCTAAATGATGGCAGCACTCAACGTATTTATTTAAATCCAGTAGATCCAGGTGCCAGTCACATGGTTCGGTATATAACTGAAGGAGCTAATAATGATCTATGGGTTTCTATTGCTGGAAATGGGGTCTACAACATTGAATACGATGGTACTTTAAAACGACATTTCAATACCAGAAACGGATTTTACCACAACGAGGTATTTTCCATACTTCCGGATAAAGCAGGCAATGTGTGGTTTGGAGCTCAGGCCGTGGGGTTGGCAATTCTGCGAAGTGATGGCGAAATACAGTTTTTGACTAAAGATGAAATATTTCCTGCAAGAGACATCAACAGTATTTCTCAGGATGATTCGGGAAAAATTTGGATAGCCACCTCTGGTGAAGGCCTATATAGCTTCAATGGAGAAGAATTTGAGCGTTTTGATGAATCCAATGGCTTGGTTTCCAATTTTTGTAATGCGGTAGAAGTAGACAATGCCAATCAGATTTGGGTAGGTCACCGGATGGGGCTAAGCTTGATACAACCGGAGTATGGTCTTGTCAGACAATTTGATCATCCAAGTGAGTTAGGTGAGACGGAAGCAGTAATAAATTCAGTATCAAAAGATGCCCAGGGAAATATCTGGTTTGGAAATCCCTACGGCGTTACTAAAGTTATTCTCCCACATATCCAACATGTAATAAAAGAGCGAGAAACTCATATACAGAACATTCGATTATTCTTCCAGGAAGTTGATCTGTTAGCGTATAGCTCATTGGAAAAACTCGACAATACACTACCTAATGATCTTGACTTTCATCACAGCGACAATCACATCACATTTGATTTTATAGCCATAAATCTGAAAAACCCGAACGCCATTCATTATCAGTACCAACTCAAAGGATACGATAAAATATGGTCACCGGTAACTACATCTAATGTAGCCACATTCACAAATCTTGATCCAGGGACTTACACATTTAAGGTGAGAGAATCAGATCATCCAGGTTTATGGGGAGACGATTATCATGAAATTACTTTTGAAATAGACCATCCTTATTGGGAGAAATGGTGGTTTTACCTGCTGCAAATCTCCTTTATACTGGGGATTATGTTCATCACCTTTATGCTATCCAAACGGATTCAAAATCTTTTCTTGCTACGATTGATGGTTTATGTCAGCCTCTTCATGCTTTTCGAATATATCCACACGGAGGTTGAACCGTTCATTGAGCAAATTGCAGGAGAGACTCCTATTTTCCAGGTAGGTATCAATTTAATGTTAGCTCTCATACTACTACCGGTGGAATTAAAACTAGCGACTTACTTAAAAAGCAGGGAGGCCAGAGGTAGAGAAAAGTTAGAAACAGTGACTTCAGAATGAAACAAATAATAACAGCGATAGTATTGCTTTGGGGAAATAGCTTAATGTCCCAAGGGATCACCCTTGATCCAGTAAAAAAAGCAGATAAATACTTTGAAGAGTTTAGCTATTCCAAAGCCGCTGAACTATACAAGGCAGTGCTCTTGCAAGATGACACGGATAGAGGCTATGTAACCGACCAGATTGCTTTATCATACAAGAACTTAAATGATGCAGATAGTAGTGAAGTTTGGTTCAAAAAAGCAATTGATTTATCCTCAAAGAAGCCAGCTAATTACTTCTTTTTAGGTGAAGCTCTAATGATCAATAGCAAATATGAAGAAGCTAGATATTGGTTTGAAGAGTATCAAAAAGCTAGGCCTGATGATCCCAGAGCTGCAAAAAAACTCAAAGCGATCGCAGATTTAGAACAATTCAATAATACCTTATTTAATGCAAAAATTGAGACAGTTGGTTTCAATTCCCCGGGCTTAGATTTCAGTCCGGCATTCTACAAGGAGGGGATTGTATTTGTTTCTTCCAGGCCAAAAAATAATTGGGTTCAGAAAGAGTTTAACTGGGATCAATCTAGGTTTTTGGATATATACATAGCAAAATCACCTTCAGAGGCATCATATTTTTCGGAAGGACTAAATACGCCATTTCATGAAGGTCCACTAGTTTTTTATAATAACTACCAATCAGTTGTTTTCACCAGAAACAACTACGAAGGCAAGAAATTAAATAAAGACGAGAAAGGAGTAACTAATTTGAAACTGTTTTTCGCAAGCTGGAATCAAGCGTTGAAGACATGGGATGATGAGCAACCGTTCGCCTATAATGATGATAGATATTCCAACGGATCTCCGGCTATTTCTACTGATGGAAACGTACTCATTTTTGCTTCCGATATGCCGGGTGGTTTTGGACAATCCGATTTATACATATCCTTTAGAAATGGTGATACCTGGAGTGAACCTCAAAACCTAGGCAGTAGAATCAATACAAAAGGAAGAGACGGATTCCCTTTTCTGGATAAAGGCCAATTGTTTTTTACTTCAGATGGACATGAAGGTCTTGGCGGACTCGACATTTATTCTATTAATTTCTCCGGTAGTGAAGTACTCGGTAAAGTAAGAAATGTAGGTGCTCCTTTTAATAGTAGCAAAGATGATTTTGGATTAATTCTAAAAGATGGACAAGGGTACTTCACCTCAAATAGAGTGAAGTCTATGGGCGATGATATCTATTCTTTTCAAGTCCAAGAACCATTGTATGTAGTGTTGATCGGGGAGGTATTCGATCTAGAGCTAAATAAAGGATTGGACAAGTCAGATGTATTCTTTAAAAACGATCAAGGGGAATACCTCTATACGCGCTCAAACGATAGCGGAGAATATATGCTGAGAGCTCCGCTTAATTCATCATGGAATGTCTATGCGGGAAAGCATAAATACGATTTGGTAGAATCAATTGACGTAAAATTGACAGAGGGAGATACCATCGCACTGGAAAGAATTTTCCTGACTAACGAAACAAGTCTCAAAGATTCATTAAACCTAATTGATGCCACACTTATTGTGGATACACGAATCAAACCTCATGACGAGACGAGTAATTACGTAGATGAGTTTGGAAACGGAGATACTTTAAAATTTGATAGGGTTTACTTTGATCTTGATCAATCAAACCTTAGAGAAAAATCAAAGGAGATGCTAAATCGAGCCGCTAACTTCATGATTGAGCATGTTGATGTGACGATTATTCTTTCTTCTCATACAGATTCGAGAGCAAGTGATACTTATAATAGCTCCCTATCAGGCAGAAGATCCAATGCAGTATCCAACTACTTGATAGAAATGGGTGTAAATGCTGGACGAATTCAAAAAATCAATCTTGGTGAAAGCGCCTTGACAAACAATTGTGAAGATGATGTCGAGTGCTCCGAAACCGAGCATCAGTTCAATAGAAGAACGGAGATTTCATTTATCAAAAAGAGTATGTGATTCTTTTTAAAGACAACAGTGAGCCACTTTTTATCAAGAAGTGGCTTTTTTTTTGTCAACCAACGATTTCCCCAAACGGGAAAGAAATATCATCCACCCCTACATTTCTTTATCTCACCGAATATTAGGAATATACCGGTCTGACATTTATGACTTTTATGATTCAGTTAGATTGATTAAAATGAATAAATATCTCTTAATATTATTTTTCATATTTTGTGCATTAGCCACCTTCTCACAAACCAAAGGCTTAATATATAAGCCAGCAGGAGCTGGTAAAGCGATACTTGATCCCAATTTAGACGGATATACTTCTACTACAACGAATGGATTTATTTCGGAAGATGAATCTGAAAGTGAAATTCCATATACACCACTTCCAAGTGTAGGTACTGCTGAGCCAGACAGCGACCTGGGACCTGGACCTTCATGTGGATTTACAGACCTGGTAAAATCTGATGATAATCACACTATTTATACTTATTTGGATGCAAGCGATAACCTTATGTTTCGCTTTCGTTTGGGCGGTACGGCTGAGAATTCTAAGGCATATTCTATTTTGATTGATACGGACCAAAAATTTGGAGCTTCAGGAGATAATGCTGATCCAAACTACACCATTGGCAACCCTGGTTTTGAAATTGAAGTGGTTTTGCGAACCAATTTTGGAGTTGGATTATATGATATTGATGGAACAATTGCTGGTACGGAAATTGGAGATGCAACGGTGGATCGACCTTACGATGATTTTGCACAGAAATCCATCGCACACTCTGAAATTTGTGGAGATGATGATTATTTCTATGATTTTTATATTCCATTCGCAGATATAACCTCAGCGTTTCCTAGCATCACAACCTCCACAGCATT
Source organism: Ekhidna sp. (assembly GCF_039960695.1). Taxonomy (GTDB): domain Bacteria; phylum Bacteroidota; class Bacteroidia; order Cytophagales; family Cyclobacteriaceae; genus Ekhidna. The sequence continues at coordinate 210,626 of NZ_JBDVKP010000010.1, read as the reverse complement.
GCGTATGGTAGGTCAGACAGTAATCAATCCTAAATCTGCTATTGGCAATAATGGTATTTCTGATTTAGGAGGTATTGATGATAATATTGGGATTACTGATGGGTTATGGGAGGATTTAATTGATGTATTTCCACCAACTTCTTTAGACGACATTGGGAGTGGAACTACAATTCCCCCAAGAGCGTCTTGCCCTGCAGTTACAGCACCAATAGCCGTTGGAACAACATCAGTCTCTGGTACTTCTTTAGAAGAAAACGGTGCAACAATAGAACTATTTAGAGCGCCAGATGGTGTTTCAGCGCTCGTTTCTGTAGGGACTACCACAGTTAGCTCCGGCTCATGGATAATCACAGGATTGACGGCTGCAGCTGCTAATGAAGTTTTTAAAGCAACTGCCAGTGTAAGTGCAGCTACAGCAACATCAAATGGCTCTCAAGAAAAGTCAGCATCATATGATAATTGTAATGTTTCCGTTGTAGGCGCGACCTGTGCGAATGCACCGATTATCACTGGATCTACTAATAAAGGGGTGCAAGGCACATATGCTGGATTTCCAAATACTTCCTATACTATTGAACTATACACATCGACGGGAGGTGCTCCTGGGGGAACAAAATGGGATGTAGGAGAAAATCCTATTGTTATAACAACAGATGGAATTGGCAATGCAACATTTGATGTGAACTGTGGGACTGGTAATTGTATAACAAATGATGCATACTACGTTACAGCAATAAGCTCATCAGAGTGCGAGTCTAATCCTTCGAACATTGAATGTGTAGGAGTTGCTGGTTCGACTATTCCAGCAATCTCAACAACCCCAATTCTTGAAACAACAACCTCAATAAGTGGTAGTTCAGGTTCAGGAGCTGATATTGCTTTGTTTATCGATGGAATAAGTACACTGTATACTACTACTGCATCTGGTACTGGTTGGACTATTTCCGGAATTACCGGTCTTTCAGATGGTCAAGCTATTACAGTTTTCTCCACAGATCCCGGTGGATGTCCATCAGAATCTACAGCTGTTTTAGTGCAAAGTCAGTCAGCGGTGCCAATCATTACCGATGAATTTTGCACAGCTGCAGCTACTCAGGTTACCACGGTTAATGGAATATCTTCTGAAATAGGTGCCACAATAAAAATTTTCTTAGATGCCAATGTAAGTGCTGAAGCTCAGACTGCCATTGTTCCTTCCAATGGAAGATGGACCGTCACAGGATTAAGCATCAATACAGGTTCTGCGATCAGAGCCACAGCGACAAATACAGGTGAGTTGGAAAGTGATAAATCTTCACCAAATACCGTTAATACTAAAACCCCTGATCCGACAAATCAATTGACACTGAATGGGCCAATTTCTGAAGGAGATGCCTCGATAAGTGGAACCACATTAGTTAGCGCTACCGATGCTTTTGTAATTCAACTATACCTCGACGGAATTGCAATTGATGGAGCAACATATAATGTTGGTATTGGAGCATCAACAACTACATGGACAATCACCGGGCTTAATACGCCATTCGACAAACTTTTTGCCGGAGGAGTGGCCACTGTGACCATAACAAATCAAACAACTGGATTTTGTGAAAGCGATCCATCCAATGCCGTTATTATCGATTGTAAGCTACCAGCCTCACAAACATTTTCAGCTTCATCCGCAACTACCATTTGTGAAAATGAAACTATCGATTTCACTATTTCAAATACAGAAAGTCTTATCGTATATGAGTTGGTTGATCAGGATGGAAATGGAGTTGGACCAGCTATGCTTGGAGATGGGACTGCCCTTAACTTAACAACGTTTGCTTTAAGTGCATCAGTTACCAGTGTAGCAGTGAAAGCGCAAAAAATCGGTATTACTTGTGAGACTATTTTTACTCCAGCCATAGTAGTAGATGTAAAGCCACTGGCGGTGGTTTCATTATCCGCAAACAACTTACAGGTATGTAAAGGAGCGTCGACGGTTAATCTTTCATATTCTGTAACAACAAATGGTCCAGCTATAGACTATAGTATTGATTTTGATGGAGTTGCTGAAGCTGCAGGTAGCGGCTTTGTGGATATAATTGACAACAGCACGGTTGGTAGCCCAATAGCTATTTCGGTACCAGTGGATGCACCTGCTGGCACATATAATGCAGCTTTTACCGTAAGAAATTCTAACTCTGTTGTTTGTACAAGCGAACCTCAGGCATTTACTGTCACAGTAGTAGATGCTAAAATAAGCTCAGTTTCATCCATAAATCCAACCACATGTGCTGGTGTAGATGGAACCATAACAATAAGTGGTTTAGCTACTTCTACATCATATACCGCATTGGACTATTTAGATGATGGAGATATTGTAAATCATGGGGCCTTTACTTCTGATGCAAGTGGGGAGTATATTATCACAGGAATGGATGCTGGCTCATATGCAGATTTTGAAGTTACTATTCTAGGGTGTACTTCTTCAACTTTTGAAGGACCGGTTACGCTAAGTGATCCCGGAGGCGCCATTATTGCTGAAGGAACACATACACAACCTACTAGTTGCAGCTCTCCTAATGGAGAAATTGTTTTGACAGGCGTATCAACAGGAACGTACAGTGTTGATTTTACGCTAAATGGCATTTCACAGCCTTCTCAAACTATTTCTGCAACAGCTTCAGGAATTGCTGTTACGGGATTGGATGTAGGAACCTATGCTAATATTAGCATTACTGATGGTTCATCTTGTCAATCAAATACCATTGCTGGGCCGATCAATTTAGTCAATTCAAGTTCGCCGACAATTACTTTGGGAACTAACCCTTCGGTATTTCAAGGTACCACTTCTGCAAGTCTTCCATACACTGCTACAACGAACAGTCCAGATCAATATACTATTGACTATGATGTAGCTGCTGAAGGCCAAGGATTTGCAGATATCACCCCGGCCGTTTCATTAACGACATCTCCCATTGCATTGACAGTACCCGGGGGCGCTGCAGTTGGTGGTTATAATGGAACAATTACGGTGGTAAATAGCGCAACTGGATGTTCGTCTGCTCCGATAAGTTTTACCATTACTATTACAAGCGGTGATGTTATTGCACCATCACTAGATATACAAGGAGAACCATCCATTGTCAATTCTACTGATCCTTTTACGGTTACAATAGAATTTGATGAAGATGTTGTAGGTTTTGATATCACAGACATCAATGTTGGCAATGGCTCAGTATCCAATCTGATCGCGATAGATGGCAATACTTTCACAGTGTCTATTACACCAGATGGAACTGGCGATGTTACAATAGATGTACCGGCAAATTCCGCGCAAGATTTAGCGGGAAATAATAACACCGTGGCGTTACAAGCCTTAGTCACTTATGATGATGTACCTCCGGCCAATCCGACAACTGATAGTCAAATAACAAACGATTCAAGTCCTGTAATTTCTGGAGGTACGGGAACCGGTACTGCTCTGAATGCAGGAGAAACAATGACTGTAACCATAAATGGTGCTACATATAGTGTAATCCCTGATGCGTCGGGCAATTGGAGCATAGATCTTGAAACTGAAGCCCCGAGCAGTGGAACACTTGGGACATTTACAGATGGAACATACCAGATAATTACAGAAGTAAAAGATGAAGCAGGGAACATAGCGATAGATGCTACCACAGATGAGTTAACGGTTGATACCTCAGCACCCACTGTACCAGTTGTTGACAGTAAAATAACCAATGATACAAGCCCGGTTATAACTGGTTCAACAGGGATAGGAGCAGCACTACCAGCTGGTGAAACAATGACAGTCGAAATCAACGGGGCTATTTACACTGTAGTTCCTGATGCATCAGGAAACTGGACAATTGATCTAGAAACTGCAACACCATCAAGTGGGACATTGGGAACATTTGTCGATGGTATTTCATACGACATTATAGTTACAGTAGAAGACGCTGCGGGGAACAGTATCACAGACGGAACAACCAATGAAATCAGGATAGATACAAGTGCCCCAGCAACCCCTACAGTTACCAGTCAAAATGTGTGTAATGGCGTTGATCCGGTCATTACAGGAACAAGCGGAACAGGCGCTGCACTCAATTCCGATGAAACCTTGATGGTAGAAGTGAATGGAGCAAATTATACAGTGATTCCAACTGCTTCAGGTAATTGGTCAATAGATACCTCATCAGATACACCATCTAGCGGCACTTTGGGTTCATTTGATGGCGGAAGCGATTATGTAGTAACTGCTCGGGTATCTGATAGCGCAAGCAATGAATCGTCTACTTCAGGCACAATATCTATTATTTCTATTCCTAACATCAGTCTGATAAGTTCATCAGATCCAACCGCCTGTGGTGGCATGGATGGCAAAATCAATCTTAGCTTTACAAATGTTCCAAATGATATATATACGATCACTTATTTAGATGGAAGTGCAGTAAGTCAAAGTATAAATAATGTATCGGTGACAAGTAATTCGGCTACATTAAATGTAGAAGCAGGTACTTATAATGATATCAGTATTACAATATTGGGTTGTACATCAACAGGCAATGTAGATGTGACTCTGACTGATCCACTCATACCAACCATTTCTATTACCAGTTCATCTAATCCTACTACGTGTGGGGGAGATGGATCCATTTCACTTGGTTTCACCAATGTAGCAAATGGATCATACTCAATTAATCATTTGTCAGGTTCTTTTAGTAATGTGAGTATAACAAGCGGTACCGCAACTATTGGTGTAGGGGAGGGTACTTATACAGATTTAAGCATCTCAGTAAATGGCTGTACTTCTACTGAAAATCCAGATGTGACTATTACTGAGCCTACTCCAGTTACTATAGCGTTTGTTCAAGTAAATGATCCAACCTCGTGTTCAGGGAGTGATGGAAGCATTGAAATTTCTGGATTGGATGCATCAACTACATACACCGTTGATTATTCATTTGAAGGGTCCGCCATTTCAACAACTATCATGTCTGATGGATCGGGTGCTTTGGAAATAAGCGGTTTGGGTGAAGGAGATGTAGGTGATGTAAGCGTGACAGCTTTTAATTGCACATCCAACGAGCTTATTGGTCCATTTACATTAAATGAACCAGTTACAGCTACAATTGCAATACAATCATTTAGTAATCCTACAACCTGTGCCGGAGCGGATGGTGAGATCGTTTTAAATGGGTTTGAAAATAGCTTGGTATATGACCTAACCTATAAGCTTGGTGGTACTCTTGTTACTGTCAATTCCATCGCGTCTGAGTCCGATGGAACGTTAGTGATGTCAGGTTTATCCGATGGAAACTATACTGATTTTCAGGTATCAAAAAATAGCTGTATTTCTAATTTGATTGATGGTCCTGTTGCCTTAGCAGACCCCACTCCACCCACTATAAGTTCAACAGTTGGTACTGATCCATCAACATGTGCCGCTACGAATGGAAGTATTGATTTGAATGGATTAAATGACGCAGACTCATACAATGTTAGCTATACAAAAGATGCTACAACGACGAATATCAATGGAGTTAATTCTACAAGCGGAACGTATGTAATTACGGGTTTAGATGCAGGTAGTTATTCCAATATAAGTGTAGTAGTAGTAAGCTCAGGTTGTCAATCTAATATTATCCCTTCATTAGTTCTGAATCCTCCAGATATTCTGTTAGGAACTCTCGTGGATCCAAGCACTTGTTCTGGAACAGAAGGCAGCATGCAAATAAGAGGATTGGCTGCTAATACTATTTACGACCTCAATTATGATCTTGACGGTGTTGGAGCATCTACAGCTTCTATTACCTCTGATGCTGATGGAGAATACATCATTACTGGTTTATCTGCAGGTGCATACACAGTAATGAATGTAACTAATAGTGGCTGTGTGTCAAATAATTTATCAGCAACCCTAACTGATCCAACCTCACCAGTAATTGCTTTGGGAGCTCTGGCTGATCCTACAACTTGTGGTGGTACAGATGGTAGAATTCAATTAACGGGATTGATCGCGTCAACAGAATATACTGTCAAGTACTTTACTTCCGGAATTATTTCAAAGACTATAACATCGGATGGTTTTGGTAACCTTACCCTAACTGATCTTTCCGCGGAAGCGCATACAGCTATTAATGCAACCATCGATGGATGTACATCAAACGATCTCAGCGTAACATTAAATGCCCCACCTTCACCGACAGTAACTTTAGGAGCAAATCCTGAAGTATGTTTCGGGGACACTAATGCTGTTTTGACATATTCAGCGCCAACAAATTCTCCCAATAGGTACAAGATCGATTTTGATGGCGCCGCAGAAGCACAAGGCTTTACCGATATTTTAAATGCAGCTTTAGGTGCAAGTCCAATAAATATCACGGTGCCTACGAGCGCAGCTTCTGGAGGATACAATGCAATATTTACTGTTTTAAATTCATCAACCGAATGCTCAACTGATTATGCCATTACGGTCACAGTAAATGCTCCCCCAGCTTTACCAACTGTAGATTTCCTCACAACTAATAATACATCTCCATCAGTAACCGGCACTGCAGATGCTTCAAATACTGTAGTAGTTGAGATAGCAGGCGCTACATATAATACTGTAGCTACTGCGGCTGGCCAATGGGCGATTGATACAAGCTTACCAGATGCAGGCTCATTTAGTCCAAATGTCAATGGTATAAACGAGGTAACTGTTACAGTCAGTGATGGCTCATGTACCAACACTGATAACTCTTCGGGAGAATTAATCATAGACACCGCCGATCCAAAGGTACCTACTGTTGTAAGTCAAGTGACCAATGATCCAACTCCAATGCTTAAAGGAACTGCAGAACCAGGTAGTACTGTAACTGTAGTAGTAGGAGGTGCAACATATGTGGTCGTCGCAGATGGTAGTGGTAATTGGCTCATTAACACCGAAACAGAAACACCAGTAAGTGGATCTTTTAGTCCTGACGTGAATGGAACGAATGAAGTGTCAGTAACAAGTGAAGATGCAGCAGGTAATAGCACAACAGATACAACAACCCTGGAATTAGTAATTGATGTAATTGCTCCGGCTAACCCTACAGTGGTAAGTCAAACCACAGTTGATACCACACCTGTTATTACAGGAACAGCAGAAGCAGGAAGTTTGGTTGAGGTAGTTGTGGGTGGGGCCACATACCTGATAGTCGCAGACGCCAGTGGAAATTGGTCCATAAATACAGAGACTGTAACACCAAGCTCAGGTGTATTTGCGCCTAATGTAAATGGAACGAATGAAGTTATTATCACAAGCACAGATGCAGCAGGGAATAGTTCATCAGATACAAGTACGTTAGAGTTGATTATTCTTTCAGGTGATGCAGACGGTGATGGAGTGCCTGATTCAGTCGAAGATGTTGACGGAGATGGGGATCCAACAAATGATGATTCTGATGGTGATGGAACTCCAGACTATTTAGATGGGGACGATGATGGAGATGGTGTAGATACAACGGATGAAGATGTTGATGGTGATGGAGATCCATCCAATGATGATACAGATGGCGATGGAACTCCAGACTATTTAGATGACGATGACGATGGAGATGGTATAGGTACCGCAGATGAAGATCTTGACGCAGATGGAGACTCAACAAATGATGATACAGATGGAGATGGAACTCCAGATTATTTAGATGAAGACGATGATGGAGATGGATTGAATACGGAAGAAGAAGATGTTGATGGTGATGGAGATCCTACAAATGATGATTCAGATGGTGATGGAGATCCGGATTATTTGGATGAAGATGATGATGGTGATGGAATCCTTACAGAAGACGAAGATACAGATGGCGATGGCGACCCAACGAATGATGATTGTGATGGCGATACCGAACCAAATTATTTGGATACTGACTCTTGCGATACAGATGGGGATGGAATTCTAGATAATGACGAAGATACGGATGGCGATGGCGATCCATACAACGATGATTGTGATGGAGATACTATACCAAATTTCCTGGACCCTGATCCATGTGATACGGACGGAGATGGAATCTTAGATAATGACGAAGATACGGATGTCGATGGCGATCCATACAACGATGATTGTGATGGAGATACTATACCAAACTTCCTGGACCCTGATCCGTGTGATACGGACGGAGATGGAATCTTAGATAACGACGAAGATACAGATGGCGATGGCGATCCATATAACGATGATTGTGATGGCGACACTATACCAAACTTCCTGGACCCTGATTCATGTGATACAGACGGAGATGGAATCCTGGATAATGACGAAGATACAGATGGAGATGGCGATCCATACAATGATGATTGTGATGCCGATGGTATTCCAAACTTTCTGGATCCAGATACATGCGATACGGATGGTGATGGAATTGATGATAGCGATGAAGATACTGACGGAGATGGCGACCCAACAAATGATGATTGTGACGCCGATGGTATTCCAAACTTTCAAGATACGGACCCATGTGATACAGATGGGGATGGAATAGATGATGACGATGAAGATACAGATGGTGATGGCAATCCATATAATGACGATTGTGACGAAGATGGTACACCAAATTTTCAGGATCCTGATCCATGCGATACCGATGGGGATGGCTTGGATGATCAGGATGAAGATACAGATGGAGACGGCAATCCATATAATGATGATTGTGATGAAGATGGAGTGCCAAACTTCCAGGATTCGGATGCATGTACAGTAGATGTTACACCTAGAAAGGGATTCACCCCGGAAGGAAATGGTGAAAACGATTTCTTCTATATCCAGGACATAGAAAACTATCCAAACAATACGGTACAAATATTTAATAGATGGGGAAACAAACTCTTTGAAGTACGAGGATATAATAATGAAGATAAAGTATGGAGAGGTAATGCCAATTTTGGTCTCGTACCAGGCAGGAATGTAGTCCCTGATGGAACATACTTTTATCTCATAGACCTTGGGAATGGAAGAAAACCAATTAGTGGATTTGTTGTGATTAGACGATGATTGGTTGTAGACCAGCTAGTGGAGTAAGAGCCGGAAGAAATTCCGGCTTTTTTTGTTTTAAAATGAGGGATAATCATTAAACGGCATATTCCATCATCCACCGTGCGATTCTCTTGAGTCACCGAATATTACTTAAAAGCGCTTAGTTGAATAGCTAATATTAAGCTGGAATTAAACCATAAATAGGAATGACTCGAGTTTATTGTTTTGTGACCTTCATAGTCTGTTTGTTATCATTTGCGCAAGCACAGCAGCAGGTAATGTTCACGCAGTACATGTTCAATGGTTTGGTGCTTAATCCAGCATACGCCGGTAGCCATGAATCAATTAGTGTAACTGCACTGTCCCGTATTCAATGGGTTGGTGTAGAAGGAGCTCCAAACACTCAAACACTTTCCATCCACTCGCCAGTTCCAGGGAAGAATATTGGATTGGGAGCGTTCTTTGTAAGAGATAATATTGGCGTTACTACCCAAAATAATTTCTTCTTGAGTTATGCTTATCGAATACAGATGAATAGAGGTATACTATCATTTGGACTTCAAGGAGGATTTAGTGACACACAGGTTTCATATGACGAGTTAGGTTTGTCAGATGCTAACCTCACAGGTACAGAAGGAAGTTTTAAGCCAAATTTCGGCGCGGGATTATACTACCGTACAGATAGGTTTTATGCTGGAGCTTCAGTTCCTTATATTTTAAGAAATGGATCTGAAAATGAAGCAAACTCTTTACCAACCGATATAGAAACAGAGCAAATACAACATTATTATTTTACGTCAGGTGCAGTATTTGATTTGTCTCCACTGGTGAAGTTGAAACCAAGCATCCTAGTGAAAGCGGTGTCTGGAGCTCCTTTGGAGTTTGACTTTAATGCGAATATTCTTTTGGATGAAAAATTATGGTTTGGAGTATCATATCGAAGTTTTGATTCTATTGATCTTTTACTAGAGTTACAATTGAATGAGCAGTTTAGATTGGGATATGCATATGACATCACCACTTCTAATCTTCGAAAAGTTAATTCAGGCTCTCATGAAATAATGCTCAACTATCGCTTTGTCTTTAGCAAGAGCAAAATTGTAACTCCTAGATATTTCTAAAGTAATTATCATTACCGGTGCCTAAGAATAGAATAGTTTTAAACTTTGTGATTTTTTCATTCCTCGCCGTTTTTGGTAGTGGCCTAATGCTATTTATAGTCGGTCGAATCGAAGAAAATGAAAAAGAAAAAAATCGAGTAAAACTAAAAGAGGTTAATCAGTTAGCTGTATTTGAGTTTTCAGAATCACTAAACGTCTTTTTGGCATACATGTCTGGTATCAGATCCTATCTGAAAAGTGCTGATGATTTTCCCAGTCAACAAGAATTATTTGATTTTGCACAGTATCATTTAAGAGATCTTGATAGTAGAGATTCACTGGTGATATCCTACTTAAACAAAAATCATCGGTTCATTTATTCTTTTGATCGGAATCGAATAGATCCGAGTGATCTGGTTAGTTTATCCGTCAGAGACTTAAGGGATGAATTGGAAATTGAAAGATTGGACGAATTGATGAAAGATGAAGAATTTCACCTATTTCCACCAATCAACCTTGTCGAGGGTTGGGTGGGCTTACCGCTAAACTTTAGTGTCATACGTGATAATGAAGCTATCGGCTATATAGCTGCAATTTTAAGATCCGAATCTTTAATCGAGTCGATTTATAAACAGGACATTTCAAACGAGTTCATTTTTAGTTTTCAGGTCGGTGATGAAATTTATTTCGACCGGGAAATGGTTCATGATTCTACCAAAGTCTATCATCCAAGAGTAGATAGCTCCTTCGTAAAAAATTATGCGACGAATGAGTCAGATTTTTTGTATTCAGATATTGAATTATATGGCCTTCCATTTAAAATAGGCACTGCGTATAAAAAGAATGCTACCTACGCTACTAACTTAGACTTGCTGACTTATGGTTGGTTCATTATGCTATTCCTCTTTGGCTTAAATGCTTTTTACAGAATAAATAAGTATCGCAAGTTGAATACAAGCCTTGATATGACGTTACAATCTCTTAATTATCAGCATAGCTTATTGAACAAAAAGAATAAAGAGCTTGAAGAATCAAATAATACAAAGGATAAAATTTTCTCGATCATCGGACATGACCTAAAAGCACCTTTATCGTCCATTCAATCCATCATAGAACTTATGCAGAATCAAACACTATCGAAAGCGGATAGTAAGAAAATGATGCTTAGTCTTGAGCCGGTAGTAGTGAATGCTTCTGGTTTGTTGGAGCGATTGCTTAAGTGGTCCATGATCAATACAAATAAGCTAGAAGTAAAACCTGAAGTGGTAAAACTCAAAGAGCTAAATGAGGAAATAATCAAGCTACTTCAGGTAAGTGCTAATCAAAAAAATATATCGATCATTAGCAACATTGATGCAACTATATCAGTATATGCGGATTACAACATGATTTCGTTTATCATTAGAAACATTGTTTCTAATGCTTTGAAATTCAGTAAAGAAGGATCCGAAATTCAAATTTCTTCAGAAGTTGTTGAATCTGAAAAAGTAGTTGTAAGCATTAAAGACCAGGGTGTAGGTATGTCCCAAAATCAATTGGACCAACTATTTCAAATAGGAAATAGGAAGATCAAGATAGGGACGATGGGAGAAAAAGGCTCTGGCCTTGGATTGGTTATGGTGCAAGAATTTGCAAGCCAGAATTCAATAAATATAAACGTAGAAAGCCAGGTGGGACAAGGGACTATTTTTAATCTTTCAATTCCTTCCTGCTAATTCTTATCTTTTTAATAGCCTCTTCGAATCGGCGAAGACTCAGCTCTGATTTTTTGAAATAATCAGTTATTTCCTTCTTAAATAATGAATGGATGTAATCTTGGCTAGAAGAAACGATTACAATCTTTGTGTTTGCAGGAAGTCCTGTCATGTAGTTTCCATCGAAAAGGTCCGCATCTACAAAAATGACATCAGCCTTCTTAAGATCCCTGGCTTTAATAGTGATAACTCCGTCCGTCTTAGCTATAAAGCTGATCATAAGTTCTTTGGTGAACTTATCCTTGTCGAAAACGATGCATTTTAGATTTTTCAATTATTCAGACTTTCTTAAGTCTAAAGTATGTATTGAAAGCATGATTATTAAGCTAAAATCGTTGATCTAAGCATTATGCTAGTTGGTTAGTGGAAATCGACTGTTTAAAGAGAAGCGTCAAAAAGTACTGATTTTACTCATCAGTTTCGGGCGCATAGATTGGCTGATTGGAAGAATCTTTTCTCCTATCTGAAGATTCCCTTGATCTATGTTTTTGATTTTGTCCAGACGAACGATGAACGAACGATGAACTCGAATAAACTCGTCATTCAGCCGTGACTCAATCTTGGAGAGTGTAGAATGAATAACATAAATTTTTTCTTGAGTTCCAATTTTCACATAGTCACCAAACGCCTCAAAATAGAGGATGTCTTTCGTTTTGATATTGACCAGAAGTGATTCATCTCGCACGTAAATAGATTCACCAACCTTACCATCTGTACTCGTATGGTTTTCTTTTGCTTTGGTCACGGCTTTAAGAAATCTTACATAATCGTCTATAGGCTTCACCAAATAGTCTAAAACATCAAGTTCAAAGGCTTCTACCGCATAATCCTTCTTTCCAGTAATGATTATTGTTTGAGGCACGTGCTTTAACGATTTTATTAGGTCAAATCCAGACAACTTTGGCATTTCTACATCCAATAGAAGCAGATCTGGATCGGCGCCAATTATAGCATCCAGTCCTACCATAGGATCATTAAACGCTCCTTCCAATGATAGAAATTGTGTGTTTTTGACGAAGGTCGAGATGATTTCAAGTTGAAACTTGTCATCATCTACCACGATTGTTTTCAATTGATTACTCATTGATCTTTAATTCCTCTAGTACTTTTCCAATCTCCTTTTGATGATTCAACGCTTTTTCCAGTATTCTGGATTTAGGCATGTTGAGATTAATCATTTCTTCCAGCTCTTCAGCATCGTTTCCTAATTCTTCAAGGCCTCCTAGCAAAAGACTCGACTTGTTTTTATGAGCATAAGATTTAATAGTTAGTAAGTTCTCTTCCTCAATAGATAAACTCAATACTCCGTATTCTTCTTTCAGTGTTTGATGAAAAACATCTAAGTATTTATCGATCCGTTTTTCATCAGCTCCTAGCGTTTGTTGCAATTTATCGAGAATTCGTAATTCTATACCCTTCTTAGCTTCTATTTTCATTGACGGATTTAAGTGTATGGAAAGCTTTTGATAAAAGTCTGTAGGATGAAAAGGCTTAGTAATGAATCCATCCATTCCTGATTGATAAACTTTGCTTTCTATATCGCCCATTGCAGCGGCTGTTAATGCTACGACTGGAAGTTGTTTTATAGTCTTTAATTTATGTGATCTAATTACTTTAATTGTTTCATACCCATCCATTACAGGCATTTGAAGATCTAACAACACAAGATCAATAGTGTTTTTTTCTAGAACATTTAAAGCTTCCGAACCGTCTCCGGCTTCCAATACTGCACATCCCCAGGATTCTAAGAAATCTTTAGCGATGGCCCTGTTGAATAAATTATCATCAACTAATAGTATAGATGCTTCTAGCTTTTGAAAGCCAACAGCATTTCCGCTCATTCCATGTTCTCCTAATTTTTCAGAAGATCTCGACATTATTAATTTAAAGGAGAATGTGGATCCTGCATCTACGGTGCTGTCAAGATGAATGGAGCTATTCATTAGTTCCAGCAGGCGCTTGGTGATGGTTAGACCTAGGCCGGAGCCTCCGAATTCTCTTGTCGTAGCTTTGTCAGCTTGAGTAAATACGTCAAAAATCTCATGTTGCTTCTCTTCTGGAATTCCTACGCCTGAATCCTCGATGCTAAACAATATTTCATCAAAATTATCATGGGAATTCTCTTTATGGAGTGTTAAGATTACTTGACCTTCATGCGTAAACTTCACGGCATTACTGAGAAGGTTATGCAATATTTGACTGATGCGAACTGTATCTCCTAAATAGAATTCAGAAAGAGAGTCGTCATAGGCTAAGGATACATTTATTCCTTTTTCATCTCCTTGAATTTTATAATTATTGTGGATACTAGAAGCAAGTTCATGGAGATTAAATGAAATCTTATCCATCTTGATTTTACCCTCTTCAATCTTACCAAAATCAAGGATGTCATTCAATATTGACATTAGATTATTACTGCTTTGCTCCATCATCTTCAAATATGGAATTTGGGACTCATTTGGGGATTTTGAAAGCAATAGATGTGTCGTGCCTATAATCCCATTGAGCGGTGTGCGAATTTCATGGGACATCATTGAAAGAAAGCTATCTTTTGCCTCAGAGGCTGTTTCTGCATTCTTTCTCGCACTTTTTAAAAGTTCCTTTTCTTCTTGCGCTTCTAATATTGAACCAATCCAATTGGCAAACAACTGTAAAAACTCCTTGTCGTAATAAGTGAAGTTTTGGGCCGACTTAGTTGATAAAAAATCAATAGTCCCATATTTTTTACCATTTTTAATGATCAAGGCGCCTGCGTAGACTTTGGTTTTTTCCGGTAAGCAAGGATGATTAATTACTCCATTGTTTGTTTTTGCAGAAACTAAATAAACTTCTGATTTTGAGTAAACCTCATCGCAACAAGAATTAGATAGATTGTATTTTTTTTGAGTATCAATTTCAAGTGAATCTGGATTATAGAGATTTTTGATAGTCAAGGAATCATCAGCTATTTGACTTAAGATTCCAACGTTAAGTTCAAGATGTTCAGCTACCTTTTGCAGTGCAATGTCTAAAATGATATCATTTGTAGATGGGAGTCCGGCGAGTTCGTTCAACAATGTCAAACCGTCAAGATGTTTACTCAGAATCAGCTGTTCTGCTTTTTTATCCGAAATGTCTCGGGATGAAGTCTGAAATGTCAACACTTCTCCTTTCTCGTTTAAAATGGGCTTGGTATACGATTCCATCCATAAGTATGAACCATCACTTTTTTTTATACGATATTCAATTTGTTCTATGCTATTGCCGTCAAGAGTTTCATCGTGTGGACCCCTTTGCAGTCTGGATACATCATCGGGATGTATATATTCATAAGGACTTTTACCAAGTAACTCATCCATTTGGTAGCCCAGAAGATCCTCAACAGAAGGCGAGATGTATTTATATCGACCATCGGGTTCGTGCAAGGCGATTAAATCTGTAGAGTTTTCAGATACCAGTTTATAGAGTGATTCTTTTTCTTTAAGCTCTTCCGCTAATTTTTTAGTTGCTGTAATATCTCTGGAAATACTTCTAAGGCGTACCATTCTACCTTCTTCATATTCCATTGTTGTGTTTTGAGAAATCCAGATTGGCTCACCTTTTTGCGGTTTCAGCCGATACTCATACCTACACTTTTTAGTTTTGTTTTTGAATTGCTTACCATAATAGGATTTCATTTCTCCAACATCTTCCGAATATATCATATCCCATATGGAAGTGTTGATTACCTCTTCTAGCTTTTTGCCAAGCATTTCCAGCATTCTACTATTGGCATATGTACATTTACCGTTCTCATCTAATTCAAACACACCATCTCCAAGATTTTCCATCATTGAAGTGAATTCTCTACTTATCTGGGTTCGCTTTATATTTTCCTTTCTGAGCTGAAGTAATGCTACAACCTGTCTCGAAAGAGCCCATAATGCATCCTTTTGTCCTGTAGATAAATTTCTCTCCTCATGATCTATTACACAAAGTGTACCTAGCGTAAACCCTTGATCATCTGTTAGAGGAGCTCCCGCATAAAATCGAACGTGGGGATCACCAGTAGCCAATGGATTATCATGAAATCGATCGTCTTTAAAGGCGTCTGGAACTTCTAATATCTCATCGGGCTCGTTAATTGCATGTGCGCAATAGGCTAATTGTCTTGGTGTTTCTGTTACACCTAATCCATGGTGAGACTTAAACCACTGCCGATCTTGATCAATTAGACTTATAAGTGCAATAGGAGTATCACAAATTTGGGATGCTATTTTGGTAATATCATCATAAGATTGTTCTGGAAGAGTATCCAATATTTGATACTCATCCAAAGCTATCAACCGCTCTTTTTCATTTGATGGTATTGGTGGGTTTTTCAAGCCAATTCAGTTTGATATATAAAGATAAAAATCAAATCACTAGCGTTTCTATTAAGATTGATATAACTGCTAGAATTTAGATAGACACATGGATATTGTAGTTTATCAATAGAGCATCTCATTTTCTACCTATAATATGTTGGATAAATCTCTGACACAGGCCATTACTTTTTATATGAAGTAGTGCAAATAATCATAAAGAGCCACCCTTTCGAGCAGCTCTTTAAACCTGTAACCTACCTATGATTTTTTTAAATTTTGTCCTTATTTAGATTCCCAATATTCTATCGTTGATTTTTATTTTCTTGGCTGATTTAGCAGATAAATATTTATCTAGAAGTACAAGTATTCTGAGGACAGTATAGAATCGTTTCTTTCTCATTTTATTTTTGTTATTGACAGTATAAAGTTGAAAAACTATTACCTGTATTTTGAGGGTGATTTACTGATTTGTGTATTTAAGTGAATTACTTAAATCATCCCTATCAACTGATATTAAGACATAAAAAAAGCAAGCTCAGTTACTGAGCTTGCTTTGAGGAATTTACTTTGAGTTTATTTTTTTACTTCGATTAATTTAATTCCTCCCAATCCAGAGGCGACATATAATTTGTTTCCTCTGAGAAGAATATGATTCACTGATTCATTGCTTTCAAGTTCGAGCTTTCCTAACATAGAAATTTCTCCATCCTCGTACGAAGCGACGTGTACGCCTCCTTCACCATTGCTGATAAAGACGATTCCGTCATCTGAAGTGACTGCATTGGTTATCGAATTATCCTCAAAAGTGTATTGAGATAGAAAATTTCCATCCAAATCATAAACGAGGAGCCCTTCTTTGCCTCCAGCAATAAATATGAGTTCATCATCTACATCCATTGTCATTTTAGATTCTGCATTTGAAGGAGCCAAGTGCTCGAAATCAAATTTTGCATTTAGATTGGAATCAAAGGAATTAACACTGGCGGGATTGCCGCTGAGGCAATACACAACACCATCTGCTTCCGCTACCCAGCGGGCATCTTCGATACCTCGATAGTTTTGCTGCGTTAAGTCTTCTGTGAATTGATAAACACCTCCACCAAGGGCCTTATCGTTTCCTGACGTTACATAAATACTTGAGCCTGCGTTGGTAATACTTGTAGCAGTATAGCTACCAATGTTTACCCGTGTATTATTGTCCAAAGTGAAAACTCCTTTTTGAATGGATATTTTTTCAACAAATGCAGGACTCTCAAGACTTGACGTTCCGCCAGCAAAGTATGCATCTGATCCAATGATTGTCACATCATTGATATCCGCATCATTAAACTGGATCTCAGATTTAAGCTTCAACTTCCCATCGATCAGATCAATACCACCATGGTATGTTTCCCCAGCCATATTATAGCTTACCAGGAAGCTGTTTCCACTTAAACTTACGGAAGTTGCCTGAAGCAATGAACCATTAACTGAAGGTGGAATTAACTCTGCCTTTAAGGTTAGTTCGAGATCCTTTGATTTTTTTCCAGCTGAACTGGTAATAATGTTGACTGCCTGATTTTTTTCAATCATACGTGTACTTAATGCCTCCTGATCATTGTTTATCTCAATGTCTCGTGAAGCTTCTATGTCATCCGTGTTACAGGACGAGATCATTACAAGGATTGCAAGAAAGGCCAATGCCTTGCTCATAGTGTTTTTAGTTTTCATAATTTTTAAAATTTTTCATAATCCAAAACTAAAAGTGCCATTAGTCGGATTGGAGGGGGATTTACGCATTTTTCATAATACGTTTTTTACGTAAAAATCTGAATAACGCCACGTCTAGTTTTACCAATGTATTCGAGATGAATTTGAGAATCGAATCAAACGCTTGATAAGTAAATAGGATGAACCTTAAGAAAATGAATGAGCTGAGAAAAGAAAATATGATCCCTAACATTTCTGCTAAAGAAAAAATGGTGGCAGCAAATCTGAATTCTTATACTGAAGGAGATGCTGACTTTCTTTTGGAGTTTGCGCAGAATATTTTGGATAATCTGTTGACACTAAAATCTCAACTTCCCCAAACTCTTTTGCGTGGGAATAAAAATGAATTAAGCGAGTTGGCGCACATGGTAAAACCGACTCTGGAGATCTTAGGACAAGAAGAAATATTGAAAATTCTTACAAATCTAAGGTCGGGAGGAATGTACGAACCAAGCTTGACTTCTCTTCTTAAATCTGTTAACGAAACCATTATACTACTTAAAAATATAATTAAGCGCGCGGCTACGCCGATGTACGCTGAACACTAAAACACAACAATCATGGAAAAGAAAATTTTAATATGCGAAGATGATGAAGTGCTAAGCAGCATGATCAAATTCAAATTAGGTAAAGATCGACTGGGCGATATCATTAATGTAAACAATGGCAAAGATGCTAAAGAAGCTATTGAGCAAAATGACTTTAGCCTTATCATTTCTGATATTCATATGCCTTTTATTTCAGGAATGCAATTGCTAGAGCATGTTCGGGAATTTCAGAAAAAGAACACTTCTTTCATCATACTTTCGGCCGAAGGATTAGAATCCACGGTTTTGGAAGCCTTCGATTTAGGTGTTACTGATTTTCTAACAAAACCTTTTAGCCCGGGTGAACTTTCAATGCGGGTAAAAAGACTTCTTCACGCAGCATGATGTCTCTGATCCAGCAATTCTTCGAAAGTCAGAATTCTAAATTATCCTTCGTGATAGGCATATGTGCCATATTGCTGGGATTAATATTTCTCTTGCTTTCGATGATTGTTGTCAGCAAGATTGGAAGGAAAAGGGATGAACGCTTAAGGAAAAGATATTGGCCGTACATCAAAGAGAATCTTGCATACATCGCCATTCAGTCTGTTACAAAAGAAGGATCAGAATTGGATTACAATCGAAGTTTTCGAATGCTCGCGCAGATCAAAAGAAGATCACGAAAAGTAACGCAGTGGGTTTTAGATGAGATCATCAAACAAAAAGCAAATTTGAGTGGAGAGGCAAGCAAAACCATGCTTAAAGTTTATAAAGATTTAGATCTTAAAAATCACAGTCTTCGAAAGCTTAAAAGCTATAAATGGAATGTTGTGGCTCAAGGTATTCACGAGCTTGAGCGAATGGGACAAAGAGACACATTCTTTGAATTTTACAAGTTCCTTAACTCAAGAAGCCCAGATTTAAGAATGGCAGCCAGGCTAGGTCTTACTACATTGGCACCAAATCCTTTGAGCTTTTTGGATCACTTGAAAGAAGAACTAAGCGAGTGGGAACAGATGTCGATCTATAATAGATTGAGAAATAAACAAAAAGATCAACTTCCTGATTTCTCCAAGCATTATTATCATGAGCAAAAATCTGTTGTAGAATTTTGTGTGGAGATGACTGTCAGATTCAATTATTTTGAGCTTATTCCAGACCTAATAGAGCTTTTGAAAACCAGCAATCGACGCAGTGTGGTTATAAACGCTCTAACGGAACTTGAAGCTTTTCAGGCCCTTCCATTAGTTAAGAAACTTATTTTAAATACAAGAAATTCAAACACAATTATTGCCTGCCTTAGATATCTAGCGCACATTGATGATGAAAGATGTCGGCCAATAATTGAAAAATTCTTCGAGCATGAAAGTGTAGAAGTAAGAATGGCTTCCGCCGCAGCAGCGACGGAGCTCGGACTCGAATTTGAATTCGTCTCAGCAGAATTGCAAAGCATGATTTCACACCACCAAAACGAATTAATATCATGAATGCCTGGACCATATTGACCCAAATTGTTGATTTTTTCATACTCGGCTTTTCGGTTTCAATGACCATATGCTATTTGTTTTTAAGCAGCGTGTCATTCCTAGCAATTAGAAAATACATGAAGCGTAGGAAGCTTTATAGAGTCAATGACTTGATTGGCTCGCCAATGGCTCCTTCTGTATCGCTAATAGCACCGGCTTACAATGAAGGCTTGACAATAGTTGAAAACATTAGATCAATGATTTCTTTGGAATACAACAACTACGATGTGATCGTAGTAAATGATGGAAGCAAAGACGATACCTTAAGAAATGTAATTGAAGCTTTTGACCTGGTCGAAGTTCCATTTCATGTCAATGCCAAAGTGAATACCAAAGAGATCGTATCAGTTTATAAATCATTAAATCGGTCATTTAAAAAACTAACCATCGTTAACAAGATCAATGGAGGCAAAGCAGATGCTCTAAATGCAGGTATTAATGTTTCATCGAGCAGACTTGTCGCTTGCATCGACGTAGATTGTATCCTCGAGAATGATGCATTGCAGCGTATGGTTAAGCCTTTCATGGAAGATTCTTCTGTAATTGCATCTGGAGGAGTTGTGAGAATAGCCAATTCATGTGAGGTGGAACATGGTAAGCTGCTAAAAGTGAACTTACCTACAAATAGCCTTGCTCGGTTTCAGGTGCTTGAATATCTCAGAGCGTTTCTGCTTAGCAGAATGGCTTGGGCCAGGCTAAATGGGCTACTGCTGATATCGGGTGCATTTGGCATGTTCGATAGAAAGCTGATTCTTATGGCAGGCGGATACAGTACTGATACTGTGGGAGAGGATATGGAACTGGTGGTCAGAATGAGAAGTATGATGACCAGAGCAAAGAGAAAATTTAAAGTGACCATGATTCCTGATCCACTTTGCTGGACTGAGGCGCCATCGACCAATGAGATTTTAGCCAAACAAAGAAATCGATGGGCGAGGGGAACCTACGAAGTATTGAAAAAGCACACCTATTTATTCTTAAATACTAAATACAAAATAACCGGGCTGTTCGGATATCCATTCTGGTTTTTTTTCGAATGGATGGCACCATTACTTGAATTCAGCGGACTGGTTTATTTCGTTTTTCTACTTCTAACAGGCTCTGTTTCATGGACTTATTTTCTTACACTCCTCGTTATGTTCTACTGTTTTTCAATTTTCATATCATCCTTTACACTATATGCAGAAGAAATCTCCTTCTACAAATATGGGCAAGTGAAAGATCAGCTAAAACTCCTTTTTGCAGCACTATTAGAACCATTTGTTTACCATCCGAAAGTCGTTTGGTCATCTGTAAAAGGAAACTTGGACATTATGAAAGGAGTGAAAAGTTGGGGTGAAATGACGAGAAGTGGATTTAAGAAAGTGAAAATAGCAAAACCAAATACCCAATGAAAAACCTACTAATCCCCTTTATTTTATCACTTGGGTTGAATGCTTCAGCTCAAACAATTGAAGAATTTCTGACAGAAATTAAGACGTTGAGTTCTGAGAAGAATTATGATGTGGCACTACAAGTAATTTCTAATGGACTTGAAATGTATCCCCAGGATGCTGATCTGGAAATATATAGAACAAGAATGTATTTGTGGATGGGCGAATATCCAGAAACGGAAACTCTATTGGTAAATCAACTAGAAATCTATCCAGATAATTATGAAGTTCATCAACTGAATAATAACCTGTATTTGTGGCAGGAAAAGTGGGAACAGCTTTTAGCCGCATCGAGTGCATCACTCTCATTTTTTCCGGATGATCTGGATTTCAAGACGAAAAAGGTTATTGCACTCAAAAATCTAAAGAAATATAAGGAAGCCATAGAAATTTATGAGTCCACAGCAGATAAGTCGCCTACCTTAATTTCCCTTGGAGAAGAACTGAAGATGGTGCATCATCAGCAAATTGGATTGACTATTTCAAGATCTCAGTTTTCCAGTAGCTTCGATCCTTGGACCACTGGTAGAGTTGAATACCAATATGTTTCGAAAAACTCATTCAATATATCCACCACCTATGCGAATATGTTCAATCAAACAGGAACCAGTTTTAATGCAGAATTCTACCCAAGGTTGTCCAATAAAATCAGTGGCTTCTTTGAGGCTGGAGGTAGCTCGTCTGCGATCCTTCCGAAGTTTAGATTTGGTGGAGAGATTATACTGGAAGCTAAAAAGATAGAGCTTTCAGTTGGTGCAAAGTTATTGAACTTCCGAGACCAGGATGAAGCCATACGAATTACTACCGCAGCAGTTGGGTGGTACTACAAGAAATTCTATGCGAATTTCAAAGGCTACTTAACCACTGTTGAAGCCACACATTCCACAACAGGATCTTTGCTTGTGAGAAGAACTTTCAATAATAGATATCACTATGTTCAGGTCAATTTAGCTCAAGGAGCTACTCCGCTTCAGATCAATAATTTTGCTGAAATAAGTCGTATCAATTCCACTACACTTCTGCTTTCATACAGCCACTTTATTACGAATGGTTACGTCATACTGATATCTGCTGGAACTCAAAATGAGGAATACGTAGAAGGAGTTAATCGAGATAGGTATTCCGCTAGCATTAGCTTTTCAAAGCAATTCTGAATGAAGGTATAATACCTGTTGGTAGTTCTCAATTCGATAATTAATTTCTCAAATGAAGAATTAAAATACATTTTTAATCTTTTTCGAAAATCACAAAAAGTTGATAGTCAGTAGTTTAAATCTAACAATTCTGGCGCGGAATGGTTTTTCCATATTAAAGGAGTATCAAACAACCCTTAAAGAATTATGGATTTCGGAATACCAAAAGCACTCAACATTTTAAAGGATAAACTACAAGGATGGCTAGAGTCCCTTACCGCTATGCTGCCAAATTTTGCGGTTGCAGTTCTTGTGATTCTCTTATTTTTCTTCTTAGCAAAGGCAGCAAAATTAATCGCACGAAAGATTTTTCAACGATTTTATGACAAGCCGGCTGTTCAAAACCTCTTTACCACTCTGATTTATATTATGGTAATGATACTCGGCCTCATGGTAGCTTTGGATGTATTGCATCTGGAAAAAACCGTATCGTCGCTATTGGCAGGAGCAGGTATTATTGGTTTGGCACTTGGTTTTGCTTTTCAGGATATCTCTGCCAACTTCATATCCGGTGTACTTATCGCAATCAGAAAGCCAATAGAAGTCGGAGACATAATAGAATCGCAGGGCTACATGGGAGTAATTCAAGAAATCAACTTACGAGTAACTATCATCCGGACATTTCAGGGATTACATATAATCATACCTAATAAAGAAATTTTTCAAAATCCATTAACAAACTATACAAAGACCAACGAGCGAAGAATTGACCTGGAAGTTGGTGTGTCATATGGAGACGACCTGGAGAAAGCCAAAGAACTAGCTCTTGATGCTATCAAATCACAGCCATTTCTATTGGAGGGTAGAGACATTAATTTATTCTACACTGGGTTTGGCGATAGCTCAATCAACTTCGTACTACACTTCTGGATTGAATACCCGGATCAGCCAGGTTTTCTTGAAGCGAGAAGTCAGGCGATTATGACTATAAAAAAGACTTTTGATGAGAATAATATTACTATCCCATACCCAATTAGAACATTGGACTTTGGAATAAAAGGAGGCGAAAAGCTCTCTGATATGAATATGCAGATGACCTCAACCGGAAAATCTGCTTCTTAAATAAATGGTCAAACGATAAATTTTGAAACATGAAAGAAATAGAAATCTTAGAAAACGTGAATATTAATGACAAGAATAAGTATGAAGAAAGTATCAAGGCTTTTGCGGATAAGCTGGAAGAAAAAATAAGTTTTCTTAAACACAGGAAAGAAGAGGTAGAGCAGTCTGCAAAGGATACGTTCAATGAAAAAATCGAATTACTTAGGCAAAAGAAAGAATCTTTGATGAAACATTATGAAAAGATCAAAGAAACAAGCGAGAGCAAATGGAATGACGTGAAAGAAGAAACTTCAAAAAAAGTGGATGAAGTGAAGACCGAAACAGAAACTGCCTATACTGGAATTCGCGATGGCTTCTCATACCTTTTTGATAAGCTCAAGAATTAAAATTTACATATTTCAAAAAGCCGACAATTTAGTCGGCTTTTTTTATGGATGTGAGATGATAAGTTCAGTCGGAGTGGATTTAAAATAGAAAGCAAATTAGAGAACATCATTTACTATATTAGATCATCGTATGAAGAAGTTGCTGTGTTAAGATTTTTGTGTCAACTAGCTTTTTATTTTTTACTAATCATCCAGTGCAGTGCTCAATTAAAACTGGATAAGGATAATAGTATCTATCGCTTGAACAAACACGTCCAGGTTTATAGCACAAAAGATACGCTAGATGGACAATCAGCTTGGAACGGAATTAAAAAAAGCAAGCTGGAGTTGCTTGCTGAGAATACCAATCCTGGAATTTCCAATTTGGCGTACTGGATTCAAATACCAATTTTCAATGACTCTCAACAAAGTGAATTTTATCTTGAAGTTGATTATCCTCAGCTAGACTATCTCCAATTATATGATGTAAAAAGAAATTCTGCCTACTTACTCTATGAAACTGGTGATAGATTTGAATTTAATACGCGCCCAGTACAATACAGAAACTTTGTATTTCCAGTGAAATTAGAGAGAGGCGATAGTATAATCTTGCTTCTCAATGTAGACAAGCGGAAATCTGCAGCACGTTTCCCACTAACGCTCTACACAAATAGCTCCTTTTGGAAAATGTACAATCAGGAGACCATTTTTTATGGCTTCTGTTTTGGGTTTCTCGTGCTAGTAGTATTACTATCCATTATAGTGGGTCTGAAACTCAGGATGACCATTTTTATTTGGTATTCACTTTATGTCCTCACATTTGGTCTGAGGTGTTTTGCTAAACTTGGTTATGGTTATCAGTTTATCACCTCAGAAGATCCTGAATTAAACACCCACTTCTTTCCTTTCACGACACAACTAGCTATGATCTTTTTGATCATGTACATCCAACGCTATTTCGATACAAAGCAAACCATGCCTCGTTTCAATCAAATTATGAATTTTCTGCTGGTTCTGTTTGTAATTAGCTCTATTGTATGGTTGATTTTTCCTGCCTTCATGGTTTCTGCTGCACCAGTTCTTATCTCAATGAGGTATGTGATTGTAATTTCTATAATCGTATTTGCCTATATGAGTGCTGAAAATTATATGAGAATCAATGCTTTTAGTTCTCGTATATTCTTGATTGGGTATTCGGTATTCTTCCTTGGCGTCTTTAGCCAAATTTTAATGGAGTATGGGATAATAGAGAGATCTCTGGTTCCGGGAGATCCGTTATTTGCTGGCTTCTTCATAGAGGTCGGGGTACTTTCCTATGCTATGTTGACGATCTTAGTGGATATTATTAAGGAAAGGAATAGGCTGACTATTATAAATGTTCAATTAAAAAATCTGGTACATAAACTTAAACAAGAGTCTCTAGAAGATGAATCACCCTATGTGGTTTTAAAAAGTAAGGCGGTAGTCGACCCACATAAGATTCGATACATTCAGTCAGATGATCATTACCTGGAGTTTTATTTAAGTGATAAGAATAGACCTGAAGTTGATAGAAACAACCTTAGTGCAATCCTAGAAATCTTACCTGCACGGTTTGTGCAAATTCATCGATCAACGATCGTCAATTTAGAATATGTACGTACCATATATGGAAGTTACTTACTACTTAAAGATGGTGAAGAGTTAAAGCTTTCAAGAACCTATAAGTCTAATTTGGAAGAGCGACTAGCAAAATAATCTGCATTTCACGTTGGACATTATGTCATTCACGACAAAAACTTCAATATACTGAATTAGGGGGCTTTAATTAGGGGTAACACCAAAGCTAAAACCTATGAATCTTAATCAAAGAAACATCGAAGATGAATTGACAAATCGCGAAATTCAACTGATAAGATGGCTAAGGGCGGGATACTCAAGGAGTGAAATAGCTGATAAAATGGCCATGAGTATTCACACATATGATGGCTATCGAAAAAATATTAGAATAAAGCTTCAAATAAAGAATCAAGCTGATTGGGCAAGAGTACTTATGCAAGTAGCTTAAAACTTATAGCTGAGTTGATTTAATCAGTTTCAAGAATTAAAATTTACATATTCCAACAAGCCGACATTTTAGTCGGCTTTTTTTATGGATTCCGAAATGATGTTTTGGGGTGCCGACTTTGTAAAAATCAATGATATATACTTGCGATTTATAATGAATAATAACCCTAAAATAAAGATGAAAAAAGTACTATTAATTGTGTGTTTCATCGCTGGTTTTGGAATGGCAATGGCGCAAGAAGAAACCACGTTTACTGATGAAGATCTTACCAAATATGCAACTGTGATGGTGTGGGCAGGAATAGAAAAAGGGAAAATGACCGAGATTTATAATGGATGGATTCGTGACAATGAAATATTAGATGCTATAAGATATAGAGAAATAAAACAAGCAGAAGATGATTCAGTAAAATTACAAGAAATAGCAGTTACATTAATTGAACTCGACGCATATAATAGGATCAAAATGCAACATGATTCAATTATGTCTTCTTTTATTTCAGTTCTAAAAGCTGAAATAAAAGAGACAATTGGTAAAGGTCTGTACAAAGAACTAAAAAAAGTTTTAAAATCAGACGTGGATGTAAAGGCCAGATATAAAGTAATCTATGATGGTCTGATGGATGAGCAAGGGTTAGATGAAGACGAGACTGAAGATTGAAAATCCGTTGACGATATTGAGAAATGAAAAAACCTGTCATTGGGTAGGTTTTTTCATTTCTCAGTCAATTGAATCCCTCCGTCTACCAACTTGATAAGCTTCTTTTTGTACAGAATCCCAACAGAGCGTTTAAAGTTCTTTTTGCTCATTTGCAACATGGACTGAATATCATCCGGATCACTTTTGTCATGGAGTGGGAGATGACCATCGTTTTTGTTTAGCTCGTCTATTATTTGCTGAGCACCTATCTCTAAATTTTCAAGTCCCTCTTTCCTCAGACTCACATCAATTTTTCCATCTTCGCGCAGTGCTTTAATATATCCTTTGATGCGATCTCCTTCAAGCACGTCATGAAAGAGTTCACTTTCATAGATCAATCCTCTGTGGCTATTATTAATAACTACATTCACACCAAGATCTGTAGTATTGGCTATTAACAAATCCACTTCTTGGCCTTCCTCTACAGTAATGTCTCTTTTAAAGTATTTTACGACTTTGGCAGTAGCTGCTAATCGATCGGTTTTTTCGTCAAGAAAGAGATACACCAAACACCATTGTCCCTTCCTTAGTTTGTTATTTTGTTCACGAAATGGAACAAGCAAATCTTTATCGATGCCCCAATCTAGAAAAGCACCTACATTGCTGGCATCCTTAACCTTGAGGTAGGCAAATTCATTGACTAGCGCATATGGAGTCTGTGTTGTACAAATGATACGATCTTCTGAATCTCGATAGACAAATACTTTAAGCTGATCGCCCTCTTTGGTTCCCCTTGGGATATATTTCGTAGGAAGCAAAACATCCGTTTCTCCATCAGTAAGGAAAGCACCAGGAGTGGTGAGTCTATCAACTTCTAGTGTATGGTATGTGCCGACGTTCATGTGCACAAAATTAAGTCAATGAAACTCCGTGAAATTTAAATTTTCATTTCTGGTACATCTCCATCCACTACCAATCTTCCTGCTGTAGCATTTTTTATTTCATCTACGGAGATACCCGGTGCTCGTTCGAGCAGCTTGAATCCTTGAGAGGTGATATCTAAAACTGCCAGATTGGTCACGACCTTTTTCACACATTGCACACCTGTTATTGGAAGTGTGCATTCTGAAAGAAGTTTAGATTCACCTGCACGGTTTGTGTGCATCATTGCAACTATAATATTCTCAGCGGAAGCGACCAGATCCATTGCTCCTCCCATGCCTTTTACCATTTTCCCGGGGATTTTCCAGTTGGCAATATCTCCATTGTCTGCAACCTCCATTGCGCCAAGTACTGTAAGTTGCACATGTTGTCCTCTGATCATTGCAAAGGAAGTGGAGGAATCGAAGATGGAAGCTCCTGGCAAAGTGGTTACTGTTTGTTTACCTGCATTAATCAAATCTGCATCTACTTCATCTTCACTAGGAAAAGGCCCCATTCCAAGTAATCCGTTTTCTGATTGAAATTCCACACTTATTCCTTCCGGAATATAGTTGGCAACTAATGTAGGAATGCCTATTCCAAGGTTCACGTACCATCTATCCCGAAGTTCTTGAGCTATTCGTTTAGCTATTCCGTTTTTATCTAACATTTTAATTTGATGATTTGATGGTTCTCTGTTCAATTCGCTTTTCGTATTTCTCACCCTGGAATATCCGCTGCACAAAAATTCCCGGAGTGTGAATGAAATTGGGATCTAATTCCCCTGGCTCTACTAGTTCTTCCACCTCGGCGATGGTGATTTGACCAGCCATAGCCATTGGCGGATTGAAGTTTCTTGCCGTTCCTTTAAATACAAGGTTGCCTGCACGATCGCCCTTCCATGCTTTAACAATCGCAAAATCTGCTGTGAGCGCGAACTCAAGGATATGAGGTTTCCCGTTAAACGCTCTCATCTCTTTACCTTCGGCCACTTCTGTGCCATAGCCTGCTGGAGTAAAGAAAGCTGGAATGCCTGCACCTCCCGCTCTGCAACGTTCCGCAAGAGATCCTTGTGGAATTAGGTCAACTTCCAATTCACCACTAAGCATTTGCCTCTCGAACTCGGCATTTTCTCCAACATAGGACGAAATCATTTTCTTTATCTGTTTTTTCTGAAGTAATAAGCCAAGCCCGAAATCATCAACTCCGGCATTGTTGGAAATACATGTCAGGCCTTTTATGTTGGCCCTCACTAAAGCTGCAATGGAGTTTTCGGGAATTCCGCACAGCCCAAATCCACCAAGCATAAGTGTCATGTTATCTTGAATTCCGCGGATTGCTTCATCCGCGTTTGCTACTACTTTGTCAATCATGGTTTGAAGTTATTGCGAATGAAACAAATAAAAAAAGCCATCAGCAAATAGCTAATGGCTTTTCCTAAGCTAATGATTCTAATCATTCATCCTTCAAACATTCAACAGGATTGACCTTCGTTGCTTTTAGTGTCTGATATGCGATGGCGAGCAAGGTGAGAATCGCTGCAACAATCGCAGGCATGAATATCAAAACAACAGAAACTGATGTTCGATAAACAAAATTTTCAAGCCAGTCATTCATAAACCAATAGGCAAGCGGTAGGCCTAAGACAAATGCAATACCTATCAATATGAGAAATCTGTTGCTTATAATCATCCAAATACTTCCTGACGAAGCACCTAATACTTTTCTGACTCCTATTTCTTTGAGCTTAGTTTCGATGATAAAGCCAACCATTCCGATAAGTCCGAGACAGCCGATTAGAATGGCAATGGCTGCAAATACTTTGATCATACTTCCTAATCTTTCCTCTTGTTGATATTGTTCATTGAAGAGATCGTCTACAAATCTGTAGTTTGCGTCAGTGTCTGGATCAAATTGAGCATAAACGCTTTCGATGTGATCTAACGACTCTCTGATGTTCTCTGGTCTCAGCTTAAGGCTTATTCTTCGGTAGCGATCTCGCGTTAAGAATAGCGTAGGAACAATGGGGCTGTATAGAGATTCAAAGTGGAAATCTTCCATAACACCAACGATCCGTCCGGTAGATGGACCATACCCAAGCTTCTTACCTACTATCTCATTTGGATCCTTGAAACCCAGTGCCTGAGCAGCTGCTTTATTAATGATATAGTAGCCCGCCACTACAGTATCCTGTTGCAGATTGGTTTCCATACCATCTCTGAAATTTTCTCCAGCCAACACATCTATGCCGTAGGTGTCCAGGAAGTGCTTGTCTACGGTAACCACTGGCAACCTGAAGTTTGTTGCAATAGCAGAATCTCCTTTAAAAAATCTTGAACCCCAATTATCGGCTAGCCTCCCCGTTGGAATTCTGGAAGAAAAGGCAGCTTTCTCAATATTCGGATGTTTAAGTAGCTCACTTCTAAAGGTCTCATTACTATAATCGCCACGCGGTAAGGACAAGCTGACCATCCGCTCTCGATCAAAACCAGGATCTGAATTTCTAATGAAACTCATTTGACTTTCAATTACGCCTATGGCGAAAATGAGTCCAATCGTTACTATATACTGAAATGTCACTAAAAAAGAACGAAAATTCCACTTGCTGGAATTCATAGACTGTTCTCCTTTAAGTGCCTGAACGAGATTGATTTTTGAAAGAAACAACGCTGGATAAAGCCCAGCCATGCTACTCACCATAATCATTAATACAATGAGGCCAATAAGGATGTCAGTTTGAATGAGCGGATTAAAAATCAATTGTTTACCAACAAAATCATTGAGATATGGGAGGGCTAGAATAATTAAGATTATGGCAAGTGGAACTGAAATAACTACTACTAGGAGTGACTCGGATAAGAATTGTTTGACAAGGGAAGATTTGAACGCTCCAATTACTTTTCTAACACCCACTTCTTTCATCCTTCTTGAGTAATGAGAAGTGGCTATATTCATGTAATTGACACAGGCTACAAGAAGAAGAAGAAGACCAACTACACTGAAAATGTAAACCTGATCAATAGAGCCATTCGTCTCATATTCGCCCTCAAGATTAGAAGTAAGATGAATGTCCAGTAATGGTTGAAATTCAAAGTCGTAAAAATCTCTTGCATCAGCACCGGATTGAAATTGACCAATGTATTTGTCCCAGAACTCATCATTTGCATCCTTGGTAAGGTTAGGAATGTCTGCACCAGAACTTGTTCTGATGTAAGTCAGCCAATTGTAATTACCTCCAACATTTTTGATGACATCTTCGCCCATAATCATTTCTACAAACCGGATAGGAGCTAGGTAGTCAAAATGAAAATGCTGCTGATCAGGCATGTCTTCCATGACACCTGTGATTTTAAATGGTGCTTCATTTCCATCTCTGGATAGTGTTACAGTTTCCCCAATAATCCCTTTTTCCTGCCAATCTGTCCCGAAGATTTTCACTGCTTTCGATCTGGTTAGAACTAATGAATAGATATCAGGGAAGGCAGTTTCAGCACTTCCTTCGATAAATTCAAAGCTGAAAATTTCTAAAGCATCCGGATCACAAAAAACTACTTGTTCACTAAGAAACTCCTGATCTCCGTAATTGAGATCAGGAAATGCCCAGGCATAGAATCTCGTCGCATGAGTAATCTCCGAGTAGTCCTCCTTCAATCTTGAGGCATGCCCAGCCGACGCAAAAGCCCATTGCCTACTTACATCACCATCTGTGGTGTAATTTTTTACAGTTACGCGATAAATATCTCTTGCATGTTCATGATGGCGATCATAACTGATTTCATCTTGAACAAAAAGTGCAATAAGCACAAAAGCGGCTATACCTGTAGATAAGCCTATTACATTAATGACCGTACTGGATTTGTATTTCCAGAGGTTTCTTAGTCCGATTTTAAAGTAATTTTTAAACATAGTCGTTTCCTTTTCAATTGAGTTTTGAGCTTCTAATTCTTTAATCATGCTTGGCTTAAAAAGCCGAATAATCTGCCATGCGTACCATCGTTTTGCACGAATGATACTGGAGCCATTTGCCTTAAGTTGAAATTCTTCCTCTAAATCTCCTTGCACGTCCTCATAGTAGTCCTCTTTGAGAAACCATGCTAGGAATTTGGTAGACCAGGAAGGGGGAGTAGGCCGTTGCTTATCCATGCTTTTGAGTATTCAAATGATACATCAGGAATTGCTGACCAAAGCTTCATTCTGGTTTCCTTAGAATAATCGAGTGCCGCTTTTCCAGTCTTTGTTACCTTAAAGTAACGTTTTCTCTTCCCGCCACGAATAGCTGTGGCTTCTCCAAATTCGGATTTTAAATAACCCTTTTTTTCCATCCTTCTTAAGGCCGTCTGGAGTGCACTTACGCTTACTGTTCGCTTGAGCCGAGTTTCAATATCCTCCTTTATAGAAACACCATAGGCATCGTCATGCAAGATGGCAACCGTCAATAAAACGATTTCTTCAAATTCACCTAACTGATATTCTTTCATTTACTTAGAGTTAAATTTCTAAATGTAAATTTAATATAAAACTGCTAAACGTAAACATTATAATAAAGTTGGGATAAAAAAACTATCCTAACGAATCGAGGTGGCCAACAAATTGATTTTATGTGGATAAGTATTTCTAGAATATCCCACGGAAAATTGACTTGAAGGCTATTTTCGTAGCATGTCTCTTATCATCTATCGCTCATCGGCAGGTTCAGGCAAAACCTACACCTTGGCAAAAGAATATTTAAAGCTTGCGCTCCGCTCAAAAGACTATTATCAGAAGATTCTTGCGGTAACTTTCACCAATCGAGCAGCGGAAGAAATGAAGGAGCGAGTACTCGAATTCTTGATTGATATTTCCAGAGGGAATCACGAACTAATCCATGTTTTTGAAAAAGATCTTGACAGGTCTAAAGATCAAATTATTCAAGCAGCTAACGATGCACTTACTCATTTGCTTCATCACTATGGTTATTTTAATATCACTACCATTGACACCTTTTTTCACCGTGTTATTAGATCATTCTCAAGAGAAATTGGTTTGCAGGGAAGCTTCGGCATAGAGCTGGACGTAGATAAGGTAGCAGATTTTATTACATCGAATGTTTATGAGGGTGTTGAAAACAATAAACAACTGCGTGATTGGTTAGTAGAATTTTCAATGGAAGGTCTATCCGGTGGAGAAGGCTATGAGACCAAGGGACAGGTAAGCAAGTTGGCTAAGCAACTTTTCCAAGAAGAGTTTAAAAAACTGCCTCAAGGACAATTTACTGATGAGCAGGTAAAGGGGAAGATCAAAAACCTGAAGTTAGAACTCATAAAAACAAAAAGAGCATTTGAAGATCATCTCCGTGATATAGCTGAAAAGTTTGACAATGTAATGCAGGTTGCAGGATTGTCATTAGATGATCTAAACTACAAAGCTTCCGGGCCGGGTGGTTTTTTTCCAAAACTTGGAAGAAAAGAATACGATAGCCTGATGACCAAACGGGTTGAAGCTGCAAGATTGGATGCAGGAGCCTGGACATCCAAGTCAAGTAAGCTCAGAGATCAAATCATGCAGGTTTCAGAGACTTCACTCATTCCACTGATGAATGAGTCAATTGATTACATTGATAAGCATAAACAAGACTACTATACAGCCAACGCTGTTCTGAAGCATCTATATACACTGGGTTTGATGACCGATCTCGCGCAGAAGCTTCAGGATTACAAAAGGGAAGAAGAGGTAATTATGATATCAGATCTTCCGGATTTCCTTTCCCAAATTATAGATGATACAGGCTCCCCTTTTATATATGAAAAGGTGGGAACATGGTATTCTCACTTTTTGATTGATGAATTTCAAGATACATCACAGTTTCAATGGAATAATTTTAAACCGCTTTTGGAAGAGAGTCTGGCAAATGGACATCAAAATAGCATCGTAGGAGATGCCAAACAATCGATATATGGATGGAGAGGAGGCGACCCTACCTTGCTGTTGGATACAGTTGAAAAAGATATTCCGCAAACATCTGTGGATCCAACAAAGAGCACCAACTATCGAAGTGCGAGAAATATTGTGAATTTCAATAACCAGCTTTTTTCGAAGCTGCCAGAACTCATGGTGACCGAAATGGGAGAATCAATTACAGCTGACGAGGGAAGAATGATTCTTAAAACTTATGAAAGCGTGGAGCAGGAAGTGTCAGGTAAAAACAAAGATATTGATGGATTGGTGCATCTTGAATTTCTTGAATCGGAAAAGAATGAATGGAAGTTGCGCTCCATGGAACGAACCATCGAAACGATGGAAACACTATTGGCGCAAGGGCATCGATTGAATGATATGGCTATTTTGGTTCGAACCAACAAGGAAGCCACAGATATTGTGAGTCATGTACTTGATTATCGTAGAACGCATGACACCCAAATTGAAGTAATATCAGCAGAAGGAATGCTTTTGGAAAATTCAGCAATCGTTCAGTTAGCACTATCAGCATTTAATCATCTAATTAATCCAAATGACATAAGTATCAAAGCAGACCTGACCTACCGGTATCAGAAGACAGTGAAGCAGAGAGATTTTTCTAATCATGCTGATTTCGCCAAGCTTGCTGACTCTGGATTGCCAGGTAGTTTCACCAAATTCAAGCAACATTTACTTCATCTACCTATTCTGGAGTTGGTAGAGGTTTTGATTCGAACGTTTGAGTTGAATAGCTTGGAATCTGATTTTGTTTATCTACAAGCATTTCAGGATGCAGTACTTGAATTCACTAAAAATAATCGTTCCGATTTGAGACTATTTATGGAGTGGTGGGAAGACAACGGGAAAAAACGTTCGGTGCAGCTTACCGGTGCACTGGATGCTGTTGAAGTGATCACTTCACATAAATCAAAAGGTCTACAATACCCAATTGTATTTGTTCCGTTTTGCAACTTCGATATGAATAGTCGTTCCAAACCAGTCTGGTATAAATCACCTTACCAAGATGGCGAAAACTTACCTGTAGATTATAAATCTGAATTGGAAAATACAAGATTTGTAGATAGCTATCAAAAGGAATTTGCGAAGTGGCACCTGGAAAGTCTGAATGTGCTCTATGTGGCTTTTACTCGTGCAGAAACTGCACTCTATGTACATTGTGATCCTCCACCAAGCAAGAAGGAAAAGATGCATAGTACAGCGAGTAAACTGCTCTGGAGTTTCTTCGAAAATCAAGCAATAGAGGGTTGGAACAACGAAACCAAGACTTATACTAATGGAAATGTACCCATAAAGCATCGCGAATCTGACGATGAAATGGTTAAGCTCAATAACTATACGTCCAATAAATGGAGCTCTAAACTAAAAGTACGAAAAACCGGAAAAGCCTACTTCGACGATGAAGTTGAGAAAAGTAGAAATGAGGGAATTCTTCTGCATCAGATTCTCTCAGAGATCATTCACTTAGATGATACTAAAAATATACTGGACCGATACGAGAGAGCAATGCAGATTACTAAAGAAGATCGTAAGCGATACGAAAACTTGATTAACAATTTGTGGGAAGACGAGAAAGTCAAGTCTTGGTTTAATGGAAAAGGAGTGGTCAAAACAGAGGTGGTTGTACTGCCTAAAGATGGCGATGTAAAACGCATGGATCGGGTAGTCATTAATGGCGATACAGCTACAGTTATCGATTTCAAAAGCGGACGACCTAAATCTGCAGATAATCTGCAGATCAAAGAATATGCTCGATTGTTAATGGAAATGGGTTATAGGACAGAAGGATATTTACTGTATTTAAATAGTAGCAAGGTAGTTGAAGTATGAGCACATTCCTCTCCACAGTAGCAGATCATTTACTCACTCATCATCCCGATCGGTTAGGAGATTGCACCGTAGTTTTTCCAAACCGTAGAGCTGGCCTATTTCTGAAAAAGCAGCTATCTCAGAAATTGAATAAGCCTGTATGGTCGCCTGCAACGATTAGTTTAGAAGACTTTCTTTTTACATTCTCACCCACGAAGAAAACAGATCCACTTACGCTGATATTTGAGTTGTATGAAGCGTTCAAATCACATCATGGACAAGCCGAAGGATTTGAATCTTTTTACTTCTGGGGGGAGATGCTGCTTCGGGACTTTGAAGAAGTTGATCACTACCTGGTAAATCCAAAACAATTGTTTACCTACGTCAAAGACGATCGTCAGTTAGCTGAAGATTTCTACTTTCTTGACGAGGAGCAGGAAAAGATCATTAAGAAATTCTGGCAGGAATTTTTACCAACAGCCACTAAAACTCAAGAACAGTTCGTAGAGACGTGGAAGATTCTTATGCCCGTATACACCACTTTTAAAGAACGTATTAAAGAGCAGGGGATCGGATACACTTCACATGTCTATCGAGAATTGGTAGATAATCTGGAACGTATAAAGCGTGATGAAAGCAAACCGTTGATATTTGCAGGTTTCAACGCACTAACGCCAGCAGAGGAGCTGCTTATTAAGCATTTTGTTTCTAGTTATAATGCTGAAGTTCTTTGGGATATTGATGCCTATTACATAGATGATACCAATCAAGAAGCTGGAGGTTTTCTTCGGAAGTATGCTAAAGATCCAATTTTAGGAGTAAGTTTTCCAACTCCATTACCTCAAAAGATCATTCAAGAAAAAGGAGTGGAAGTGACTGGGGTTTCGCTCGAAGTAGGACAAGCCAAGCTAATCGGAGAGGAGATTGACCGGCTCATCAAAGCAGGTGTGAAGAATGAAGAAATTGTGATCGTACTCCCACAGGATTACATGCTTTTTCCCATTCTGAATGCAATTCCGGAAAAAGTAGACAAGCTTAATGTAACCATGGGATATCCACTAAAGGATACACCTCTTTTTGGGTTACTAGAGGCAGCAATAGAGCTACAGGAGCATGCAAATCTCTCACCAGAAAATGGACTCTCATTTTATCATAAGCCAGTAATAGACATTTTAAGTCATCCATATTTATACAAAGAGGATAAAAATCCACTGGATAAACTTATCAGTGAGATTAAGAAGAAAAATCAAATTCGAGTATTTCAGCAGGAGATTCAAAGCATTCAATCTACTGTTCTAAACACAGTCTTTAAGCAAGTAGGGGAGCAAGGAAGCTTAGCTAAATACTTGCAGGAAATCATCACGGTCCTTGGCGATCAGGTAGTCGAGCGTTTTGGACTGGAGCGAGAGTATCTGTATCACTTTCAGCAGCTACTCTCACGACTGGGTGAAATCCTGGATAAGCAAACGGCCATCATTGATATTAAGACCTTCAAGAGCCTGTACAGAAAAGCCACTCGTTCTGTTAAGATTCCTTTTACGGGAGAGCCGGTAGAAGGGCTACAGGTGATGGGGGTTTTGGAGACAAGAAATTTGGACTTCAAGCATGTATTAATGCTTAATATGAATGAAGACATCTTTCCAGCATCTCAGCGCGCGGGATCATTCATTCCTTATCGAATTCGCAAGGCTTTTGAATTGCCAACTTTTGAAACTCAGGATTCTATTTATGCTTATCTATTTTATCGGCTATTTCAGAATTCAGAGAAGCTATCATTCTACTACAACATGTTTGCGGACTTTGGACTCAGCGGTGAAGTAAGCCGTTTCATCAGGCAGATAGAATTAGAAAGCGGATTATCAGTAAAGCGGAAGAAGCTCAGCAACTCAATTCAGGTTTCTGAAATCAGGCCTATTACCATAGAGACAAGTCAGGAGGTTTTAGAAAAGCTATCGATTTATACAGATACAGTCCCCGAAATGGATCAACGCAGGCTATCTGCTTCGGCCTTAAATATATATCTGGACTGTCGATTGAAATTTTATTTTAGGTATGTACTGAGACTCTTTTCAGGTGATGAAATGAGTGATGATCTGAACGCACGCCACTTTGGCAATGTACTTCACCGAACGCTAGAATATCTCTACATGGATACCATGAGAGAAAAAGGATCCAGAATCATTGATGAGAATGATTTTTTCAGGATGGAAAGCTCAGTAGATGGTGCTATGGAGAAAGCGTTCAAGGAAGAATTTGGGATGAAAGGGAAGAAACGCTTTGAGTTTAAAGATCGCAATGTGGTCATGGCTGAGATTATTCGAAAGTTTGTAAAACAGGTGATCGAAATGGATAAGCAATACGTTCCTTTCGAAGTAGTCAGCCTGGAGGCTGAAGATAAATACGAGAGGTTCTTCGAAATCCTTCCAAATGGAAAAACCACTAAAGTGAAGCTAGGTGCAGACATTGATCGGGTAGATAAGAAGGATGGAGTGGTTCGTGTGCTCGACTTTAAAACAGGTAGGGATGAGACTGAAATAGGACAGTTTGATAACATTTTTAATCCAGAAGTCTTTTATAAATATCAAGCTGGTCGAAAAGCAGGATATCAAACCTTTTTTTATGCATGGTTGTATGCGTCAAAACATGGACAGGAAAATGCCATAGTACCTGGCCTCTTTAATATTAAACAATTCTTTCAGCCAGATTTTGATTATCGTTTAAAGACAAATGGCAACCCCATTGCAGATTCGAGAGGCTTTTTGCCGCAGTTTGAGCTAAAGATGAAGGAACTACTTGAACAGATTTTTAGTGCTGAGGAACCCTTCAATCAGACAGAAGATCTTAGAAAGTGCAGCTTCTGTGATTTTAAGGGAATTTGCGAGCGATAATTGGCAATTTCAGGATTCTGCCCAAGAGACCTTTTCCCCCTTCCTCAATCTTTAACATTTTTTAAGAAATACTGGCATTTTTCTTGATCTATTGATGATCATTAAAGAATGATAAAAGCAATGGTTAAGATGACCAATTTTAGTTAGTTGAATTAGGTAGTCTTATTAGTAGAGTGGTTTAGCCTCATCAGAATATGATGAGGCTTTTTTTCACGATAATAAACCAGGTAAAATGAATTAATTAAACCAACCTGCAACTTTTGGTAAGCCATCCACATCCTTATATTGTAAACACACTAAAAAAGACAATTCAGCCGCCATGGAAATATCGAAATCTTCTTCAATTAAAATCCGACTAGGGATGCTGCTTATGATCGGCATATTTGTATTTCGTGCATATGCAGAAGTTCTTCTATAAGATTGAATAATGATATAACCTCAAGTTGAATGCTTGAGAAAGAATCCTCTTCATACTTACTACACTAAATCCCCGCTTTTAAGTGGGGATTTTTTATACAACACCATTGTTGTTTGGTCACTTGCTACTATTATTTCTATCTTGGACAAGACCATCAGCTATGATTATGGATTTGAAACTACGAGATTGGATTCTCAGGGATTATAACGTTCCTAAATCAGAGGGAATACAGTTGATTACAATATTAGTGCTCACTATCTTAATAAGTTGCCTGGCCGTAGGAGAAATTCTGGTCGACCTAAAAGCCACATCATTACCACTAATACTTTCGCTTCTCGGATGCAATTTGATTTTACTTATCTGGGTTAAGTATTTTGGAAAATCAAAGATTATAGGGCATGCGCAGCTATTAATCCTTTACATCATGTTTCAGGTGAGTTTTTTCATGCTGCCAAATACTTTTCATGTTTTCATGTATTGGATGCCTTCAATACCGTTGCTCGCACTAATATTTGGAAATGTACGATCTTCTCACATCTGGCTGGCAATAATTTTGATTACACTGTGGATAGATTCAAGCTATGGAATCCAACAAAATGGAAAAGAATACTCCGCTACGATTCCATATATTCCTTATTCATTTGCAGCCTCTTTTTTCACCCTTACATTGGTTGTATGTTTTTTATTGCTATACAATCTATTAGGAAGGTCTTATAGCAGGTTACGTTCCAAAAATCGTGAAGTGATCGAACTCATAAGCCAGCTAAAAACAATGAATGGCTCACTGGAAAGTATTGTGAAGGAGCGGACACAAGACATTGAAGAACGAAATGAACGATTAAAGCGATATGCTTTTATGAACTCCCATCTGGTTAGAGCACCGCTGGCAAATATTCTAGGAGCAGTTCAGCATTTGCAGGATGAGAATGATAGAAAGAAATCAAAAGAACTCATGGAGTTATTGATGGTTTCAGCATCCAACTTGGATGACGTTATTAAGGAGGTGGGTAAATCACTAGCTGAGAAAGAATAGTCTTTGATTTTTTTTGAATACAAATTAAAATATAGTAATTTAATAGTGGGTTTAGTAGTTCATACTAAGTCCATCAGGAGGTTAGATTGGACCTGATAGTTTATGCTATTTAGGCCACACCAACCCAAAGGCGAGTAACCCTCGCCTTTTGGATTTTTATAGCAACCATTTAGCTACTAATTCTACCGATCTCCAATCACTTGTAACCATTGTATTTTTAAGAGGTATTTATAGTGTGATGCAACTTTTTCAGAAAACTCGCATCTATAATACAGACACCCATTAAAATCGAACATGGAAATTTCAGAATCACTTTCGACAAAACTAAGAATCGCGATGCTACTATTCTTTAGCATCTTTATCCTAAGAGCCTTTGCACAAACCACAGTTTCAGCAGCTAAGGTCATGGAAGATGTTCGAGATGGTAAAAACATCTCTTATGAAAATGCTACCATCGTTGGGGAACTTGATTTCACCTACATGGCTGAGAAGATGCCAGACCTTCCAAAAAAAGCAAAATGGTGGAATAATGGCGGAGGTAATACCGTAGAGGAGTCCATCGATGTGAGTGTATCATTTGTCAACTGCACTTTCGAAGACGATGTTCTTGCATACATCCATGACGATCCTTCAGGCTATACGTTTACTGCGGATTTTGATAAAGATGTAGTCTTTCAAAATTGTGAGTTTAAAAGAAACGCAATGTTTAAATATTCCGATTTTGATGGGGAAGTAAATTTTTCTGGCACCAAGTTCCAGCGAAAATCAACTTTTAAGTATGCCGAATTTGACGAATCTGCTGATTTTTCGGATACATACTTCGACGATGACGCCACATTCAAATACGCTCAATTCGATGAAGGAGCTAGTTTTAGGAATGCCATTTTTGAAGAATCATGGAATATAAAATACATGAAAGCCAGGGGTGATTTTGATATAGCAGGATTAGATGTGAAAGATGATATCGATGCGAAATATACCAAGATCAACGGACGAAGCTTCACCAACTACTTAATTGAATCTCGAAATTAATCTCTCTTCATATATACACGATACCAACTCGTGACTTTACTAAGCCTCTTTCAATTTAATTGATTGAGGCTTTTTATTTCCTTTCATTACGCTTCCAGATGATTCCATCAATGGACGACGTGCTATTTACAATGTTTGCCTCCTTGAGAGAGTACAAAACGCCTTCCAGCATTTTATTACTTACCCATCCATTTACTACCCACTCAGTTGAATGATACCATCGTTCAGCATCTTTTATATTTAGATTAAATCTCTCAGACACCAAAGCAGGGGCATTGTTCAAATCCATGAAACTTTGGTTCGCCTTGTGAATGATCTTCAAAGTCTCACTAATAAGTAATGGATTGGAATCAATCAACCGGTTAGTAGCAGCTATCATAAAGCACGGCCAAGGAGATATGAACTCGTCAATTTTTTTAAGTTTTCCTTCTTCGAGATATGGCTTTGTGGTAAACTTTTCCCAGTAGAAAATATCGGCTTGATTGGTGTTTAATGAATTGATGCCACCAATAATGTCTTTAACCTCTACAAACTGATCTTTACTAATAGATTGCTCCTGCAGCATAGCGTTTACAATTGGCATAAGGTGTGAGCCAGAACCAAATCGACTTATTGCAATTTTTTTATCGAACACCTGCGAGTGATCTTCTTGGTAGTCAATGCTAGTGTGAATCCCCCAGGTCAGCGATGTTTTCACAAAACCACTTACAATACGAGAAGGGTTTCCTTTAATGATATCAGTTACAATGCCTTCGGTCAGCAGAATACACATATCAACATCATTGTTTCTTAGTGCTTCTTTCATGTCTCCGGATCCACCAGGAAAATCTGTCCAGTCTAGCTCAATATCCGTTTCATTGAACCAGCCATTTTCTACGGCAAGGTGAATGGGAAGATTAAAGTGCTCTGGTACTCCGCCGATTCGAATACGTCTCATGTATGATTGCTAAGATTATATGAGGTGAAGTTAAGACATTAAATTGCTGTCTGATAAATGAATTGAATTAAAAACGTCTTAAGAAATACTATGAAAGCATATCGCCTGAGGAAAACTGGTAAAACCAGGGTGCTCAAAGTTGAAGATATACATGAGCCAACTCCCAAAAGCAAGGAGTTGAAAATCAAAGTGATAACTATCGGGATTAATTACGCAGAGATTCTCTCGCGTAAAGGACAGTATAGTTGGGCACCAAAAAAGCCTTATGTGATGGGCATGGAATGCTATGGTGAAGTGATAGAGATGGGCAATGATGCTGTAAAATACAAAGTCGGTGATCATGTAATTGTCGGTCAGCAGTATGGTTCATATGCAGAATACGTATGTGCACCTGAACACCTTTGCTTTCCTGCATTTAAAGAGTTTACAGCTGAGGAAAATGCGGCATATCTCGTCAACTTTATGACAGCTTGGGTAGCATTAAAAAAATTATGTAGAGTAGAGGCTGGTGAGCGGGTACTTATTCAGGCTGCTGCTGGTGGTGTAGGTACAGCGGCTGTTCAGATTGGCAGTGCACTAAAATGCAAGGTATACGGTACAGCCAGTAAAGACGAAAAGCTAGAATTGATAAAAAAGCTTGGCGGTACGCCTATTAATTATAGAACCAATGATTTTTATTCTGAAATCATAAAAGATGGGGGAAAAGTCCATTGCGTGTTAGAAACGGTAGGAGGAGATGTCTTTAAGAAAAGCATGAAACTCCTAGACTCGTTCGGACGCTTGGTAGTTATTGGATTTGCCAGCATGAATTTTAAAATATGGAATCCTTTTTCTTGGGTGAAAACATATATTGACGCTCCGAAAGTTAATATGATGAATATGGCAATTGAAAGCAAAGGTGTTTTTGCTTCACATATTGGTTATCTAACGGAAAACGAAAATCTCACATCCGGTATCTGGGATGAATTGCATGCTTTCACAAAGGATAATAATCTGAAACCTGTGGTTGGAAAAGTTTTCGATTTTTCAGACTTACCGGATGCGCATACTTACATGGAATCGCGAGATTCCGTTGGAAAAATTGTAATCAAGCTATAATATTTAAATTTTATCCCTATTATCTCCAATACCTCTTTGATATTATCAAATGATAAAAAAAAATTCAAAATCCTTTGATAGATAGCTAAAAGCTTATAAATTCGAGTATAGATAGTGAGTATCTATTTTCCATAGCTGGTTCTTAATGATGAAGGGTTACTAACAAGTGGCCCTTCTTTTTTTCTCTTTCAAACTTTTTATTAAATTTATCACATGATAAATGATCGTATTTATAAACTAATTAGGGTTTTAGATATGAACCCTACGTCTTTCTCTGACAGTTTGGATGTAAGTGTTACGGTCATTTTTAATATTATTAAAGGACGCAGAAGCAAACCAAGCTTCGATCTAATCCTCAATATTCTACAGACATACGATAAGCTTAATGCAGAATGGCTCATCAAGGGAGAAGGTTCAATGTGGAATGATGACATTGTCACTTCTTCGGAGATTGCACCATCACATGTAAACCTACAAGCCCGTATTAGAGAACTTTTTGTTAAAATGAGAGTAGATCGTCCAGATTCGCACGAAGTTCTTGAGCTTGAAGAGCTGGTGAATTATATGATGGAAGAGACTTCAGAACAAAAGAACAAATTGATTTTATTGCATGAGCGCCAGGAAGGTATGCTGAATGTTCTTAAAGAGAAGCTAAAGTTGAAAGTTTAGTCAATAACTTTCAATTTGATCAAATCTTGTACAATACTTTTTCGTAGTTGCACCTTTTGATACCAGTTGAGTCCGACTGTGAATAGGAGAAGTGCGAGTAATGATCCGGATATTACTTTGGAATAAAGCAATATGCTCGCAATTTGCTCTTGTTTAGCAACTTCATCCAAATATCTTTTTGTGATCAGGTCCATGTTAAACTGACGATCGGTTTCTTGGAGACTTTGTTGAGATGTCAAATAATTATCTACAGTTTTTGAATATAGATGACTATACGCTCGAGCATTTTTTTGATTGCCCATTTCATAATTCAGCTGAGATAATGATCCGTATAATTCAAAGGATAAAGATTCATGCTGAACAGCTTCAATTAATGCTTCAGCA
The DNA here is from genome assembly GCF_039960695.1 of Ekhidna sp. Lineage (GTDB taxonomy): Bacteria > Bacteroidota > Bacteroidia > Cytophagales > Cyclobacteriaceae > Ekhidna. Next base: position 166,791 of record NZ_JBDVKP010000010.1, on the reverse strand, counting down.
GTTTTATACGCTGTAAGTGCATTGTGAAAATCTTTTTCTATAAATAAATAATCACCTAAAGATTTGTAAGAAATCAGCAAACTCCTTTGATCTACACCATCAATCCCTTCTTTAAGTTCTATTGCTTCTCTTGTTAAAGCTACTGCTCTTTTAAGGTTACCAAGTTCATATTCAATCTTTCCAAGATTATGTAAGGCTTTAGCCGAATAAATAATATGATCACCGTCAAGTTCAAGCAGTTGGTTGAAATAAATCTTTGCACTCTCATAGTCACCGTTGTTTTTATAGATCAATCCCAACTCATTTAAGATTCTGTTTTTTCTACTTTCAGATGAAACATCAATCAATTCTTTGAACAATGCAATTGATTCTTCTATTTGGTCCGCTTGGATATAGGTAAGTGCTAGATTAAACTTAAGTTTTAAAATATTTTTTCTTTCATCTGTCCAATCAGCAATTTCTATGGCTTCTTTGTAATAGGTAATTGCCAAATCATTTGCTTTATAAATACGATATAAATTACCCAGATTGTGTCTCAAGGCAATTGCATCCTTCCTGTGATCTTCATAATTAGCTTTTTCTGAATAGCGAATTGCTTCAAGATAATGAAGAACTGATTTGCCTACGTCATCATTTTTTTTATGATAAAACGCTAGGATATAATTAAGCTTGACCAACCCATAGTAGTCATCATTTAAACTACATTCATCGAGAAGTTCATAGGAAACTTTATAAGCAGAATCAAGGTCTGTTTTGAAGAGAGCATAAACTTGATCTAATTCTTCTTTCTGAATTGGAGAAGAATTGGCTAAGAATATGTTGAAAATAAAGAAAAAAAGCAGTAGGTGCTTTGTCATTCCTAATAACTGTTCGCTCAACAAGTATAAAAAAAAACGCTGAGTAATTTCAGCGTTTTTAGGAATCTTTCGTTCAAAGTCGGCTTAAACTACACAAAGTTTAGTTTGTTTCAGGTGGAATGTCATCATCACCATCATCACCATCATCGGTCGTGCTTTCGCCTTCAATGGCATTTAGTTCAGTATCCTGTAATAGTTCTTCCATAGCTGCGTCTTCTTGACATGCGGTGAATGCAAGTGATCCTAAAATCACAAACGCTGTAAATAGTTTTCTTTTCATAACTCAATTTGGTTTTTAATGTGTATCAAATATATGATAAAAAATTTTATTTTACACATAACTACTATGTTTTTTTATTCTTTTACTTTTGTAGCAATAAAACATTGAGCATAAGACAGTTATGTGTAAGAAATAATTTTATTTAATTAAAAATTATTATCCTAAAAATTGCTCATTTATCTTAGCAAAAAAAGACTACTCTATGAAGTACTTAGTATTAGTATTGATCGCTTTTGGATGCAGTACACCTGCTGAAAAATTTGGTGTTCACGGTGATGAAATCACTCCTGAAAATGCGATTTCAATGAACCAATTTTTAACTCAGGTTAATGAGGAAGAAAAAACTTTCAAGGTAAGAGGGGTAATTGAAGAGGTTTGTCAAATGAAGGGATGCTGGATGACACTGAAAAATGAGGATGGAGCAAACGTTCGTATTACATTTAAGGACTATGGATTCTTTGTGCCAAAAGATATTAGTGGAAGCGAAGTTATCATTGAAGGTATCGCAAATGAAGAAGTATTGGAGGAAGATGTAGCTCGCCATTATGCTGAGGATGGTGGCAAAGAGTATGATGAGTCTATGCGGAATACAATCACATTTGTGGCAAGGGGAGTTCTTGTTAAGGAAGGCTGATTAGCTAGCTATATAGGCTTCTTTTTTTTGGCTTAATAAATAGCTGCCTGAAGGTGGTTCCGGATAGAGATGCGAATCCGCCAGCAAGTCCACCAATCAATCCAGTAGCAAAAACAAGTAGAATAGGATCGCTAATTTGCATGATTTCCGCAACGGTTCCACTGAATACCGATTCATTTTGAACATCGATATTCCACGCGTGTCCCATCCAAACAAGTCCGACACCAAGGAAGCCTGCCACAAATGCATTTAGCCCGGAAGAGGGAGAAGTATAGCACACTATAAACGCGATAGCCATTGCTGCCCACCAAGTGGCAAATGGAGAAATAAGATAGGTTAATGCACCTATTACGATAAGTCTAACTATTAATTTCATTGATCCGATTTTAAGGTGATGTTATGGACAACTTCATCATCTGATGGAGCAAAAGATTTCTTAAAAAGTAATTTATAATATTCACCACTTGCCCAGTCATTAATCATGTGGCCATACATTGGATTTCCTGGATTGCCAGTTTGACTTCCAGGATATACACCCCATGCATTTACTTCTCCATCACCAAGCTCTACTACCATCCGCCATGAAGGTCCATGTGAGCTAGAAGCAGCATTTACAATTGACCTATTGCCTCCTATCTTAACATTCCCTTTACTGAAGGCATTGATTCTTAGCAAATGCCGGATAGTTGTATTTTTATATTCATACCATTGAATAGAATTACCTTCTGTAGTAAGATATTCTTCTAAAGAACTAATCGATTCTTTGAATGTCAATCTGAATAAATCTCCAGCTGATTCCTTGATAGTTGTTTGCTGGTTGTCTATCATAAAGAAATCAGGATTTGTTTTAAGTATATTAACAGTAGTGTACCAGTTTGGTCGGTAAACCCGCACTTCACTACTATCAATTTCATCCCAAAGTTTGGAGTTTAATTTTTTCCACCATTCTTCGTAGATGGATGGTGCTTGCAAATCAGGGTTATTAAAGTAATCCCAGTTACGAAGTTTGTTGTAGTAGCTCCATTCTAAATCTGTGAAGGACGCTGAGTCAAGGCTATCCAACATCATTGGTAAAGCTTCGAATGCATTGTAGTTAAAGTTGTCATGCTGCAGGTTCATTATATCGTCAACTCCAATATTGTCTAAAACTCTAAGACGGTCATTGATCCTTCTACCTCGATAATGTTCATAGTAATAATCATATTGATAATATGGATAGAGTGTATCCGCAGGGTGCTGATTAGCTGAACTCACAAAATTTTGTGAGGGATTTTTCACATGCAAATTATGAGAATAGGGCACATATGCTTTCCATTCATGATCTATGTTACTACCATCCATTAGAAATTTTCCTTGTTCTTCCCACTTTACCGGGAATTTTCCATTGACCCATATTGCTATGTCGCCGCTAACAGAAGCAAAGGAATAATTTTGAGGAGGACCACTGAAATAACTAAACGCCTCGACAAACTCTTCATAGTTTTGCGCTTTATTTCCCAAGTACAATGCCTTAATCTCTTTGCTACCTTCATGGGCAGTCCATTTCATTGCAAGGTTTGTTATTTCGCTTTTACTGCTAGTGAAGTTACGATCGTAGACGACTGGACCGTGATGTGTATAAATAATTGTATCGTAATAACTAAATGAGCCGCTTGCCTTAATCTCTTCTATCACTTTTTTGGTTGGTACCCAATTCCCATTATAGAGATACTCTTCACGATTCTCATCTTTAAATTGTATGTAATACCAATCAACAAGGTCCCGTTTTGCATTTGTATTCCCCCACGCAATGGAATCATTGAACCCAATAATAACCCCAGGTCCACCTGGAAGTGTTGCGCCCATCGTATTGATTGATGGTGCATGCAATTGCATGATATACCATATACTTGGAAGGTTTAAGCCTAGATCGGGTTCGTTTGCCAATATGACTCTACCATTGGCAGTTTTGTTTCCATTTACCACAAAGCTATTACTGCCATTATCTGGATTCGGCTTACTAATAAACGGATCAGTGAATTCAATTGGAAATTTGACATCAGGCTTTTCTACCACTATGGGATCAAAATTAAACGCTGTTCCTATTGGTATTACAGGATCGACAATGTCAGGTCTTTCGGGATAAAGGATATCAAAAACCTCTCTTCCCCATTTTTTCAATGCGTTTGTATGTTCCAAATCTCGCTCATCTCTGGATAGCATATTGTTCATATTGGAAATGAGTAGAAAGCACTTCAAAGGTGTCCAAGGCTCCGGTTCATAGTTCAATAGTTTGTACTCTATAGGGAGGTCTGCATAGGAAATATCTTCAATATATGTATTGACACCAGCAGTGTACGCTTCTATCAAAGCGTAAACCTCAGGCTCTTCTTTTTTAAATAGTTCTTCAGATTTTTGAGCACCATACATTAAGCCAATACGTCGCATTTGTCTGTCCACATCTATAATACTTGTATTGCCAATTTTAGGCCCCAGAATTTCAGCCAGTCTCCCAGCTGCTGAGTATAGTTGAAATTCCATTTGCCATAAACGGTGATAAGCAGTAATATAACCCTGTGTGAAAAATAGATCTTGCTCATTATTAGCAAATACGTGAGGAATTAATAATTCATCAAAATAGACATTGACACTATCTTTCAAATTTTCATCAATTGAAATCGACTCTATGTCAATCTTATTATTTTCAGCATTTTGCCAAAAACCATGGAATGGGCTAAGAAACTTACCTAGTGGTGGAATCGAACCAATTTTAGTATTTAATGCAATGCCAAGAGCCAGCGAAATGCTTAAAGAAAGAACGAAGCGAAAAGTTTTCATAAGATGAGTACAGCCTTTTCGGCAATTTCAAATGCTGATTGATTTAAAGAACTAATTTCAAGTTGAAAAATATCAAATAAATGGGGTAATGCCTATTTTTAGAAGGATGGTTAGAGGTAAATTTTATGTAAGGTGGATCAAGCCCTTTTGTGATATAATAGTTGCACTAATTGGTGTCATTGTTTTGCTACCAGTATTAGTTGTAGTAGCACTTATTGTTTTCTTTGACACGCGAAGGTTTCCTATTTTCACTCAAATGCGAGTTGGGAAGAATGAGCAAACTTTCAACTTATATAAATTTAGAACTATGAGTTTAGATAACGCTGAGCAAACGACAACACAGTTTGGGAAATTTTTGCGTTCAGTTTCCATCGATGAACTACCGCAATTGATCAATGTTATTAAGGGAGAAATGTCCTTGGTGGGTCCTCGACCATTGCTAACTGAGTATTTGCCTTATTATAATAAGGTGGAGAAAAGGAGGCACGAAGTGAAGCCCGGAATTACTGGATGGGCTCAAGTAAATGGAAGAAATGAAATTGATTGGGGTAAGCGAATGGAAATGGATGTATTTTATACCAATCAAATTTCATTGGCACTTGATCTCAAGATTTTGGCACTTACCACATTTTTGATAATGAGGCGGGACAAAACGGCATATAAAAAGGGCGGTACTATTAAATTTTCCGATTACGCATCTAAAAGGTGAACAAACAGCGCATATATTTATCTCCACCAAATTTTTCTACAGTTGAGTTGACTGAGGTTAAAAAGGTTTTTAATAGTGGTTGGATTGCACCTGTAGGTCCGGCTATTGATGAATTTGAACAAAGGCTTGCGGATAATTATAAGGATAAAACTGTTTTGGCTCTTAATTCAGGAACATCTGCTCTACATCTCGCAATAATCCTGGCTGGTGTTGAAGCTGGTGATGAGGTGTTAGTCAGCAGTTTTACATTCGCAGCCTGTGCGAACGCAATCTTGTATGAAAGAGCTATTCCAGTTTTTATAGATAGCGAAGAGAAAAGTTGGAACCTTGATCCAGAAATTTTAGAAGAGTATTTAACAGATTCTATCAAGCGTCCAAAAGCACTCATTGTTACTCACCTTTATGGAATGCCGGCGGACATCCAGCGCATAGTTTCAATTGCCAATCGCTTTGGAGTTAAAGTGATTGAAGATGCAGCAGAGTCACTCGGTGCCAAATTTGATAATGTACATGTTGGTGGATTTGGCGATTATGGTATCATTTCCTTTAATGGCAATAAAGTTATTACTACTAGTGGGGGAGGCGCACTTATTTGCAATAAAGAAGATTGGGGCAGAGCAAAATATTTAGCAACTCAGGCCAACTCAGATTCCTTTGGCTATAATCACAAGGAGGCTGGGTACAACTACCGAATGAGTAACGTTCTTGCTGGCATAGGCTTGGCTCAATTAACTAAATTGAAGTTTTTTATTGAAAGAAAGAGATTCCTTTACGAGGAATACAAAAATCATCTGGGCACGTATTTCGATTTTCTAGATGAGCCTAATAATCGATTTTCAAATAGATGGTTGACGACCGCTTTGTTGAAAGATGAAGAAAAATCGATAAATAAATTGATTCAATATCTTGATAGTAATAATATCGAGTCGAGACAGCTATGGAAGCCGCTACACATGCATGAAGCGTATTCTCAGGCACCATTTTTTGGAAAAGGAACAAGTGAGCAAATCTTCACAAAAGGCTTCTGCTTACCTTCAGGGACAGGTTTAACAACCTCCCAACAGGAGTTTATCATAGAGAAGATAAAAAATTGGTTTGCTTAGTAAGCCGATGGCTTCTTAATAATAGCTTTATTTTTTCTACTGAAAAGATCGGGCGGTAAGAAGATTTCAGCCTTGATACTGATTTGTAAAAAGCTGTCATTATTGTCTGGATTCCCTCTACTCGCACCTGGCTGAATTTGATCATAAAATTCTGGATTCACAACACCAACTTCTTCTTTACGATCACTTAATAATTCTGCAGTTGAATTTGCAAATTCCGACGCATATGTATTAGAAACATCATCCAAATAATCTGTGAAGGTGAAGTGATATGAAATCTCCAGATTAACATTCAAGAACTCGTTAGCTTTGAATTTGGCTCCGATTCCAACAGGTATAGTTGTTATCCATTTTTTATACTCAACACCTTCTGTTTGTGCCTCTCTCAATGAATATGTTTCACCGCCAAGATCTGCTGTTGGATTAAATTTCATATATCCTGCACCGGTAAAGATAAAAGGATCGAAGGCCCATCTTTTATAATAATCGCCCTGATAGGGTTTTAGATAATAAATAGTATGTAATTGAAAATGAAGATTTCTTGAGCTAAAGGAAAGATTTCTTTGACGTTGAAATGAGCTGTCGGGAGCATTGCGATCAGCTCCTGAAAGAGTAAAAACACCGGCATCAATTCTAGCACCAACTCTATTTAGCAATCTGGCTTCAATTCCCAGGTTGAATTGTGATATATCGTTACCAATACTATTTCTGCTATTTAACTCGCCGAAATAGGTTGATGCGCCGGTCCCAATTGAAAACGAAAAATATCGATCATTAAATTGCCAGGAGAGAAAATTTTGCGAAGAGGCAATTAAACTAAATAGAAGAAATGATACTGTGAGGAGTTTTCTCATTAGGATTCAAAAATATTGCAGAAAAGTTTCCGACCATTATAGATCGGAAAACAATTTCTACAAATAATCACCCTAATCGTTTGTTTTTACGTGTAAACCATGCTTGTTCTGTTGCTACAAACACGCCTACTAAAATCAATGAGAAAATTAATGTCGCCATAACTAATTGTTATACAATACAATGATACGGCTGTTGAGTACCTTGAAAGGCTGTGGTAAAATCCTAAATACAATTAAGTAAAATACTTAGTTGTTGATTTTGCTCAGTAGTAGCGAACATTCTAAATCGAATTTATCTTCTATTTCCAGTCATGCCGTACATTCATGTGTTCCATTTTGTGTAAGGTTCATACGCGCCACCCCATGCACTAAATCCTTTCGTGAACCTTGCTTCGCTTCGGTTTCGAACCGTTTCTCATCCGCATTATGGCATAAAAAAACCCTGAATTACTTCAGGGTTATTTAGAGGCGCTAAGCGGATTCGAACCGCTGTAAAAGGTTTTGCAGACCTCTGCCTAGCCGCTCGGCCATAGCGCCAATATATGTGTACAAAACTAGAAAAAACGAGTCACCTAGCTAATGCTAGTGACTCGTTAATTATAAGAAATTACTTCTCTTCTTTCTCTTCTTTCTTAGCTTTTGCCTTAGGGGTCTTTTTAGTAGACTCTTTTCCGGCATCTTCCATTTTGTCTTTCAATGCAGAAAGTGCATCTAGATCACCAAGTGTTGATTTTTCAACTTCTTTGTTAATCTTATCAAGAGTGTTGCCTTTCTTGCCTCCACTTGGCTTCTTAGTAGTAGAAGCGGCTTTTGGCTGCTCTGCATCTTTGTCCCAAACAGAAGTATGAGAAAGAACAATTCGTTTGTCATCTTTAGCAAATTCAAGCACTTTAAATTCCAAAGTTTCTCCCTCAGATGCTGTAGTTCCATCTTCTTTCTTCAAGTTTTTAGGTAGAACCTGACCTTCAAGGCCGTATGGAAGCTCAACAGTAGCAGACTTTTCAGAAACATTTGTTACAGTACACTTGTGAGTGGAACCTTTTGTGAATACCGTTTCAAAAGTATCCCATGGGTTTTCTTCAAGATGCTTGTGGCTAAGTGCTAACCTTCTATTTTCGATATCAAGTTCCATCACTTTTACCTCAAGCTCATCACTAACCTTTACAAATTCTGATGGATGTTTGATTTTCTTCGTCCAAGACAAATCCGAAACGTGAACCAAACCGTCAATCCCTTCTTCTAGTTCAATGAATAAGCCAAAGTTGGTAAGGTTTCTAACAGTTCCTTTATGCTCTGTGCCAATTGCGTAGTTGGTAAGAACATCTTGTTTAGTCCAAGGATCTTCAGTAAGCTGCTTAATACCAACAGACATTTTTCTTTCTTCCCTGTCGATAGTCAATACTACGGCTTCAATTTCATCGCCAACGTTAATGAAATCCGAAGGGTTTCTTAAGTGCTGTGACCATGACATTTCTGAAACGTGGATAAGACCTTCAACTCCAGGTATGATTTCAAGGAATGCACCATAATCAGCTACATTCACAATTTTACCTTTCACTTTAGATCCTAAATCGATATTCTTATCAAGGGAATCCCAAGGATGATCAGTAAGCTGCTTCATCCCTAGTGAAATTCTTTGCTTATTATCATCAAAATCTAACACAACCACATTTACTTTCTCGTCTAGAGATAGTACTTCTTCAGGATGGTTGATTCGACCCCAACTGATATCCGTAATGTGAAGCAGACCATCAACACCTCCAAGATCAATGAATACACCGAAGTTGGTCATGTTCTTTATTACTCCTTCTAGTACCTGACCTTTCTCAAGGTTGTTCAGGATTTCAGCTTTTTGCTCTTCTAGGTCTTTCTCAATGAGTACTTTATGTGATACAACTACATTATCATTTGTATAGTTGATTTTAACCACTTTCACTTCCATAGACTTACCTACGAATACGTCAAAGTCTCTGATAGGCTTCACATCGATTTGTGAACCTGGAAGGAAGGCTTCTACTCCATATACATCTACAATCAAACCACCTTTGGTTCTCCTCTTCACGAAACCTTCTATTACTTCATCGTTGTCAAGGGCGCCTTGAATTGATTCCCAAGCCTTAACGATTTTTGCTTTTCTTCTTGAAAGAACAAGTTGTCCATTTGCGTTTTCCTGCTCCTCTATATAAACCTGTACTTCATCACCAGCTTTTAGGTCTGGCATATCTCTAAATTCTGAAAGAGATACAAGGCCATCTGATTTAAAGCCAATGTTTACAATTACTTCCCTGTCAGTAATACCTACAACAGTTCCACTAATTAGTTCTTTTTCAGTGATTTCAGTAAGCGTGTCTTCATAAAGCTTCTCCATTGCTTGACGATCAGCTTCTGAGTATTCATCATCAAAACCATCATCATCAAAATCAAAAGATCCTGCTGGCTCAATGTCTGGCACCGCTACTTTGGCAGGCTTTTCAGCTTTTGCTTCTTTCTTAACTTCCTTTTTCTCAGCTTTTGGTTCTTCAGCTTTGGCTTCTACCTTCTCCTCTTTTTTCTCCACCTTCTTGGTTTCAGCTTTCTTAGGTTCAGCTTTGGTAGTTTCCTTCTTCTCAGCTTTTTCCTTTGTTTCTTTTTTAGCAGTTGTTTTTGAAGCTTTCTTTTCTTCTTTCACTTCTTTGTCATCTGCTTTTTTTGTCGCCGCTTTTTTTGCAGTAGTCTTTTTTGCAGCTGTTGCCTTTTCAGTTGATTTCTCTTCAGCTTTAGGCGTTTCTTCTTTCTTTGCCATAATAAAATGACTCCATTTGGTACACTGTGTCAGTTGGAGTCTTCACTGACCAGCATTTTTGTTAAACATCTTTTGGTATAAACCAAAACGCTCCGTTTTGGAACGGAGCGCAAATTTAGATGATTTATTAGAAAAATTTTAAAAGTATGCCTATTCTTCTCCAAAAAATACCGGGGAAATTTCAGCAGCCTCTTTTAGCTTTTTTAGTTTCTTCTCAACAGGTCGTGTATTGTCCTGACGGCTATAGAACATCAGGCGGTCATATATACTATCGATTTTCTTTAAGGCAGAGTACCTTGATTTGAAATCAGCTTCTGGAAAAGCGACTAGTTTACTTTGTTGATCATCGATAAGTATCTGGCCAGCTTTATAAATTTTACTCTTGACAGCTACTGTGGTTGTTGAGTATGTTGAGTTATAAGAATTAAATACTTCTTTTTCTACAAAGTACTTTGATTCTACAGTTTCAGCTCTTTTTTCTACTTGAATTTTAAGTGCTCTATAGTCATCCACAGTAATTGATCCTGTTGAACTTGAAACCAATGCTACATCCTCTCCAGGAGAATTTGGTGTATCCGTCTCTGTTTGCGCTATTGCAGCAGCGACAATTAGAAAGGAAAAAAAACAAATAAGGGTGCTCTTCATTTTTGATAATTTACTTTTGACGAAATAGTTAAGTCGCGAATATAAAATTGATATGATGAGATATACTACCGTTTACATAATCCTTTTAAGTCTCCTTGCAGGATGTACTCAGAAAACAGAGCCGGAGATTGTGGCAGATAGCATATTTTTTAATGGTCCTATATATACAATGGATGCTAGCAATTCCAAGGCGGAGGCAATTGCTATCCGCGCTGATACATTCTTATATGTAGGATCGAAAGCTGAAGCTGAAGCCTTTAAGGGAACTTCAACAAAAATGGTAGATCTGAATGGTAAAACAATGATACCTGGTTTGACTGAAGGGCATGCACACATTATGGGGGTAGGCTATAATTTATTGAATGTTGATTTACGAGAAGCTAAAAGCTATCAGGAGATGGTAGAAATGGTCGCAGAGCGAGCTGCAAATACACCAAATGGGACCTGGATTCTAGGTAGAGGGTGGCACCAGGATAAATGGACGGAGAAGCCGGAAATGACTAAGGGATTTCCAACTCATGATCTTTTGAGTGAGGCTATTCCGAATCATCCTGTATGGTTAAAACACGCCAGTGGTCATGCTGCGCTTGGTAATGCAATGGCAATGGAGGTTGCAGGAATTGATGGTGGATCAGTTCAGCCAGATGGAGGAGAAATTTTTATGGGTTTAAGTGGACAGCCAACGGGAATTTTTAATGAGACTGCTCAAGGTCTTATAACTCAAGTCATTCCCAGCCAAACAAAAGAAAGTGATGAACAGGCTCTGAAACTTGCTTTGCAGCAATGTTTTAAATATGGAATTACCGGGTTTCACCAGGCAGGCTCTGGAATGAAAGATATCAATTTGTTTAAGGAGTTTGCAGAGAGGGGAGATTTGAAACTCCGATTGTTTGTGATGCTTAATGGGCGTGATGAAGATTTGTTGGATACTTATTTTAAAAATGGCATTGAAGAAGATCTATTTAATAATCAGTTGACAGTTCGGTCTGTCAAGCTATATGCAGACGGTGCGCTTGGTTCACGCGGTGCCTGGTTATTGGAAGAGTACGCTGATGCACCAGGAGTTCACGGACATAATGTAATGCCAATGAAGGAAATAGAATCTATTACTGCAGATGCATACAAGGCTGGATTCCAAGTATGCGTTCACGCCATTGGTGACAGAGCCAATAGAGAGGTCTTAGATATTTATGAGCGAACGTTCAATTTATATCCTGAAAGTGCTCCAAAAGAACCGCGATTTAGAATCGAACATGCACAACACTTTCACCCAGATGATATTCCAAGATTTGCTGAAATGGGCGTGATACCTGCCATGCAGGCGATTCATATGTCATCAGATCGTCCCTGGGCTATAGATAGATTGGGACAGCAGCGCATTGAATGGGGAGCCTATATGTGGCAAACGCTACTTCAATCCGGCGCTCACATTGTAAATGGCACAGATGCGCCTGTAGAGCCTATTACACCATTAGCAAGTTTTTATGCTTCTGTTAGCCGAAGGACCTTGAGTGGAAATCCAGAAGGAGGATACGAGCCTGGAGAAAAGATGACCCGTGAGCAAGCACTCCGTTCTTATACTTTGGATGCTGCTTATGCTGCTTTCCGAGAGGATAGAAAAGGAAGTATTGAAGTAGGGAAATGGGCAGATCTTACCATATTAGATAAAGACATCATGACCATTCCAGAAGAAGAAATTCTTCAAACAGAAGTAGATATGACTGTTATTGGTGGAGAAATCGTTTATAAAAGGTAGTTTTTCTTTAGGCAGAAAAATGAAATTAATAACTTTCGTAAAGGCTTACCAAAGCACTAGATATTTATAAATGGAATTAGTGTGATTGTACAACAAAACGTTTCTCTAAAAGCATACAATACATTCCGGCTGGATGTAAATGCTGGCTATTTAGCAGTTGTAGATTCTCTTGAGGATCTGGATGAAATTTATCAAACTGGCAGGTTTAGAGCTCAGAAGAAAATGATTCTTGGTGGCGGTTCTAATTTGTTATTTACTCGTGGATTTACCGGTGTAGTAGCCAAAAATGAGATTCGAGGAATTCAAGTTCAAAACGAGACAGAAGAAGATGTATTGGTTTCAGTTGGTTCCGGGGAGAACTGGCATCAATTTGTACTGTGGTGTGTAGAAAGAGGTTATGGTGGAGTGGAAAATTTATCTTTGATACCAGGCACAGTCGGTGCTGCACCAATGCAGAACATTGGTGCATATGGGGTAGAGCTTAAGGAAGTTTTTCATTCATTGGAAGCTTATGAGATAAAAAGTGGAAAGACCGTTTCTTTCTTTAAGGAAGACTGCAAGTTTGACTATCGGTTCAGCATCTTTAAAGGCGAGTTAAGAGATGACTTTATTATTACGAAAGTTTTTTTTAAGCTTTCAAAAAAGCCAACTTTTAATATCACTTATGGTGCTATACAGGAAACTCTGGAAAAAATGGGAGTAACAGAGTTGACGTTGAAAAACGTAAGTCAGGCAGTCATTAATATTAGACAATCAAAGTTGCCAGATCCCATTGATATTGGAAATGCAGGTAGTTTTTTTAAGAATCCAATCGTTGAAAAATTGCACTTTGAAGCCCTCGAAGCTCAATTTGAAGATATTAAGTGCTATCCTATTGACGATGAGAAGGTTAAAGTGCCAGCAGGATGGCTTATTGAAAACGCTGGTTGGAAAGGTTACCGCGACGGAGATATTGGAGTTCACCATAAACAAGCGCTTGTGCTAGTCAATTATGGAATGGGTAGAGGCAAGGACATCTTTAAGCTTTCCAATGAAATTAAGAAATCTATACAAGGAAAGTTTGGAATCGAACTTGAGCGAGAAGTAAATGTGGTTTAGCCTGATATTGATTTTATAAAATCATCTTTTTTCAGTTTCATTGGCGTAATTGGAAAGCCGTAAAATTCTACTGTCGAACCAGTCACTTTTCCCCCTAAAGATTCAAGTAACCCGACTGTAATATCTCTTGCATCAATCATAATTTCTTGAATTCCTAAAGCAAATAGGTCCTTAAACGAATGAAGAGCTAGCATTTTACCAAGCCCCAAGCCTCTTTGATTTGGATCTACTGCCAGCCTGCCCCAATGCCAATCTCCTTGTTCATTCCATGCAGCTACAGTACCTACTATCACGTCATTTTTTTTTGCGCACCACCAATGTTGGTCCTTGCTCTTGAGCGGAATTAGTTCTTTTGGAATGTGCTGTTCTCTGCTAAAAACTGATTCAAGAAAGTCATAGGCATCAGCCAGAGCTCGTTTATCAATTTTTTTTAATATTACTGCTGAAGTCATATCAATTTGATTGATAGGTGAAATTAATTATCATTCTATTTAGTCAATTATTGTAATGGTATTTTCGCAAGATGATTCATCAACCTATCTATATCCTCACAGTCCTTTTCTTTTTGATATTTACGAGTGAATGGTTGTGCAAGCATACATTTTTAAAACATATAAGCAGTTCGTTACTTGTTATTATCCTGGGAGCTTTAGTTGCAAATTTGGGTATAATACCGTCAGCATCAGCTTCAAGTTCTGTTTATGATTCGATCTTTAAATATGTAGCACCTGCCAGCATTTTTTTCCTTTTGCTTGGTGTAAATCTGAAACAATTAAGAAGAGCTGGAATTCCTATGCTAGTTTCATTTCTACTAGGTTCGATAGGGACAATGCTTGGTGTCGTTATTGCACTACAAGCAATAGATTATGAAACAGTTTTTGGCATACGATTCGCGGCTATTGCGGGAATGATGACTGGAACTTACACTGGAGGTAGTGCAAATTTCAATGCGATTGCATTGCACTATGAGGTTTTTAGAGAGGGGGCTATTTTCACTGGCGTTGTTGTAGCTGATAACATTATAACAGCTATTTGGATGATAGTAACGTTGAGTATTCCGGTTTTTATGCAAAAATTCCGACCTCATGCCACTGTTCTGTCTGATAGTCTTGCTGATGAATCTAAGAGGGAAAAGGAAGCTATCGAACCTAAAGGAGTGGCGTTAATGCTCGGTCTTGCCACATTGGTTATTTTTTTAGCTGATCTATTTGCTGAAATCACCGTTGAGTGGGGATGGAACGTACCATCCATTTTAATTTTAACAACGATCGCGCTTATTTTGGCTCAATTTAAGCAAGTGCAACTATGGTCCGGAGCAAAGCTTTTGGGGATGTTTTCTGTTTATTTATTCTTAGTTGTTGTTGGTGCATATTGCGAAATAGGCGCCCTGGTAGAAGTTGGAGCACACGCCTTTGACATCTTACTGTTCACTACATTAATTGTTTTAATTCACTCAGCTTTCCTGATAGGTATTTCATTAGTGATCAAGGCAGATTGGTCTATTGTTGCGATTGCTTCTCAAGCAAATATTGGAGGTGCAAGTACAGCACTAGCTTTGGCTAAAAGCTTAAAAAGAAATGACCTCATATTGCCTGCAATTCTTGCGGGTTCACTAGGATCTGGAATGGGCACTTATTTGGGTTTCCTGGTTGCCAGATATTTGGGAGCTTGAATGATTCTTTGCTAATAGTATGGTGAATTGACTTATTTGATCTAATCCAGAACCGATTGAAAGTGTGCCTCCTATTTTTTCAAGAGCCTCAATACAAAGAGTCAAACCGAGTTCAGTATCACTCTCCTTCATTCTGACAGAGTTTAACGTATTCTTACTTCTCAAAATATCACCAACTTTATTTTTGTCTAA
This sequence comes from Ekhidna sp., assembly GCF_039960695.1. GTDB lineage: Bacteria > Bacteroidota > Bacteroidia > Cytophagales > Cyclobacteriaceae > Ekhidna. The sequence continues at coordinate 151,392 of NZ_JBDVKP010000010.1, read as the reverse complement.
ACCAATGCCTGAATTTTTCACTTCAATTCCATGATGATCTGGACGCTCAAAAACTCTTATGGTTATTTCCCCATTGGTCGGCGTTTTATTAATACATTTTGTGAGAATATTTCTTAGGGCCATTGTTAAGTGATTTGGATCTGATTGGATGTTTAACATGGTAGGCAATTCGATGTTCAGGCGAATGTTTTTTTGAAGTGCTTCCTTTTTAAAAACCTCTACTTCTGATTCAACAAGGTGATTAATAGAAACTTCTTGCATCTCGATTTCATACCCTTCCAATTGTGATTTAGCCCATGTAAGAATTGTTTCTATCAATATATTAATCCTTAAAACGTTTTCTTTTACCGTCTTTCGATGTTTTATTAATGCTTGTTCGGGCAGTTCATCCTCTAACTTTAAAAGACTGGTAAGCATCTGTATAGGTTGTCTGAGGTCATGGGAAACTATTGAGAATAGTTTGTTCTTCGTCCCATTGGTTTTTTCAAGTCTGTTCTTCTGTACCTCAATTTGATCAATAAGTAATTTTTGGTACTGACAAATCCCAAGAAAAGCGTTCATGTATGAGCTAATGAAATAGTAGATGGCCATAAACACAATTAAATAGATCACAGAAGAAATTAGAAACGTGTTATCCAGAGAGACGCTTCTTACATGATATTCATAAATTCGTATGGAGAAAAAGGATGCTATAATTAATAAGTAAAATAAAAATTTTCGATTTTTATCGAAGACGATAATAAATACTGCAGCCAGTATAAGGAATATGTTTTCAGTATTTACAAATTCCTCATTTACGATATTGTAAATGCAGGCTGCGGCCATTAAAGGCAACTGTATAAGACAGAAATATTTGCGAGCAAAAACATAATGTTTTTTTCTTTGAATAAGAATAGTAGGGAAGAAGACGATAGATATAAAAATTAGAATAATCAACAGCTGAGGAAAGCGGTGTAATATTAAATTTGAAGTGGCCATCAAAAGCGATAGAATAATTCCCAATCCGGAAATCTTATTTAATAGATTGGCTTTACGCAGGTCATATAACGATATGGAGCTGTCTTTTATATCTAAGAAGTTGTTAATAGCCTGAATCATATGGTGCTTTCTAGTTCAAGGGTAACTGAATAATGAATTTGCTTCCATAATCTTTTTTGGATTTTATCATTAGCTGGCCACCAAGTTTTCCAAGTGTTTCAGTGCACAATACCAAACCCAGTCCTGAGCCTTTTTCTCCATGAGTACCTTGTGTTGATGACACAAACTTTTGGCTCTGAATATTGTCTATCATTTCGTCATCCATGCCAATACCGGAATCCTTAATAATGATGATTACTTGATTATTTCTGGCTTCCGCGCATAATGAGATTTTACCATGTGCCGGTGTGAATTTTATGCTATTGTTGACAATATTTCGGACTACTAATGAAACATGATTGGGGTCTGATAAAATCTGAAGATTTTTTGGTATGTCAGCGGTAAATTCTATTCCCTTTATTTCGGCTTGTTCTTTATACACACCAATTTCGTTTGAAAATAATTCACTTAACTCCGTCTTTTTTAAATTAATGCTAAAACCTTCGAGTTGAGATCTTGCCCAAGTCAAAACGTTTTCTATTAAGGAGTTTATACTCTCCACGTTTTCTTTGACCTGCTTACGATAACTTTTTAATTCGGCCTCTGGAATCAACCCTTCCATTTCCAGAAGTCCGGTCAACATATGCACAGGTCTTTTAAGATCATGAGCTACAATTGAGAATAGCTTGTTTTTAGTTTCGTTGGTTCTTTCTAGCTCATCCTTTTGTTCTCTAAGCTGTTTTATGAGTTTTAACTGTTGAAAATATATTTTATGAAATGCATCTTTATACGATCCAACAAATAAATAAATGGCTAAGAAGACTGCCAGATATATCATTGAATTGGAATAGAATTCGCTTCCTAGCGAAAGATCTCTCGCCGTGAAGTCATAGGTATGTATGATAAAAAATATTACTACTGTAAGCATGTAGATGATTACTCTGCGAGTTTTCTCATACAAAATGACAACAGTAGGTGCAAGCATAAGAAATGCGTTCTCTGTTTGAAGAAATTCGCCGCTGCTAATATTATAAATACAATTACCAGTAATAATTATTAGCAATTGAAAGGTAAAGTAGAAGCGAGCAAGCATGTATAGTTTTTGCTTCTGTATAATAATGACAGGGAAAAATACGATACCTATCAGGCCAATGTCTAGGAGGAGATGACCGTAGCGTTGGAGATATGCATTTAGTATCGCTAGAAGGATAGCTAACACGGAACAATACGCACAAATTACATTGAGCTGGTTAGCCTTCTTTTGATCATAAAGCGAGAGATTTGTATCAGTAATGGTTAATAATTTATTGATTAATAGCATGCGTCCACTTTATTTTATGCCAATTTCTGAATGATTGCAGGAATTCTCATCTATTGATAGTGTACATAATGTGTACAAGCCATTGACGAAACATGAACATAGAAAATTTGGGAAGGACGTACTAAAATGTATTTATTAAGATGCAAAATGGTTTTAAGATAAAATTTTGCTTCTTGATTGGAGTCAACATTAAACGAAGTGATGGAGGTGCATTCTTTTTTTGATCCAAATTTTGACTAAACAATTTTTATCTTAAGTCACCTAAACGGATATTTGCAATTGATAATGTGATTTAGTTGATCACTTATTAATACCAATCTTGATCGTCATTTGATCAGGTTACCACCAAAGTGCACCGTAGGAGTAATTTAATAGTAAGCGTATTAAATTATGAATCGCATATTAGTTCTAAGTGTCATTCTATTTTCAATTTCGTTTCTTAGCGATGGCCAAAGTTGGGAGGAGACAGTTCATTCAAAAAAAGCCACCCTGGATTTATTTTGGAACACATCTGCACCATTTATATTCTATGATTCGAAAGGTGAGTTATCTGGAGTGGAATATGAAAATATACTTCTGTTTAAGAAATTCCTTCGCCATAAGTATTCGATTGATCTTACATTAAATTGGATTGAAATAAAGTCTTTTAATACAGTATTGGATACTATTAAAAACTCGAAAATACAAAGCCAATTTGGTGTATCCGCATTCTCAATAACCCCTGAAAGGAAACAAATACTTAAGTTCACAAATAGCTATTTATCCGATATTGTAGTATTTGTTTCTAGCAAAGGTTCACCCATAGTAACAACACCTGCCGAAATTGATGGATTAATAACTGGAAAAACTGCCATCTGCATTAAGGCCACTATTTATGAAGATTTATTATACGATCTAAGAAATCGATTAGATATAAACTTTGATATCAAATTCATTGGGAGTGATGAAAGTGTCATAGGGTATATTGGCTCTCACAGAGATTGTTTTGGATTCATTGACCTCCCTATTTATTTAAATTTGGTAAGAAATGGTGATGGAAACTCAGTTACCAGGCAAAATTTATTTACAGATCAAGGGACAGGGTATGGATATATAATGCCTCTCAATAGCAATTGGAAAATTCCATTTGATGAGTTTCTTACTGACCAACAATACAAAAGAGAACTTGCAAATATTATCTCTAAATACTTCGGGAAAGAATACCTTGATTTTATAGGAAAGTTGTATTCTGGTGGTGAATTAGGAACTACAATATTAACAGAAGAAAAGGAACTGCAACTTGCATTAATAGAGAACGCAAACCTGAAACTTGATAAAGAAGAAACTATTCGAAAGCTACTGACCTCTGGAGTAATAGTTACGACTTTACTATTACTTATCATAGGAATTCTATTCTTCAATAATGCTAAAAACACAAAACTTCTCATTTTAAAAAAGAATCAAATTGAACGTCAGCAAGAGAGTATTCGAAAGCAAAATGAACAACTGACAATTCAAAATGAACAGCTGGTTTCATTGAATGAAGAGAAAAATAATCTAGTCAGAATACTTGCTCATGATATGCGAGCTCCTTTGGGGCAAATCATTGGATCAGTGAACCTGCTAAACGATCCACCTCCAGAATTGGAAAGTAATCAAAAGCAAATGTTGATGGAAGCTGTAGAGAGAAATGCAAAAAAGGCTGACGAAATGATCAGAAGAATCTTAGATATTGATGTCCTTGAGAACAATAAAAAGTTGGCTGCTGTAGGAGAAGTTGATATAAATCAGATATTAGCAGATGCATCTCAACGATACAACCCAATTGCCATTAAAAAGGGAATTCGATTAGAGACCTATCTTGCCACGGAAAATTGTATCATAACTAGCGATAGTCTGCTAATTGCACTTATTATTGAAAATTTGATATCTAATGCGATTAAATTTTCTAAGACTGGGACTTCCATAAAGGTATCTGCAGAGGTATCCAATGAAGATGTCCTCTTTAAGGTTGCTGACCAAGGCCCAGGATTCACCAAAGATGATAAACAGCTTATTTTTAATCGATTTCAAAGATTAAGTGCTAAGCCAACAGGTGGCGAGCACTCTATAGGATTGGGCCTTTCGATTGTAAAAAAATATGTGCTGGATCTTGGAGGGGAGGCTTCATTGGAATCTGAAGAAGGAAAAGGGAGTACTTTTTTTATCCGTATTCCGAATCAATCGCCGATGATGGAAAGAGCAAGCTAACAATTGGAAAAATAGATGAATAAAAAGCCGAACCTCTCGGCTCGGCTTTCTTCAGGTTGGTAATCAGACGTTATTTGTCCATCTGAACTGTTGTTTCCATAGGGTCACGATTTTTCACGTGTTCTTCCAGCCATTGATCTTGCTCCCACAACAAATGCAGGATACTTTCTTTTGCTCGATATCCGTGGCTCTCTTTAGGAAGCATAACCAGACGTGCAGGTCCTCCTAAGCCTTTCAGTGCGTTGAAGTACCGCTCACTTTGCATCGGATATGTTCCAGAATTGTTGTCAGCTTCTCCATGTACAAGCAGTAGGGGTGTTTTCATCTTATCTGCATGCATGAAAGGAGACATGGTGTTGTACACCTCCGGAGCCTCCCAGTAGGATCGCTCTTCTCGTTGAAAACCGAAGGGTGTAAGTGTACGATTATATGCCCCACTCCTTGCAATACCCGCAGCAAATAGGTTGGAATGGCTGAGCAGATTTGCTACCATAAATGCCCCGTAAGAATGGCCACCTACAGCCACACGATTACGATCGATGTAGCCCATTGCATCCACAGCATCAATACCGGCCTTAGCATTCGCTACGAGCTGCTTTCTGAAGGTATCATTTGGTTGCTCATCACCCTCTCCAATGATTGGAAATGCCGCATCATCCAACACTACATAGCCTCTGGTTACCCAAAAGACAGGAGATCCATACCATGGATAGATAAACTCATTCGGATTCGTTGTATTTTGTCCAGCACTCGCTTTGTCTTTGTACTCTACCGGGTACGCCCACATAATCATCGGCATTTTTTGCTTTTCTGACTTGTCATATCCAACTGGGAGATAAAGTGTTCCAGTTAGCTCCACACCGTCATCACGCTTATAACTGATCACTTCTTTTTCTACATCCTGCATTGCTTTGAAGGGATTCTCGAATTGAGTGATCGGTTTGAGTGCTACTTTCTTTTTGATGTTTCTCAAATAATAATTCGGATACTCAGTTGGTGATTCTATACGAACCAAAATTTCCCCTTTGCTCATATCCATTGCATCAACCAAGTCTTCTACTTTATCTGTATAAGTAGATTGATACAATCTGGATTTCTTTCCACTCTCGAAATTCATCTGATCTACAAATGGAAACTGACCGTCCTTGGTGAATCCATCGCCCATCAGATACGCATTCCCATTGTCCATTGATAGAACATATTGATTCAGTTTGTTTTTGGAAGTCACGAAATTGCCAGGATCACTATATGCATCTTGATAGTTTCGATCAGAGATAACCTTTGGCTCTTTTGAATTATCAGAAGGATTGAAAGTGTATGTTTTAGTATTTCGATTGTCAAACCAATAGTCATATGCAATAGCCAAATTGTCCGATCCCCAGGTGATACCTGAGAAACGATTTTTCGTTTTTATCACAGATCGTTCTTTTCCAGTAAATGGAGAACTTAGTTCATATACCTCGTCGCGATATTCCATCTCTTTAGCCGGATCTCCCTGATCTAGTGCTAGCGTCCAAACCATGGTTGCGGGTTTATCAGCCCGCCAATTGAAACCTCTCGGCTGATCTGTTGTGGACATGAAGCCTTTTGGTCGTACTTCATCTACAGACCTATCCAGTAGCATTTTCACTTGATTACCACTTAGATCGTAAATAGCAGTCTCTGAAGCAAATCTGTAGTAGGGTACAAGATAAGAAAATGGTCGTTTCACTTTGGTTATCAACACATATCTTCCATCTGGTGAGAAATCTAAACCACGATACATACCAACATTCATCCATTTAGAGGAGTTTCCATCCAAGTTTACCTTATAGATTTCTGATCTGGCTAACTGCTCGAAGTTCTTCTCATCAACTGGGTTTTTAAGCAAATCTTGATAGGTCCTATTTTGAGCTTTCTCTCCAGAACTTACACTCACAGTTGGTCCAGTTGGAACAGCTGTCTGCGTATTTATTAATGGTTGACGATCACTCGGGAGCATTTTTACGAGCATGGACTTGCCATCTGAATACCAAGTCATAGGCCAGCCAAGGTTAGCATTTGCACCAGCGTTGGTGAGCTTTTTAGCTGTACCCTTGTTGACATCAAGTACCCATATTTCCACACCAGTCGAAGTAGTATGAGTGAACGCCATCATGCGTTCGTCGGGCGACCAACTGAAGTATGAAAATCTTGGATTTTCTGGAAGCCCCGATACTTGCTTTACGTCTTGATCAAAGGCTTTTTTTACTTTGATGTTATTGTAGAAAGTGGTGCGACTACCAATGTTGGTTACCGGATTAATCCTTAATCCACCCAGACGTAATTCTTCTTCTGAAAGTTCCGCGATGGTTTTGTAAGCATTACGATAAAGCAATACCACATTTTCACCTTTGTTGTCTATTCTGACAGAGGGTGCAAGAGGTGCATCTACTAGAGCCCTAATTTCTTTTGGTGGCTCTTGATATCCTAACCCACCTTGCGCAAATAAGCCAAGTGAGAGTAGAAATAAGAGGGTGTAGTTTATGATTCTTTTCATAGTCCAAGCTGTTTATATAAAATGATTTTGAACTTTAATTTAAAGAATAATGAAGTGGAATATCAACCGTTTGTGTAAGAGTAATGCCCCGGCGAGTTCAATTGTATAAATGCATAAATTTCAGAATTGCTTCAAAATGGGCTATTATGTTTGCAGCATGAAATTGCTTCTTGTTGAAGATCAGGACGAGTTAGCCGTTAGTATTCGGAATTACTTTTCGAAGGAGGGAGACATTTGTGAGGTAGCAACAAGTTTTTCTAAGGCAACTGAAAAGCTGTATGCATTTTCTTACGATGTTTTATTGCTTGATTTGATGTTGCCAGATGGAGATGGCTTATCACTATTGAAAGTAGTGAAAGACAATTGGTCCGATATGGGCGTCGTGATAATCTCAGCCAAGAATGCACTAAATGACAAACTGCATGGATTGGAGCTCGGAGCGGATGATTATCTATCGAAACCATTTCATTTAGCAGAGCTAAATGCTCGTGCAAATGCCGTATACAGACGTAGAAAGCAGGAGGGCAGACGGACTCTCAGTTTTAAAGAAATTGAACTCACTTTAGACAATCATGAGGCATTGGTTCACGGAACAATGCTCGATCTTACTCGCAAAGAGTACGAGCTACTTCATTATTTTATCGTGAATCAGAATCGATTGCTAACTAAACAGGCAATTGCGGAACACCTTTGGGGTGACTACATGGACACCATGGATTCTTTTGATTTTGTCTATCAGCACATAAAAAACTTAAGAAAGAAAATAATGAAGGCCGGAGGAAATGACTACTTGAAAACGGTTTATGGTGCAGGCTATAAAATGAAGGATGAGTGATGAATTTGATTGTAAGGATAACGATATTATTTGTGCTGGTATCTTTAATAGTCTTCTTGATTGGTGGGGTAATCAGCTTTAATGTGATGATGGATGAGGTTAACAGTGAGCAAGAACGTTTTTTGATAGAACGCCTGGATCGTATGCATACCAGAATTGAAAAAAGACCTCAAAAAGATACTTTGAAATGGACAAAGTTAATGGTGATTCCGCTGGCGGAATATCAAGTAGAACGGGTTACATTTTCTGATACGCTCGTAGTACATAGTCAACTTGATCGTCTTGAACCACACCTAAAGCTGGATGCAATACGCAACATAAATGGGACAAGCTACCAAATCATATTATATGATATCATTGTTGAAGCTGACGATATCAAAGAAGGATTGACAGAGTCATTGGTGACCATGTACCTTATTTTACTTGGAGCAGTATTGGTCATAGGCTTTCTGGCTTCCTACTACATTCTTCGTCCATTCAACAATACCTTAGACATCATTAAGAGTTTCTCACTGACTAAGCCCGATGCAAAAGTTCAGTTTCCATCATCCAATGTCATAGAATTTAAGCGGCTTAATGCTTTTCTTAAAGACATGACTGACAAAGTGAAGTCAGACTATCAGTCATTAAAGGAATTTTCCGAAAACGCTTCACATGAGATTCAAACTCCAATAGCCATCGTTCAAAGCAAACTGGAGGTTTTAATGGATGGAGATAACCTCTCCGAGGAACAAATACAGCAGCTCAGCTTCGCGCAAAACACGATGAAGCGACTTAGTCATCTGAGTAACGCGCTTTCACTCATAACGAAGATTGATAACCGGGAATTTGTGGATGTTGCGAACATCGATCTCTCCATGACGCTTGAGCAAATGCTGGAGGAATTCAAAGAGCTGATAGACTTAAAGAGTATTAACAAAAACATTAATATTCTTGCCAGTATTACTGTGCAAGCAGATCGTGTCTTAATAGAACTGATGCTTACCAATCTTATCAATAATGCAATAAGACACAACTGGGAAGGAGGAGAACTCAGCATCTCTTTGGCATCGAATCACATTGAAATTACTAATACTGGTCCCAAACTTGAGATACCTGAAGAGGAGCTGTTCCACCGGTTTAAGAAATCAAACCAAAGTGCAAAATCCATGGGGCTCGGCTTAGCTATCGTCAAGAAGATATGCGATTTCTATAATTATGAAATTCAATACAAAAACAAGGACGATTTTCATACCATTCATATTCGGTTTTGACCGCAAATAGAAAGTTTTTGAAATCTTCAGATTTGCTTCAGAATTCCCTCAAACATGCTTCAGAGATCGGTGTTAATGTTGTATTATGAAAATAAAGAGTCATTTATTCATTGGCCTCTTATGCTTGATTTCATTTGGATACAGCCAAGCTCCAAAAGATCAGGCAGCACCAACTTTTGCTGTCAAGGGAACGCTTATCAACTCAATTAGCAACGCACCTGTTGAGTTTGCTACAGTAAGTGTTTTTAATGAAGTCGATTCACTTTTGATAACTGGAGGATTGACCGATGAAGCAGGCATTTTTAACATTCCAGTAAAGCCGGGACACTATTATCTGAGGTTTCAATTTATGGGATTCAAGGATCTGATAATTGCGAATGTTGAAATATCCAGAGACAATCCTGTATATAATACCGGCCGGATTCAGATTAAAGAAAGTGAAACGTTGCTTGACGAAGTGGTGATACAAGGTGAACGTACGCAGATGGAAATGACGTTGGATAAAAAGGTTTTTAATATTGGCAAAGACCTCAGTAATCTAGGCGGTAGTGCCACTGATATATTAGACAATCTGCCATCCGTTCAGGTAGATGTAGAAGGCAATGTGAGCCTTCGAGGGAGTGAAAATGTACGTATTTTAATCAATGGTAAACCATCGGGACTGGTCGGTTTGAGTAGCAATGATGCACTCAGACAACTGAATGGCAACCTCGTGGAAAGTGTGGAAATTATTACAAACCCATCAGCTCGATACGATGCTGAAGGATTGGCTGGAATTATCAACATTGTCCTCAGAAAAGACCAAAAGGCAGGTTTAAATGGAAGCTTTCAGGTGAATACTGGCGTGCCAGACAACCATGGAGGCTCAGTCAATCTAAATTTTAGAAAAGATTGGATCAACTTTTTTACCAACATAGGTGTAAACTACAGACGAAATAAAGGCAGTGGATTTTCAGAGCAGAGTTTCTTCAATGCAAGTCCAACCTCACCATCATTTACCATAAGAGATCGCTCCCATGATCGAGGAGGTCTTAGCTATTCAACAAGATTTGGTTCAGATATCTATTTAAATGATCAGACTACTCTGACACTATCATTTCTTTATAGATTTTCTGATGAGAATAATGAAACACAATTGATCTATAATGATTCATATGCATCAGGAGCGGATTCGCTAACGCTGCGAAACGATAACGAAGGCGAGGGTGATGAAAATATTGAATATGCATTGAACTACACTCGTAATTTTAAAAGATCTGGTCAGAAGCTAACGGCAGATTTTCAATATCAAAATAATAATGAACAGGAAAGTAGCGACCTTATTCAGAGCATAGGCACCAACAACAATAATCAACTACCATTTCTTTTTCAACGAGCAAACACTGATGAGATTGAAGAGCGCTTCATGATCCAGTCAGATTATATTCATCCTTTTTCAAAAGATGGAAAGCTTGAGTTCGGAACACGCTACACTGATCGGCTGGTTGGTAATGATTACGTAGTGACGGAGCAAAATGAAAATGGAATTTACGAAGTTGACTCTGCGTTTTCTAATGAATTTGAATACGAGGAAGATGTGTTGGCAATTTATGGAATCGTTGGCAATAAATTAGGCAAACTTTCCTGGCAATTGGGCTTGCGGTATGAGCTGACCAAGCTTATCACGTATCAAAAAACCAACGACATCCGAAACGATCAGAACTATTCTAACTTCTTTCCTAGTATGTTTTTAACCTATCAGCTGACGGAGACTCAAGCATTGCAGGCGAGCTATAGTCGAAGAATTAGCCGACCGAGAGGAAGAAGGCTCAATCCATTTAGCTCAATTTCTGATAACAGAAACTACTATGTCGGAAACCCTAACCTTCAACCTGAATTCACAGATTCTTATGAGTTAGGCTATCTTTTAAATTTTGAAAAATCTTCCATTTACAGTGGTTTATATTACCGATATACAGAAGGTGTAGAGCAGCGGCTCAGATCTACTGATGAAAATGGAATCACATTTACACGACCATACAATGTATCTATAGAGCGATCATACGGTATTGAGTTTAATGTTTCTCAAGATTTTTCAGATTGGTATCGAGTGAGTGGAAATGTTAACTTTTTCCGTTCTTATGTCCCTGGTGGATCGGTTACCTTCGGAGATGAGGTAGTCACTTATAATGAGGCAAATGCTACCTCACTGTCTTCCAGAGTAAGTAATAATTTCAAGTTTAAAAAGTTATTTGATGCACAGCTCAATGTCAATTACAGGGCGCCAAGAAACACCGTGCAAGGAAAATCGCTGACAGTGACTTCCGTGGATATAGGATTGTCCAGAGATGTTTTGAAGAATAAAGGCACGGTTGCTTTCAATGTGAGAGATTTATTCAATTCCAGAAAATGGAGAAGTGAAACGTTCAATGAAAACTCTTTCCAGTATAGCGAGTTTCAGTGGAGATCTACAACTGCAACATTATCCTTTACCTATAGGCTTAATCAGAAAAAGCAGCGAGAGAAAAATAATGAGAGAGGAGAAGATTACGGAGATGGTGGCGCTGAATTTTAGGCATTTCAAGACAACTTTTTGAGTAAGTTGGTGATAACCCTCCTTTGCTGTTTTTTAGCGGGAGGGTTTCTTATTAGTATTGAATCTTGTGGCTAGCTAGTTCCTCACCACCTTTACCAAAGTAGCGTATAGTGAAAATCGGATTTCTAGCTACCCACATAATAGACATGCTGGCAAAATTGGGATCATAGATTTTATCCTTTATGATGTACTGATTATCCTCTTTTTCCACACCAGCAGGGCTCGTTAAGCTACTGGAGGTAAATTCATATAAAGGATAATCATATCCTGAAACATCTATTTTAGAAACTTCCGAAAGATGCCGATCACCCGATAATAAAATCAGGGGTGAATTTATCGTAGAGATTGTTTTGAGTAGCCTCGCTCTCGATTTTGGAAAGTTTGCCCATTTTTCCCAACGATGCTGGCTGGGAATTACCTGGATGCCTGATGCGAGTATGAATAAATCAATGTCGGATTCTGAAAGCTGAGATTGTAACCACTTCCATTGTTGTTCACCTAAAATATCTCCATTTTGATTTATAATAGATGATTTTTCGCGAGTGCCAGGATTTATCCATTTGAGTGAATCTCTAAAATATCGCGTATCTAATAGTATGATCTTGACATTCCCAGCACTACTCTTGTATGTATAGGATTGATACGCGCCTTTCCGAGTACGCGCGGGATGATTTTTATCGACATCCAGGAATTCAAAGAGTTGTTCTTTGCTTTCATCCTTGGCTACATATTCTTTGCCGCCATCATTTACTCCGTAATCATGATCATCCCAAATACCAATTACTTCGGTATTGTTAAGAAGTTTTTGATAGTCGGGATGTGACTTCTGAAGGTCATATTTCTTCTTCAAGATAGACATGTCCTCTGAATCTCCATAGATATTGTCCCCCAACCAAATCCATAAATTGGGGTTTGTGGCAGAAACTTCAGCCCAAAGCTGATTCTCTGGCTGATCTTGAACACTACACGAGCCAAAAGCAATGCGTGTGATTTCTTTATTTAAGGTGACATCTGACTTTTGAGCAGAAAGTAGAATGGGAAGAATCGTTAACAGCGAAAGAATTGTTTTCATGAAATGAAAGCTAATAGACATTTAGAAATATTTATAAAGATAACTGTTATCAAAATGTGTATTTTATTGTTAGGTCGTAGAATTTTAAATTAGAATTAATGATTTTAAACCACACAGATGACAATATAGATGGCATCATGCGACTTACTTACGATGAGGATACCTTTAGTTGTCATCCATTCATAGATAGTGAAGAGCGTTTACTCACCATCGCCTGGAATAAAGGTGCTGATCAGGAGGTAATTGTAGATGCAGAGGAAGTTACTCTTAAATCAAACCACGTCATAATTCTTAGCCTAAGCCAATCGTTTCAATTTGGACAGCCAAGAGATATTATAGCTATACAGTTTAATAGGGATTTCTATTGCATTTTAGATCATGATCATGAAGTGTCATGTGCTGGATTGCTTTTTTATGGAAAGCGAGAAAATCCCATTCTCTGCTTGAGTGATGAACAACAACAAAAGCACGAGTTGCTATTTCAAGTATTCCTTGATGAATTTCATGAAGAAGATGATAATCTAAAGACCGAGATGCTTCGGATTGTGTTAAAGCGACTGATCGTGAAGTTAACTAGAACTTATAAGTCACAAATAAACCTTGACAGTATTGATGATTCAGAAATGGATGTAATCAGACGATTCAACGTGCTAGTGGAACAGCACTTCAAGAAGCATCATCAAGTGCAGGATTACGCAGATTTAATACACAAATCCCCAAAAACTATCTCCAACTTGTTTTCAAAGTATAGTGATAAGTCCCCGCTGCAAACCATCCATGAGCGAATTCTTATGGAAGCGAAACGACTTCTTATTTACACGGATAAGACCACTAAAGAAATCTCATATGAATTGGGCTTTCAAGACATACCTGGATTTAGTCGTTTTTTTAAAAAAAATACCAACATGGCACCTTCCAAATACAGAGAAGATCAACGAAATAGACTGAAAGGGAAAAATTGACAACTCTTAGGGAAGAATAGCTACTACCTTCAGTCATCCTTCTCGCGTTCTTTGAACCATAACATTTTAGAAAATTTCAAAAACTATTATTATGGAAACGTTCAAAGTACCAACTCGAGAAGAAGTCTCAGAAAAGAATCAGGCGATCTTCGACAACCTTGAAGCCAACTTGGGTTTCGTGCCTAATCTGTATGCTACATATGCATTTAGTGAAACAGCACTTGAAGATTATTTGGTTTTTCAAAACAGAAAGACATCATTAAAATCCAGAGAAAGAGAAGTGATTAACCTGGTAGTAAGTCAGGTTAATGGTTGTGCTTATTGCCTTGCAGCTCATACAGCAATAGGAAAAATGAATGGTTTTTCAGACGAACAAATTTTAGAGATACGATCTGGAGAATCAAGTTTTGACGATAAAATAGACGCTCTTGCAAAGTTTGTTAAAGATATTACCATCAACAGGAGCAAACCTAGTCCAGCGGCTCTCGAGGGACTTTTTAGTGCCGGCTATACCAAAGAAAGTTTAATAGACATCAACGTGGTGATTGGTGATAAAATCGTAAGCAACTTCATCCACGGCAGCACACAAATACCTGTTGATTTCCCAACTGCTCCTGAATTAGAAGAGGCAGCAGTTTAAGTCATTCAAAGTTTCTAGTTACATGAAAAGAATATTCATATTGGTATTAACTGTGCTGGGTAGCCTGGCATTGAATGCACAAGAAGCTGCTAAAGTAAATCTGGTTCAAACTCCTGGTGAATTTCAGCAGAAAGAACTTAAGCTTGAAGCCGGTAAATCTTACTACTTCGAAGTTGAAAATAACGGCGTGGATCGATTGGTTGGATTTGTCATTGCTCCGAAAGGAAAAACAGATAAGCAGTACCACATTAAGGACGCTTATCTCTACAGCACCATAGCAGATGGTGAGATCTCAAGATCCAATGAGTTGACATTAGAAAAAGGAGAATACGTGTATTTCTGTCCTTTGAATCCTACACCGCAATACACCTTAATAGTGGAGTAGATGATGCTGGGACCGGCAGTTGGCGGTCCCTTTTTCCTTTCTTCAAACCCTAATTGCATGTTGAACATATTAAATTTCTATGGACTAGATTGGCTGGCAATGTGCCTAAGTGTAGTAGCAGTATGGATGCTTGGAAACAAAAATAAAGATGGTTTTATTGTCTTTATACTAGCGAACCTCATGTGGATTGCTATCTCAGCAACGTTGATTCACAGCTATGGTATAATCTTGGGAAACGCATTCTTCGTAGTGTATAATACCAGAGGCTATATAAAGCAGGTAAATGAAATGGCTTAAACCAGCTCACTTACATTGTCCAATGAGCCTTCGTACTTTTCCGCTTCGACGCCAAACTTGCGCAAAAAATCTACGCCCTCATCGCTTGGTATGCCTTTATACTCGGCGTACGATTTGAGATAAATCACTTTTTGAATTTTCATTGTATAAATGATTCTTGCGCAGGCAATGCAAGGTGAGAGAGTTACGTAAAGTGTTGCACCCTCTACGTCGGTTTTATTCTTCACCGCATAGAGTATTGCATTTTGTTCAGCATGCAACGCAAGTGAGCAGCTTCCTTTGGAATCTCTCGGGCATCCTTTTTCCGGCCATTCCAAATCACAGTTGTGAGTGCCTGACGGTGGTCCATTATACCCAATGGAAATGATCCGCGTGTCTTTTGTGAGTACTGCACCCACATGTCGTTTAATGCAGTGAGATCGCTTGGCCAGGTTTACTGCCAGCTCCATGAAAATGTCATCAAACTCCGGTCGCTCCATGATGCGAAATTAACCAGCCTATGTCTAAATAAAACTAAATAAATAATTGTCTCGTTCGATGCGGGAGTACCGTTGTATAATTGTCTTAGAAAAAACCTAAAAAATGCGTAGAAAACTAACCTTCCTATTATCCATCATTTGTACAATTCTTTTTGCTCAAGAGCCCGCGGATGAGCAAACCATGAGTTTTGAAGATTACAATCCAAGTTCAACCCTGGTGGTTCCTGAAAACCCCCTGACAAAGGCAAAGTTCCCATTTGTGGATATTCATAGCCACCAATGGAACCTGACCAAGGAGCGAATTGCGAGCTTGGTAGCAGAGATGGATGAACTGAACATGGGAGCAATGATTAATCTAAGTGGAAGAGGATTTAATAGAGAAACAAGGGACATTGGATCTCAAGAATATCTTGCCGGCATGGTGAGGAGAGTAGAAGGAGAGGCTCCAAATCGAATCATCGTATTTACGAATGTAAGTTTTAAAGACATTGGAGATGAAGGGTGGACAGAAAATGCTGTGAAGGCACTTGAAGAAGATGTAGCAGCAGGAGCCAGAGGACTGAAGATTTACAAGAGCCTTGGGTTAAGTTATCAGGATAAGGATGGAAACAGAGTGGCAATTGATGATCCTCGGATAGATCCGGTTTGGGCAAAATGTGGTGAGCTGGGAATTCCTGTGTTGATACATGCGGCAGATCCAGCATCTTTCTGGGATCCAATGGATGGTGATAATGAACGATGGCTAGAGTTAAAGCTGAGACCTGGCAGAAAACGAGGAGAAAATGATCCTGCACCTTTCGAACAGATTATAGCGGAACAACACAATATTTTCAAGAAACACCCAAATACAATTTTTGTAAATGCACACATGGGCTGGATGGCCAATAATCTGGATAAAGCAGAAAAACACCTGGATACGTATCCCAATGTCTATTTTGGAATAGGCGCTGTTATTGCAGAGTTTGGTCGACAACCGAGAAGGGCAGAGGCATTTTTTGAGAAATATCAGGATCGCATCTTGTTTGGAAAAGATGCTTACAATCCCGAAGAGTTTTATACCTATTTCAGAGTACTAGAGACCGAAGATGAGTACTTTCCATACTACAAGAAATACCATGCCTATTGGAGAATGTACGGATTGGGGTTGTCTGATGAGGTGTTGAAAAAGGTATATTATAAGAATGCTTGTAAAATTATTCCAGGCCTGGAAGTGAGTCAGTTTGAGTAGTATTAATGCTCTTTAAACTGCCGCTTTTTGATCATTCCTCCCTTGAGATCTTTTACACTGTTCATGACAATGAACGCCTTAGGGTCGATGTTTCGGATTTTGTTCTGAAGACTGGCAATTTCTAGTCTTGTGATGACGGAATAAAGAATTTCAGTATCCTTTAGATCTTCTCTTGGTCCGTACCCACTGGTTCCGTTGTAAATGGTTACGCCACGACCCATCTGTTCGGTGATCATCACACGCATAGCTTCACTACGGTGTGAAATAATGATCACACCAATGTATTCCTCTACACCCTCGATTACAAAATCAATGGTTTTCGATGCGGCGAGGTAAGTAAGAATAGAATACAGGGCAATTTCAATGGACAGCAGATAGGCTGCAGTAGAGAAAATGAGAATGTTGAAAACAAGGATTAAATCGCCGATGGTTAATCCGGATAAACGGCCAAGGTAGATTGCAAGCACTTCGGTACCATCCAATACTCCGCCACCTCTAACTGACAAGCCAATTCCAGCACCAAGAAAAAATCCACCAAAAACAGCAACAAGTAACTTATCCGATGTAATAATGGGATATTCTATGAACGTAAGCGCCAGAGCTAACCCTATAATTGCCAGAATGCTCTTGAAAACAAATGATTTTCCAATTTGGAAATACCCAAGCACGATGAATGGAATATTGATAAGTACAATTAGAATGGGAAGCGGATAGCCAGTAACGGCTCTTGTGAGAAGTGATATCCCGGTTACACCACCATCAATAAAATCATTTGGAAGAAGAAATCCTTTTAAGCCAAATCCGGCCGATAGTATACCTAAAATCAGGAAGATCAGTTCTTTGATCCAGCGACTTACCCTGTCCTTAACCTCGATGGATTGACGTGCAAGCGTGATGTCGCTGATACTTTCGCCACGACTGCCTAATAAACCCTTAAGAGATTTGAAGAATTTAAAAAAAGGCCTGGACTTATTCACTACTGGCTGTTACTATAGTATTCCATCGCCTTGGGCATATTGGCATTTAGGTCAGCAATCCGTGTATCGTGTGACGGGTGGGTTGAAACGAACTCAGGTGGTGCCTCACCACCACTGTTTGCTGCCATTCGCTCCCAAAACTTAGGTGCTTCTTGCGGATTGTATCCTGCCATTGCCATGAAATAGAGTCCCAATTTGTCAGCCTCGGATTCGTGTTTTCGAGAAAATGCCAGAATTCCAAGAGAGGTAGCAGCACCCGCTCCCTGCATGATTAATTCGGCTGGAACTGATGGTCCGCTACCGCCACCAGTTAGCAAAATACTCACCGCTGACAAGCCAAATTGTGCAGCATACCCTTGGCTTATTCGCTCGCGACCATGATTGGCGATAGCATGTGCAATCTCGTGACCCATAACTACCGCTACACCAAGTTCATCTTTACAAATAGGCATAATGCCAGTGTAAAAAGCCACTTTTCCACCAGGCATACACCATGCGTTTACGGTGCTGTCATTATCAATCAGGTTAAATTCCCAATTGTAGTCGGAGAGATATCCAGCTTCACCTTGATCTGCAAAGTATTGCTCTACGGCCCGTTGGATTCGTGTCCCAACTCTCTTTATCATACGAGATTGATCGGTCCCATTTATGATTTTACTCTCCTTTTTCACTTGCTCGTATTGCTCATAGCTCATCGGGAAGATTTTGTCATTGTCAATGAGCGCAAGCTGAGATCTACCACTTAGCGGTACGCTGGAGCACTGAGCCAAAAACAAAGCAACTAAAATGAGAGAAAATGATATGAGCTTATGCATATGTTTGGGTCTTTTTTAAATAATACTTTAAATGGTATTCCTTTGTTCAAAGATATGAAGTACTAGGCTTTAATTGCTATCAGTTTAACGTGAAATGAGGCATTTCATTTGACTTCACTTCAACCAAAAATTGTATTTTTAATTTATGAAGAAGATTAACTGGCTGGATCATATTGCCAACTTGCTGGTAGTCATACTAGGTATTAGCATTGCTTTCTATCTGGAGAGTTATAAAGAAGAGGAAAGTAATAGGACTCAAGAACGGAAATATATTGCAAGTCTGATCAAGGATTTAGATACGGACATTCAGGCCTTGGATACGCTTCATTCCATTAATGAGAGCATATCTGAGGCACTTGTTACTCTTTCGAATGCCAGCCTAGGAAGGTCGTATGGAAGTGATACAGCATTGATGAATTATATGTTTAGAATTCAGTACAATCCGCCATTTTCACCTCAGCGCACGACGTACGAGTCTTTAAAAGCATCGGGAAAGATGGATTTGATTGGCTCATTTGAACTAAGAAATGATGTCGTGGATTTATATGAACAATTCTATCGAGGTACAAACGAATTCGATGCTTCACTCAATGAGCACATCAGAGACTTCATTCGGCCTTTTAACATTGAAAACGTTCGTTTTTCATCAGGTCAGTCGATAAGTCCGGATTTTCTAAAGAAAAATGAATTTCGGAATA
Organism: Ekhidna sp.; assembly: GCF_039960695.1. Lineage (GTDB taxonomy): Bacteria > Bacteroidota > Bacteroidia > Cytophagales > Cyclobacteriaceae > Ekhidna. The sequence continues at coordinate 132,031 of NZ_JBDVKP010000010.1, read as the reverse complement.
TGATATTTGGCTATCGATACTTATTTATCGCAAAAGACAATTTCTACGTAAGTGTAAAAGAGCGTGCTGAAATAGTTAAAGGCAAACTGGAGGAATACCTAAGAGAAGAATAATTAAGCCAACTTTTCCCACTTTTCCATCAACTTCTCAAGTTCCGATTTTTTTTGATTGTATTTAATATTCACTTTTTCGTATTCAGCCGGATCATCATAAATTTCAGGGTCCCCCATTTGAATTTCAAGTTTGCTAATTTCCGTTTCTAAAGCTTCTATTAACTGCTCCACTTTTTTAAGCTCTTTGGCAGCCTTTTGATCTTCTTCGTTGTTTCGCGGTTTGGTGTTCTCTTTCTTTTTTGCTGGCCTTACTTCCTTGGCTGAAGTTTCATCTCCTTTATTATTTTTCTCCCACCACCAGGAAAATTCCTGAAAGGTGCCTGGATATTCTTTTACCTCCTGATCTTCGATCCACCAGATTTTATTTGCTACCTGAGTGATGAAATGCCTATCGTGAGAAACGAGTAGGAGCGTGCCTTCGTATTGCTGGAGTGCTTGTACCAGTATGCTCACAGACATCATGTCCAAATGGTTTGTTGGCTCATCGAGTAAAAGAAAGTTTGCTTCCGAAATAAGTGTCTTAGCTAGAGCTACACGTGATTTTTCACCACCTGATAGCACTTTGATTTTCTTAAATACTTCGTCATTGGAGAAAAGAAAACACCCCAGCACACTTCTTAGCTCTTGCTCTGTTTTTCCCGTTCCTGCTTGCTTCAGTTCTTCCAGAAGATCATTTTGAACACCAAGCGATTCCAGCTGATGTTGAGCGTAAAATGAATTGATCACGTTGTGACCGGTTTGTACTTTACCCTCATGAGGTTCAGTGCCTGCGACTATTCTTAGCAACGTGGACTTACCTTTCCCATTGGCGCCAATCAGCGCGATTTTGTCTCCTCGCTCGATACCTATAGTAGCATTATTTAAAATGCTCAAATCCCCGTAAGACTTTGAGATGTTTTCCAATCGTTTTACGTGCCTTCCCGATTGAGTTTTGAAGTTGAAGCGGAAATTGACTTTCATATTTTCGTCAATTACTTCTTCTACACGATCCATTTTCTCCAGCATCTTCATTTTGGATTGTGCCTGGCTGGCTTTAGTGGCCTTGGCCTTGAATCGTTCGATGAATCGCTCGGCTTCTTTTATCTTTTTTTGTTGATTCTCAAAGGCATTTTGCTGGAGCTCATTCCGTAGTGATTTTTCCTCCTCATAGAAATCATAGTTGCCCGAGTATACATGCAGGTCAGCTTGTGTTACTTCCACCACCTTATTCACTGATCGATTTAAAAATTCTCTATCGTGAGATACAATAATGTATGCTCCTTCGTAGGATTGAAGGTAATTTTCAATCCATTGGATAGAAGGCAGATCGAGGTGGTTGGTTGGTTCATCAAGCATAAGCAGACTTGGTTTTTCCAGCAGCAACTTCGCTAGCATAACACGCATCCGCCAGCCTCCGGAAAACTCGCTCAGTGGTCTTGACAGGTCTGAAGTCTTGAATCCAATTCCTTCTAGAATTTCTTCTGCTCGTGATTGAAGTGTGTAGCCTTCTTGTGCTTCGAATCGTTCCTGAAGTTTAGCCAACTTATCTACCAGCTCATCGCGATAATTTTCTTCCATCTCTTTAATCACCTTATCTATCTCTTTTTGGATAGCTATAGTGGAAGCAAAAGCTGTCATGGCAACAGCTAGAATGGAATCTTGTGTTTGAAAGGATAGCAAATCCTGATTGAGGAAACCAATAGTAGTGTCCTTGCTCATGGAGATCTTTCCACCGGATGGTTGAATGTCATTCACCATCATTTTCAACAAGGTGGATTTGCCAGTACCATTGAGCCCAATTAGGCCAATTTTGTCCTTTGGTCCAATAAAAAGAGAGGCTTCATCATACAATGCCCGATCTCCTAGATAATAAGAAAGATTTGTGATATCGATCATGCGCGCAAAAGTAAAACTTCGAAGGAGGAAATGAGTTTGTTTTGATAATATGTAAATTAGAATATCAAAAAAAATAAGTGAATTATGAATCGGCTGTTGGTACTGTTATTTGCATTTATCCTTTTTGCTTGTTCTTCAAAACAGGCAGATTCGGACATAAGTGACGAGGAGGCTGTAGATGAAATTTCGCTCGCTTCGCTTGAGGGATTAAACCTGGATCAGATCCAGCTACCAGACGGTTTTAAAATTGAGGTCTTTGCCAGAGTTAATAATGCTAGAGCAATGGCTCTTACAGAAAATGGAACCTTGTTTGTGAGTAATCGGGGAGGAGATAAGGTCTATGCCTTAAAGGATACGGACGGAGATTGGAAGGCAGATGAACGATATGTAATAGCAAGCGGTATGCGAATGCCAAATGGTGTTGCCTTTAAAGATGGCTCACTGTACGTAGCTGAAGTATCCAAGCTTTGGCGATTCGATAATATAGAATCTAGCCTTGATAACCCACCAAATCCGGTTAAAATCTATGCTGACTATCCCACAGACGGACATCATGGATGGAAATACATTGCGTTCGGACCTGACGGAAAACTCTACGTACCAGTAGGCGCGCCATGCAATATCTGTGAAAGTAAAAATGAAATGTATGCGAGCATCACGCGAATGAATCCTGACGGATCAGAAAGAGAAGTTTATGTGCATGGTGTAAGAAACACGGTCGGTTTTACCTGGCATCCGGAAACGGGCGAAATGTGGTTTACCGATAATGGTCGCGATTGGTTGGGAAATGACAGTCCGTCGTGCGAGCTAAATCGTGTAAGTGAGCAAGGACAGCACTTTGGATACCCATACTGCCATGCCGGCGATGTTAAAGATCCTGAGTTTGGAGGAAAGTACCCGTGTTCAGACTTTGAGCCACCAGCTCAAAATCTGGAACCACATGTGGCTCCCCTTGGTGTGAAATTTTGCACAAGTGAGGCATTTCCTTCTGAATATAAGAATAAAATTTTCATAGCAGAACACGGTTCGTGGAACAGAGATGCTGACGTGGGTCACACGGGTCATAAAATAACCATGGTCACGGAGGAGAATGGTCAAGGTGTAGCCTATGAAGACTTTGCAGTAGGCTTCCTAAATAAGACCACCAACACAGCTTGGGCAAGACCTGTAGACCTAATCTTTGCAAAAGATGGATCCATGCTCGTATCTGATGACCTGGCTGGAACCATCTTTCGAATTACCTATACCAATTGATACAATAGGCTTACCTAGGAATCTTTTGTGAAGGTTGCTGTAAACGTGCAACCTGGGGCATCTTCGTCGGTAAATGTGATGTTCAAGGTTGTAGAATTTGTGAAGCTATATGTCACAGTATTACTGCATACCTCTTCTTCTCCAAAGATCCCTGGTTCACATAAAAGAAAAGTGGAAGCAGTTAATGATTTCAAAATCCCAAAAGTTGATTCACTCAAATCAGGATCTGTATTGTCGCTTATGCCATATAAACCTTCATCAGAGATTTGAACAAACAAACAAAAGGTAAAGTCGCCGCATGTATTTTCGCCATTATCACTTGCGTTTGTGCATCCTGATGCAGTAACCGATGTGGCGGTCCAATCGCCTATAAGTGGTGCGAGTAGCGCAGGGTCCAGATTGTCAATATCTGCATCTGGTGCAGAATCATCGCTACTGCAGTTTACAAGGAAAAAAGACATTACAATAAGTAGAAGGTATGATAAGTTTTTCATGGTGGTTTTGGTTAATGAATTCAATCAATTTAATCTTTTTTCTTTTTACTACGCTTTCGGCTTTGATTGTAATGCAGGTATAAAGTATTGATGAAAGAGAGGATTATGCCGACACCTATTAAGATGTAAATGATTGTAAATACTTTCCCTGCATCTGTCTGAGGAGCAAAATCTCCGAATCCAATTGTAGTAAGGGTTATGAAGGAAAAATAAAATGCATCTAGGTAGCTCCATCCTTCCAGTTCGTGATACATGAATGTTCCGGTAATTAAAATGGTGACACTCGTAAGCAACAGGTCGCGATATTCCTTATCCTCAAGGAATGCTTTAATGGTACGGAAGAAAATCATGCAATTAAATTACTGATTCCTTTTCAAAGTTTACGAATATCGGATTTTGTTAAAAAACCTTTTTTGCCTGATGGTGCTATTACTCGAACATACTTATGATTGACAGCCGCAATTTTAAGAAGCTCTCCAACTCGCAATGTATCGGCTATTTGAGCTGAAAGCTTCATTTCATTTTTTATAAGAAGCATTTTAGCCACTTTTATTTCTTTTCCGAGAAGAGCGGTATCAGCTGTAAATTCTGAAGGTCTCTGATATTCTTTTACAATAAACGAATATGGATTAATTGGGCCGTTATTATATATGCCAAAATGCAAATGTGGAGGCGTATACCTCGCATTGCCTGTATTGCCTACGGTACCAATAGTGTCTCCAGGGTTTACCTTATCGTATCGTTTTACTTTTTGGTCTTGTAAGTGCGCAAAGTATAGGTGATTTCCTGTTTTGCGATCGTATAGCCAAACAACCTTGCCACCAAGCCCACGTGTCCCCACAAATCGTACATCTGCGACTATAGGAGCAAGTATTGGAGTATGTCGCCTTGCGAATATATCTACACCGTGATGATCCCTGCGTCCGCCATCTCTGGGATCTCCAAAAAAACTTCGAATGGCTCTTACGTCTTTACCAGCTACTGGAAAAGCAAGTGTAGGCACATTCTCAATGGTAATGGTATATTGACCACCTCGTAGCAGCTCAGGTTGAAGTCTGAGTAAGTAGGAAGCGTCTCTGCGCGGAGCAAAGCCCAACTCCAACACACTGTCTGCAGAAGCGACATGTCGGAATTGATTTAACGAATCGTTTTCTACACGGAAGAGATCAATGAAGAGGTGTGTGGTGTCTGTGGTTACGAGGTTGATACTCACCAAAACTTTCTGTCCTCTTTTTACATCGAATCGATAACCATGAGCATCTGGCTTTAAGTCAGCTATTTCAAAGGCTTCTTGGTAGGGTAGTTGGATTTTGATTTGCTCCTGGAATGGCTTGTCAGCGGCTGCTACCCATTCTTTACCTAACGCTGTATTGAGCAAGTTGGCTTGCTTGAGCGAATACCAATATGCTTCGTGATCATTTCGGGGATAAAACCTTTCAGGAACGACTTCTTCTGTGCAACTAAATAGCGTAAGTGCTCCAAGGATTGTGGCAAGAAACTTTGATGACATACCACATGTACGGAAAATCTGTCGAGGTGTTAGTTATTTTCTATTTTCTCTCCGTGCTTATAGGTTATCTCTTCAATTAGATTACCCTTTTTATCGTAGTACATCCACACACTGTGGCGTCGGTTTCTTGCATACTTACCGAAGTATTCTACCTGACCATTTTTATGGTAGGAGACATAGTCGCCGTGAAGTTTATTTAATTCATAATTGGCCTCTACTTTAATATCTCCCGTCGGATAGAATTCCTTAAAGATTCCATACTTGTTTCCGAAACGGTATTCAGTCACAGATTGCTTCGCTCCTTTTACAAAGACTTCTTGTAGTCCATGCATTTTGCCTTTTTCATAACGATGGATGTTGAGAGGATTTCCTTTGGTATCCCAGGATTTCCATGTGCCATGAGGGAGCTCATTGAGCAGCTCTTTTTCTGCTATAAGTTGGCCTTTTTGACTGTATTCTTTAATCGAAGCATTGAGCCCACCATTGGTAAAAGTGGACGCCAATCGGACTTCTCCATTTTCGTGATAGTCAATACTTTTTCCGATTCGATATCCATCCTTGTATTTGTATTCGCTTTTTGCATCACCATCATCAAAGTAGACAAGATAGTCTCCTTGTAGTGCTCCTTTCGCATAGTTACCAATAGCTTTTAACTGACCGTTTTCATAATACATCTGCACGGATCCAGATCTATCTCCTTGTTTGTTTACAACTTCCATCTCCAGGTCACCGGAGGGGTAATAGGTCTTATACGTACCATCCAATAATCCCGAACGGTAGGTAGCTTCCAGTTTTAAGTTTCCATTTTCATAGTATTGACGTGTCTTCCCATTGGGCTTTCCTTCAGCATAATTGACTTCCTCTTTCACTTTTCCATTTTTATAATAGGAAAGAACCAGACCGTTTGGCTTCCCATTCACAAATGAAGTAGTTCCTTTTAGGTTCCCGGCCTCATCATACAGACGAATAGCTCCTACAAGAGTATCGTTATGGAAAGTAGATTCTTGAATTACCTTGCCTGAAGAAGTGAAAACCTGAGTAAGTCCTTCTCTAAGATCATCGTGGTAGATTGTTTGTCGTTGGATGCTGCCATCTGGATAGTAGTTATAGAAAATACCGTCTTTGGCACCAGACCGGAATTTCCCGCTGACTATAATATTTCCATTCAGATCGTACATTTTGTACGGTCCATCAACCATTGCGCTATCATTGTTGAGTATTTGGTACTCTTCTTTGAGTTGGCCCTGATCGTAATAAGTTTTAACAGGCGTCTGTGCATATACTGCTACAGAGGCAATTAAGAAGATGAGATTGGTTAGTGATTTGGTCATATCGAAATAAAAAAGCCCAACGAAAGAACGCCGGGCTAATTTATAAATTGTTAATCTTAGATTATACCCTCTCTATGACAATTGCGGAAGCTCCTCCTCCACCGTTGCAGATTCCAGCACATCCAATCTTTCCATCTTTTTTATTTAACACATTGATGAGTGTCGTAATGATTCTTGCGCCAGACGTTCCAAGCGGGTGACCCATAGCTACTGCGCCACCAAAGACATTGAGTTTTTCTCCATCTAACTCTAACTTTTGCTGGTTTGCTAAAGCTACAGCTGAGAAAGCTTCATTTACTTCCCAGAAATCTACATCGGATTTATCCACACCGGCGTGAGCTAATGCCTTAGGAACTGCCAATGAAGGTGCTGTTGTAAACCACATGGGGTCTTGTGCCGCGTCTGCAAAACCTCTGATCTTAGCAATTACTGTTAGTCCAAGTTCCTCTGCCTTCTCTTTGCTGACAAGAACTAGTGCCGAAGCGCCATCATTGATGGTTGAGGCATTAGCTGCGGTTACGGTTCCATCTTTATTGAAGACCGGACGAAGCGCTGGTATTTTGTCATAATTCACATTTCTGAATTCCTCGTCTTCATCCATTACCACTGGATCTCCTTTTCGTTGCGGAATTTCTACAGGGACAATTTCATCCTTGAATTCACCAGCTTCGGTAGAAGCAGCTACTTTCTTATAAGAGTTAATGGCAAATTCATCTTGAGCTTCTCTGGAGATGTTCATTTCTTTTGCTGTGTTATCAGCACAACTCCCCATTGGAAATTGATTATAAGCTTCCCATAACCCATCGTGCATCAATCCATCAATGAGCTGTCCATGTCCGTATTTATAGCCAAATCGTGCTTTAGGTACATAAAATGGAACATTTGACATGCTTTCCATACCACCAGCTACTACTACATCATTGATGCCTAACATGATAGACTGTGCGCCTAGCATTACAGACTTCATACCGGAAGAGCATACTTTGTTTACTGTGGTACACGGTACATTGTGACCAATACCAGCACCAATTGCTGCCTGTCGGGCTGGCGCTTGACCAAGACTTGCTGAAAGTACATTTCCCATGTATACTTCATTGACATGATCTGCAGAAACGCCAGACTTTTCCAATGCTCCTTTTATGGCGACTGTGCCAAGCTGAACTGCTGAAAATCCAGCTAGCTGACCTCCGAAGCTTCCAATTGGTGTACGTACTGCTGATGCTATATAAACTTCTTTCATATGAATTGATTGGTTAAAATATATATGTGTTTATAATCAATAAAAAATCCCGATGGTTCAAATCGGGACGCAAAGATCGTAAAATCAAATGGGAAAAAGTAATGACATTTTGAATGACCAATTACCAGTCTGGTTTACCACTAGGCGGTCGCTTGGTGGGTTTCCTTCGCTGATGCTGCAGGTATTTGATTTCGCTCTGTCTCATTGCTTCTAGCAATTGCCTGGCCTTTTCTTCAGAGATTCCCATTTCTTCTAACTTTTCTTTGGTCATCTGTTCCTGAGATTTTTCTTCTTCGCTTTCCTGTTCTTCACCGTCCTTTTTCTCTTGCTCTTTTTTCTCCTGATTTTCTTCATCAGACTTTTCCTGGTTCTCTCCGTCTTTGTTTTCTTGATTTTCCTTTTCCCCGTCTTTCTTCTGATCTTGATTTTGTTGCTCTTGTTCGTCCTCTCCGTCCTTATTTTCCTGATCTTGTTTTTGCTCTTGCTCTTGCTTTTTCTGCTCTTCGAGTAGTTTCTTCACTACTTCATAATTATAGATTGCTTCCTTATTGGTAGGATCTGCTTTGATTGCAGCTTTTAATTGCTGAAGTGCTTCTTCAAGCTTGCCTGCATTTTTGCTCATCACTCCAAGTTGTTGCAGAGCTATAGATTTCATCTTTTTACTTTCTGAGCTGATGAGCTTACCGTAGTTCATTTTGGCACCCGCAGTATCCCCCAAATGATAGTGGGCATGTGCCAGGTTTAGTTTGATAGCAGGATCATCTACGCCTAGTGAATCATGCAAAAGCGTGTACTTAGATAGAGCCAATTCATAATCTTTCTCGTGATAAGCTTTCTCTGCTTCTTTCTTCAATGCATTGATCTTTGCGATCTCTTTTGGGTCGTTAATTATTAGGGCTAATACGATTACTAAAAACGTCCTCATAGCTTTATCAATTTCACACTGAACAACACATCGATTACCATCAAAAACAATGCTAGACTTAGAAAATAATAGTACCTATTTTGGGTGGCGTCTACTTGCTTTGAGTCTCGCATTTCTCCTTCAACAGTGTTGATCGCATTAATCAAACGCGACACATCGTTTCTTGATTCATTTATTTCAAAATATTCCCCTCCAGTATTCTCTGCTAAATTTTCTAAGGATGAAGAATTCAGTTGGGATACGACATCTTTGCCGTCGCTGTCCGTCTTGAATCCATTACGGGTTGGGATTTTGCTTCCCTGTTTTGTTCCGACGCCTAGCGTAAATAATGTAATCCCTTCCGATTCCAATTCTTCAGCTATTTCACTTGTATTATCTCCGAAATCCTCACCATCGCTTATGAGAATGGTAATCTTGGCTTTGGATCGTGTAATTACCGTATCATCAGCAATCAACTTTTCCGTTGCCATTTCCAGAGGTGGTCCAAAGTCTGTTCCAAAGTTAGGAACCATGTTGGTGTTTAATGTCTGGATGAAAAGATTAAGTGCATTATTGTCATAGGTAAGTGGGCATTGCATGTAAGCTTCGCTGCTAAACATGATAAGTCCAATTCGATCTGAATTGAAGGCTTCTACAATATTCTTTAGCTCGAACTTCACCTTTTCCAGTCGGGAAGGTTGTACGTCCACTGCATTCATGGATTGGCTGAGGTCAATACAAATGAAAATATCTTTCCCAACCGTTTTCACCTCTCTGGATGCATCACCAAAGCTGGGACCAAGTAGAGCAGTTACAATTAAGCTAAAGTAGAGTGTACGTAAGATCGTTTTTATGATCACCCTTCTTGCAGGAAGGTCTAATCTTTTGGTAGTGGTGATGACACGCCATATGAATGACATATAAAGAATAATGAAAGCTCCTGCTATTATTAGTTCAAAAGTGCCTATTGAGTTGACCCATTTCATCGTCGGCAAATCTAACAGAACAAGTCAATCAAAAGAGCTAGAATTTTATGGATTAACATTTTTTAGGAAGAACGGCACACTCTGATTGATTTATCTGATTCTCAACTGCATCTAGTCGCTTATTCCTTCATTTAAGATTCATGTTTTTTTGCATAAACACTATTGAGGTATTTATAATGAGTATAATCGTCAATACTTAATTACGTTTTATAAGAAAATTGTTTTTAATAAAGAATTTATATAGATTTATTTAGAAGTAGCATCTAATGGCTTTGTGAGTGAATTGCCATTAGATCTTATTAGATAGTAGATATTTTCATTGTGATGATTGTTTCTTAAATCTGATAAATACTTTATTTAACCATCATATACGCTGTTTTTGTTAATTATATCAAGAAGAGTTGTTGAACTTGAGAGGCTTTATGTAGTGAAGAATTCTTTTTTGAATTTTGAAAAAAGACGTGAATTTAAAGTGCTGAAAAAGATGGTGTACAAAAAGCAATACCTGACCAAATATTAGACCTTCTTTTTGAACTTTTTAGGCGTGTTTTATTCAATCAAAATCGAATTTTTTTTTGATGATTGAAACCAAAAACCACCGTTATGAATTCGCTCACAGAAAGTTCAATTAGTAAGCTTTGTATATTATTTTTCATCCCATTACTAATTCTGATAGATCACCCAATCTTTGGACAGTCCCAAATTTATGCTGATGGCTTTGAGTCAGGCTTTGAAGGCTGGTCTACCACAGGTTGGAGCCGAGATTCGGATAATGCACTTGGAACCTCGGATGGCAATTATCTGCATCCCACAAGTTTTGATGATTATGGCATTCTTGTCGATGTAACTACTACAAGTGGCACCATAGATTTATCAGGCCATTATGGGTTAGTGCTGGAAATGGACATTAGCTACGAAACCGATAATACTTTTAGTATAGAAGATGGATTTAATATTGAATATTCGGATGATGATGGAAGCTCATGGAATCTATTGGGATCCACCACAGAAGGTAATAATTGGTTTAATACCACAAATGTCTTCGCCTTGGCAGAGGAAGGATGGTCCGGAAATAGCAGTGGGTGGATAACGGCTTCAATCGTCTTACCTGACGTACTGGATAATAATTCAACGGTACGTTTCAGAGTCAGGTTTGCGTCAGATGTCAATGCATCGTTTAATGCGGGCATTGGCTTTGATAATTTTATAATTACAGGATATGATGTAAGCGACGCTGCTCCGGGTAACGTTTCTACTGGCTTGTCACTTTGGCTCAAAGCAGATGGGCCTGTTGTTACTGAAGGAACTACTGTCAACACATGGGCTGATCTTAGCTCTGGACAAAATCACGCGCGTCAAAATACCTTTTCTTCAAGACCAAATTATTTAGATTCAGCTATTAATTTCAACCCAGTTCTGCAATTTGATGATTCTGATTTACAAGGTACTGCTGGATTTTACACACGTGAGTTCTTCGTAGTTATAGACCCTGACTTTATTAGCAGCAGTTCAGAAGAAACCGGTGATGTAATAGGTTATCAACCTGGAGATGTTGGGAGCTTGGAGTTGGGGTCATCGACAGTTCAATTTGCTGACGAACTAATATCACACACTATTTTTCCTGCAGATGGTTATCGATCGGCATTTCAGGATCCAGCAGGAGAGTATGTGCTAGCGAACCCAATTATTATAAATGACAGATGGAATGCCACAAATAATGGACAATACATTTATTTAAATGGTGAACGTGTCGACAATATAGAAGATGACCCTGATGGTGATTATGTAGACTTTTCGGATGGTGCTTATGTAATAGGGTATGGCTTTGATTTTACTGATGATTTTCAAGGAGGTATTGCAGAAGTCATATCCTACAGTTCCAAACTCAGTGACAGTGATAAGGCTGATGTAGAAACATATCTAGCCATTAAATATGGTATTACATTGGATGAAGACCTTTCCAGTACGACAACCAACTTCGATTATCAAGTAGATGGATCCACTATTATATGGCCTGGAAGTTCTGATGCAGGATATCAAACCTATCACCACGATGTAGCTGGAATAGGTAAGAATACGAACACTCAAGGGCTAAATCAGCCGAGCAGCCAAAGCATAAACGATGCTACTATAGTAAGCATGCGTAATCCTTCAGACCTTGACGATAGTGAATATTTGGTATGGGGGAATGATGATGGCACCAACACTTTCACAACTGCTGATATAATTTCAGGAATAACCCAACGACTGGAGCGAATATGGAAAGTAAAACAGACCGGGGACGTTGGTACTGTCACGCTCAATTTTGACATCACCAATCTTTCCGTTGACAAAGACAATACAACCTTGAATCTCATTGTAGCACCCGGAACAGCTACAATGCCGACGGATTTAGGAGATGAAGCCATAGCAACTTTGGTCTTAGGAGGGAATGTTACAACAGTTGGAGGAAAAGATATCTTATCCTTTGAAAATGTTGATTTAGCTGATGGAGATTTTTTTACCTTAGGTGGTGATGTGCAAACGATAGCTCCAGGCGGTGTATCTGCGGGACTCACACTTTGGTTGAGGCCAGATGATGGTGTTTCTACAACTGCTTCAAATTTGGTTACCAGCTGGGCTGACGTAAGCGGAAATGGAAATGATGCCGATCAGGGTGATGACAATGAAAAACCTACTTTACTTGAAAATGAAATCAATTTCAATGATGCGATTGACTTTACAGATGATTTTTTAGATGGCATAGCCGGTTTTAATACGCATGATTACTTTCTCGTGGTGAAACCAGACCTTACCATTCAAACTTCGAATGACATTGGTTTCCTGCTAGGATTCAGGAACGGTTCTTTTGATGGGTTATACCTTGGAGATCAGGGCGATGTAACCAATGCAGTAGTAGGGCATGCGTATGATATTTATCGTTCTGCAGACGCTTCCGGAACCATCAGCGGGCCAGTTACTATTTTAAACTCCAGAAACAATGCAACAGCAGATGGTCAGGAACTATTTGCAGATGATGTTCAGATCGATGATACTGAGCAAAATGCAGGCTCTTTTGGAAACAGAACAAATTCCTTTTTCAGGCTGGGGAATAATTTCCTGCAAACAGAATCTTACGATGGAAAAATTGCAGAAGTAATTAGCTACAATACAAGACTAGGTGATACTGATAGGAGAGATGTCGTTTCCTACTTAGGATTAAAGTATGGTGTAACACTCGATATTTCCAGTGAGGCCTATACGGTTGACGGAGCATCCATTTATAATAATGCGAGCTATGCCAACGATATTGCTGGCATAGGTATCAATTTGGATCATGGGTTGAGTCAGACTGTTTCCATCAGCGGTAATGCAGATGCAATAGTTCAGATTGAAGGCGGCAATAACCTTGGCTCTGGAGATTACATCTTGTGGGGTAGTGACGCCACTGATAAAACATTGGCACAAAGTACTGAATTGCCAGGTGCCTATGAGGAGCGAACGCAAACAGAGTGGCAAGTAGATGTCACAGGCTCACCAGGAAATGTTACTGTAAAAGTTTATGTAGGCGCAATCGCAAACTTTGCCAGCCGTGTGAAAGCAGAAGGTCTCTACTCATTATTAGTGAACACATCCAATGATTTCTCTACTATAACGAATGCCTATGAAGGTAGCTATTTTTCTGGCGACACCATTGTTTTTGAAGACGTGTCATTTGCCGATAACGATTTTTTCACACTAAGCATACCAGCTGCCCCATCCTTAAATGCCGATATAGCCTTATGGTTGAGAGCTGATGCCGGCACAAGTACGACTACAGATGGAGTTGCGGTTACTACTTGGGCAGATCAGGCCGGATCCAATGATGCTTCAGGTGCTGGTGGAACAAGACCACTTTATGTGGCAAATGCAATGGGAAATCAGCCGGCGATATCTTTTGATGGCACCAACGATATCATTGGAGGTTCCGGAGGATTTTATTCTCAAGATTACTTTATCGTTCTTGATCCGGATATCACCTACTCATACAATTCGGCTGGCGCAGGTGTTATAGGATTTGAATCGGGCGAATTTACAGGCTTTGGTCTGGGACCGGTAACCTCTGATGCTGGCGTTCCAGATGAAGTGGTTACACATCTATATCAGGCGTCAGGATCGTACAGGTCTGCACAAACTGGAACCAGTGTCAGCTACACGGACGCGGTTATCTTCAATTCTTCTGTCAATTCAACCAACGACGGTCAGGATATATATGCAGACGGAATTCAAATTGACAATGGAGAGGCCAATGCCGGATCATTTACCAATCTATCAAATCAAGCCTATCAGTTGGGAGATGTCTTTTCTGGGATTGGAGCATATGACGGTACCATTAGTGAGGTTATCAGTTTCGATTCGCGATTAACTGACAATGAAAGGAGGGATATTACTTCATATCTTGCGATAAAGTATGGCATTGAGCTCGATATAAGCACTACTGGCTATACATATAATGATGGAACCAACCTTTATAATCTCACAGCCTATGCTAATGACATCTCAGCTATTGGCATAAACTCTTCCCAAGGATTATTTATAAATAGCAACTCCAGTTTCAATGCATCAGGTATTCTAACTGTAAGTGCCGCTTCCAGTCTTAATAATGAAGACTATTTGTTTTGGGGCGACGATGGAGGTGTAATTACATCTACCACATCAAATCTTCCTGGCACAGTGACAGAGCGGGTTACACGGATATGGGGTTTAACTGAAACCGGAGATGTAGGTACTGTAAGCCTAGCATTTGATCTCACAGGTGGAGGTTACGGGGCCTATTCTATTACGGATTTTTCTTTAATTCTTGATTCGGATGATGATTTTACAAATGGCACATTAAGCATAACTACCGCCGCAAGCTTTGATGGTACTACACTTGTTTTTGAAGGCATCAATCCTACAGGTGCAGTGAACCTGGCCATTGGCACTAGTAGAGATTTGACAACTGATACAGACTCGGACGGTATACCTGATTACTTCGAAATAGCCTATGGGACGGATGAAGCCGATGGTGACAGTCCGGTGATTGGGGGAGGAAATGACGACAACCTCAACGCAACTGCCAATAAAGGGATAAACGATACAGGCATCAACGGTGATGGTATCACCGATGCACTTGAACAGATATTAATTGATAACGGAGCTGTCGGCCCAATTTCCAGAATAACGGATACCGATGGGGATGGTATTCCTGATTGGCTGGAAGTGGCCGACGGCACTAATCCGTTCAATGGAGATCAACCAATCGCTTCAGGCGATGCAGATACAGATAACGATGGCATACCAGACGCTTTTGAAACCTATATTGGAAACAGTGGAGGAGCTGTTGATCCTGATTTAGCGACCGATACAGACAGTGATGGAATACCGGATTATTATGAAGCATTAAATAATACGAATCCGGGTGATGCCAATGACCCTGTTGCTTTGGGTGGATCGGATTCAGATTTCGACGGCATTACTGATGCTTTGGAAGCGATTTTAGTATCTGGTGGAGCTGATGCGCCTATCAACCTTGTATCAGATATAGATGACGATGGTATTCCAGACTATATTGAAGCACTCACAAATACGGATCCATTTGATGAGGAGAGCCCTGGACTTCCATCTGCAATCGTAAGTATTCGAGCGCTACAGGCAGATTATGAAGCAAGTGGAGGAAACTGCCAGGATTTTAGCGGATACCAATGGATACATGTCACTGATCAAAATGGGAATTTGGTTTATTCCATCAATCCTGTTGGCAATGACCTTGGATCTACGTGTTGGGCCGTACGGGTTTTAAATGGCCAGGCAAATGTTCGGATGCAGACGGTGGGAGGTACTCAGGATGAATATGTTATGAATCGAAATTGGTGGATTTCACCTACCACTCAGCCAAGTACAGATGTTTATTTGAGGTTTTACTCACTTGATGCTGAACCAGTCGACTTAAGAGATGCGGTTGTCTCTGATGGATATGACCCAAATGTGCTTGACGAATTCCAGGCAGATAGTATTCATTTTACTAAGATTTCAGGCGTAGATGATTTAGATCCGTTTGTCTCTGGTGGAATTAGAAGTTCGCATCAGCCGATGGTAGCTGATGTAGGAAGCCTTGGGAAGTCTTTTACGTTTGGAATTTCATCTTTTTCTTCATTTGTTCCACATTATAGCCCTGGCAATGACAATGTGGCCTTGCCAGTTGAATTGAGTTTCTTCAATGGGGAATTAGATAATGAGTCTGTGCTGCTTACTTGGCAAACATTAACCGAAGTGAACAACGATAAATTTATGGTAGAAAGAAGTACGGATGGAGTAACATTTAAAGTGTTAAGTGAACGAGATGGTGCCGGAAATTCTTCCGAACGGATTGACTATCAATATATTGATAATTCACCACTAGACGAGGTAAATTACTATCGACTTACTCAGGTAGATTACGATGGTCAGTCTACCCACTCCGGGATTATATCTATTCATACGAATTCAGATTTGATAAAATGGAGACTTTACCCTAATCCCACTTCGGATTTTATAAATGTTCAAGGAAATAATTCTCAAACCTTTACGGAAGGATTTTCGGTTAGCTTAATCGATCTTTCAGGTAAAACATACCCAATAGACACATTCGTTTTAGGAGATCGGATAAAGATTCCTGTTTCAAACTTGCCATCAGGCATGTATGTGCTTAAAGTAAATGCGGTAGGAAATACCGAATCTTTTTTTATTAGGATAAACTAGTTAATAAAGTCTGGTTTTAAGAATAATAGGATTGCCTTGTTTACTCTCGCAGTGACATATGATATCCTGATATTTCAAATAGCTTGGAGTATACATATTGGTATCTATAAAATATGATCCGTCTGATTTGGGAAGTGATTTCAAATCAGGATGCATCACATTGAAGAAGGTTTCATCAATTAATTTTCCAATGTAGAATTTTGACTCTTTACATGCTTTGGATGTTGATAGCTTGATCCTGTTTCCTGCTTTGGTAGCCAGAATCTTGTTGTCATTCTTTTTCGATCCGTCAAGTAAGTATTCAATGGTGCCAAGTCCAGGGTTTCCATTACCATAGTTTATGATTGCTTTCAATTGACCTGTGGTATAATAGAGTTTACGCGGACCGTGTAGAAGATCGTTTTGGTATGCTGTTTCAGCATATAGTTTTCCATTTTTATAGTACTTTTTGGAAGTACCCTCTCGCTTACCTTGATTGTAGGGTATGGCTAGCATTACTGTTTCACCATCATCGTGATATAAATAGGAGGTACCATGCTTAATTCCTTTATCGTAGTTTACGATTGTCTTGAGTCTCTTGTCCCTTGTGTATTGTCTAATCTCACCATCTCGGACCTTCTTTTCTGAAATGGCTTCAGGAGAATTTGCCTTAAATACCTCCAGAACATCAAAATATGTATTAAAAACACCGAAGATGCTTACGATTACAAGAGCAATTAGAATTTGCGTTTTATTCATGCAGAGAATTATTTGAAAGGAAATTAATAAAGAATTGAATGAAGGAAATGGATTTTTGAAGGTAACTTTTATATTTGCACTCCTTTTCAGAGATGTCTTGGTTTCAAGCCATGATTTGAGGAGGAGTTTTGGTCGCAAAGTTGACTAAAAATGAGCGTTAGTTAATGCCCCGGAGAGGTGGGTGAGTGGCTGAAACCACATGTTTGCTAAACATGCGTGCGAGAAATCGTACCGGGGGTTCGAATCCCCCTCTCTCCGCAAACAAAATGTTGCGAAAGCAACAACCGGAGAATCCCGGCTCAAGTTTACTTGAAGATGGGATTGAGGAGGTTGGTTTGATACGAAGTATCATCATTTTGTTTCATTCTCCCCAATGTGGGATCATGAAATAATCCCCCTCTCTCCACAACAAATATGGTTGCATAGCTCAACTGGATAGAGCAGCTGCCTTCTAAGCAGCAGGTTCGGGGTTCGAGTCCCTGTGCAATCACGATCAAAACCCGCTTCTGGCGGGTTTTTTCGTTTTTAAGGATTGAAGGAAGACAGTGCTGTCCGAAGGAGCGGGTTCGGACGGGCGGACGTGTCGAGTCCCTGTGCATCCTTACTAAATCTCGAGGTATTTGAGAATACGTAAAAGATCAACCCCCATTCAATTAAGGTATACATCCTGTATACTTCTACTAGTTGAGTGTAATATTTTGGGTTTTTTTACAATACAATGATTCTAATCTTCTTTTTCATTGCATTAATTCGACTTTGCATAGTTCATCAATAACCAAATTCCATGAAAATTAGACTGCTCAGTAAGCTAGTAATTCTGCTCGCATTACTATTTAAATTATCGGCTCAGGAAGCGATTCAATATTCTGAAATAAATGTTGTCCCGCCATCACCAAATGTTGCTTCTCTCAATAAATTCATTGATGTTCCTGTCAGTCACTATACAGGTATTCCTAGCATAAATATTCCAATTTATACAGTTGATTTACCACAGCTGCAGCTACCAATTTCAATGAATTATCATGCTGGTGGATTGAGGGTAGAAGAGCATGCAAGCTGGATAGGAGCAGGTTGGTCATTAAGCGCGGGTGGAAGTGTAAGCAGAACCTTGCGAGGAATACCTGATGAATCTGACAGCTTTGCAAAGTGGGGATGGTTTACAGATCATACTGAGCGAATGTTTAATTCATCCGGGGGAGTGTTAGCTGATTCAATATTTAGCTGTTATTCGCAATATTCAGAATTGGGATCAACATGGGGAGGTGCAGCCGTCATTAGGGCCGATACACTTGCTAAAGGTTGGATCGATTCTGAACCAGATGTATATCATTATTCACTGCCATCCGGTGGAGGTAAATTTATTTTCACAAGGGATAGAGCAATTTACAAACTTGATACGGACAATTTCAGCATTAACAATCATCCATTCCAATCCAGCACACTACCCAATTATCCAAACGAATCTGATTATTCATGGGTGATTTTTGGACCTGATGGTATTAAGTACACTTTTGATACACCCGAACGCACAACGGTAACTTCAGACTGTGGATCTGCCGACTCACCTTACGATGGGCCGGGAGGTCTTGATTATTATCAAAGTGCATGGCTTTTGACAAAGATGTCTCTCAATGGAGACTCTATTGTATTTGACTATGAAGTCGAAAACCTCACTTATGACCAACGTTTAAGTAGTACGCAAAATGAAAAAATTCCCGGTGGATCAGGTAATCCTCCTTCTGGAAGCCATTGTTACAATACAACTTCTGTAACATCTTATCGATTAAGCAAAATCACTGCATCTAATGGTGTTACTGTAGATTTTCTGGCACAAGAATCTGGAAGTAGGACGGATTTGAATGGCAGCAAGCGCCTCACCCGTATTAATATAAAACGTGGTAGTCAATACATTAAGGGTTTCTTAATTGACACTGATAGCTATTTTGGGTCCAATAGCAAGCTTAAATTGAACTCGGTTACACCTATCAATGAAAATGGAAACATTGAAAATGGCTATAGTTTTGACTACTACAGTGAGGGAACTGTGCCTGCGTCAGATTCTAGAGGTCAGGACTATTGGGGATTTTACAATGGAAGCTCAGCCACCGGTAGCTTAATTCCAGAGTTTAAAGACAATACATTTCACTTTAATCCCAATGGAGTCAATCGAGATCCAAGCTTAACAAATACCAGGACAGGAACATTACATAAAATCAATTTTCCAACTGGCGGCTACACTCAGTTTGACTATGAACTAAACTCAAGATATGACAGCTCAAAAAGAACTACATATAGGCAATCAATAGAGGCTGATGGGACCAATGGTGCCGGTGATGAAAAATATAGCCCAATTTTTATTGTAGGTCAAAATTGTAGCGCAACATTAGAAGATAATGTTGTGCAAAATGGAGAAAGTATATATGCTTACTTGGAAGACAGTTTAGGAAATATCATTAATTTAAATCAGGTTGTCGAAGGAAACAGGCTGATACTTCCTTCTGGAACCTACCGACTGCACGCGTATGATGAGGAGGATAATGAAACGGCTCAAATATCCATTGAGTATGAGCAGGTTGAGCCTGGAATAGAGGAAATAGGAGGGTTGAGGATAAAGAAAATATCCAACTCAGCTGGAATCGAAAAAACCTATTCTTACACTGGAAATGATGGAAACCCAAGTGGCATATTGTTTTCACCTCCCAGTTTTACTGGAGTTGTTCATACTAATTATCCGGGATCAATGCCTGGGCTTATTTGTGAAGACAATGATGGAGATTATCCTCCTGTTTCATGGCTCACACTAAGTGATAAATCTCAATTGCCAGGTATTACTTACCAAGGCTCACATATTGGTTACTCAATGGTTAGGGAAATAGCGCGAGATCCGTTCTCCAGTGCAAGGAATGGAATGACTGTTTATGAATTCATCAACGATAACCCACCCTTAAACAACGATTATCCATTTGTTCCCTCTACAGACCTTAGTTACAAGAATGGAAAAATCAAAGAAAAGTCCATTTACAAAACGTATGTCTATCAAAAAGATACTACTATCCTTGGCTTGCCTACTACTACAGATTCAATTGCTAATACCAAGATAAAATCAATACAATATAGTTATAATGAGTATACGCTCAACAGTCAGAGTATTAGAGCATTTAAAGTTGGAAAGGTAGCTACACGCTTTTGCTATAGATGTTCTACAACGATCAACGATGATTTCAAACTCAACCTTTATGATTACCAGAGAAAATGGTATGCACTATCCAGTGTAGAAGAGACAAGCTTTGAAACTTCTGGTCAATTATCCACTACCCTGACATACCATTACGGTGATAGCCTTGATCATACCTTCCCCACAGCGCAAACCCAATCTTTTGGGAGTTACTCTCATAAGGATCTAATGGTCAGGCATAGCAGCTATCCAGCGTTGGTCAGTACCTATTCCAAGTCTTTATTGAAACCGGGGGTTTCTGCTAGGCAATTGTCGGGAACGAAACTCACCTATCATGGAAAGCTACCATTGACGGTAAAAAAATGGGATAGTGAGGACGATTCGTACAATTTAGAAGCAGAGTATACCTATGACGGCAACCGAGTAATTACAAAGAAGATTTTTTCGGGAAATTCTTCGAGTGCTGGTTTGGAGATAGAAGAGAATTACCTCTGGGCGTTTGACAATAGTTCAGTCGTGGCAGTGATCACAAATGCTACGCGAGCAGAGATTGATCAGAAGCTTACAACAACGGACTTCACCAACCTCCAGAATGGCGTCAATATCGAAAGCATCGTTGGTGGATTGAGGAGCAACCTGTCGGACGCACAGGTTCGAACCTTTCTATGGAGATATGGCTATGGCATTGAAAAAGAAATAGATCCAAATGGATATGCAAAATCTTATTCCTATGACCCGTTTGGACGACTTATCGAAGTGAGGGATGATGATGATAACATCGTTGCCAGATATCAATACCAATACATCTCCCAATAATCAATTCACTACGTAAACAATACTAAGATGCCCTCAAATAAGTTGAAAATCTTCCTACAATTCATGTTTTTTACTGGAAGTATCCATGCTGCGGCACAGAGCATCAGTGGTCCTACTGCTGTAGGATCTGGAGACACAGAATACTATTCAATTTCTGGTGTAGATGCGAATTTACCTAATTGGACAGTGACTTCAGGGGCTTCCATTGATAGCCAGTCTAGTTTTTGTATTGGCGGAGATTACTGTGCAACAATAGACTTCACTTCTTCAGGATACAAGACCATTACGTTTAAAGATGGGAACTCCACAATTGCCACTTTAAGTGTTACAGTATCGCCTCCTCCTCCTGCACAACCCAGCGCCACAACTACGACTAGTCATCCATGGTGCGGCTCCACTACCATCACCAGAACCAACGGCCCGCCAGCAGGTGTAAGATGGTACTGGCAGACCACAGCTTCTGGTACGTCCACATTGTTAGGATATGGTTCTAACATCACACGTGACAATTCGGGGCCTATTTATCTTCGTGCAAGAACTGCCTCTGGCCCCTATGCATGGAGTGATTTTTCGCAAAACATTTCCTACCCTTATAGTAGTATCATTCCGTCATTAGCAAGTGGTTCAAATCAATCAAGATGTGGTACAGGAAGCGTAACGCTAACAGCTAGTCCAGGAAGCAATGGTAATACCATTCGGTGGTATACGGCTTCATCAGGTGGTTCGCTCGTACACACAGGAACTTCATTTACTACACCAAGTTTAAGTGTAACTAAAAATTATTACGCAGCGACTTATAACTCCACTACTAAGTGTATCGATTCAGATCGAAAACTCATTAAAGCGATTATTAACCCTATTCCTTCATTAGCAAGTGGTTCAAATCAATCAAGATGTGGTACGGGAAGCGTAACGCTTACAGCTAGTTCAGGAAGTAATGGAAATACAATTAGGTGGTACAGTGCTTCTTCAGGTGGAAGTGTATTACACACTGGATCAAGTTTCACTACTCCAAGCCTGAGCTCAAACAAAACTTACTATGCAGCCAGTTACAATTCATCAACTGGCTGTCAGGACAGTGATCGTAAAGCAATTACAGTAATTATAAATCTGATTCCATCTCTGGCTAGCGGTATTGGTAATGACAGATGTGGAACCGGAACTGTGACCTTAAGTGCCGCACCAGGTAGCAATGGAAACTCTATTCGCTGGTACAGTGCTGCTTCTGGAGGTTCATTACTCCATACTGGCACAAGTTTAACAACGCCAGCTATCAGTTCATCAACAACCTACTATGCGGCCAGTTATAACTCTACAACCGGATGTACTGATACAGACAGAAAAGCTCTCACCGCAACCATAAATCCTGTGCCATCATTGGCTAGTGGAAACGACAATGATCGGTGTGGTTCTGGTGTAGTAACACTCACTGCCACACCTGGAAATAATGGTAATACCATAAAGTGGTACTCGACCGTAGGAGGAGGGACAGCACTTCATACAGGTACTTCATTTACAACACCATCTTTGAGTTCAAACACTACATATTATGCCACGTCGTTTAATTCTGCGACGCTATGTGAGGATACCCAACGAATAGCTATCACTGCTGTAATTAATCAAGTCCCTTCATTTGCAGGTGCCGGCGATCAGACAAGATGTGGAACTGGTACAGTAACGTTGAGCGGACTTCCAGGGAGTGGGGGTAATACCATTAGATGGTATGATTCAGCAACAGGAGGAACTCTTCTTCATACTGGAACTACTTATACAACACCTTCTTTAACGACCACAACAACCTATCATGCGGCTTCCTATAGTAACGTCACGGGTTGTGAAGATGCAGATAGACTGAGTGTAGATGCCATTATATCTGAAGGCACTAATCCAGGGACTCTATCTGGAGCTACGGAAAAATTTGGAGTTGCGTCTGGAACTGTAACTCTTGGAGGTACAATCATAGGTGATGTTACCAAATGGCAATACAAGACTACTGGAGCCTGGATAGATACGTTAGTGACAACTACATCATTGAATTATGTGAATATCCAGCAACCAACTCAATTTCGAGTTATGGTAAAAAACAATGTTTGCGACGAACTACCTAGTAATGCTGTATTAATTGATATCTTGAATGTTCCTGAATTAGACCTGGGAGTTTCTCAGTCATTGAGGCCTGCAGGTAGCACCACGCTGGAAACAACTGGTGGTCATTCAAATTATCGCTGGTTTAGAGATAGCATCGAAATCCAGAACGGAAGCAGCAATCAATTGGTGGTCGATAAGCCGGGGACATATAAAGTAACAGTAACCGCCACTGGAGGAGATACCTCCACCACTGGAGACGCTGTAATAAGTAGCCAATTAGCGTTTAATCTAAATGCAGTTCTTACTTACTTCTATAAAACGCCAACAACCTCCGTTGACGATCCATTTACTTACAACTTATATGAGCAATCCATTTCAGTACAGATTTTAGATGGAATCGGCAGACCGTTGCAGCAAGTTTCACTCAATGCGTCACCTTTAGAAAAAGATGTGGTAGTCCCTTTCGAATATGATGAATACGGAAGAAGCACAAAAAACCATTTGTCTTATGTTGATGGTGTAAATGCCATTTTTAAAACTGACGCCTTAACCAATCAAACAAGCTTCTATGCCGGCCTCAAAGGAACGGATAAAGCCTATTCTGAAACCTTTTTTGAGCCATCTCCATTAAATAGACCGCTGGAACAAGGAGCTCCTGGTTCGGCCTGGCAGTTGGGACAAAACACAGTGAAGTTTCAGTATGACATTGCAGACTCAGCAGAAGTACTTAAACTTGATCATGAGGTGTTGCTTGGTAGTTCGTCCGCGGTGTATGGACCAGATGAAATTTACAAAAACACCACCACCGATGAAGATGGCAACCAGACCATAGAATATACCAACAAGCAAGGCCAGACCATCGTAAAGAAATCACAAGTTGATGGTAGCACCTGGGCAGAAACCCACTACATCTATGACATCTATGGCCAGCTGTCAGCAGTGTTGCCACCGGAGGCGGTCGCACAGCTGAGCACCGGATTCTTTGGGCAGAGCGAACAAACCAGAAAGGATTTCCTCAATACCTGGGCGTTCCTGTACGATTACGATGGACGCAACCGGATGATCATGAAGAAAGTGCCTGGGGCAGACAGTGTCTTCATGGTGTACGATACCTGGGACAGACTGGTGCTTACGCAGGATGGGGTGCAACGCCAAAACAGCGAATGGCTGTTCACCAAGTATGATCAGCTGAACCGGCCGATCATCACCGGACAGATGACAGGCGGAAGCGAAGCAGCTGAACGAACCGCAGTGGCAGCTTCCACTGTACGATTCGACACACTCAATACCTCATTGACCAATGAGTACAGCAATCAGTCGTATCCAACCACAGGCATCGATGAATACCTGACGGTTACCTATTACGATAACTACGACTGGGACACTACAGGACTTTCCTTTACCAACCCTATTGGTTTAACAATGAATGCGGCAGTCAAAGGACAGGCGACAGGTACGCTGACGAAGACTGGCAGCGGTATTGGCTCCCTCCCCGAGGGATGGATCAAGAGTGTCAGCTACTACGACGACCGCTACCGCCTGATTCAATCGCAAAGCACCAACCACCTGGGAGGTACCGACGTAGTGACCAACCACTACGACTTCATCGGCCAAGTGACAAGGACCATCAGTTCGCACAACGATGGGGCAAAGACGACTGAGATTGCAAGGACATTTGACTATGATCATGCCGGTAGACTCCTAAATACTCATCATGAATTGTCAGAAGATGTAGCTTGGACAGATTTGGAAGGCACAGTTGCAGATGGCAATGAGTTGGAAAAAACAAATACAAGCGGATGGGGCAATGGTGGAGCAGCGAGCACCCAGATGATTGGAAATGGAAAAGATGGCAAGCTGGAATTTGATATCGAAAGCAACTATGCAGTGTTCCTTGGATTTTCTGAGACCAATGCCAATGCGAATTTCAGCACCATAGATTATGCGGTGTATGTGAAAGGAGATTGGAATCTAGCCATTTTTGAAAACGGAAACAATCTGGGTATTGTTGGTACTTACACGGCTGGTGATGTGATAACCATTGAACGAGTGGCAGGAGTCGTTAATTACAAGAAGAATGGAACCGTACTCTTCACGTCCAGCAACCCTTCAATCGGATCGTTAATAGCTGATGTCGCGCTAAATGGTATCAACGACAAAATCGTTGGTGGCAAAATCACTTATGAAAAGATTTCTTTAGCAGAAAATCACTACAACGAACTGGGCGAACTGATAGAAAAAGACTTGCATGGGGGAGAGCAATCACTGGACTACAGCTACAACATACGTGGCTGGCTGACCAGCATGAATAGCAGTGACCTTTCTGCCTCACCGGATGGAGACTTGTTTGGGATGGAGCTGTTGTATGACACCCAGGACGGCTCGCTGAGCAATACGCAACAATACAATGGCAACATCTCCGCGATGAAGTGGTCCAATTACGATCCACAAGGAGAAAGCATTGATGAACGAGCCTATGCATTTGGTTATGACAAGCTCAACCGTCTGGAAGCAGCGAATCATTTTCAAGACAATGCTTCAACCAATAAATACGGCGTTCAAGGATTAAACTATGACCTGAACGGTAACATCGAAAGCCTGCAACGCAGGGCGCAGAGCACATCAGCCTTCATGGATGATCTGAGCTACACCTACACAGGGAATCAACTGCAAAAGGTGAGCGATGCAGCATCGGACACCACAGGATTTTACGATGGTTATACCGGAAGTATAGACTATGCCTATGATGCCAATGGCAACATGGTCAAAGACCGCAACAAAGGCATTGACTCGATCTATTACAACCACCTGAACCTACCGATTATCGTGGACTTTGAAAACCCGGGAGATAGCATTGTTTATCTCTATGATGCTGCAGGAATCAAGCTCCAGCAAACTGTCTACGACAGTGGAATTCAAGTGAAGGTGACTGATTATATAGGAGAGTTTATCTATGAAGATGGGGAGATTCAGCTGATTCAGCATGAGGAGGGAAGGATAGTTCCTGAAGTTGAAAAGATAGCTGAAGACATTGTTTGGACATTTGATTCAGATACAGAGGGATTTACTGCAACTGGTTCTATAAGCGGATTCCAACAAAATAATGGATCGATAGAAGGCACCATAGATGTAGGTGGAGCTGCCAATGGTGTTAATTCTACAACGAATTTAGATTTTGATGCTTCAGAATACAATCAAATACGTATTCGAATGGAAGTAAATTCCTCAGCTACAAATGCTAAAGTATATTTCAATAGAGCAGGAGAAAGTTGGAATTCTAATAGATCAAAATCTTTTTCCATAGAAACAGGTAATGGGTACCATGAATACGTGGTAGATATGGCAAGCTTAAATAATGATGGGAATCAGTACAGTGATTGGACCGGAATAATTAAGGAAATAAGGATTATTCCTGCTGAATATTATCCCGGCTCATTTAAGATTGATGAGGTGATGGTGACTGGTAATTCTGTTGTAGAGAACTACGACTACCAATACCACCTCAAAGATCACCTGGGCAATGTACGATTGACGTTCTCAACCACACCCGAGAACTATACGATGGTGGAAACCTTCGAGACAGGCGGAGGAAATGGGTTCCAAGATTTGCATATAGAGACCAAAACTCAAATGAATACTACGCAACCGTATGGAAGCAGTAATAAAGTTGAATTATTAACGAGTGGACAGACAGGTGCGATGATTTTTATTGGATTAAACAAAGGAGATACTATTGATCTCACAGTCAATGCCAATTTTGTTACCTACCCATCAGCAAATAATTTCTTATCTACAGTATATAATACGTTGTTCAATACATTCGATACCAATTTTGGAAGCGGGCAAGAAGGAGGAGTGTCTAGTACTTCAACGGTATTTGATGATGCACTCAGTAGCTCAGCTATGTCACAGAAAAGCAATGAGAATGCTCCACGTGCATTTTTGAATTACATCATCTTTGACAAAGAAATGTCCTACGTCACCGCAGGCTTCCAACAGATAAGTTCAGCGGCAAAAAGTACCGGACCTAATACGTCTGAAACGCTCAGCATCGATGACATCATAGCGGATCAGGAGGGGTATATTTTGGCGTATTTGAGCAACGAAAATCAAGAAGCTTTCACGGTTCATTTTGATGATTTTAGTGTGTATCACGGCAAGACGAATGTGGTGAGCACGCAGGACTACTATCCGTTTGGGCTGACGTTTAATGAAAGTAGTAGGACTGCATCTAAGCCTCAGAAGTTCCTATTGAGTGGTAATGAGAAACAAGAAGATTGGGGAGTAGGAGTCTTTGATTTCAATGCTAGAACATATGATGCTACAATAGGCAGGTTTTATAATGTTGATCCACTTTCCGATAAAAGGAGTTGGGTTAATCCATATAACTATGTCCAAAATAACCCTATGCTTAGAGTAGACCCAACAGGAATGATAGATTGGGTTGAAAATAAAGATGGTAAGATTTACTGGGATGAGAATGCTACTTCTCAAGAGACGACAAAGGAAGGTGAAAAGTATCTTGGTAAAAATGTAATTGTTGCCACTCATAATCGTGAGTCCAATGGATCAGAAGAAATAAACTCAGCCCAATATGATTTATACTTAGAAAGTGATAAGACAGGACCTTCAGCAACAATGGATGGAAGTACAGTTTCAGCAGATATTTCTGAATATGGGACATTAGCTGAAGGAGTTTATGACGCAAAGGCAGCTACTAGAGGTAATGGTGAAGATGCAATTCTTGTAAATGAGGGAGGTGATCTACCTACGACAAGTGGAAATCCTAATAACCCAGCAAATGATGGTAAGCCTGAATCAGAACACATAATGAATGCCATTTGGCTGCATTCAGGAAATAGTGCTAGAAAAAGTCTTTCCACTTTTGGTGGTGATGCAATTTCGGCAGGGTGTTTGACAGGACCTAGTTGTTCAGGAAGTAAAGCAACCTTTAATTCATTTATGGATTCCGCTAAAGACTTCAATGGTAAACTATATTTGAGGGGTAAACCATCTCAGTCGACTCAGAAATCTCAAGCTACAACTAGGACACATAAGTTTACAAGAATAGATGGCAAACTAAGAATAGTTCCAAAAACAAAATAAGATGAAGATATTACCATTTCTAATAGTACTGTTGATAGCTACCAGTTGTATAGGACAGGATGAAAAAGCATTAGTTGGAACTGTGTGGGAGTACTCATTCAGTTCAGATCAAAATGACTATATAAAATTCTCTTCTGAGAATAAATTTGAATCTTATAGTGCTGAAAGTGGAAGAACCCAGTTGGGAGTTTATTTCATATCCAATGATACTTTAAATCTGGTAGTGACTCATGAAATACCAAATGATAGAAGATCAGTAGGAAAACATACTAGAGCAATAATTTCAGAAGGTTCACTTAGATATATATCCTTTGATAGGATTAAGCGGGATAAGTGGGAATCAAGCGATTTTATGTTTGATCCTGAATATGTTTTGAAGAAAAAAGAATAGTTGAACTTGGTGATGGAATATTTACAGAACTTTCTGATGAGTCGTCATTAACAACTGGTAGATATATCCAAGATGAGGATGGTAATGTTGAAATCTGGATAGAAGAAAATAGTATTGTTAATCCTATTTCTGTAATAGCAACAATAGCACATGAGCTTAGTCATT
The DNA here is from genome assembly GCF_039960695.1 of Ekhidna sp. Lineage (GTDB taxonomy): Bacteria > Bacteroidota > Bacteroidia > Cytophagales > Cyclobacteriaceae > Ekhidna. The sequence continues at coordinate 103,107 of NZ_JBDVKP010000010.1, read as the reverse complement.
ACAAGCTACTCTATGAAAAAAATCTAGTTGAAAATGATGAGTATTTAACGGATATTCTAACTATTTTCTATGGTCTGGGAATATTCGGTGCTAACTCTTCAATTACCTCAATGAATACTTGGACTACAGGAGCTGGAAGCGGCTGGAAGGTATCTGGAGGTGAAGGATATTTACATTATAGAGTTTGGGCCTTTTGTTTAGCTAAACACTCAGTGTTGCGGGGAGAACACATGCCTAGTTGGATCAATTTCTTGAACAGTGATGTTAAGAAATCATTTATGAAAAGTATGAAATATTTGCAGACCGGTGAGTGATAAAAAGTTCGGTGACCTATTTGATTTACTTGTCTCTATTGTCTTAATGATAATTGGGATTTATCTAATTGCATCTAATAAATCAGTTCTGGCGGTAGATCATTTATTTGAAAAGCCCACTGTATATGGAGGTGGTTTAGTGATCTTTTTAAGTCTCGTATTCCTAATACTGTGGTATAACTCAATATCACCATTTAGTACTTTCAAAAAGTTCTTCCAGCGTAAATCTAGAATTAAGAAGAAGTAAGAAATATAAACCCACCTTCTTCACCGTTGGTGGTTTTTTTGGTTTTAGGTGGTGGGGCGCTTTACTAGAAGAAGTTCAAATATTAATACGTTAAGAAGAATATGATATCTTGGTAGTGAAATGGAGTTTAAGTTCGAAGACATAGATTTTGAAGAGCTAGAGTTACCTCCTAGTAGCTATGGTACTTTATACTTCTCAGCTACCGCAAGTCTTCCAGCTAGGGATGTGTGATGGCATGACTTGTGGCTAAGAAATACAAACCCACCTTCTTCATCGTTGGTGGTTTTTTGGTTTTAGGGGGTGGGGGTAAATTGTGGTGATGTTGGAATTGGACAACCTAGATATTGATGAAAAAGTAGATTACCTGACTAATACACAATTGGGTGATAATGTTGAAGCAATCAATCAAATTGTAGATTTGATCTCTTCAACTAATGATGCTAGGGTAAGGAATTCAGGAGCACTTGCCTTAATGACGGCTACCTCTAAGCAAGATGAGATAAAAAAATCATTGTTCAATATTCTGAAAAAACATGACGATTCAGACAATTTTGGGACTTTGGTTTATGCATGTAGTGGTTTCGATTTTTCAAATGAGGTCAAGTATTTTATAAACCTTGCATTAACTGGTAATGCGGAAGTTAGAATGAGTACTGGAAGTGTTCTTAAGAAGATGAAAATGCTCAGTGATAATGATTTGGATTCAGCAATGAAAGAAGCAGATAAGATTGCCACCAGTGGTAAGGAGTTTAGCAAAGAAGATTACTTCAATCTAATTTCGTTTTTGAAGAGCAAAATGAATTGATAGCAATACACACACACCAAACCCACCTTCTTCATCGTTGGTGGGTTTTTTGGTTTTAGGGGGTGGGGTTAAATTGTGAGCTATTATGACAGCTAGGAAATTTGAGATAGAGTTAATTGGAGAGATATTCCATCCTGATAATGATAATATTGATGTTTTTGTAAGATTTGATAATGGAGAAGAATTTGTTGGATCATTTTTTACATTGAATAATATCCAAGAGCTGATGAAGCAGAAAAATTTGTCAAGAGAAAATGTAAATGGACTTTATTTCTGGTCTAGTGATTTGATAATAATAGAAGAATTAAGTGAAGAGAATATTGAGTTATCAATTTATGATATGTTGAAAGAAGGTGGCTTTTATTCAGCCTTCTCACCAACTAATAAGTTAGCTTATGATAGAGTTCAGAAAGAAGCACCTGTTTCTTTAAACGATAATTAGATTTCATATGAAATATTACCTATCATCGATACTGACTATTTGGATTGTCACAACCCTTGCTCAAGATAACGTAGTTCTAACTCAAAGATTTAATATTGGAGAGACATATAGATTTGAAATAATAAGAGGTAATGAGGACTCAAGAAATCCAAGTAGTAAAGATGCATTCTCAATCACAAGTGCTTCAGCCACAGTGGAAAACGGTATTGATGGCAATAGAATTGTGAAGTTTCAGTACGGAGAAACAAGAATGGTTGGAATAGAAATGCCTCCAGATGTCCTTGAGCAATTCAAAAGTCAGGATGTATATTATGGAATTGAATTATCGCTGATTGTAGATAGTGAAGGAATTTTTTATGAATTGGAAAACTACAGTAGCGCAAAGGATCAGCTTGAAAAAGCGATGATGAAAATTTATACTGGAAGAAGTTTTGATGAGGCAACAATTAATAAGATAAAACGCCAGCTAGCCACTACTTACGAGACTGAAGAAAAGTTGATTGATACTTACTTTCCAGAACTTTCAATCTACTTTAATGCTTTTGGGAATACCTATACAATTGGGGAAGTTCAGCAATATGAATATGAAACAACCAATCCATTTGGTGGAGAGCCTTTTCCAATACAATCTAAATTAGAGCTTGAGGAAATGGATGGCATGATTGCTGTGATTAGGGGTAAGGAAACAATCAGACCAGATGATTTGAATAGAGTATTGAAATCAACATTCAGGAAATTAGCTGAATCAAATCGTCAGGGATTTGATGAGAGAGAAATACCAGAGTTCACTATGGAATCTACTACAGAAATGAAGTATGATACAGCCAGTAACAAGCTCTTTTATGTATCAGTAGTAAAGAATATTAACGCTTCTGGAGTGAGTCAGAAAATTACAACAAGGATTAAAATGATAGATTAGGTGGTGGGTTTTTTGGTTTTAGGGGGTGGGGTTAAATTGTGGTGATGAACTTCAGACAATTTGTGGATTACACGGGAGACTCAAATATCAAGTCCTATAGTTTTAATAACGGGATTTTGAGGGTCGTTGCCTACATAGATGAGTTTGAAAAGGATTACTTGCTTGAATTCAAAACTGATACCATAAGCATTGATTCTATAGAAGAACATGATGTAATGAGTACTCTAGTTCTGGAAGAAATTATGCATTAGAATTGTTGAAAAGAGATAATAACTTTAAAAGACAAGTACTTTTTCAAAGAATTCAATTTCGAACAGGAGCAAAAGAGTATTAGACATACTTCCATGAGAATATTTTTTAGTTACTTAATATTGGTTTTCCTTCTTTTAGGATGTGGTGTTGATAGGAAGGAAGAAGCTTCTTTTTTAAGAAACAATGTTGACAAGTTTGACGAACTCAGAGTTTTAATTGAGAATAAATATTCAGATCGAATAGCTAATTCTGGAAGACCAAGAATAGTTTTCAAAAACTGTCAAGAATTCGAAAAATCTAATGGTGATTTTGTTTGTGATGATTTTGAAATTTCATCATTGATGGAAGAATTGTCAATTGTGGATATCGCATTTGAGAGGAAGAAATGCAATCAAAATAATTTTTCTGAAGTCTATTTTCAAATGACAAAAGCTGGAGAGTATCCAGTTATATACTACTTATATGAGAGATGTGGAGCTGGAGATTTATTTGAAAGTAGGGATATATATTATGAACCCATAAATGAATATTGGGGACTATATATTGATTCCAATCTATTATAATTAGAATAGGTATTGTATCAAATCCCATCCTGCTTCATCGTAGAGGTTTTTGGTTTAAGAGAAGTGGGTAGATGGTTGATTTTGTTTGAAATACTGGCTATCTTATATAGTTTAAACTCACTGAAAACCAACCTATTATGAAAAATCTAGCAATTTTATCAATCCTTTTATCGGTCTTTGTGATGATTCAAGGATGCCAAAACACTTCCGAAGGCGCAGATGATGACGCTGCTGAAGGGCCTGTTATTTACAACCCTAACTCTACTTCTTACATAGAGTCTGTTCAGCAGTTGGTAGACGCGATGCTATATGGCGACAGCACCGCATTAATTGATTTGACCACTGATGACTTCCTTAGTATCTATGTAACCAATCCAATGGATACAGCCAGTAGGGAGGACTTTATCAAGGATTGGATTTCTTTCCAGACTTCACGGAGCAACCAGCAAAATGACCGATTAGCAGCTTCATCTTTGAAAGTAAATGAAGGAGATTACATCGGTGACTGGGTACAATATTGGGGTAACTATAGTGCTACCTTGGTAGACGCGGATACTTCATTGGTTATTCCTTATTTCTTAAACCTCCAATTAACTAACGGAAAGATAAGCAGGATGTACTCCTACTATGACAGAGTTCCAATCTGGCAAGCTGTTGGATATCAAATAACGCCCCCGGATCAATAGCACTTGTTCAGACACTCTTAAAACTAAATTGGAGCTTACCACAAGTTGTGAACTTTCGCCAGCTTAGGTAAGCTAAGGGTCACGTATCGGAATGTCACTTTTCACAACAAGCAGTAGACACTAGGCGTACGCATCAGCTACGCTTTTTTATTTTGAATTCATTAAAATAAAACATTTGCCTACGAACTTGGTGTTGACTTAGATTCTATCGCTGAATTGAATATTTTTGCACACTCATGCAGCGTCTTGTTTTCATACTTGTGTTTATAGGAATTTCTTCCATGGCTTATTCGCAAGTCAAAGTAGATGGGAAGGCTACGGGTAAGCATGCCAATGCAATTAACCGAGCTAAACAAACTAAACAAACAGCGAAGCAACGCAAAGAGCAATTAGAAAAGCTCGAACAGCAGGTGAAAGCACGAGAGCTCTATTCCCAGAAATTCGACAGCCTTAAAGCGGTTCAGTTGGATTCCATACAAATGGAAGAATTTTCAAAAGAAGATTCATTGGAGGTTTCAAGGGAAATTTTAGAGAGCGCCGGTTTTCCACCTGAATACAGCGAACTCATTCGAAATCCAATTGTACTGGAACCAGTCATAGATCCAGCCGATGCAGACAGCCTGGCATTGTTAGAAGCTACGAAAGTGCTGGAAGCAGAAGCCCGCAAGTTTTTACCTGATGACTTAGGAGCTCAGGAAGATCCCCTGAGCCAATTCACCAACCCGGCCGGTTCGTTGGCAACACTTCAGAAACCATCCAAACCAAATCCAAATTTGGTAAAGCCTGATCAAGCCAGAAAACTGTTTGAAAAGATAGATCCTGAGCAATTTCAGGAAGCACAGGCTGATATTCAGAAACTGAAAAAAAAGTATAGCAAGTTGCCAGATACCCGGTATCCGGAAGAAGGTACCAAGCGCAACTCATTGGAAGATATTCCCTTCAAAAAAAGGATTTATTTTGGTGGCAACCTTAGTCTTCAATCTACGGATCCTGTGATTATCAATACAAACCTCCAACTTGGATATTGGATCAATAAGAAGTGGCTGGGAGGAGTAGGCATAATTCTGAGAGAACAATTTGCGAATGACTCTACAAGTGCGCTGACAGGAGATGGCTATGGGTACAGTTTTTTCACACGTTATGAGATACCTAAAGGCTTTTTTGCCTGGGCAGAAGTAGAAAGACAGATCAATAAATCTTTCTTTAGTTCGGAAAGCCCCGTAAACCCGAAGTGGCAATCTGCCTATTTGGTAGGAGTGGGGAGGGAGTTTAAAATTGGAATCGTGCAAATGATGTCTCTTATCCTGTACGATTTCAATTATCAAAGTAATGACTTAAACGCTCGTCCGTTGGTGTTTAAATTAGGGGTAAGGTTTAGTAAGAAACCTGACTAAATTAAAAGTCGACACCTTTCAAGGTATACAGCGTGTGAACTGATTCGATCAATTTTTCCACATTGGTCACCTTTACATATCCTTGTGTATTAAGATATATCAATTATCTTTTTAAAAATTAAACGCTGATAGAATGCTTACACCACTGCAGAAACAAAAAATAACTCATTATTTTCATGTGGTTCTGGATCAGGACAGAAATGGAGTCCTGGAAGCCAATGACTTTATGGAGATTGGTGAATCGTTGTGTCTTCTTTGGATGTACAAACCTGATACCGTCGATTATACGAAGGTGATTGAACGAAGCGTGAAGAGCTGGAAGATGTTTCAGAAATACTTTGAACTCCAGGGTGGAGTGGCCAACGAAGAGCATTTCATTGAATTTTTTGATAACATGCTAAGCAAAGGAAATGAGCATATCTACAAAAGTTGGGTGGTTCACATGATCAGCTCAATCTTCGACGCATTTGATGTTAATAATGATGGAGTGATATCAGTGAATGAATACTCTGATATGTTCATGTGCTATCACATTCCTATTAAGCACTCTGCAAAGGCCTTCGTGAAACTAGATCGTGATGGCGATGATTTCATCACTAAAAAAGAATTGATGCATGCTGTAGATGAGTTCTTCAGGTCGAGCGACGAAAAATCACCAGGCAATTGGCTTTTTGGCTTCTGGGCAGATCGAGATTAAAAAAATAAACCCTGCCTTTCAGCAGGGTTCACACACCTAATCATATTAGAACACACGTGGCTCACCGCTAAGCCACATTTAGCTGGTTCATATAGATTTGACACTTTTCTTTCGGTCCGATATAAAGGATTTTCAAATTCTTTTTGACCACCCACTCGCCCGAGTTTGTTTTGGCAAGTTTCAACGCATCTTTCTTTGCAAATAGATTGAATAGATATCCCATAGCTTTTTAAATGTTTTATAATTTCAACTCAAAGGTGTATTTAAATACTACTATTATATATTGGTATTGTACCATATATAATAGTAAGCATTTTTACTACGAATTGTGATTATTTAACTATGAAATTGAATTATACTTAGATTAATCTACTTTTTGCTTAGGTAATCAAGCGTTAAGCCCATCATCGCTTTCATGCCAAGTTTCATTCCACTATCATCTACGTAGAAATCCGGAGTATGGTGTCCCGATACTTTCTTAGGATTTCTGTCTGGTGGACAGCCGCCTACAAAGAAGTACAGTCCTGGAATTTGCTCCTGGAAAAATGAAAAGTCTTCAGCTCCAGTAATTGGCTTAATGATCTCTACATTATCTGTACCAGCTGCACGTTTCAATGTAGGTAACATCTTCTCATATAAAGAAACTTCATTGTAAGTCACGGGATATCCTTCATCTATCCATACTTCGATCTCCGCATTATTGGATTCAGCAGTTTTGGTAGCTACTTCACGAATACGCTGTAAAATCTGAGTTCGCATTTCTGCATCCAATGTGCGTATAGTGCCAAGCATATACAGATCTTCTGGAATGATGTTATACCTCACTCCACCATGAATGGCGCCAATTGTAATGACTGCAGGCGCTTCTGTCAGCTGCATGTTTCTGCTAATAATCGTTTGCAGGTTATTGATAATCTGAGCGGCTGTTACCACCGGATCGATACCGTCCCACGGCGCTGAACCGTGTGCTTGCTTTCCTTTGATATCTATACGCATGGAATTAACTGCGGCCATAATTCCTTCTGGTCTTACTTTCAATGTTCCTACAGGTGTTTGCGCATTAATGTGCAAACCAAAAATGGCGTCTACATCGGGATTTTTAAGCACACCTTCCTTTACCATCAACTGAGCTCCACCTTCTTCACCTTTCGGTGCTCCTTCTTCTGCAGGCTGAAAGATAAACTTCACAGTACCTGGAACCTGATCTTTCATTTCCCACAGCATCTTGGCTACACCCAAAAGGATACCGATATGTGTATCGTGTCCGCAGGCATGCATCACGGGCACTTGGTCACCATTGTATTCGGCCATTTGCTTGGAAGCCCATGGAAGTTCTACCCGCTCTTTTACTGGCAGTCCATCAATATCGGCACGTAAGCCAACAACTGGACCCGGCTTTCCGCCTTTGAGAATAGCAACAACTCCAGTTTTGGCTACTCCTGTTTGTGGTTCATATCCTATTTCTGTTAATATTTCTGTGATTCGTTTCGCTGTTTCAAACTCACGATTGCTGAGTTCAGCGTTTTGGTGAAACCAATGCCGCCATTCTATTACATCTTTCTCTGTTTGAGCAACCATCTTCTCGATTTGCTTATCAAACTTTTGAGCGAATAAGACTGAAGTAATCAGCATTGAACATAAGGTTAGATAGGTTTTCTTCATGATATCTTTGGTTTTAAAACCATAAGTTACAACTCATCCTTTTATTTCTACAGTTCGGTAAAGCATATTAGTTGACGAGTGTCATCCGGTTCACTTTTGGCCTATGCTAAAAGTCAGACACATGAAGACACTTTTTATCCTAATCCTTGGGCTTACAATATTCAGCGCTAGTGGACAGGTTACCATTTCTGGTACTATCACAGAGAAATCGGGTGACCCTTTGCTCGGCGTGAATGTTTATCTAAAAGGCACCTATGATGGAGCCACTACCGATATAGAAGGGTCGTTTTCATTTTCTACTTCCGAAACAGATAGCCTTGTGCTCATTGCCTCATTCATTGGCTTTCATGAGGCGGTACTTCCACTTGAATCCATAAGTCAAAAACTCAAGATCGAACTAAAAGAAGAGGTGAGTGTACTGAATGCAGTAGTTATTACTGCTGGCTCATTCAACGCTTCGGATGAGAACAAACGTGAGGTGATGAAGCCGCTCGATATTGTGACGACTGCTGGTGCAACGGCCGATATTCCGGGTGCCTTAAATACACTCCCTGGGACACAGACCGTTGGAGAGACGGGGCGACTTTTTGTTCGTGGCGGCGATGGTCGGGAAACCAAGACATTCATAGACGGAATGCTGGTACACAGTGAATATGGACCTTCTGCACCAAATACGCCAAGTAGAAGTAGGTTTTCACCATTCATGTTTAAAGGCATGAGTTTCTCCACAGGTGGATACTCGGCAGAGTATGGCCAAGCGCTTTCATCAGCTTTAATTCTGCAATCAAAAGATGTAGCCGATAATAACCGGACAGATATCTCATTGATGTCGGTAGGTGCAGATATCTCAGTTACCAGAGCCTTTTCCAATAGCTCCATTGCAGGGAAAGTACAGTATACCAATCTGACCCCTTATTTTGAACTTGCTCCACAAAACCTGAATTGGGACAAAGCTCCAACTGGTCTGGATGGAAACTTTGCTTATCGACTTAAGACCAGCAAGACCGGACTTCTTAAGTTTTATACCAACCTCAGCACTTCTAGAATGGAGCTGTTTGAATCGGAAATTGGAAATCCGGAAGTTGAGCTCCCGGTTAATGTGGCTAATGACTATGGACACTTCAATGCCTCTTACCGCGAGTTGCTAAGTGAGAAATGGGGAATTAGAGGAGGCGTTTCTATGACGCAAAGCAAAGACTTTGCATCTATATCTGATATTAGCAGAAATCAGGAATTGCAAGGTGGACATTTGAAGGTAGTTGCAGATTATCAGCATTCAGATCGTTTGGCTATACTTTTTGGAAGCGAGGTACTCAAGCGAAAACTTGATCAAACATTGAATGATGGGATCGAGCCATTTGCTCAGGACTTTGAAGAAACGCTGTCGGCCTCTTTTATTGAGACTGAAGTCTTCACTTCATCCGCACTTGCTTTTAAAGGCGGGATGAGAATGGAACATAACAGCCTGAATGATGAAGTGACATTGGCGCCGCGCTTGTCTGCAGCTTATAAAACAGGAACAAGCAGTCAGATTTCATTGGCTTACGGCCGGTTTTATCAAGCACCTCAAAATCAAATCATCCTCACTAATCCAGTGGCAAAACCAGAGCAGGCGCAGCATTACATAGCCAATTATCAATGGATTAAAGGTGGTCACAGCTTTAGAATTGAAGCCTATGAAAAACGCTACGATGATTTAGTCAAATATGCCAATGTCTATGACCCCAGTACTTTCCAATTTGATGGAAATGGATACGCCAGGGGAATAGATCTGTTTTGGAGAGACAGCAAGACTTTCAAAAATATGGATTACTGGGTGAGCTATTCATTTCTACAAACAGAACGTGAACATAAAGACTTTCCGGGCTCATTTACTCCAGCCTTTGCGTCGGCTCACAACTTTTCTTTTGTGATGAAGAAATTCATAGAGGAGATAAGAACTCAAATTGGAGCTACATATTCATTCGGTAGTGGCCGACCCTACAATGATTTAAATAGCGAGCAATTTTTAGGAGGAAGGACGCCTGCTTACCATGACTTGAGCTTTAATGTCAGCTACCTCTACAGCAATCAAATAATAATACATGCAATGGTGAATAATGTATTCGGCTTCAATAATATCTACGGATATGAATTCGCGGACCAACCCAATAATGAAGGGTTTTATGCCAGTCGGGCGATTACACCTCCAGCTAAGCGATTCATTTTCCTGGGAGTGTTTATCACGCTCTCGAAAAATAAAGGAATTAATCAGTTACCAAATCTTTAAAATCAAATACAATTATCAATTATGAAAAAGAATCTAATACTATTACTAAGTGTACTTTGTGCCTCCCTCACATTCGCCAACGGACAGTTTGAAAAAGCCATGGGAAAAAATATACCGGCAATGTTTTCTGCAGAAAATCCGGAGGATCTACAGGCAGTGATCAACAACCTCAACCGAGTAGGCGAGGCAGAAGGTGATCGATGGGAGCCTTATTACTATGTGGCTTTTGGTTACATACGAATGAGCGAGATGTACGAAAAAGTAGAAGACAAAGACAAGTATTTGGATCTGGCGATGAAAGCCGTAGATCAGGGAGCTACCATAAAGCCAAACGATTCTGAATTGGAGTCTATGCGTGGCTATGTGAATATGATCAAGTTGACAGTAGATCCAGCCTCCAGAGGTATGACATACAGTGGGCTTGCTTTCGCCTCTTTTCAAAAAGCGATCGCATTGAATCCAGACAATCCACGCGCACATTTTTTGATGGGACGTATGCAATATGGTACCGCTCAGTTTATGGGTGGAGGTACAGATGAAGCATGTGGAAGCCTATTCAAAGCGCTTGTGATGTTTGATGAAGTGGAAAAATCCGAAAATCCGTTTGCTCCTAATTGGGGAAAAAATACAACCGAACGGACCATCAAGCAATTGTGCGAGAAAGGAAAAGGAGAATAAGTGATAAAAGCGGCGCAAGCCGCTTTTTTAGTTACCCAAACTGATCGCTAAGTTCATTAAGCTCATTCAGTAGCCGCATTTCTTTCTTAATCGCAGTGCGAATGGAATAAATGAAGATAGCTGCCGCTCCTAAGTAAGATATATCCAAAAGTATGACCTGATTGGTCGTGAAGTAATTGCTGAACTCCGGAGTGAGTAGGTAGAATCCAACCGTGTAAGCAATCAGAATGCTTATGGTAACTGGTCCATGAATTCGCTTACGATATTGATAAAATTTCACGGATGCTTCTTGCGTGGTTGCTGCGGACTCGCTGAAATCGATGCGTTTGGATTGATTTATACTATATAATTCAATGATAATTCGAAGGGCCAGTCCACCAAGCATTAGAAAAATACCTAATTGACTCAGGGCATTCTGCAACGGAGCTACAAACAGGAAAAAAGCACTGAGACCGATTAAGGTCAATGCTAAAACGGCAATGTTGCCAAGGTGCATATTGACTGCACTTTTCATCTTATTGCGAGCTAATTGAATTAGCTCCTTCGAGTCTGGAAGTGGCTTTTTTGTTTCATCTTTCGCCTCTTGCCATTTGTCTTTTAGGCTGTCTAGTGGATCACTCATTTTCTAATATCTTTTTAAGGTTCTTTTTAATTCTGTGAATTTTTACCCGGAGGTTTCCTTCGTTTATTCCCATTACATTGGCGATTTCCTCATATTCAAGCTCATCTAATACCATCATAATAATCAGTCTGTCCAACTCATTGAGTTGACCGATGGCTCGATAAAGTTCCTGATGTGGTTCTTCATTTGATGGGTTGAAATCTGTCGCTGAAGAGAGGTCTGTTTCGGGGTCTATTGAGACTGCTTTTTTTTGTTTGTTGTCGCGGATGTACTTCAAACAGGTATTTACAGTGATTCGATAGATCCAGGTTTTGTAGCTCGATGCTCCCTTGAATTTCTCCAACGAACGCCAGGTGTTGATAAATGACTCTTGTGTTAGGTCATTGGCCAGGTCAACATCACCTTTCATAAATCCCATACACATCTGATGTACCATTGAGTAGTAATCAGCGTGCAGGGATTCAAATAGCTGGGTGTTATTGGGCATTTTTTGTTAAGTAGCTATTAATCTGATTGTAAAGCCACTCTGGCTGATCATACATGATGAAATGTTTGCTATCATCCGCGATGTTAATGGTTTTGTTTTTCAAGTTAGCATATTGCTTTTCAAAGTTAGGAAGGACCATTTCCTTGCTTGGAAAGGCGGCACCTAAGATCAATACATCGGTGGTAATGTTTTCAAGCTGAGGACGCAAGTCCAACTTGAGCAGGTCGGTGTATCCATAGACATACGTCTTACGATCAGCTGCTATTGACCAGCTGGCAATTAATTCAACCTTATCTTCTTTGTTGGTCAAGTTGCGAGCCATCATCAAGGCTGTGTTTTTGAAACCATCTGCCGGCATGTTTAGCATCTGGTTATTGTAGGGGCTGTCGTATTGCAAGGAACTAGCAGGCACTCCTGGCATCATCAGCTCACGCATACATGAAAGAGCATCAACAATAATGAGCCCTTGCACATCCAGCTCAGCCGCTATTTCTGTGGCCAGGTTGCCACCCATGCTGTGACCGATCAATGTCAGGTTTGTCAACTTTTCTTCTTTGATATAATCAATAAGTGCTTGTTTGATTGGCGCATACCAGGGCGTGCCGATGGATTCCAGCCCGTTGAAGCCTGCATAAGAGACCACATGGGTTTCAAATGTTCCATTTAGGTTTTCAATGGTTTCATCCCAAACGGATCCGGGAGTGGTAAAACCCGGGAGGAAGACAATTGGATTTCCTTCACCACTTTTAATCACCTGAATGGGCGATTGGCTGAGGATTGGTTGTACGAGCAATAAAGTGCTAAGTATGAATAATATCTTTTTCATGATCTGTTTTGTTTAAAGTTTCCCCTTTGTTCCGGTTTGGCGAGGATTGTTACAGATGGATGAAAAAAAGTTTGAAGGTCTGTGAAAATAATGTAGAGATGAGGGCTATTAATGGGGGGGGTGGGGCGCTCAAGCCGCTGGGCTTTTCATTTTTGGCGAACAGATTCCAGCCTTGAGTTTTTGCTACTTTTTTACCGAAACGTCGGCCCGGCAATGAAAAAAGTAGGAATAGAAAACCTTTTTAAAGCCTTTCATTGTAAACCCATTGTATACCTCCAATCCTCCCATAAAACGTAACTGGTTATGTAGTATTGATTAGAAACGGAAGTAACTTCCGAATTAGTACCGGTGTTAATGGCATCTAATCCGTCCAAATGCCATCTTTATACAATTGATACCACTTGTGCAGATCTTCCTCATTGAAAAATCCCATCATTTTGAAAACTTCTTGTGCAAATTCTATGGGTGCGATTCCATTGGCAGTCACTACGTTATTATCTGAGATTGCCAGTGCATCCCTATAGTGTGTTTCACCAGTATAACTGGGAGCTATGCTTTTCAAATAATTCAGGTCATTACTTGTATGGGCAACTTCGTTTAATAGTCCCAGCTGACCCAGGAATGTGGTAGCGGCACAAATAGCGGCAACCGGTTTATTCAATGCGACTAGTTCTTTTATCAGGAATGCTATTTGTTTATCCCCTCCATTTTCCCAGTATGTTCCCCCAGGAAGAACCATTAGGTCAACATCTTCGGGATTTATACCACTGATTGTCTCATCGGGAACCACCGTAAGTCCGCCAATGCTTTTAACAAGTTCACCATCTTTTGAAAAGTAGATTAAATCTCCCAATTCACTTCGATTAATTTCGGGTGTCAGATAGGCTATTTCCCAATCGGAAAAGCCATCAAATAAGAACACAAAAATTTTAACATTTTCCATTTTTAAGCAATTAAGGACATAGAGATCAAAATTGTACCGAACCCTTACTAAGCGCAGGTATCGCCTACGCTTAATAAGAAATTTACACAACAATTGACTTATGCCAATTCAAAAAGCTGATCCATCGGTTTACGTACTTTCTTGCGACGCTGGGTCTCATCATTCGCTGAACGATAGCCAATGGGTGCAATCACAGAAGCGTTCATTCCAAGCTCGTCCAGACCCAGGATACGATTGTACGCATGCTTGTCAAATCCTTCCATCGGGCAGGCATCTATCTGTCGGTCTGCGCATGCAATGATCAGACTGTTTAGCGCAAGGTAGGTTTGCTTTTCCGCCCAACTTTTTCGTTCTGCAGATGTCTTATTGGCTATATCCGATTTGATAAACTCACCGTATTTTTTCAGCCCATTGGTGTCGGCGGTCCCTTGGGTATTGATGATCAATTGGATGTAATCATCCACATGCTGATCGTGGTTTACCGTATAGTTGCAAAAGATAAACAGGTGCGAGGCATCAGTAATTTGCGCCTGATCCCATGCAGCTTTTCGCAGCTCTTTTCGTATCTCCGGATTTTCGATGATCAACACTTTATACATCTGTAGTCCGTAAGAAGACACTGAAAGCCGGATGGCCTCCTTTAGAAAGTTTAAATCATTCGTCGATACCCTCCTGGAAGGATCAAAGACTTTGGTGGCATAGCGCCAATTGAGTTTGTCTAGTAAGTTCATTTGTTCTTTATTTTTTGTGTTTAGTGAATGTTTTGATAATAAAATCTTGCTGAAATCCGGTTTTGAGATAGAGCCCTTTTCCCATGTCGGAAGCTTGTAGGGTGGCATGTGCTGCACCTTTCATTCGTGCAATATTCAGCACGTGAATCAGTAATTCCTCTGCATAGCCCTTTCTACGCTGTGAAGGAATAACCCCCATGGAGTGAATGCCGGCAACCGTCGGGTTATCCATAAATAGCACAGCGGTACCTATAGGAGTTCCGTTATGTTTTCCTATGAAATACTCAATAAAATCCATCGTGCCGGACACTGCGTTGGCACTTATTTTATAGCCAAATGCTTCTTGAAAGAGTTGTGACCAGGTTTCGGCCATTGATGTACTCGTCACTTTCTCAATGACTACCCGCTCCACATAATGAGGCACATCTTCCAGGTGCATTGACATGGCTACTTGCATGAGCTTTTCTTCAAACCCACTGGCTTTAAGCATCAATGCCTGTTGTTCAATGTCCTTGCCCCAAATAGGAAGTGATAGTTGGTCCATGTTCCATTTGAGCTGAATATCCACAAGGGTTTGCATGTCCATTTGCTGAGTAAACCACAGTTTATTTGGCCATTCACCACTTTCAGCAATGCTGAGGTGATAGCCTGATTCTTCAATGTATTGTCCTGCAAGCTGACCTCCGGTCTTCCAGAGAGCAGTCAGGTTATTTGTGTTTGCTTTGATTAAGTCCATTTTATGCTTTGATTAATATGACACCAGCGATCATCACGAACAACCCGGCCACCTTCTTCATTGTGATGGGCTCCAGCGGCATGTTGAACCATCCAAAATGCCCGGCAATTGCAGCGAAAATGAGCTGTCCGGCCAATCCAAAGGTGACAGCCGTAGAGATGCCTATTTTTGGAATGATGTAGTAGAAAAGCGTCACTGCCAAAAAACTTAGCAGTCCGCCCGTCACCCACATGTAGATGGGGATCTCCCTCAACTGATGCATGCTTGGGAATTGTTTCACCGTAATCAGCACAGCAATCAGCGTGAAACTTGCACCCATGGTCAATGCCGTGGAAGTGGCTAATAAGGAGTTGTTTAGCAGAATGCCGAGCCGGGAATTTATACCGCCCTGGATCACCACCATAATCCCCACTGAAAAGGATAGAAGAAGCAATGTTGAATTGTTCATCGTCTGTTATTTGTTTTTGATAGGGATGGCCAATGGTCGCATGGGAGAGCCACTGGCTCCTTTTAGCTTCAGAGAGGCTGCCACGAAGGCAAATTCATAGATCTGATCCTGAGCCAGTTCTTCCAGGTACATCTGCTCGATGAACATTACCCCTTTTTCCGCCAGCAGGTAGGTGTGCACCGGCACCCAATTATCTTCCTGTTCCGGAGGGAATGCTTCAAAGCTGAGATTGTCAGCACCAAGGAACATGATGCCCTGGTCTTCAACGAGCCATTTTACGGCATCAAGGCTGATGCCCGGATAGTTGTCGAGATAGTGATCGGCATCCTGATAAAACTCAGCCTGACCCGTGCGGATGAGCACAACATCGCCTGGCTCCAGCCCAACTTGCTGTTTTTTAAGCGCATCCTGAAGATCGATAGCGGTAATCCGATAGTTATCGGGTAGTGTTCCTTTCGCTGATTTCACGTCAATCATTACCCCCCGAGCGATGATGGGAGGGATGGTCTCCGCTCCGGTCTTTTTCCAGCCCTTGTCTCCCAAATGCTCTTCCGGAGTAAAACCATTCCAGATTTTGCCATTCAAACCAAAATGGTTGAGTGCATCGATGTGTGTGCCCATGTGCGTGTACATGGAGATGGCATCTCCGGTGTAGCTAACCTTGCGGTTCATGGCATCACCCATTCCATTAGGATTGTCAACGATCGTCCCGTGAGGAGTATGTGTTAGCCAATACTGATAGCCGGGATCTCCCAATGCATGGAAGCTAGGCATGCCTACAAAGTAATCGACGCTGAGATCGTAAGTTTTGCCCGAATTGATCTGTGAAAGTACCTGAAGCCGCGAGGCTTCAGTCATTAAGTTTAGGCGACCGATTTCATCATCAGGTCCCCACGGACTTACACCAACTTCCTCTTTGTGCTGTGCCTGGACAGCTACGATGAGGATCAATAACATAGAAAAGAATGTTGCTTTCATAGCTTTTAACTTTTTTTTTTACAAAGTTTCAAGCCAGCGGAGGCGATTGCCTTAAGGTATCTTAAGAAAGGTTTGAGGTACTCATCTTTTTGCGAATGGTACTTAGGTGCTCTGGGGTGATTCCCAGGTAAGATGCGATCATATATTGGGGAATTTGCTGTTCCATTTCGCGGTAGCGATTGACAAACTCCCGGTAGCGTTGTTCCGCAGGATCACTCATGGTACGAATGGTACGTTCCTGAAGGGCAACGTACCCGTTCTGGGTTTTGATTCGAAAGAAGCGATCCATCATGGGTACCTCATCATAGAGTTGGTTGAGTCGATCCCTATGTACCTGAAAAACGGTACTTTCTGTGATGGCTTGCATAAAAAGCGTGGCAGGCGTTTCAGTAAGAAAAGCGTACAAGTCATTGATCCACCATCCTGAGATACCAAATTGAAGAATATGCTCTTGTCCGTCACCGTCAACTGAGTACAGTTTCATGCATCCATCTGAAATAAATCGCATATGGCTGGATGGATCACCCTTTTGAAATAGGAGCTCTTTCTTCTTGAGATGTCGGCGTTTAAACGCATCGCAAACCACCTCCACTTCTTTCTCAGAAAGAGGAACAAGTTCTCGAATATTTTCTATGAGTTTACTCGCCATCTTTAGTTCAACTAACACGTAGAAGTCCACTTGTTGTTAAGCTTACTAAGCTAGTGAAACTACCCAATCGCCGCAACATCAAGTTTTTAGGGTTTTATCGATGTAGATGTAAATCTTTAGAGTTGTTGATCTTACCTAACCCCTCCGCATAAACCAAAGTGTGTAATCGTCGGACTCCTTCCAGGTATGGTAAGTATGGAATCCATAACGTTCATATACGTTTTTGTTTCGCTCCACGGAAGTTTCCAGCAGGATGGGAAGTTGCTTTTCCTTTGACAGCTCAAAGATCCTATGCTTAATGTCAAGAACACCACCACTTCCTTTGCGATGAGGATCTACACCCAAGAACCAGAAGTTAAGATGTGGTTCATCCGGCCGATGCTTTTTAAGATAGCCTTCTCGTTTGAGTACCTGAGGGAGTCTGGTAATTCCGATTGCTTTGCGGATCAGCTGAAGTTGATGCCAATAGCTGCTCAAACTGGATTTCGCTGGTTCTTCAAAACAAATAGCAGCAGCAGATTCATCATCCGAAAGGAAGAGGCCTTCATTTTCCAATCCGGTTGCTACTGCATATTCAATGAGCACCTGTAATCGTTTCTGTACTTTCTCATCCTGCTTGATTACCCAGAGCGCGCTTGGATTGGTCTGGAAAGATTGGGTCAGGATTTGGATGACTTTGGAAGCTTTTGATTGTGTGATCAACTTCATGGGGCGAAGAAACTAAAGAGAGGGGTAAATCCGATCAAAAATCACATCAAGTACATATTAATTCCAAATTGGTACGAGCTACGAGCTTGCACTAGCAGATGTCTTCCATCTGGTTTCTCTCCACGCTCGTTGATCGGCTCTGGAAAGGAATGTCCAGGCCACAATACGGCTGGATTTATTCCCTGTGCCCATGGGAATGGTTTTGACCTTCTGAGCATTGATTGCCTGCAAAGCATTGTAAATTCCTTTCAGGTTGGATTGCTTCGATACCAAGGTTGAAAACCAATAGCAGTTGGTAGAGAACCTTTCGCTATCTCTGATCATGTGCTGAATGAATTTATTTTCTCCGCCTTCACATACGAGCTCATTGCTGATTCCTGCAAAATTGAGCGTAGGCGTTATCACTCTTTTGCCTGAGAGATTCTTGATTTTCCTTCGCGTGCCTTTTTGCGCACCTTCAATCGAAGCATGAAAAGGAGGATTGCATATCGTTAGATCAATTCGATCTTCCGGACCAATGATCCCATGAAACATGTCTGTTGGATTGTTCTGCAATCGACATTCAATCTTATCTGCTAATGATGGATTGGAACTGACGATATGCTGTGCTGATTCAATCGATTTTGGATTGATATCAGATCCTATAAAATTCCAGCCGTATTCTGTCACTCCAATAATTGGGTAAATGCAGCTGGCTCCAACACCAACATCCAGACAAGTGATCTTATCTTCGGATGGGAGTGTGCCGAAATTGCTTTCGCCCAATAAATCAGCCATGTAATGAAGGTAGTCCGCTCGGCCGGGTATGGGCGGGCATAGGTTTTCATCCGGGAATTCCCAGTGTTTTATTCCGTAGTAGTGATTGAGTAATGCTTTGTTGAGCAGTTTAACCGCTTGCGGGTTGGAAAAGTCGACGGACTCTTCCCCAAGCTTATTCGGTGCCAGGTGATTTTTCAGCTCGGGGACAGCTGTGATCAAAGCACCTAGATCATATCTTTCACGGTTTTTGTTGCGCGCATGCAGCCGTGTTTTTATTGGTGGGTTTTTGTCTGAAGACATGATTCGTGTGGTTCTAGCTATCGTTTGCTTAAAGATAGCTGCCGCACTTTTGGTTGAGCTGGTTTGCGGAAAAAAATTGGATGGGAGGAGTGTTAAGTTACAGCTTAGCGGCAGTCAATTGGAAATTGATTTATATGGGGGCGTAGGTGCAACCTACGCCTAGGTGGGTGAGTATGGACTCCAGATGCTTGAAGAACCAAGGATTCCTGTTTGCATTGTCATATCAAATAGCTCAGTTCGCATATTCAATTTAGTGTTTGTTGGGCTCTGTTTGTTCCTTGTATTCCTTGACCTTTTCATTGTTTTTAACAAACTCTTCAAAAGAACTAGTTGCTCTCATTTCTTCTAAGATAGGAAAGTCGAAAAGATATTTGACCGGTAGTTCTTCCGAATTAATTGCACGAGGAAGTAAATCAAAAAATTCTTTTTCGTTTTCGATCAAAGCTGCTAAGGCAAGTTGAATTACAATAGATTTATCTGAAAAATCTTGGTTCTCTAATTCAGCCTTAATTTGATCTAAACCTTTCTCCCTTTTATCACATAACCAACAATTTAGCTGAGAATATGTCTTAGGAATGATGGGCTGTTTGGCATCTTTAGCTAGAAATATGTTTGGTAGTTTCGCAACTGCCCACTTTCCTTGTTTTAGGTAGCCATAATTTAAATCCATCAAAAAATCTGCTCTTGCTTCATCCTCAGGAAGATCATTTTTCCACAATTCGCAAGCAATTAGACTAAACAATACATGTATTTTATCAATGGCATGATCAAGGTACTCTTCATCAGCCGTGAGTTTATCACCGATGGCTTGATCACTACCTGACACTTTTGACAGGTATATTGAATTTACCATCCCACCATTATGAATAAATAGATTTCGCCTTTGGTAAATTTCAATAAGTTCGTTTTTAAAGTCCGTCAAATATCCAAGACCAAGGCCAAGCTCTGACTTTAGGGTCTCAATCCAATCTGAAAAACTAGATCTCAAAAGCCCCTCTATTTTGGAATCAATTAGATACTTTTCAGCGTCATCAATTGAGCCAAAAGATTTCAACTCTTCAAGAGTAAGAGTCTTTTTCTTTATCCCCGCCGCATGCGGATTTTTGTCATAAAAAAAATGAAGAAGTTGTGAATAAAACCATTCTGCTGAACTCAATAAACTAATTAAGGAATTTACATAAAGAAGATTCTTTTGGTCGCTTGACGTTACATTAAACTCGAACGCAGCATCAATTTTGGAAGTATCGCCTTTGACTCTAAAGGCAAATTTTTTATCCAATTCACCGTCAGCAGTTTTGTTGTTTTCTTCAATGCCCTCTTCATGGGTTACTACTTCTATTTCTCCTTCAAAAATTTCCTTTAGTTTCTCTTGAAGTTGAGTTTTCTTCAATTCGTCATCTTCTCTTTGGATTTGTTCAGCAAGGGCTAGTGGTTCGAAGGCTTTAGTATGCTTCTTAAGTTCTTTTTTATGATATTCATTTAGCATTGGCTGGATTAAGTCAACAAAATCTCTTAATCCCTCAATGCTACTTTTAAACCTATCCAATAATTCTATGTACATCGATAATATTCTCTAATGGAGCCCAACATTTGTATAAACAACATAATGTTGTTTATTTCTCTTATGTATTTTTAATACTTATGTTTTGTAACTCGCTGATTTTCAATGTCAAATCCAATTGCTAAACGTTTGTAGATGTTTACTAATCGAATATAAAACAATACTGTAAATACACGAGATTACTAATTCAAATATACCTCTTTGTCTAAAAAGCTCCTCACCACTTATCTTCGCAGCTATGCGACCCATTCTATTCATTGACCGTGACGGCACTATCATCCAGGAGACGGAGAATGAGAAGATCGAGACCATCGAAAAGCTGGACTTTCTGCCTGAAGCTCTCTATTATCTGAAGAAGCTCAAAGAGGAAACGAACTACCTCTTTGTGATGGTCACCAACCAGGATGGATTGGGTACAGATGCTTTCCCGGATCATGAATTTTGGCCGGTGCACAACTTCATCATGCGTCTGCTCGAGACCGAAGGCATCCACTTTGATGCAGTACACATCGATGAGCATTTCGAGAAGGACAATCATCCCAATCGCAAGCCCGGAACAGGCATGCTTAGTCATTACATGAAGGGAGATTATGACATGGAGAATTCCTACGTACTCGGTGATCGTGCCACAGACGTTCAGCTTGCTCGGAATCTTGGCTGCAAGGCCATATACCTTACGTCTGCGTATTCAGATAATGAAACGGAGGCGGAGTTGAAACCAACGAGTTGGAGGGAGATTTATGAATTTCTTATCGAGCAGTAGGGTCTGATTCTAAGGCACTAATCACTCATCCACTAGTCACTCCTCTACTAATCACTTCTCCACTAATCACTTCTCCACTAATCACTCATCTACCAGTCACTAAATCCGATCCCAAGGAATACCTAGCAGCATCAAAATCAGCGACATACCGAAGAAGATGGATTGGAAGCGGAATTTCACTTGTGCATCTTGTGTCTTCTTGCTGATGGATCGTCCAACTTGGGCTGCAACTACCGCAAAAAGCATCAAAGCCAAATGTTCTACCGACCAGAATCGCTGCACCGGATCGCTCATGTTGTACGTGACAAATGGGCTGTAGAAGAAGTACAAAATCAAGCCCGTTAGTAGCTGAAGGTGCATCATTCCTACAAAGGCGACAGCCACGATTTTATCAAACTTGGAGTAACTGCTACCGGCAAAGAGTCCAATGAGGGATTTGAGCACTGCGATAATGACAGCAGCGAGTATGAGCCATCTTAGGCCTGAGTGTAATTGAAGTAGGAAATTGTGCATGGTGAGAAATTTTTGTCAAATATAATCGGAGTTGATAAGACAGCGACCACTGAGCTATTGGTCATACGGAATTTATTTCACGATCTTAATCAATTTGAACTATCCGCGACACTTCTCTTGGAGATTCCGGTATTTCTCATCCTTCGAAAACCGGAATGACGATTCTACATTATTATATAAAACATCATGCCTGATAGCCTGTCTATTATTGATACGGGAGCACACAGTGTGATTTCAGGAATTTTTAATTCAGAGAATCAATCGGGTCTACTCATTACCTCGCAATTTTATTTATCCATTGTCATCAAGGCGCTCATCAGCTTGATTCCATACCACAAGTTCTCAATGCGCAGGTTTTCATCTGCAGCATGCTGGTTGTTGTCGTGATTGGCAATGGGCAGGATGATGGCTGGTTTTTTCAGTTCGTCCGTAAATAGATAAAGTGGGAGTGAGCCACCCAGTGTTGGGAGTAGTATCAACTCTTCACCTGCGATATCCTTGGTTCTGGCGATTACATCCTGGGTGATGGGAAGGTCCATGGATGTACGTGCAGCTGGATAACCGCTTTCACGTGTTACTTTGGCAATCTTAGGGTATTTCATTCGGGTTTCCTGATCCGGATCTTCTCTCACAATGTGAAAGCCTTGTTTGCGAATGTGTGCTTCCACCAGGTCTTTTTGCTTTTCGGGATCGCATCCTTTTACCAAACGCATGCCTATAGAGCCAGTTGCTGTGGCAGGAACTACGTTTCTGGCTAGTTTGCCCGTGTTTCCGCTGCTCAAACCTTTGATGGTTAGCGATGGCAGAAGGAGGCGCTCATTGTATGATTCCGTTCCCTCAGGATCATTGATGGCAAGTTCTTTCTTCAAGCCTTCATCAATTAACGGGATACTTGACATGGCTCTTTTCTCCAGGTCACTCAAGGGTTCTACATCATCGTAGTAGCCTTCAATGATGACATTGCCTTCATCATCTTTCATGCTGGCAATGAGCTCGGAAAGTAGCTGACCCGGAACAGGTGCCCAGTTTCCATAGTGCCCGCTGTGCAGCGGTCGGTTAGGGCCATACGTGGTGATTTCCATGCCGGTAACGCCGCGCACGCCAAAAACCAATTGAGGCTTTCGGGATTGATGGACGGGTCCGTCACAGAAGAGCCAAAGATCAATTTCATCCACTAAGGCGCGATTATCATTCAAATATTGCTGCAACTGCCGGGAGCCCGCTTCTTCTTGTCCTTCAAAGAAGAAAACTAAGTTAGAGGTGGCTTTCATCTTATTGGCTTGAATCAAATCCAATGCCGTGAGAATGGTGATAACGGGCGCTTTGTCATCGCCGGCTGAGCGCGCATAGATGCGATGTTCTTCTGCTATTTGGCTGTGGTTGGTTGGGAAGTCTATAGGTTCACCCCCTTGAGACATGGCTTTCGAATAATAGGTAGGCTCCCAGGGATCGTGTGTCCAATTCGTCTTGTCGGCCGGTTGACCATCATAGTGTACATAAAAGGCCAATGTTCTTTTGGCACCCTTCACAGGATAATAGCCATAAATAATTGGAGGTGTCCCCACCATTCGGAGTAGTTTGGTTTCTACTCCACGCTTGTTTAGCTCAGCAATGATGTGGTCCGCATTTTTATTAATGTTTGGTAGGTCAAAGGCTACGTTGGGAATGGATAGCAGCGTTTTGAAATCCTGAAGAATTTGGATGCTGTTTTCCTGAATGTGTTTTTCTGCAAGC
Organism: Ekhidna sp.; assembly: GCF_039960695.1. Lineage (GTDB taxonomy): Bacteria > Bacteroidota > Bacteroidia > Cytophagales > Cyclobacteriaceae > Ekhidna. The sequence continues at coordinate 79,421 of NZ_JBDVKP010000010.1, read as the reverse complement.
TGGTTGATGTCTTGTGAGAAGACAGTGAAAGATAGCAGGCTGAAAAGTGCAAAAATGATGCGCATGGGTTTTAAATTTGAGAAGTGGCTAAAATCATTAGAATACCTTCCGTTTTTGTATATGACACCAAAGTGGTAGGTGTGTCTAAAGATAACCAAGATGGTTCATCCAGACAGGAGATTATTAAACAAGAGGTAAGAGAGGATGATAAATTGAGCCTGGAAGCCGAACCGGACAATCCCTATGATGCCAATGCGATCAAAGTTCTCTCAAAAGAGGGAAATCAAATTGGGTATTTGAATAAGGAAATGGCGGAGACTATTTTGCCTGCCTTGAAAAATGAAGCTGAAATTCATGTGACTGCCAAATGGGTGAATGGAGAGAAAATGCTTGGTGTAGGTCTGAGGATTGAGCTGGTCAGCTGATTATTAACCTTTGATTTTCTTAATCATCTCTGATTTTTTGATGTAAGTTTCATTGAGCTTTCTGGTGAATTTGTCCAGTTCGTCGGAAACAGAATGAATATAGCCACTGTATTCTTTCAGCTTCTTAGCATCCAGATTTTCGTCGTTTTCGATTATGGATGATAAACCCAGAAGTGTGGTAACTGGCCGCCTAAGCATGTGAGAGATATCAAATGATATTTGTTCGATGGTATTTTCATACTCCACACGGCTGGTAATATCCTGAAATGTACCAAACCAGGTAATGGTGCCATCCTCTTTTTTTTCGGGTTTGGCCATACATAGATGCCAGGTTATTTTGCCTTTTACATTAATTCTGAATTCAATATTAAGATCCTGCATGTTCTCCGCAGATTCTTTGAGGCTATTTACCAATAGTGGAAAGTCTTTTTTATAGATTAATTTTTTCAAACCACCAATGTCTTTTTTAAGTATTCTGACATTCATGCCTGGATCTATAGTGTGCACTCCTTTACTTAGAAATGGAAAGGAAACTTTGCCTTTAGGAGATACCTCTAGCTGAAAAATGATGCCCGGTGCCTGATCTGTTAGCTGCTTAAGTTTTTCAGCGTTTAATTCAATGTTCCTTTTTTGTTTTAAAATGGTCTTCCGCCCATTCAGATAGCTCATGATTCCTTCGGCTAAGATATGCAGGAGTCTAATTTGCTTATCAGTGAACTTCCGTGCTTTGACGTCCATCAGGCAGAGCGTACCGATGGCATGCCCACGAGGTGTAATTAATGGTATGCCGGCATAGAACCTGAGTTTTGGACCTTCTACAACCAGAAAATGATTCCTTGTCCTTTCGTCTTTGGTTGCATCTTCGATAATGAAAACATTGTCAGGTTTTTGGATAGTCAATTTGCAAAGTGACGCCTCTGTTGGGAAGGAATCTGACACTACACCGACTTTGGCTTTAAACCATTGCCGTGAATCGTCTAAGAAGGATATCAGCACCATCGGGACATCAAATGCGATGGAAGCAATCTCTGCTATTTCATCCAGCTGCTTCTCTGGTGATGTATCCAGAATTTGGTAGGATAGAAGCTCTTTCAGGCGGCCCTGCTCACTCATTGAGGTTGTTGAGTTGGTTAAAACATTGGTGGTGAGTGAAATACATGCTGTGCATGCACTCTTAAGATAGGCAAGTAAATTGATTTACCCAAAAAATAGGCTTCACGTATGGTTAGCTAAACCAAGGTTCATTTTGATACTCTTCATGGCGAGCAAATGCTTCACGGTTAAACATTTTGAAGTGATTTTGGTCTACATAAGCGTAGCGATAGCCAAATAGATGAAAAAAGTCTTTTGCCATAAATCGGGCAATTTGCTTGTTTACAAGCAGTCCGGATTTGTTATGATCTATCCATTTTACGCCGGGAAGATATACGAGTAGTCGATCGAGCCGATATTTTCGGATGACCTCTGATATTTTCAAGAACGGGCTCCAAATTTTTTTGATTGTGAAAAAACCATCCTCACCTTTTGGCTGATAGAGTGGCATGAAAATGCGACCATCATTCTCAGCTCTAATAGGATTTCCATTGCTTTCAGCAACATGTTGGTGACGCTTTAATCGTTGAAAGTTGTAAAAACCCGGAATCATGTGGAAATCTTCGCCTTCCTGGATTGCGTAGCGGAAGTATATCTCATAGATGTGTCTTACATCTCCTGTCGTTTTTGCAAGTATGTCATGATGATGTTGGTATTCACAATGATCTTTATTTATACAGCCACTATAAACCATTGACAGATAAATGAAAGAAATACAGTTTTCTATGGAAGCCATATCGTCGTGCTGGCCAGCTTCAAATCCGAAGGCTACATAGCCTAGTTCATTGATATAGCTCAGTATAGGTCCGTTCAGGTACTCTTCAATGCCAAGAATAATGGGTAATGGATATTGTATCGTGAAATTTCTGTTTAGTAAACTGTCATTTACAGTCAGAAAGGGGAGTGTTTCGCTTGAAGTAGTATGCATATCGAAGAAGTAGAAGGGACCTTCTTCCTGGTCAATAATTTGCTGAATTAACGCATTGATTTCAACCTGTTCCGTTTGGTCTTGATGAATGGTAGGTTGGCCTTTTTCTGGCAGGTTGGCCATGTTGTTTACTGTCCACAATCGATTAAGGTCTTCTTTATGATAGCGTTCTCCGTACTTCAGCGCCCAAAGGTTGCCAGCAATTCCGTAGACTGACCCACGTACTTTTCCAGATCCTATCTGCTCAAAAACGCGCTTTAACGCAAAAACACCGGCGGGTTCATTTCCATGAATTCCGCCCATGAAGATGAGTGTGGGGCCATTTTTGGATCCTTTGACATGACCAATGACTCGGCTAATCTCCACGGTGCTATCGAGTGCCTTACTGTGCACCTTCACTTTTATCATAAGGTTTGATGTCTTTGATGGTGACAATACCGATTAAATGTTGGTTATGAACTACTGGCAAACACCCAATTTCATTTTGCTTCATTATTTTTATTGCTTCAGGTATTTGCATTTCTGAATGTGCAAGTATGACATCCTCTTTCATGATATCTCCAACAGTCAGGCTATCGTCATACGGGGTTTTTTCCTGAAAACGTTGCATGTGTGTCCAGGTAAGGATTCCACATATTTTCCCATTGTCACATTCTACGGGAATGTGGTGAATGTTTTTCCATTGCATCAGTTGCGTAGCAAGAGCTGCTATATCATCTGTTTTGACAGTGAAGAGCTTTGTAGACATGATGTGACCAACTTGATAGGCGTGCTCATGCGTATTGGAGACATCTGGAACGTCCGGCCATTCATGGATGGGAAGATCTTTTTGCTGGTTTTCGTACATATTTTTGGTGAGCGCCAGCAATGCGTCATCCTTGCGTGTAATTCTTTTGAGTCGCCTATAGTTGGAGATGCTCCATTGAGCTCCTGTTTGCTTAATTGATCGCTGGTCAATTACTTCAAGTAGTCTTGTGGCGGTTTCGGAGTCCACGTTGGATTTAGCTAATCCTTCATAAGCCAGCGGGAGTAATTCTCTTGTAATAAGATCTTTCACTGACACAAAACGATCCTTCCACTTGAGTACTGACTGTTTGCCGGTTCTGGCCGCTTTAATAAAGTTGGCTTTCACATCCTGAAAGTCCATATGATTCGTGATGTCGCTGTATAATGGAGACCTACCTTTCATTAGGCCTATCCAAAAGGCAAAGTTGGCCATCTGATCAAGGATTGTGGGTCCAGATGGGATGTATCTGTTTTCTATCCTAAGATGTGCTGCTGTGTCGGTTGCGCCGTAGCACGCACGATTCCATCTATAAATGGTGCCATTGTGTGTGTTTAAGGCTTCCAGCTTTGGAATTTTACCATTTTCAAGATCCTCAAGTGAATCACGTTTGATGGATTTGGAAAGGATAATTTTATGTTGTGCAATGTCGTTTTTGTAAATATCTGCTGCCGTTCCGTATTCCCAGTCTTCGCCAAAGCTCACTCTTGAGATTTGGTCTTTCAATGCATAAGTGGAATGCCTGGTGTCTATACTTTGTTGAAACAGAGCAATTCTTGTTTCACTCCAAAGCTCGCGTCCAAGTAGGAGAGGTGAATTGGCGCAGATACCCAAGACAGGTCCGGAAATGGCCTGCGCCCAATTATAGCTAGAGACAAAGTCATTGGGATCTACCTGCAAATGGAGCTGAAAGCTAGTATTGCAGGCTTCCATCAAAACAGAGTCATGAGTGATAAATAATTCATCCACTCCTTTTATGTGCAGTTGGAAATCAGCACCTCTTATTCCTTTTACCATTTCATTCAAAGACCAATAGCGTGGCTTGGGTGTCATGTATTCCAGCGAGAGTTCTGTTTTGCTTATGGTAGGAAGTATGCCAGTCAGTAGAATTTGGGTATCCCTTTCACTTGCATGAATCTCAGCTTTTTTCAAAAGCGCTCGAAGCTGCCGTTCCATTTGATCCAAACTATCGGGACCAAGCTCCACTGGGTCAAGATTTATTTCCAGATTAAACCTGGCAAGTTCGTTGGTAAAGTGAGGGTCATTAATAGCTTTCAGAATTTCATCTGCATTTTTTTCTGGCCGCCAGTTTTTCGAAATGAGACAGAATTCTTGCTCGGCACCAATCCGACTGATGCCTGACTCAATAAGGTTTCGTTCGAGCATCAACTCGAGGCATTTCACATCATTTAGTAAGTGACGAATAAACTGTGTTTTCATCAAATCCTCTGATGCAGATTTAACTAGAAGATCTCCCATATTCCGATATTTTAATCGGATAAAGATTGGCGTTTAATGTTGCATTTTGAATGATGAATGACAGTTCAGAAACTGACTTGGGTCAAGTCCTGGAGGTTAGTCTTCAATGTAAAATTGGAGGGTAGAAACAATTCTTACTTTCTTCATCACACCTGAATTTGGATCCAGGTCACTGATTGAAAACAGGCCTTGATTGGCGGACTTGATTTTTCCAACTTTTGAGCCTGAATCCCGAGCAAATTTTTCGGCTGCTTCACGGGCATTTTTAGTGGCCTCTTCTATCATCTCAGGCTTGATGTCGTTAAGCTTGGTGTAGAGGTATTGAACCGGCTGCCAGGTGTTCTTAGAACCGATGACCAGGCCTTGTCCTATGATGCTTGGAATTTGGAACATTGCCTGACTCATTTTATCAAGTTTTGTTGTTCGCAAATTGAAGTCAACTTTAGCTATGTAGCGATCTTGATTGTTTGCATTTTGGCCGCCGTAAAGTAGCGCGCGATTGTCCTGAATCGTCGGAGCTCCAACAGTCAATTCTTCGTCGGTAAATTCTAACTTAGAAAAGAAGTCTTGTAGGATTTTAGTTTGCCTCTCCAGTGTACGTTGCAGTTGTCCGAGTTCATTCCCCGAGATGGTCAACTCCAATGGCCAGGTCGCAATGTCGGCTTCAACCTCTCGCTCTGCCAAACCTTTTACAGTGACTGTGCGATCAAGTTTTTTACCTGCTACATAGGTTTGTCCAATGAAGTAACCAGAAACAATGATGGCAATGGAGAGAGCAATGGAGGAGGTGAGACTTTGCTTTGACATGGTGGATTATTTGTAAGTGAAGCTAATTAATTCTAACTAAAGGAGCATATTTCGATGACTGTAAACTGTGAACGTAAATTTGGTAATTAAAGTGTTTAATTAAAGAAATCAGATATAAGTATCTAGTTTATTAAAAATATGTAACTATCTGATAAATAAGCTTTTATACATTTAAAATCCTGAGTACTAATATATTTAGTATTTTAACTTAATGCGCGCTTATACGTCGCCAGGCATCTCTCTCTAGCAGCTTTATGTTCTATGATTGGGTCAGGATATTCTTGGGTATTCAATTCTGGAATCCATTTATTGATGTACTTCCGATCTTTGTCAAACTTTTCAGTTTGTGAATAAGGATTGAAAATGCGAAAATACGGTTGAGCATCAACGCCTGTTCCTGCCGCCCATTGCCATCCACCGTTGTTACTCGCCAACTCATAATCCAATAATTTTTCCGCAAAATATGCTTCGCCCCAGCGCCAATCAATGAGTAGATGCTTGGTCAGAAAGCTGGCCACAATCATGCGAACGCGGTTGTGCATGAAGCCTGTTTTGTTGAGCTCTCTCATGCCTGCATCTACGATGGGATATCCGGTTTTACCCTTCGTCCATTTTTCAAATTCCTCATCATTATTTCGCCATTGCACTTCGTCATATTTGCGATTGAAATTGGTGTCTACTACCTGAGGAAAGTGCCATAAAATAGCTTGATAAAAATCTCTCCAAATCAACTCATTTAGATACTTCTCATTTAAGGTTTTTGCATGTTTGACAAGCTCGCGGATACTGACAGTTCCGAACCGTAAATGAAGGCTCATTCTGCTGGTTCCTTTTATGCCAGGAATGTCTCGAGTTTCATCATAATTGGACACCACATTTTCATCCAATTCACGTGCGGGAAATTCAATATCGGACGACTCAAAACCAAGCGCTTTCAGCGAAGGAATTTTATTTTTTTCAGTCTTGTGCCAGTGGGTTTCTTCTTCCGATTTGAAAGAACTTAAATGACCTCCGGTCAATGTCTTTTTCCAAAGTTTACTGTAGGGTGTATAAACTACATATGGGTCACCATTGTCTTTAACGACTTCATCCTTTTCAAAAATGACATGATCTTTTTTGGCTTTGAAATTAATGCCCTTGTCCTCTAAAAAATCATAAATTTCTTTGTCACGTTCTCTGGCATAAGGCTCATAGTCACGATTGGTCCAAACCGATTTTATTTCGTAATCTTCTATTAATTTTTTCCATACTTCAAGAGGCTTTCCTACTCGGATGTCTATGGAGCCGCCGTGTTGATTAATCTCATTTTCCAGGCGAGTAAGCTCTTGATGAATAAATTGAACTCGCGCATCTTTCTTTGGCAGCTCTTCCAAAATATTGCTATCAAAAATGAAGACAGGTCGCACAGGAGACTCTTCTTGATGCGCATGATAGAGGCCTCTGTTGTCTTCCAAGCGGAAGTCTCTTCTAAACCAAAAAAGGGTGACTTGTGGTTTGCTCATTGAATTATTTAGCTTGATACGAGATTAGATTCCTTGCCATATTTCTGAAGATTGGCCCGTGCAGTGGGAGCACAAGAAACCAATAGAGCCTACCCCACAGTCCCAGCGGTCGGAACGTTGCTGTTTGGATTAAGCAGTTTTTTCCTGCCTGAGGCTTTATCCTGAATTCGAGCCAGGCATCTCCTGGTAATTTCATTTCTGCAAACAACAAAAGTCTATATTCTTCCTTGCTTGCATAAAGCACCCGCCAAAAGTCGAGTGCATCGCCTCCTTTCAGGTCATTTGGGCTTCTTCTTCCCCGTCGCAAGCCCACACCTCCAACCAGCTTATCGAGAAAGCCCCTTATTCTCCAAAGAACGTTTCCATAGTACCAACCTCTCTCTCCACCAATAGCCCAAATATTTTCTATCACTTCATCCGGCGTTCGATCGAAAGGATAGGTTCGTACATCTATAAAGCATCCATGTTTTGGTGCTTCTAATTGCTGAAGAAATGTATAACTGAAGTCAGGATTTGAAAATGAGTCTTTCCAGCTAGACACCACTTGCTTTTGATTGATGCGCATAAATGTGCGTTCCAGTGATTGTTTGTAACTCAATTTTTCAATGGGAACAATAGCATCAATACTGTCATCACCTACGATTACCTCATTTTTCATGCTGTCAACCAGATTGCGAGCGAGTCTATAGGAAGTGGAAGTGACTAAATACAGCCACAATGAAGATAGCTTTATCGTTAATACTGGCACTGTGATGATGTACCGTTTTAAACCTCGAACTTCAGCAAACTGCAAAAGCATTTGCTTGTATGTGAGGATGTCTTTACCACCGATATCAAAGGTTCGATCATACGATTGATCGTGCGCGAGTACACCCATTAGATATTCAATCACATTATAAATTCCAATGGGTTGGCACCTACTATTGAGCCACTTGGGTGCTAGCATGACGGGTAGTTTTTCTACCAGATCACGAATGATTTCGAAGGAAGCGCCACCTGAACCAATGATAATTGCGGATCTTAGTACGGTTAGCTTGGCCTTCGATTGCTTGAGTATTTCTTCTACATTTTGTCTGGAAGAAAGGTGATCTGACAGTTCCTGGTCATTGGCGATTCCTCCAAGATAGATTATTTGGTCCACCCTTGTCTCAGCTATATATGTGACGAAATTCTTTGCAGTGGTTGCCTCAAGCTTACTGAATTCTTTGCTATTGGAGGTCAATGAGTGAATAAGATAATAGGCCGTATCAATGTCTTTTGGCAGCCTTTCGAGACTTTTACTATCTAGAAAGTCACATTCAATAACTTGAACTGACTGCAAAAATTCATCATCAAAGTCTTCGAAATCAAACCTTCTCTTATCGCGAACTGGACATACAACTTCATGGCCAGACTTTACAAGTTCTGGCAATAACCTCCTACCTATGTAACCTGTGGATCCTGTAAGTAATATTTTCATTTTATAACGGTCTAATTGCTGACATGCCGCCATCTATCCCAATTATTTGACCTGTTATCCAGCTGGATTCACTCGATAAAAGAAAGGTAGCCAATTTGGCAACCTCTTCTGCTGTTCCTACACGATTCAGTGGATGCCGTTTGCCTGATTGTTCTTTTTTCTCAGCAGAGGAAAGAATTCTGCTAGCTAGTGGCGTGTCTGTTATCGATGGAGCAATGCAATTGACACGTACTGCCGGAGCAAGCTCGGCTGCCAATGATCGTGTGATGCCTTCCAGTGCTCCTTTGCTTGCCGCAACTGAAGAATGGAAAGGCATTCCCTGATGTACTGCAACAGTACTAAAGAAAACGATGGATGCATTATTATTCTTCTTGAGCTGCTTGACAATAGGTTGAAGTGATTTTATTGCACCCATTACATTGATCTCGAAATCTTCCTTAAAATCTTGTGATTTCAAACCATGAAACGGTTTTAAATTTATCGTTCCAGGACAATAGGCGTATCCATCTATTGAATCGAGATTTATTTCGGGTTTTGAATCTGAAGTTGCATCATACTCGATATGCTCCACATTGGAAAGTGAACCAAGTGCGCCTTTGCTCCTCGCTAAAACTGTGACGTTGTTTCCCGCTTCTGAAAGTTGCTTAGTTATTTCAAAGCCGATACCGGAACTACCTCCAACAATGATATAATTTTTTGCCATGTAAGGTTAACCAAACATCTGGCGTAAGGTTTTGAGGTAATTTGGATTTGCTGAATCTAATCCGCATTAGCGATGCATTTGAACTCTAGTGACACCAAAATAATGATAATGGCAATTTCAAGTGTAAAATAGCTGATGCCCAATGGAGTAAGAAGGTCGATATACCAAATGAGTAAGATCAAGGTAGTAAGACAATAAAGAAGGTTAACTATGGCAATAAGCCTGAGCCATGAGCGCCAATTTAAAATAGAAAGAAAGTGGCAGCTGAGTGAATAACATCCAAAAACTACTGCTAAAGCGGCGAGGATGTAAAGCACATTCACGGGCATGCCAATCCATTCATTGAATCTAACAAGGATTATTCCAAGAAAGATGGCGGATGCAGTCGCACCTATTCCATCAATGAGGAAAAGTCGCTTTGCGCTGAGCTTCGAGATGCTATTTGAGAATGCCATTTGAATCAAAAGGCATTTAGTAAGTGCATGCCTTCCTCGGGAAAGGTAATACCTGTAAACCCATCGGGCGTTTGAATGGCACGAATATTCAATTGAAGTTTCCATTCACCTTTCCCAAATCGTACTTTGCTAATTTGTATTTCACGTGCTTTTCCATTCCGCCAATTTGGATTTACTTCATCTTCTGATCGGTCCAGGCCATTCATCCAAACTTCATTGGCATACCAGCCTTCGTGGTTCCACCACAATTCGCTTACTGAATTATCAGGTTTTGGCGCCCCCTCTTTTAAGAGCCATTCACCAAGCTGCGCAGATACATGCAAATTGATGGTGTCTGTGAGATTGGGCGTGAGAAGTTTCAGGTCTAAGGTGCCATAACTTCCTTCTGGATAGTCATAGGCGATCCAAACGTAGTGATCATTTTGATAGAAATACAGTTTGGTCCCTTCTGCAAGAGCAATTGGCTCAATACCCAATTGCAGGAAATCATCAATGTTTCCGTCTACAAGAGGAGGTGTTGCTTCTTTGGGTTGCTGACAGGAGCAAATTGCAAGCGCAATTATTATAATCAAAAGGCTAGGTTTTCTTTTCATGAAAGTGACAATTTGTTTTCACTGAAGATACGCTTTTGGAAGCTCCAGGTTCTAAATATAGAAACTGTATGATTAAGGATGACCCTCTAAATATGATACCAGGTGTTGTTGAAGAAAGTCAGTCCAGGCGCGCGAGCAAACATTGAAACAGATGAATGTTGGAACGAGTCCTTCATGTTTAAAATTTAATTGTGTTCGTGCATCTCCCAATGACTTCAATCTCCAGTGAACATTTGTACCTACCCATTCTTTTTGAACACCTTCCAGTCCATTTATAATCTGATTGGCATCAATGCATTCCCAGATCATTTCTTCGTTTGGCAAGTACTTGACAGCCTTAAATTGATACCACGGCTCTCCCCATGATACTTTAAAAACTGTTCCCAATTCCGTCACAGGATGATCCTGATGTCCCCACCAACCGTCCAATTGTGAGCTTATTGCTTTGAATACATCTGCCGCTGATCGATTAATTTCCAATGATGTTGTGTAATGATTCATATACTATGATCGAATGCAATGAGTGAATTTGGACAGGTTACTGATTGGCTATTGAAATGAATTGATAACCAGCACACCTTTGTTTTCAAACTTATTCATAATGGGCAAGGCTGAGGCGGCTTCATCTAGCGAAATGGTACGTTCTATCAGTTTTTCAGGCTGGAGGCTGCCTTTTTTGATCATGTCAAGCATTTGCGGGTATCGATGTGCTTGCATTCCATGACTTCCGATAACTTCCAACTCGTTGGCCAATACCATATCCATTGGTACTTTGGGGTGCTGATGATCGCCAGTCATCAATCCTATCTGAATGTGTTTCCCTCTTTTTCTGAGATTTGCAATAGAGTTGAAACAAGTAACCTGGCTGCCGAGTGCGTCTATTGAAACGTGTGCACCTCCATTGGTTATGGATTTAATATGATCAGCAACATGACCAGCTTTAGAGGCGTTGATCGTTTGTGTTGCACCTAGTGATCTTGAAAGATTTAAGGTTTCTTCATCGATATCTACAGCAATGACGTGGGCGCCCATTGCACGAGCAATCATGATAGCTGACAGGCCAACACCACCACAACCGTGAACGGCTACATACTGTCCCGCAGTTACCTTTCCCTGGTGTACAACCGCTCGAAAAGAGGTTATAAATCGACAGCCAAGTATGGCTGCCGTTTCATCTTTGATTTTTTCCGGGATCTTGACCAGATTGATATCTGCATGTTCTAAAGCGACATATTCTGCAAAGGAGCCCCAATGGGTAAAACCAGGTTGAGTTTGATAATCGCAGACTTGATGATTCCCTGAATCGCATTCAGAACAAGTACCGCATCCACATACAAAGGGAACCGTGACACGATCTCCTGCCTTAAAATTCCTCACGTCTTTACCTACTTCTTCAATGATACCTGCAAGTTCATGTCCGGGGATGTGGGGAAGCTCAATGCCCGAATCATGCCCCATCCACCCGTGCCAATCGCTGCGGCAAAGTCCTGTAGCTGTAACTTTTACAATTACTCCATGATTTTTAGGAGCAGGGTCAGCCACTTGTTGAATGGAAAGTGGGCCTTGAAATTTTTCATAAACAAGTGCTCTCATTTATTGCAGCTCTTTAATCATTCTTTGCGTGGCCTCCACTAGTGTAATCTTTCGATCCATGTAATCTCTCAAATGGATATCCAGAAACGGATAGTAGCTGGAAAAAACCCCGTTGCGCTCCATGTAAATGCTCTCATAGAAAACCCCCAATTCCGCTAGCAGTTGCTTAGTGAGCTGCCCGGTAAAGTAGAAAAGGTACGAATGCCCAAGCTGTCTGGGTGATTTCACATTCATTGTTTCAGTGAGATCTTTAATGGTACCGCCAATAAAGTATGAGTTAGATAAAATCAGGTGATGCGCTGACTCATGATAGAGTAGTTCAATCCAATTCCCTTTGATTTCATTTTCTCCAATGGCATTCATCACTACATGTGTGGGAAAAATGGATGTATAAGGTCGATTTCGTAGATTCCACTTGGTCACTTTACCCACGTAAGAGATATCTACATTAAGTTTTTCCCTTTGCCAAAATTGCCTGGTCAAAGTGGTAATTCTATCTACAAATTTTTCTTCTGTTTTCCTGATCAGCTCAATATTCTCCTCAAGAACCTTTTTGCAGGCCTTTTCATGCACAGGCCAGAATTCTTTTTGGTAAACATCACTCACTGCTTGCAGCACTTCAATGTGCGATTGAAATTGGCTTGGTATATCGTCCAGAGTCTTTTCTTGTTTGGTGATCCACTGCTTGAATTCTGTTAGGTAATCGCTGGTTCGTAAATCCTGATCAGCAAGATTTTCTTTATAATAGGAGATGGCGACATCTAGCTTTGATTGCGCATTTGAAGGAAGCTTTCTTGCGATGATCGTACTGTCTTCATTTACATTTATAAATGCTTCCAGATGCAGAAAGTGGTGGAGGTTAAACCAATAGTTGACCTGAAATGAGTAGTATTTGGTTGAGTCTCGAAACGTGTTCTGAGCGAATAACTGTGTGCATATAATCAGCGCAGAGATAGATAATATGACTTTTTTCATGAAACTAAATATAATCTGAAAAATTGATGTTTAGCGTTAGCTACCGTTCATTCCAGCCTTTGCCTTCAAGGATTTTTGGCTGAGATTTTTCTATTCTTGCTATCCGTGTCTTGGCTTGTTTGGCATCAGAGAAGTGGAGGAGATAGCCTCTTTGCCTTCCGGGTGTCAGCGCTTCAAAAGCTGATTTAAAATCAGGGTCTTCTTCAAATTTAGCCTCCAACTCTTTGGGAAAATGAAATTCTTTGGTCTCTTTCATCTCCACCTTTAGTCCCGCTTTTTCTACTTCAATTGCCTCGTAGATATAAGCTTTGAGCGTAGCTTCCAAAGCAATAATTTCCGCGTCGTTAGCAAACCGTGCTTGTCGGGCAGACTGCACATTTTCGGTTTGTTGGATAAGGATGTTTTCCGAATCATTCAGCAAGGCCCCTTTGTGAAAGAGAAAAGCACAATAGTCCTTAAACCCATGTATGAGGATTATATTGGCTCCTTTGTAGGTATAGCAGGGACATCCCCATTTCAACTCTTCGATTAGCTCGCAATCAAGCACGATTTGACGAAGTTGGGCATATTCTTTCTTCCACTTTGTATCCTTTTCAAAAAACCAGTTGACTTTGGGATTCATATCTCAATCTTTTTCCATCCGTTTTTTAATCAAAACTATTTGTCCCATGTGATTGGCTTGATGCTCCATCACATGATACCACGCCCAATAGTAATTGTATTCGGCATCAAAATTTGGAATTTCTCTAATCTCAGTAAGCCATGAATCATCCTTTGTTTTCAATACCTCCTTGGTTTTGGCTCGTACTTCGTCCCATTTGTCGAGGTAATAGGAGATAGGTTTACCCCGTAGCTCTTCTCGTGCTTTGTCACCCAAATTTAAGGCAGTCAGCCATTCAGCATCTGTCTCTTCGTCAAGCTTTTCATCGTAAAAGGTAGTTTTTTGGTAATACACTTCGGTAGCTGCTAAGTGAAGAATTAAAGCACCGATACGGTTTGCCTCGGCGTCTAGTAAAAAGTCCGTACCTGCTTGATCTAACCCCTTGGCATGGTAGGTGACTCTAGCTTTAAGATCATCCAGCATACTAATGAGCGCACCCATTTGTGGGGTGTAGCCTTCGATATTTTTAATGGCGTATTGAGCGGAAAGATTGTGCGTAATGAGCAATATCACAGAGGTAAAAAGTAGTCGGTTCACGGTAAGAGGATTTTACTGTTAAGTTATTGTTTTTAAAAAGCAAAAGCAATCCAAGCGAGCCTGGCATTCATTGATCGGATAGTCCAGATGAAGTCAATTTTATTGTCATTTTTTTGACGGGATTTGGGTAGTTCAGCTTGCCTGATAGTCGATTTCATCAAAAAAAGTTGATGTCTATTGTTACTTAACCAGATACAATTATTCTTTTCCACAAAAGAACGTGCCTAATCCAAGCTACTTTACGTATATGATAATGGGACAATGAGATAATCGATGGTATATGGGCGAGCTTTTGAACAAGCAACACAAATTCTATCTTCACAATGAGCAAGCGTTGCTCGAAAAGTACAAAGGACAATTTATTGTCATTCATAACGAGCAGGTAGCAGATTCATTTGGCTCTGAACGTGACGCTTATATTTATAGTGTGAAACATTTTCAGATAGGCACTTTTTTGATTAAAGAAGTTATTGCTGGTGTATCTAAAATTTAGTCTGGTACGTTTGTTATAAAGTAAAGCTGAATAAAAATTGGTGTAGCTAATGCACAGTTATACTTTTGTAAACGCCCAATGATTTTGATGGCTATAGGCACAAAAAAAGAGTCAATGCTGGCCGTGCAGTTTTTATTTTAATTTTCCATGGACCTCTCTTCCAATCTTAACAACGGTGTCTATTACTTCTTCGATATCTTTCTTACTTGTCCGGTAGTTTACTATACATGCTCTAAGGTAGTAGTTTTCATTCATCATTGCGTTGGAGATAAATGCTTCTCCACCAGACTGTATTTCATTTAGAATTTCTTCATTGAGTTTGTTGAGGTATTCCGGTTTTAAATGTTCTTCAGCTCCATTTACAGGAATGTATCTTAAAGTTGCTATACTCAAACTTTGAGTGCCCGCTTCTAATTCCTTATGAGCATTGGCTTGCTCAAACATGTATTCTGATAGTTCAATATCCTCATTTATCATTTTCTGATACCCTTTTTTGCCGACCTGCTTCAAGGCTAGCCAAACTTTCAAAGCTCTAAAACCTCTGGAGTTTTGCAGACCATATTCGTAATAATTGTGTGAGGACTCACTGTGAAAATTGTAATACTCTGGATGAGCACTGTACGCATCTATAAGGTGCTTGGCATCTTTCACAAGAGTACAGCCAGCTTCGAGCGGACTATATAGCCATTTATGTGGGTCAAGTGCAATGGAATCTGCTTCTTCTATACCTTCAAACATTTTTTTGAATCGGGGGACTACCGCTGCTGGCGCACCATATGCACCGTCAATATGAAACCACATGTTGTACGCTTTACAGATCACTGCTATTTGTTTTAGATTATCTACTACACCCATGCTCACATCGCCAGCAGTTCCGATCACCATCATTGGTTTGTATCCATTTTCTATGTCTGTCAATATGCTGGTTTCCAATTCTTTGATATCCATTTGGTTGTGATCATTGATGGATATCCACTTGATAGATTTAGTTCCCAACCCGAAGAGAACGGCTGCTTTATCTATCCATGTGTGCGTAGATTGTGAGCAATAAATTGTCATCTTTTCTACATGATTTGAAAAGCCATCTTCTTTAAAGTTTTTAGTAGACTTTGCAGTGCGAGCAGCAAGGAATGCAGTGAAATTTGCCATATTTCCTCCGCTTACTAAGATGCCACTATAAGTGGAAGATACTCCTATCATTTCTGCAAGCCATTGAATGGTTTGTTTTTCGATCTCAGTAGCAACCGGACTCAGAATGTTTGCACCGACATTGGGATTCACAGCAGCGGCAAGAAGATCTGCAAGCATACCAATCGGTGCTGCGGACGAAGTGATATATCCCATAAACTTGGGATGACCATTGTGTAAAGAGTTGTCAATTAAAATATTGGCTGTCTGCGAAAGCAACCGACCAGCTGGGGTACCATGTTCTGGTAAAGATGTAGTGCCTACGAGGTTTTTTAGCTCCTCGTTTGATTTGTTTGTTGTGACGGGTCTATTCCCAATTTCTTCCATAAAACCAGCTATGTTATCCACTAATTGGGTTCCGATCTTTTTAAATTCATCTTTGCTTATTTCAATGGGTGTTTTTCTTTGGTGTTTCATTTTAGTTTTTATTCTGGAGCGAAATTGCGAGAATTTCTTGATGTTGCATTCGTGTAACAGGTGTACTCTTGGTGTATAATGTCTATCAAACTGGATGAATCTACTTTCACAATCTACTCTGAGCTCATAAGTTTGATGTTATCTCGTTTGTTGAGTCCTTCATGACCTGCCCGTAGGTAGTTACCCTTGATTGGAGTATTCATCTATTGCTGTTGATATTTAAAAAATGTGTTCCATTGTAATGTTGTCCCACTCACTTAAAAGCGAGTGCCTCATTGGAGAGGTTCCCTTGCTCTTTCGTGTTGGATTAACCATAAGTAAATCCGAAAGGGTAACGGGATTTGATTAATCGGAGCTATTAGAAAAAGAAGATCAAATCCAAATATTTCACCATTTTTGGTTAATGGATCAATGGCTATCATTTCCGTGGATGGAAACTTTCATGATGAGCATTCTTCTGATAGGAGGGCTATCGGGAATCTTGCTTCTATTGGGTAAATATCCAGCGGGACGATGGCTTGGTTTGTTGGTGCTTGCCTATCTCAGCGTTTTTGTCGCTAAACAGTTTGAAGCACAGATCATTCCATTGGTTCATGGAATTACCTCCATCATTTTCTTACTTTATGTCAGAGCTTTTTTCTACCAAAAACAAAGAGGTAGTTGGGCGCATCTAATACCTGCCTTGATTTTGTTAGCGTCAACGATCTTTCTTCAAGAACGATTTGTCTGGATGATTAGCAGTATACTAAGCGTAGTATATGTTTTGTTTTCCTTGCGCCTTATGTATTTCGAAAGCCAATCGAGAGGCTTTTCCTATTTCCGAAATCCGGGATCACGGATTGCCTGGTTTAGAAACTTTGTCGCATTCAATTTGATGCTAATTATCGGTTCGATCTCAACTTTCAGCGAGATGGTATTTGGTGTACTATTTTTGATTTTCATTGCTCAGATTCTGAATCAGATAGTGAAAGAATCTTCTTTTTTGACTCCAATGCCGGTGGGCAATAAATACAAGAAGTCAACGCTGACTCCTGTAATTAAGTCGGCCATTGTGGATAAGCTGGAGTCTATCATGGTTGATCAGAAGTTTTATCAACGTGACGATGCATCATTGACTAAGCTTGCGGAAGAACTAGGCGCCACCACACATCACCTTTCTCAAGTACTGAATGAATCACTAAAGCTCAGTTTTCAGGATCTATTGGCCCGCTATCGGGTACGTGAAGCCTGCGGTATGCTGCGTCAGGAGAAGTATGCACAGGTTAAAATTGAGAACATCGCTACGATGGTAGGTTACAATTCTAAATCAGCGTTTAATACCGCTTTTAAGAAACGCACGGGCCTAACACCGTCTGATTATAGGGAAGCAAAGGACGTACGGACTTATGGGGAAGAACGTCTATCCGAACGGAACGTACCATCATCAGGTCAGGGCACGCTTAGTTTGAATCATGTTTTTAACCTCAAAATAACAAACGACATGATTCAGCATTTCTTCAAAGTATTTAGTAGGAATATCAAGCGGAATGGACTTTTTTCCTTTCTGAATATACTTGGGTTGACCGTAGGGTTTACGTGTGGGATATTGATATATCTGTACATTCAAGATGAATTATCTTATGATAAATCGCTTCCTGATTCAGACCGAATATACCGGATTGCATGGATGTCTGACAATCCGCAAACACGGACACCACATCCAATGGCACAAGCGATGGTAGCCGATTTTCCTGAAGTAGAACAAGCTGTGAGTATTTCTCCATGGTATGGGCCAGGGTTGAGCAGAGATGAGATTCGGGTAAAGAATGTGAAATCCAACATCATCTTCGAAGAACCCGACTTCTTTTTTGTTGATTCCACATTTTTAGAGGTCTTTCAATTGAAAGTACTGGAGGGGGATAAAGATGCGCTGAAAAAGCCATTCTCCTTTGTGATTTCCGAATCGATGGCCAATAAATACTTTGGTGATTCCAGTGCAATTGGACAAGAACTTGAAATTAACGATATGCCCAATGCGGTGTCTGCAGTAGTCGAAGATATGCCGGAGCACTCCCATTTTCATTTTAATGGACTGATATCTTATGTGACGCTCAAACAAATCAATCCAGGTAGCAATTGGATGACATGGGCAGATTTTGGCCACTTCAATTACATTAGATTGAAGGAAGGGGCATCTTATCAGGAACTTGAATCCAAGATTCCCGAATGGGTTTTGGGTTATCTAGATATAGATGAAAGTAGAAAAGAAACCCTTCTTGCCGCAGATGAAAAATTTGAACTTCAACCAATTGCAAGCATTCACTTAAACTCTCATCTTAGATGGGAATTGGAGAACAACGGCAATGTCCTGTATGTCTATATTCTACTAGTAGTACTTGGTTTTTTGTTAATGATTGCAGCTATCAATTATACGAACCTTACCACTGCAAAATCAATTGAGCGGGCAAAGGAAATTGGGGTACGAAAAACATTAGGCGCTATTTCAAAAAACCTTTCCGGTCAGTTCTATCTTGAGTCAATCATATTTTCACTTTTTGCTCTATGTCTTTCCTTTTTCATAGTTTCTCTTCTCCTAGATGGGTTTAATGACATCAGTGGAAAGCAATTCCAAATTAATAACCTATTCAACATTTCATTCATCATGAAAGCGCTCTTGATTGGCATTGGTGTAGGCTTATTGGCAGGTTTTTACCCTGCGTTGGCATTATCATCCTTTAAGCCAACAGATGTTCTTAAAGGGAAACTTACGACATCTGCAAAAGGTGTAAGATTAAGAAGTGTGTTAGTAATTGTTCAATTCACTATTTCTGCTATTTTGATTAGTGGAAGTTTAATTATCTACAATCAGATTCTATACATGAAGGATAAAGATCTTGGATTCGATCAGGAGGCAATAATCTCGCTGAATGTTCCCATTAGTATTGCAAAGGGAAATGTAGATCTTACCGCGCTTAGAAGCACACAAGCGCAATTAGCTACCATCAGTGGTATTAAAGCTTCTGCGTTATCTTCAAGTGTTCCTGGTGGTCAATTCAATCAACATCCATATTTTCTAAGAGATGCACCCGATAATCGGGTGGATGTATCTCAGATTATGGTTGATTATGGAATTGAAAAGGTGCTAGGGCTTCAATTAGTTAAAGGACGGATGTTTGATAGATCCTTCACCAAGGATTCGGTAGGAGGGGTCATTATAAATGAAACATTTGCACGACAATTGACTGTCGAAAATCCAATTGGTATGACCCTGGTGCAAGATGCGAGTGGACGAGAATATGAAATGCAGATCATAGGGATCATTAAGGATTTTCACTTCCAATCCCTGCATCAGGAAATTCAGCCTCTGATGATGGCTGTTCAGCCGTTGGGAGCAGGAAATATGTTGGTGAAACTAGAAGGACAGCAGTTTGCTGAAACAATCGCTAGAATTGAAGAAATCTATAACGCTAATATTGAAAGTGAACTCCCATTTGAATACCATTTTTTGGATCAGGATCTTGCTGATTTGTATGCGCAAGAGGAACGAACCCTCTCTATTTTCTCCATTTTTTCGGTTATAGCGATGGTTCTTGCAAGTCTTGGATTATTGGGAATGGCCATTGCAATGCTCAATCAACGCATAAAAGAGGTGGGGATGCGTAAAATACTCGGCGCTTCATCAGGACAAATTATGCGCATGATCCTTGGACAGTTTGCTAGACTGATACTTGTAGCTTTGATCATAGGCTTGCCAATTTCCTACCTTTTGATGCAAAGCTGGATACAGGAGTTTTCTTACCAGGCTCCATTTGGTATTGTGCCTTTTGTGTTTGCCATCCTTATATTATTTGGAGTTTCGCTGGTAAGTGTCTTTTCTGCCGTGATGAAAATTACCTATTCCAATCCGGTGGATTCACTGAGATACGAATAGTGTCTATAGAAGACTGATGAGTAGATGTTCTCCTTCGAATTGAATCGTGTCTCTGCTAAAATGAAATAACAACATCTTCCAACTCAATGAGCGATAGTTCTTCAAGCTTGCCATCTTGGTAAGCTTGATCAATTTCTTCGAGTGGAACGCTATTTTTTAATGTTGGCTTCAAATTACGATAATCTTGCATGACTACACCGTTGACTTTTCTCGCGTTGTAAGCCACCCTGAAGCGGATGCCTTGCCCATCGTCTTCGTTGTAGCTATAGGCGAGGTAATCCATACTATAGTCTTCGGTATCAAACCAATAGTAGAATACATCTTCATAATCTTCTCCACCACCTTCAACATCAAACGTGACCATGATTTTGAAGTAGCTTTTGCCATCTATCTCAACGGTTCCTAGCAGTGTTTTATTTACGGCTGGATCGTTGAGTGAGGAGGGTAGAAATGCAAAATAAATGACGGAGTTTACTGAGCTGGTATAAGCTGTTCTTTTTTCGTCAGTAATTTGAATTTTTTCATTGTTAATATAGCGCTCCAACCCATCATTGGTAAGCACGTCTTTGATTTCATTTTTGGCGCTATCTGTTTGGATCCGGGTGTAAGCATATCGGCCATTCTCAGCTGCATATTCATATTTTATCTTTCGGAAAGTAAATGATGCAGAGGCATTACTCATTTTCTGAGTGCCAGAAATAACAATGGCTTCATCAACCACTTCCTGGACAGTTGGCACGGAACTCTTGCACGACCAGGCGAATAAAATAAGTACGATGAATTTTTTCATTTCATTTCCATACGTAAGACACATGGAAAGGATTTGTCTCTGAGACTGCAATTATACAATTAGGCAGCTTTTTGTCTTTCTCTAGCCTCTTCCATCATGTCCGTGATGATATTGTTTAGGTTGCCTACTAATTTCTCTATTCCTTCTTCTTTGTCCTCTTCGAGTAGCTCAACATGATTTAGAAATAAAGTGATTTGCTTCGATAGCTCAGTTTTCCAAACAACCACTTGAGGAGTCTCACTAGTAGTTCCGTCATTGATTTTCTCGTGATATACCTGGTTGAATTGTTCATGAGCATTCAGCATCTCTTCCAATAGGTCTGCCACACCAGCACGGGATATTTCAGGTGCACATCTATCTAGATCTTCAACCAAACTTCTCATGGCTTCACTTTGGGCGATGTATCCCAGATTATAGAGGCTAAACCCTCTTTTCCTAACTATTTCTACTAACTTCTCGCCTGCCTTTTTGATGGATGGTTCGGTCCGATAGGATGCTGATAAAACTCCATATTTAAATGCTTGAAAGGCATCATCTCTTACCAAATCTGCTTGTTGTACACGAGAGGCATATACGTTTGAGAGGCTTTCATTGAGCGATTCAGATAAAACGTTAGATGCATCTGTGGTTTTTTTGATCCTATTTTCCAAGGTATCCTTCAGTGAAGTTGCATTTACAGCCTGTATGAGTCTTTCAGCGATGACAACTAATTCTTCTGAAGTGAGTAGTGAGTGTGAAAATTGCTTTAGCATGAGTTCTAATGATTAGGTTTTGAACTACCAAGAAAGCCCCTTCTGATGAAACTTTAAACTAAACTTCGATAAGGCTATAAATTTCTCAGATGTATACTACTCACATATTACCTCATAAGGAATATCTGATCCAACAAACTCGTTCCACTCTTCTTGTGTCATTGTCCGATTCACCATCACACAAATGCGAAAGGCGAAGTAGGCAGGGTCAACCGGCCAGGTGCGAATGAATTCATCTCCACCTCCTGTTATTACTTGTGTTCCGCTGGGATTGAAACTCCCGGTGAAAACCCAATCGTCATGATCATCCAGGATGATGGGGAGTTTTTTTGATTCTCTTAGATCCCAGATTCTTGCAGTTCCGTCTCGACTTGTCGTTAAAAGTAAATTGCCTTTTGGATTGAACTGAATATCTGTGACTGTGCTTTGGTGCCCTGAGATGATACGAATGAGTTCTTTTTTTTGAATGTTCCACAGGATCACATCACCACGATCCCTTCCAATAGCTAAAGTTTTTCCGTCCGGACTTATATCCATACAGTTGATAGAAAATGAGCCTAGCTTGTAGCCGAAGTAGGACTGTTGCTTCCAGTACTGCATAATGTCTTTCACAGGGCTTTCTTTAACCTCGTAAGGTTTTTCCCAAGCCTCTAACACTCCTTGTTCGGTTCCAGCGTATATGGTGCCATCTTGCTCGTCCACTTTCAACTGATTGACTCTTAATGCGGTCTTACCTACATGCTGAGTTTTAGCATCAAATCCTTTCATCAGTAGATTTCCGTCTTGTGTGACGCTTAGGTATTTTCTTTGGCCCGGAATAAAAGTGGCTGTTTGTACAGGTTGTGGATCTTCTATGATGCTTAAATCTTCTTGAATATTTTCATCCGTTGGTATAAGTGCGAGTCCATTCTGATAAAAGATTGCCATTAGAACTTTCCCGTCTTTCGACATTTCTATGGATTGAATGATTTTATCTGAATCGTAAACTGTTTCAGGGATACCATGAGGATTACTTAAGTCCCATTTGAGCACACTACCATCAGCAGATGAAGAATAGTAGTAATTGGGGTCAGTTCCGAAAACTACACTGGTAACTCTGTTGGAATGTAGGCCCACCTGATTATAAACCCTGTTGCGAATCGAATCATAACCAAGGTATTTGTTTGCTTCGTAAAGTGCTTTGTAGACATTTAAGTGGGAGACATATGGCTCTATATCTCCATTTTTCCAGAAATGGTAAGCCTGAATGGCAATTAATGCTTTTAAATCCGTCAGATAACCTGGCATAACCAGCGAACGCTGAGACATAGACATTACTAATTCGGTAATTCTGGAATCGTTATCGACTTTATTCTGTGTAAAAGAGCAATTGAGTGTAAAGAGGAGGGTTGTGGTGATTATGAATCGCATAAGATAAAGTTATGTATAAGGAATGACTCCTTATATCACACCCATCTTTTTCATGATAAAGGAAGCACTTTTATTCTGGCATATCCCATCTCTGAGTTTGTAATCAAATACCAATTCCTCATCTATGATCTCTACTTCAAACCGCTTATTGGTTAAAGTCTCAGGGTATTGATCCATTACTTTGCACACTTCTAAATCATGTGTTGCAATTCCTCCAAATACCTTTTTTTCAGCCATTTTCTTAATCACTTCTATCGTGCCATCGCGCTTGTCGTCTGAATTTGTACCTCTTAGTATTTCGTCCAGGAGTACGAAACACGGTTGACTTTCCAATTGATCCATAATGTATTTGAGACGCTTTACCTCTGCATAGAAGTAAGATTCACTGTCTGTGAGCGAATCTGATAGACGCATTGAGACAAGTACTGGAATAGGATGTATAGAGGCTTTCCGAGCATATACCGGAGCTCCAATTCCTGCTAAAACCATATTGATACCAAGTGTGCGGAGAAAGGTACTTTTCCCAGACATATTGGAACCTGTGAGTATAAAGAAGGATTGAGGCTGAAGATTGATGGAGTTGGTTACACTTTTCTTGCGTTGAATGAGTGGGTGTCCTAGCTCTTCAAATACAATTTGCTGGTTATCGTTAATTTCTGGAAATGTGAAGTCTTCATTGTTATAGCTGAAGTTGGCTATGCTGCTGAATTTCTCAAATTCTCCAATCACCTCAAGCCAATCCTCAATATGAGTAGCATAGCTTTTCCGCCAATTGGAAAGTCCGCGAAGCACATGTAGATGGTAGAGAAAAATTCCGTTTAAAATTGGACTGGCAAAAATATTTTGAACGTGCTCCAAGCGGCCAAAGAGTAGTGATAAATGATGAATGCTTGCGCTTGCTCTATGGTCTCTTTGTATGAGTCGTTGCTTTAGTTTTTGTAGCTTTTCAGATTCAAAAGTGGTGTTTTCAATTTGTTTGAATAGGAGTGAATACTGCTTGAGTATCTGTTCGATTCTGGTTGTTGTTACAAGCTCATTTTTGATGGACTTAAAGAATGCGCCTACAATGCCCAGGTTAATAATTGAAATCAGCAAGCTAATCCGACCCATCAGTTCATTTGGAGTAAATAAATAAGCCAGAAGTGTGACAAAAATAAGTACTGGGCTGACATATGAGAGTAGATTGATCACACCTGCAATCCGGGCTGGCTTTTTTTGTGACCAGCTTATTAAGTCCTCAACGCTTTCCGACGTATCAGGTTTTAATCGTGCAAGTGCCAAAACTTCTTGTCGCCACTCAAGACGGTCTTTCAATTCTGCTGCTGCTTTCTGATTCTTATTGATTTCATCTTTGGAAAGAATATGCAGGAGCGATTCTGCCAGCACACGCTTCCCGGTTACTGTTCCTGTTCGATTGAGGTGCTGGTAAAGTGAATGATCTCCAAAGAAGTCTAGGTCGTACGAATAGTCATGACTTGTGTCAATGAATTCTTTGCCATTTTCGAAAGGTAATAGGCCATTGCTCAAATAAGTCAACTCTTCCTTGTTGATTGAAATTTTAGCTTTTGTTAGATCATTTTCCCAACGTACAGCTTTGTGTTTGCTTATTAGCGATGCAAATGAAATCAGGATAAGAAGTGCAGCAATTAATAGTATGCTTTGCTCTGCTTCAAAATATTGATAACCAAGGATAATCACAGCTAATATCAGCATGAACCGGTAAATGCTGATTCTCCGATCGCTAGCAGCGAGTTGGGCAGATTTCTCTTGAAATAATTTTAGGTAGTTTTCGTAAACTTTCACCACGATGCTTTTCAAAAAGCAAGAATAACAATTCTCTATGCCTTAGGTAAAGTATCCCAGTGAATTAATCTGTAAAATTTGATGGATGGACGATCATTCGTCATTGAGATTAAGTGCTGGATTGGTCCTTGACCACTTGATCGATCTCGTAGCAGTAATCACAAATATCAAAACATAAGCCAAAATCAATGCAAATGGATAAACCCATGGATTCATATCGATGGTATAAGCATAATCCTCCAGCCAGGAGCTGACGACCAGATAGCTAAAGAGGCTACCTAAAATGGCGGCTGTGAATACGATGAACCATAAGTCTTGATTCAACACCCCAATGATACGAAGAAGCGAAGCTCCTAGTACTTTGCGAATGGTGAGCTCTTTCGACTTTAAGCCAATGATGTAGATCATGAAACCCACTAAGCCGAGCACCGATAGACTTATAGCTAAAATGGAAAATGAAATACTGATCTGGCCGGTCTGTCTTTCTTTGGCATACATTTGTTTGACTGCCTCATCCATCAAATCGTATTCCATAGGCACATTAGGTTGAATCTGATACCACTGATCTTCAATGATATTAATTACTTCTTCCAGGTTGTCAGTATTAGATTTTATAAGAATGTTGGTATTCACAAATTGAGGGTCGGTCCTCAGCGATATTATCTGAGGAGTAATTTTTTCCTTGAGCGTATAAAAATGAAAGTCCTTAAAAACTCCAGAAACCTTTCTATTGAGCTCGTTTTCTGTGCCTGGGCGTAAGGTAATTTTCTTACCAAGAGGATCATTTTGCCAGCCATAGCGATTGATGAAATTATGGTTTACAAGAGACACTATTTGGCCGGCTTCAGATGATTGCAATACACGTTTGAAGTCACCGTGCGTCAGTTCCATGCCCATCACTTCGAAGTAGTCTATGTCTACCCCGTATGATAGCAGGTTTTCATAAGTTTCATCTACGCCTTCTACTTTATAGGCCAAAGGTGTCATTCCATCGCCCATCATGGGCCCGAAAGCAACGCCACCGATCTGAGGATAGGTGAGAAGCTTGGTTTTAAAAAGCTCATAGTTTGCAAATTCACCTATCTCATATGCGTTATTGATCTTAATGACATTGACCGGATCAAAACCCATGTCTTTATTGTCAAGATATCGGATTTGTTGATTCATAAACCAGCCAGAAATACCCAATGTGAAGAGTAGAATAAACTGTAAAAAAATCAAGCCATTTCTGTATTTAGTTCCTCCGGTGATGTTCATCGCAGATTTACTTTTCAATAGTGAGTTTACATCCGTATTGCTCAGCGCGACAGCAGGATAGAGCACTGTGAGAATACTGATGAGTGCCAAAAAGCCAAGGGTGCCCAAAATATAGACTGAGGATGTCAATAGCTTGTTTTCAAGATTAACATCCAATAAGATATTCAAGGCTGGCAGGGCAAAACTGAAACCGATTAATATGATAGGAATGGTCAAAATAATCGTAGTAAGAGATTCGTATATGAATGCAAGAACAATCTGAGTTTTAGACTCACCAAAAACTTTCCTAATTCCAACAGCCCTTCCTTTGCCGAGATAAATTGCTAACGAAAGATTTACATAATTGGTGATCGATATAAGAAGTATTAGCGCCCCAACAATGAGAAATACCTTTAACTGCAGCGGATCTCCTTTTCCACCAGCACCAAAAGCTGCATCTGACTCAAGGTAGATGTCAGAAACCGGCAGGAGCTTCACTTCCGATAGCTTGTGAAAATCGTTGAGCGCTACATCCATCGCCTCGATTTTTTCTTCAAGCTGAGTAATATTGACATCATTGACCAACTCAAAATAGTTTTGAGAATGATGATGATCCCTCTCATATAAACTTGAATTGATATAGATAATATCAAAACTGAGGTGAGTATTGGTAGGTAAGTCTGCGATCACACCGGTCACCTTATACTGAATGGTATCATGTGTAAGCACCATTCCAACAGGTGATGAATCGCCAAAGTATTTTTCTGCAGTTGATTTGGTTAAGACAATTGTGTTTGGTTCCTGCAGCAGATTCTCTCTATTTCCTTCTACCAGTTCGTAATCAAAAAAGTTAAAAAAATCCGAACCCGGATTGGTTTGAATAATGTTCGTTTCAGCAAACTTGGTATCACCATTAGTTAAGAAAGCTTTTGGGGCTCGATTTACCAGCACACGATTTTTAACCTCTGGATAAGCTCCTCCCATGAGTTCTCTGGAATGCTCCACTCCCAAATTAGAAAACCAAGCTTCACCATTGGTTTTAGCTTCCATCCGATAGATATTGGCAGCTTTCTGATGAAACTGATCGTAGTGGTATTCGTGATCTGCATATGCGGTGATGAGTAATGCTGCGATGATTCCCAGCGAAAGACCAAGGATATTGAGGCTGTTTAGTCCGACAGACTTAAGAAAATTTCGTAGGCTAAGATTAAAAAATATGCTCATAGTCGAAATTGTTTGTGTAACAATACGACACGATTTAAGGTAAGAAGAATAACGGTTGGTTAAATAGGTATAATGAAAAGTTAAATTGGTTAAAAAAGAGTTAAATGGTCGAAATAGCTTGATTTAAAGACAAACAATCCGTTAATTAATACCATATAATAAAATGCATGTCCAATGCAATTATCTAAAAGAGCGATTTTCATTGTTATTGGTTTAGCCTCTCTGGCGTTGGTTGGGCTTTCTGTTTTACAGATTCAAAATCTGAGGTCTTCCCTGACAACTAATAAGCAAATTTTTCTTCAAAAAGTCGATTTGGCAGCAAGCAAAATCTCAAAAGAATTTCTTACAAATCCTCACTATTCAGAGCAACTGAGACAGGCAGAGCATCGCATGCGACAGAGCAATAAGTTGAACGATCCAGTCATGGATCGTCACATGAAAAATATACTCGAACCTATTTTTGAAGCACATGGAATTGACCTGGCTTACGAATATGCAGTTTACGTCCACAAAGAGGATACAGATGGTTTCAACTTTGTCATGGGTGATGATGGCGCAAGCCTGGATTTTGAACTTGTGAGTTGCGAAAATCCGAAGGAAAGAGGTCATGGTTGGGCTAATCTCACATGTTCAGCCGGGGGCAATCTTCATCTTGCATTGTTTTTTCCCGATCAAGACGAATATGTTTTTGCACAGTCCAGTGGTGCACTTATGATGTCTCTCATTTTTATCTTATTGTTGATTGGATGTTTCGCTTACACACTCATTGTCATCAGAAAACAGAAACGACTGTCACTCATCAAAAATGATTTCATCAATAACCTGACGCATGAGTTTAAAACACCGATTGCTTCAATAGCATTGGCTACGAGCATGCTCAAAAGTGACCATCCTGAGATTGAAAAAAGAAAGAGAGCTAACTACCTCAATCTGATTGAGCTAGAAGCTAAAAGACTTGAAGGCCAGGTGGATAAAGTATTGCAAATTGCGATGATCGATTCAGGAAATTTCACTCTGGAGAAGAAACGACTGGATGTACATGAGGTCATTCAGAGAGTAGTGGACAGCATGGAGCTCATAGTCAGCAAGCGTAAAGGAGCTATTTCACTTCATCTCCACGCCACTCAGTCTGAGGTGATGGCAGACGGCACACATTTGGTAAATATCATTTACAATTTGATAGACAATGCGCTTAAGTATACTATTGATGTTCCGCTGATCGCAATTTCGACTTCAGATCACACGGAGGGAATAGAGATATCCATTCAGGACAATGGAATTGGGATAGGTGAGGAGATTCAACGATACATTTTTGATAAATTTTACCGTGCAGAATCCGGCAATATTCAAAATGCAAAAGGCTTTGGGCTTGGACTGAGCTATGTGAAGAAGATCATTGAAGAACATAAAGGCAGCATTGATTTGAGCAGTAAACTCAACCAGGGCAGTGAGTTTCGGTTATACTTTCCATTTGGATAAAACATGGGTAAAATACTATTGGTAGAAGATGACGAGAGCTTTGGGTACATTCTGCAAGAGTATCTGGAACTTCATGATTTTAATGTCACACTTTCAAAAGACGGAGAGGAGGGATTACGTACATTTCAGCAGCAAACTTTTGATCTCTGCTTACTGGATGTAATGATGCCACTTAAAGACGGATTTACCTTGGCAAAAGAGATTCGCGAGCTTGATCCGGATATCCCGTTCATGTTTCTTACAGCAAAGGCTCTCAAAGTAGATAAGCTCAAAGGATTCCGACTTGGATGTGATGATTATATCGTAAAGCCGATTGATCAAGAGTTGTTAATTGCTCGGATTAAAGCCTTGATTAAACGAACAGCCAGTGATTCTACCGAGCGTAACAACACCTATCACATTGGCAAATACTATTTCGATTGTAATAATCAACTTCTAACTTTTGGTGAAGAGTCACATAGACTGACAGAGAAAGAAGCAAAGATTCTCCAATTACTCTGCGAGAGTAAATATGAAGTGTTGGATCGAAATAAAGCCTTGAAAAACGTCTGGGGAAAAAGCGATTTCTTCAATCGGAAAAGCATGGACGTCTTCATTCATAAGCTACGCCAATACCTAAAAGCAGATCCATCGGTACAAATTGTGAATGTTCATGGCAAAGGTTTTGTATTGCAGGACAGTGAAGTCAGGTAGTTGAAAAATCTACCTAGAAACCTCCATGATCTTTTGCCGAATGGGTACGAAAAAATAAAAAACAGGTGATGAGGAAAAATAGAAGCAAATCTGGTAGTGTTTTTACCAGATTTACCTTTCTTTTGGCTGGAGATAACCAGCTACTACATGATACACCTAAAGCACTCATCCCAACAAGGGGAATTGAGGAAGTCGATCAAGAGACTCGTTTCGGATCTCAATAAATCTTGCCATATTCGGAACGATCAGTTGGCAGACAATGAAGAGTCCGTCGCCAGTTATGTCTCCAGACTTAATGACGAATCATTAAATAGATCTTTCCTCGATTATTGCAGTGCAGCCAGGAATTATTCCAAGCTTCGTATCAAATAACTAATCTAGTTTCCACCTTTGGCTTTTAAAGGTACCTGAGGTATCGGCGTTCCGTGAGAGCCATCCTTACAGCACATAGGTAGTTTATCATATGCATTAGCATCTCTTGCTAGCGTATCCGCATGATATCCTACCATAGTGATACGCTTTCGCAATGCCTGGGCATCCGTTTTCTTTGGGTTGTAAACTATGCTCATTACTTTATCATCCAGATTAAGTGTAGCTTCTTTTACGCCCTTTTCGAATGCTAAATCCTTCTCTAAAGTATATTGGCACATTTCACAAATCGCAGAGGTTTTAATCTCAACTTTAAATCCACCATCAACCTCCAAAGGCTCTTTCTGAGCCATGGAAGTGAAAAGAATCATGCTTGCTAGTATTGAAAGTAATAGTTTCATTTTATTAATTATTAATCTTAAATTTTTAAATTATCTCTTGATCTTATATCTAAATCCAGCATACACCATCCTTCCCGCCACCGGAGCCCAAACAATGGATGCATCAAAGTTATCATCAAACGGATTTTGAGCATCAATGATTGGATTGTTCTGGGTAAACCCAAGCAGGTTCTCAGAGCCCAAGTAAATATTACCCCATCGGAATCCACGACTGATTTGCGCATTTAGCAAAAAGAAATCTGGTGTGGAAGAATCACGTTGAAACTCCGCAGGTTTGTCAGAGGTATCCGGTAATCTTTTTGATCCAAACCACTGAAGCGTAGCATCAGCTTCCCATTTGTCAAATCGTGTAGCATATGTTGTATTCAGAAAAAACCGATCTCTGGAGTTGAATGGAACTTCCTTTACTTCGCCGTTAATGGTAGCACGTACATCATAAAATTTGTATGCAGCTTTAGCACTCAACCGATCGGAAAATTGGTAGTTTCCTTCCAGTTGGAAACTATGAGCATACGAATCTCCACGCAGATTATACACACGCAATTCACTTGAATTTTGATCCATATCATAGATCAGTTGATTTTCAAATCGTGTGTAGAAGTAATCAACTATTAAATTAAGCTTCTTATCACCAACGTTTAAAGCGGTGGTTAAACTGCCGCCCATATTCCAGGATACTTCAGGCTCTGGTATTTCCTCGATCACCAGCCTTCGCGAAGAGACCAGAATGTTACTGTTTTCCACAATGGTATTGGGCGTCCGATACCCTCTGCCGATAGCCGCTCGAAGCGTTGTGTTTTCAGAAAACTGAAACCTTGAATGGAGGCGCGGGGTGAAATAAGTACCATAAAGGTTGTGGAAATCACTGCGAGCTCCGAGAAGCAAAGTAAACTTATCACCTGGAGCATAGGTGTATTCATAATATAGCCCTGGTATCACTTCTTGTCTATTAAAGGCTGAATCAGCATACACTTCTGCAAAGTCATCATAAAGAATACTTACACCTGTTTTATATTGATGAAAAGAGTTTCCGATGATGTTTTGGAAGATGACATTTCCATAAAGCGTGGTTTCTGTTCCTTCATAATTGTCTCTTCCAAATCCAGCATCTATGTCCAGGTAAGAAGCTGAATAGATGAATCCCCAGCCTTTATATGGCTTGTTATGAAACAGTAGTCCTGTCTTTCCAAAGATCTCCGCTCGCGTGGTTTTATTTTGAAATCCATATTGTGTAGACGAGCGGTAGTCATCGCCAAAGTCAAATCCCAACTGGCCTCCTGCTTTTTCATCTCTCATGACAGTGAATCCAATCTGGGATTCCATGTTCTTTCCACTGAACTTGTATCGATTCATCACATTGATTTGTCGTGCTTTTGGTAGATCCATAAATCCATCTTCATTTTGATCAACCTCATTGTTGAAATAGTTGGAATGCAGTAGTACCGCCGTGCTCCATTGATCGTTGATGTCTCTTGCATGGTTTGCATTGATTTCCACTCTGCCAAATGAATTGATATATCCATTGAGATACAGTTTTTCGCTGGTCTCAGGCTTTTTAAGTTCCACGTTGATCTGTCCAGTCATCGACTCAAAGCCATTGACAACAGTACCTGCACCTTTGCCCACATCGATGGATTGTACCCAAGTACCAGGCACGTACGAAAGCCCATATCTTCCGGAAAGCCCTCTTACATTAGGAATGTTTTCGCGATTGATCTGCACATATCTCCCATCCAGTCCAAGCATACGAATCGTCTTCGCACCACTTACCGCATCTGTAAACGAAACATCCACCGATGCATTGGTTTCGAAGCTTTCGGATAAGTTACAGCAAGCAGCTTTGGTCAGTTCCGCTTCGGTAATCACTTCTATGTGCTTGGATTCCAAGTTGTCCATGAAGGTACTGCTTGCTTGCACAACTACTTCGTCTAGTTCTGAAGTATTCTCCTTTAACATGATATGCATCATCTGAGATAAATCAGCATTTATCGTGTCCGCCAAAAAGCCGGAATACGAAACCACTATTTTGCTATCTCTGTTTGAGAGCTTTAGCGTAAAGTCACCGTTAACTCCAGTTACAATTCCATTCTGTGTACCTAGTTCCATAATTGTAGCGCCTATCAATGGTTGGTGACTTTGATCAGCCACCATACCTCGCACGATCTGCCCGAAGCTAAGTAAGGTTGATATTGCTAAGCTTACTGCTAAGCCTAATCTTATATACATGATTTTTAAATTTTGATTGTGAATATGAAAATGAGGGATAACACTATCCCTGAGAGAAAATCACAATCAGTATTATATCAGAAAGGACTGTACAAGTACAGGTATGTCCCGGTCGGGGAGTGGTGGGCTGTAGTGTTGGAACTGAGGATGATCGGTTTGCCCGCTGAAATCAATATCCTGCAGCATTACAAAATGAACAACAGCTAATTGGTACAGATCTGGAGTAGCATCGAAATCAAACCCTACGGTCGTGAATTCTTCTACCTTCAGTTCTTCACTTATGTCTTTGCAGCAAGGCATTTGCTCCTCTTCACCTTCAAAACAATGCTCCGCATGTTCATTCACAGCCATAGATTTCAGTCTACCCATGCAGTAATGCTTGTTTAGGGTAATACCTGTAGTAGCAACCAGCAACGTGATTGCTAGAAATGTATTCGCTATGTTTTTAAAAATGCGCACTAATGCAAAGATACGATACTTAAATGTTTAGGTTTAGTTAAACGGTTCAAATTCTGAAAAGATGTTTTCAAATTCTGCAATATTGATTGGCTTCTCAAAATCGCAAGCTTCACCATATCGTTCCCATAATTTTTGAATTTTAGGATTGGAATGTGCTTGATCTATCGAATCTTTTGATTTCCATTCAAACACTTCAATGATACATCCATCAACTGATTTCATAATAATAGGCGTTCGGTTCGTTACTAGTCCTTCTTCTCTTAAGATTCCATAATGTTCGTTTGTAAGCTCCTCAAGAGTTGTTTTTTTGCCCTTTTTAGGACGATAACAGGTTATAACAATTCTTCCCATCTCAATAAATTAAATGACATTTTTTGGTCAATTTATAAAAGGAGTATTTATAAATCAATCAACCTAACCGATACCTTGGCTCTGTAAACTATTCATATCTCAAAGCATTAACAGGATTCATCTTTGCTGTTTTGTAAGTTTGGAAACCAACTGTTAGGAAAGCGATCACCGAAGTAATAACGGCAGTTATGATAAAAATGAGCGGATCGATAGAGGTGTGGTAAGCAAAATCGTTGAGCCACTCATTACCATAGTAGTAGATTAATGGAATAGCAAGGATGTTTCCTAGGAAAACCAGATACATAAACTCCTTTGAAAGGATCAGAATGACTTGAGGAATGCTAGCTCCCATGGTTTTACGAATGCCTACTTCTTTGGTACGACTCAAAGCAACAAAGGAAATCAAGCCCATGAGGCCTATAGCAGATACAATGATCACCATTACTGCAAAAATGGATAGCACTTTGGCCAACTGATTCTCCTCCCGGTATTGCCGATCAAAATCTTCGTCGAGGAAAAAATATTCCAACTGATAGCTTTTAAAAGACTCATCCCAGGCTTTTTCAATTGCTTTAATCAAATCGTATGTCTGTGTCGCATCATATTTGATTGCATAATAACGGCCATATTGATCGCTGGCAAAGTCCATAGCCTTTGGCCATATTTTGTCTTGCAGTCCAAGACCATGATAATCTTTCACCACGCCAATTACTGTTCCTTCTGGAGTTTTTGATGGTGATACTATAAGCTTACCGATAGCATCCTCTGCACTTTTCCAACCCATGGCTAAAACACACGATTCATTTATTATTAGGCCATCTCTCAGCTCAGACGGTCTACTCAGCTCAAAATTTTTACCTGCAATTAGTTTTAGACCCAATGCATCAACATAATTTTCGTCGATAGCCATATACTCGGTATCTACTTGCTGGCCTTCTTGCTTTCCAGGATAAGCCCATTGTCCTTGCCATCCGGGCCTTCCGGGAAGCGCATTTGTATGCGTAAGAACTTTTATACCCGGCAAATTCTTTAGATTATTTTTTAAGACTTCTCTGGCTCCATTGCGAGGTACATCTGTTGCATCCACAATTAACAGCTGTTCTTTTTCAAATCCCAACTCTTGATTTCGCATGAAATTAATTTGACTGATTACCAAAATGGTGGCCAAAACAAGAGAAGATGAAATGAAAAACTGGATGGTGATAAGCATCTTTCTTAAGCTCAATCCTTGATAAGTCTTATTCAAATTCCCATTCAAAGCATTGAGCGGTTTAAGTCTGGATATGACCATTGCAGGATAATATCCGGAAAGAAATGAAACCAATACGAGTAGAGTTAAAACACCCAGAAAAAATTTAAAATTGAAGAACGAACTCAAATCATAATTTTTAAGCATCAGGTCATTAAAAAATGGGAGTATGCTAAAAATTAGAATCACCGCAAAGCCAAAGGCGATAAGTGTAAGGAGGGAAGACTCAGTCATGAATTGAGCAATAATTCCCTTTCTGGATGAGCCAACTATTTTTTTCATGGCGACTTCCTTAGATCTGTTAGCAGAACGTGCCGTGCTGAGGTTGATGTAATTAATTGAGGCTAAGATGATCAGGAAAATGGCAATTATCGAAACTGTTTTCACTCGCTTTTTTGAACCATTCGGGCCAAAGCCGTTCCAAAATCTTTCACCTAAATAAATCTCATTAAGTGGAATTAATTTAGTCGAGAATTCGACTCCCATTTCTTCAAGCCACTCACCAATGTTTTCATTATAAATATTGGCGATTTTTGTCTGAAACTTTTTAGGATCTTCTCCTTTCTTAAGCAAAAGGTAATTTCTGATATCAAAATTTCCCCAGCCTTCACTGTAATTAAAGTAACGGAAATTGGGAAAGGTTGAGAACGACATCAACATCTCAAATTGAATGTGGGAGTTCTTCGGTAGATCTCTCACAACCCCCGTCACTTTGAAATCTATAGAATCTCTCAATGTTAAAGTCTGCCCTAATGCGGAACCATCGAAGTATGTGTTTTCGATGCTTTCGGTGATCACAATAGTGTATGGATCTTTTAAAGCAGTTTCAGGATTTCCTGATTTAAGTGGAAAAGAGAAAATATGGAAGAACTCTTCGCTTGCATAGAAAATTTTGTGCTCATAGCGCTTGTCTTTATGATTAAGTTTGAAGCTCGGATCCGCCCATCTGGTGTACAAGACAGACTCCACCTCTGGAAACTTAGTTCGCAGCTGATAACCAACCGGATGCGCATTTGTTTCCATGCCTCCTTGGGGTGAAGAGGTAACCACTTTATAAATCCGATTGCCTTTTGTATGAAAGTTGTCAAAGGATGTTTCGTCCAATACATAAAGCAAAATCAAGCTACCAAAAGCCAAGCCTATGGAAAGCCCAATCAGATTAATGGCAGAGTGCGTTTTGAACTTGATGAGGTTTCTAAAAGCAAGTCTGATTGTTCTCATAATAGTGATGATTAGTCCAATTTTATATATCCATTTTAAGTTTTTGAGCAGGCTAAGTCTGAAGAGTTTTAAGACACCAAGATTGTAGCGTCTTCGTGCTTTTTTTAGTGAGAAGAATTCAAGGTCATCATAAAAAACCT
This sequence comes from Ekhidna sp., assembly GCF_039960695.1. Lineage (GTDB taxonomy): Bacteria > Bacteroidota > Bacteroidia > Cytophagales > Cyclobacteriaceae > Ekhidna. Next base: position 43,617 of record NZ_JBDVKP010000010.1, on the reverse strand, counting down.
CTTCCAGGTCACCTTCAATTTCTTCCAGGTATTCACCATGAATAAACAGTCGAAGGAGTCTTCGAGACCAATTTGGTGGTACTATCTCGCTCATTATCAGATAGTTTTTAGTCCTTCCGCAGTTATCTGCGTCCAGAATTCCTCCCTAATACTTTTGATTTCACTCAATATTTTATGAGCATATGGCGTGGCGTTGTAAATCCGCTTGCGTTTTCCTCCCCTTTTCTGTGTAGCCTCTCCAAACTCTGACGTGAGAAATCCCTTTTCTTCCATTCGTTTCAATGCTGATTGTATGGATCCAACACTGAGCTGTTCTTCCATTCTCTTTTCGAGTTCTTTCTTAATCTCCACACCGTATGCATCTTCTTTCAGTACTATCACAGATAGCAATACCAGTTCTTCAAATTCTCCCAGCTTTGTTTTCTTCATAACAGCAATTTCTTAAGCATTTACTTATATTATTCGTAATTGCAGTAAAAATAGTTACAAATATTATTCGTAATTGCAGTTTTTATTAAAAATATTGTTTGAAGGAGCTAAAATTCAGGTTTAACATGCTTTAACAAATTACTTGTACAAAACAACAACTAATTAAATAACTTGTGCGTTTGTACAACAAATCAAGATTTTTATGAAAACAATTACTTACTTTATTCTGATAGGATTATACACATCCATGTTTGGTCAAACAATGGGTAAGCAATCAGTAGCACAGTTGGAGGAAAGTCCTGCTGGATCAAAAATTCTTTGGTTCATGGACGTAGTGAAAGGTGGAGAAGCTATCTCAGACGAGGTGATTAAAACAAAGTTTGCTCCTAAGCTGATTGAGAAAATGGGGTTGGACGAATTAAAAAATATGATTACTGACCTTCAGCAAAAGGAAGGAGTACTGCTGGTGTACAAGGCGAAGAGAGAAAAGGTTACTCAGTATAAATTGAAAGTGAAAGGAAAGAAATCAAATCAATGGTTTGAGATGCAATTCTACTTTGAAGAATCCAGACCTTATCGTCTACTTGGATTCACAATTGATTCAGTAGATGGAATGGAAGAAGGAGAACCAATATACCCTACATTAAACTAAAGAAGATATGAAAGGAGAACACTTAGGTGAACTTGAAGAACTGGTACTGCTTACCGTTGGCTCCCTGGTGAGCGAAGCTTACGCAGTAATCATAGTAGAAGAGATTAAAAATAACACGAATAGAAAAATGGATGTTACCGCCATTCATTCTGTGCTTAGACGTCTTGAGAAAAAAGGATTCGTAAGCTCTGAAATGGGTGGCGCTTCTCAAGAAAGAGGAGGAAGAAGAAAGCGTTTTTTCACGTTGACTAAAGCTGGAAGGCGCGTGTTGGATCAATCCATGGAGCTACGCTATTCACTATATCAGAAATTGCCTAAGCTGACTTTTGCCACCTTAAGATGACACATCCTCCAAGACTTGCAGACCGATTGCTTGAATGGTTTTGTGATCCTTACTTATTAGAGGATCTACAAGGCGATTTGCATGAAATCTATGATGCAAAGTCACGAGAGGGAAAGAAGCAAGCGAGCCTACTCTATTGGTGGCTTGTGATTCGATCATTTAGATGGTCAGCACTCAAAAAAAACAAAAAACTCAAAAAATCTGGACTTATGATAACTAAAAACAATTTCAAAATTGCCTTGAGAGTACTTTGGAGAGATAAATTCAACAGTGCTGTAAATCTTATTGGATTGACTATCGGAATAACATGTTTTTTACTTCTCGGATTCTATGTGAAGCAAGAAATGAGCTATGATCAGTTTCATTCTAAAAAAGATAGAATTTATAGGAGTTGGCTGAAGGAAGATTACGGTGAGGGTCAAATTTTCTTCAACTCACAAACACCTCTGCGTTTTGAGGCTTTGTTTGAAGAGAATTTCCCTGAAGTAGAGAAGGCCGTTCAATACATCGAACAAACGTATCTGGTGGGGAAAGGTGAGAATAGAATAAATGAGCGAGTGGCTATCATTAGTGCTGACTTCTTTGATGTGTTCGATTTTACAATGCTTGAAGGCAACATTGATAATCCACTTCCCACGAGGAATGATGTTGTGTTGTCGCAGACATATGCAAAAAAATATTTTGGTGAGAATGATCCAATCGGCAAAGTACTCACTCTTCAGCAGGGTCAAGATTCGAGAGAATTTAATGTAGCAGGCATTTATCAGGACATTCCCAAAACGTCCAGCATCCAATTTGATATTGCTTTCTCAACAGAGAATAGTCGTGATCTGTTTGGCGAAAGAGCCTTCAGGGCATGGTTCAATGTTGTTGCAGAAACCTATGTTTTGCTAAAGGAAAATGCACATGTGGATGCTGTGAATGGCAAGATGCAGGATGTGGTTTTGGAACTTATGGGAGATGTGGGCTACGGTGATGGTCCTATGCAAAGAGATCAATACAATATTGGCTTACAAGCACTTACTGATATCCACCTGGATCCTGACATTCCTTTAGGATATGCACCAGTAGCCAACCCCCAATATGTATATATTTTGGGTGGGATTGCATTGCTTGTACTAATAATCGCTTGTATTAATTATACAACACTTTCCACGGGCCAGTCGCTGAATAGATCGAAAGAAGTCGGGATGCGAAAAGTATTGGGAGCGCGTAAAGCGGGGCTTATTTACCAATACCTCAGCGAAAGTATCTTGCTTTGTATGGTGGCGATGCTCATAGGAGCAATAATTTCATATTTATTGATACCTGTATTCAACGCACTCACCGGGACAGAAATTTTCCTCCAATTCGAGTGGTGGCACCTAATCATATATTTCTTGATGGCAGTATTGATTGGAACAATTGCTGGTTCGTATCCTGCGCTTATACTATCGGGTTTTAAAACGATCAATATTTTAAGAGGTGGCAATCAATCGACTGGAAATTTAACCACCCGTAAAGGAATGGTTGTCCTCCAGTTTTTAATAACTGTATTCCTTATTACAACAACTTTGATAATGAGAAAGCAGCTTCAATACCTTCAGGATAAAGATCTTGGGTTCAACTATAAAGCGGTTGTTTCAACAAATCTGCAAGCAGATCCATCTGCGCAAAGACTTTCAGAGATTATATCTACAGGCATGGAGAATGGCGAGTTATTGAAAGCGCGATTAGAAAAATATCCTGAAATATCCAATGTCGCTATGGGAACTCATGTATTTGGAACGAGTGGCTGGGCCAACCTTGCGTATACAGATGACAATGGAATATTTAGATGGTTTAGAATGCTTGCAGTGGATGCAAATTATATTGAAGCCTTTGGGATTAATATAATAGAAGGTAGGGCCTTTGAAGCAGAAAATGGATTAGACCAACGACAATCCATCATCTTAAATGAAACGGCTGTTAAGCATTTTAATTTGGAGAATCCGATAGGTGGAAAATTACCAGGTAGTGAATTCGGTGATCATCAAATTATTGGAGTCACAGAAGATTTTCATTTCACCTCGCTACATTCTGAAGTAGAACCTCTAGTCATCGTTCAAAACATAATTCCCATTGCAACAGGTGTGTCAGATGCGGACTTTGTTGATACTATTACACCGAAACTGGTATTTACTTATAGTGGATCAAACCTCTTGGAGGCCACGGAGATACTGAAGAAGGAATGGGAGAGTTTGTTTCCGAACGAGAGTTGGAATTTTAATTTTTTAGATGAGCAAATCAAGTCTCAATACGAAAGCGAGATACGTATGAATAAGCTAATTGCAATTGCCACTTTCCTTTCAATTCTGATTGCGGCATTGGGTCTATTGGGTCTTTCGCTTTTGGTAGTGAATAGTAAAATAAAAGAAATAGGCATTCGAAAAGTAATGGGCGCTTCTCCGATCTCTATTTTCAGACTTTTAGCAAAAGATTTCTCTATTCAAATACTAATAGCTATTACACTCTCTGTGCCAATTACATTGTGGATGATGAATAGCTGGCTTGAGAATTTTGCCTATCGAACAGAAATTGGCGTAGGACTATTTGTAGTAAGTGGCCTGGCTTCTATTATTGTGGCCACAATGGTGATCAGTTATCACACCATTAGAGCAGCACGAGTAAACCCTGTCGAATCGCTTCGGACAGAGTAGCTACTTTTTGCTTTTAACTTTAACTAATTGCTGAAAGAATACATTGTTAGGGACGGTAATGATGCCGTCCTTATCTTGAAGTTTTGTATAGATAAGTCCTATATCTATCACCTTGCCTGTTACATCTTTTTCTACCAACACAAGCGTATCTGTGATCTTAAATGGATTGATTGTGTAAATAATTATGCCGGCAACAATGTTGCTCAGAATACTCCAGATGGCAAAAAAGCCGATGGCAATAACTCCCAATATACTTCCAAGAGAGACCCAAATATTGTTTAGATCTCCACCCCAAATGATGACCAGTAAAAGAAAGACAAAAACATATAAAGAGAATGTAAGGATACGCTTAGTAGCCGCGGTGCGGTTTAAGTCGTATGAAAACTTGTTTCCAAGGCGATTGATACTTTTTTGAATAACCCATCTAGAAGCTATAAATAGAATGATGATGACACCACTAAGAGCAGCCTGTACTAAGTAGTTTGCCTCAAGATTATCAACGAAATTGGTGAATATTTCCATGAGGTAAAGTTAGTTCCTGCTATCCCATAATTGGAAATAAAAAAAGGCTACTCAATGAGTAGCCGTTTCTGAAAGCAGAATGTTTGACGGTAGTAAACTCTTTTGAAATTAGCCGAAGAGGATTTTAACTACTAATAGCGATAAGACTAATCCCGTCGTGCATATCACAAAACTTAAGTTGATGAAGTCTTTTTGTTCCTTTGAAATTTTAAGTAAAGCCATGGAAAGGTGTCGTTTGATTGCAATATGAAGTACGGTATTTAAAAAACCACTTCCAATTTTGTTCGTCCAACCTATAAGATGTGTAGATAATGACTGTAAAATTTGAGATTAGGGTTTTCTAATTTAGTAGCATTTCAGCGACTTCTTCGCCGACCAAACTGCCGATAGCCACTCCCATACCGCCCAAACGGACACCTATAGCTACTCTTTCAGATACTTTTTCAATGATTGGGGCTTTAGTCTGCCCAAATGCCATAATGCCCGACCATTCCATTTTTATTTCATATGGCTGACCGGGAAGGATAATAGTCTCTAGGTCAGCTATCAACTTTTCTTTAATGCGTGTATTGACACCAAACTCAGTGGTAGTCTCTTCATCCATAGCGAGATTTCTGGCTCCACCGTATAGGAGCATACCATAATAATCTCTGAAGTAATAGTAGCCTTCCTGATAGTGAAATGTTCCTTCAAACATTATTGGTTTTTCGGTGTGGATGCTCATAACTATTCCTCTTCCAGGTGCAAGATCTAAATCTAGAGGTAGCAGAGATTTCGTGAAAGCATTCGTACATACAGCCATTTTAGGGGCTTTGAATTTCACGTCTTTGCATTGGGCGATGACTCCATCTTCTTCTTCAATGATGTCTAGTACTTCGCAACCTGTATGAACCTGAACACCTATTTCAGCACAGTATTTCCAAAGAGTGGCTATAAGCTTTCCAGTATCCAACTGGCCTTCCAGGTGGTTTTCAATTAAGTGACTTGTGTTATTAAACCCAAAGGTATCGATCTTCGAATCTGATAGTTTGAAGACATCAGTTTGGAAGAAAGGATTAATTAGCTGGTTTATTTTTTCAATATGACTATCTACCTCCGTTTCTCCAAAAATTAATTCATATCCGCTTTTTACCTGGATATCAATCATTTGCCGGCCCAATCGCTGACATGTCTTTTGCAAACCATCCCATCTCTTCTCTACCAATTTGATCATGCCATCTTCACCTAGCGTAGCTACATCATTCATCAATTCAGAAACACTCCCAAAACAAGCAAAACCTGCATTTTTTGTACTTGCACCCGATGGAAGTACGCCTCGCTCGAGCACAGATACTTTCAGGTCTGGAGATTGCTCCTTAAGTGTTGCCGCTGCTGATAGACCCGTGATGCCAGCACCAATTACTAAAACATCTGGAGTAAGAAATGATTGTTTTTCCCAAAGACTATGCACTGAAATTTGATTTTGGTTTTGAATTTAACTAATCAGTATAGTTGACGCGTAATACTTCCGACTTGATTTTAACAGATGCTAGAAAATCAAGCCAAAACAGCTGCTGCGCAGAAAGATGATCATTAGGTGATTTTACTTCATAAAAGTGGTAATCCATTTTAGACCATATAAAAAGATCCGGGAACCCGGCACTATTTTCTTTCATGTTTTTGGACATTTCAATTAATACTGACTTGAGCCCCTTTAGAGGTACCTTTTCTATCATTACTTTCAGGGCAGGAAGTAGCGCTTCATGCCACACGACAAACCGATTGGCTACGCCATATTTCTCATCATGTATGCTAGAAATCCATGCTGACATTTGTTTCCTGGTTCTTAACTTTTTGAGCTGTTCCTCAAGTAGCAATTGTCTGGACTCAAAAAAGGCTGCATCATTCAAATCTGAAGGTTGCCGCTGAAGCGGGTGATGGAATGAGCCGTGGTTTGTATCAAAAATGACGTACCAAAATACAAGACCAAATAAGCCTCTCCACAAGAAGTTCTCAGCGTGTATTCCATCCCATCCTTCATTTTCAAAGTATTCAAGCACTGCATTTTCTACACGACCGGTAGGTGTTGTTATTGAGATCGAAGGTGCATTTTTCAGGCGCTGCGTCATGCTGCGATCAATTCGAACACCCTTTCGGTTCAAAAAATCAGTAGCGAACGTAAGCTCAGATGCATTTGCTGCTTCTTCCAACATTCTTTTCGCTAGTTCTACAGCTTCTTGTTTACGATCTTGCTTATCTAATAATCTTACTTTTCGTTCCCTGGCGGGATGACGATCAGTATATGAATAATAACTCAGCGCTTGATCTGGAAGTTGAACTTGCTCAAAATAATAGGCGATTTTGAGCAAAAGCTTTTCAGCAGATTTAGCAGAGCGTGGATATGAAAGCCAAATTTCCCACGGCATTTTTTCGATGTAATCTTCCAGCGGAAGATTAGCTTCCTGTATTTCATAGATCATGCGCTTAAGCTGAGATAAATGCATCACCGAAAGAGCCTCCTCTCTGGATTGAAACCAGGGGCTGAAGTTGGATTCATCAAGCTTTTCAATTTTCACATTGCCAACATCTCTAATTACAAAGTCCGTCATGCGACCACCTCTATGACCAAAAAAAAGAAGCTTAATGAATTCTACCTCCTCATTTTTTAAAACTTGGGCAATTTCTTCCTTTTCATGTATAATAGGAATATCCACTTCTGTAAGCTCGTTCATGATGTCTTCTTTTTTTTGTGAGGCAAGAAGAAACTCATAACATGATGTCAATTCTGATTTTGTAAAAAGTCGAAACTGTAATAGATCATTGCTTTCATTGATTTGAATAAACCCTTGATGGATCAATTCATCTTTTGCATCATGAAGGTTTGGTATTTCAGCATAAGCTATTTTGCTGATTCGAAAGAAATCTCCTCTACGATTAGAGAATCGTAAATAAAGGCACTGCGCCTGTTCAGAAAGACTGCGAAAAGATTGATAAAACAAATGCTCTGGCTGATCCAAAATATGGTCATATTGGCGTTCTACAAATTCTAATACGTAATTGAAGTAGTCTAAATAGTATTTTTCAGGTAGTATGATTGGATCATTTTTAGACATTTACAATAGTTGGGATGTTTTTGGTTACTCGATGGGTTTTCAAAGTATTTACATTACACCGCTTGTTAACTTTTTATGAAGCAACTGCTAGTTGTATTTTTTCTTCTATACTCGTCATTAGTATTTACTCAAAGTTACGTCGATTTAGGCATTAGACACTTTGCTGTAGGAGAGTATGATGAAGCTATGATTGATTTTAAAAACGCGGAAGAAATAGTAAGTATGATAACTGAATCTTCCAAAGCCAAACTATACTATTACCGCGGGATGATCTGGCTTAAAAAAGCTCAAAAGTCGTCTGGTAAATTTGCTGAAGAAGATCCATTACAATTAAGTTATCAAGACTTGACTAAAGTCACTTACTTAGATAAAAGTTGGAAGCCACATATTGAAGAAGCCTATGACATACTTTATTCGCTAATAGCCAAGGAGGCAGATCTCTATTTAAAACTTGAAAAGAAAGAGGATGAGTTGAATTCCAAATTAACATTGCTAGATGCCAGGATCAACTATTTAGAGATGGCTAAAGATCTTGAGGTATCATCTATGCCTGTGTTGTATTTAGGCCAAACCAATAAGCAGGCCGGTGATTTAATATTCGATAATTCCTCAGATTTAATAGAGTTGCAAAAAGCCAGGAAATATTATGAGAAATCCCTTGAATATTATGAAGTGGCGCGATATGACGATCCGTTCTCCAAGGAAATCATCGAAGATTTGCTTACAATAGCTAAACGATTGGGTGACGCAGACCGAATTAAAGAATATGAAAAATTGCTTCAGCTTGCTGGAGGATGAATTAAATGCAAGCCGCAAGTCTGTTGACCCTTCTGTCATCTAAATAGAAATTAATTAGATGATGATTACGAAAAATATTCCTTCCACATTGCTGGTTACCGCTATGCTTTTATGTATTTCCTGTGGAGGAGATGATGAAGCAGGAGCATCCAATTCAAATCCTGAATCGTTTACAGTTACAGTAAATTCCACAGGAAGTACATCAGCCACAATAAGCTGGACAGCTTCAAATGATGGAGATGGTGATGAAATCACCTATGATGTACAACTTGGTACAAGCCTGGTTTCCGAAGGTCAGAGCATACGCATGTATGACTTCACTGACTTAGATTCAAGCACAGATTATAGTGGGAGTGTAGTGGCCAAAGATGGAAATGGAGGAACAGCGACTGCCAATTTTTCATTCACAACAACGACAGTAGGGGAAAATCAGAATCCAGAATCTTTTACGGTTACTGTTGAAACAATATCACACAACGCAGCGAATATTTCCTGGACTGCATCTGTTGATGCAGATGGTGATGATGTTACATACACAATTGAATTAAATTCTGAGGAAATTTCCACAGGAGAAACAGGCACTACTTACTCGCTCACAAGCCTTGCTTCTGGAGTCAGCTTCGGAGGTAAAGTAATCGCAGATGATGGTAACGGCGGCACCGCTGAAGCAGCATTTGACTTCACATCATATGTGGTAGATATAACTCAATATACAAGCATGCCTGGATACGTAACTCACAGCTTAGTTGATTGCAGTTATTCAGAGGGAGGTTCTGGTAAATGCTATGAAATCACTTTTAACAGTAATCCTGTAAATGATGATGGACCATTTTGTCCTGAGACAACTTTTGATGTTGGAGGGTTTGGAAACTACGATGGAGATACAAATCCCGGATTCCAAGTTATGAAAGCAGCACTTTTTGAAGCAATGGAAATGGATGGATACGATATTATAGCTGATGTAGCCAACATGGATGGAAGCTTCGACATCAATATTGAAACAGTGGTTCCTGGCGGAGGTATAGCCAATATGGGTGGTGGAGGATCTACCGCTGCATGTCTGGAACCAACACCAGACGATGGTCTCACTTTGACATTCCAAATTCCAGTTATCCCCACATTGATAGGAAGCCCAGACAATATAGAAAGTGTTGAATATGTTGGTTTAGCGTTAGATGGAGTGCCTATAAATGGAGCACCTCCATCCGTGGTTGGAAATAGTGGAAAAATTCCATCATTAGATCGCTGTGGTGGGCATCATGATCCAGCAGGATATTATCATTGGCACTTTTTGGCTGCTCATATGGATGCGACACTCGACGCAAATGGGTTGTTAGATACTGATAATGGCATCCAATGCTCAAATAAGACTCAGAGCTCAACAGCGTTGGTCGGTTATGCCAGAGATGGCTATCCAATATATTCCGGAAATGATGATGGCGATGTAACACCAACAGGTCTAGATGGATGCAACGGTCACACAGCCGTTACAGCGGACTACCCAGATGGAATCTATCATTACCATGCGTCTACCGATATTACCAATGTGCCTCCATGTATCTTGGGTAAGCAGTCTATTGATTCGTTTGACAAACCAATGTAAAAAATGACTAGGTTATTTCTGGTAGTTGTTTTATCTGGAGCTATAGCATTTCAAACCATGGCTCACAATGCTAAGATTGCTACGTATACATTAAGAGATACAGGAGCTGGCTGGTTTATCGAGATGAACTTTGCCCAGGCTGCCGTTGATGCTCAAATGCTCAAGATGCATGACAAAGAAGTACTTTCAAAAATGAATAAGGATGACTACAAAAAGTCTTTTCTGAAGTACTTGACAGAGAACATCCATTTGAGAGTAGATGGAAAGAAAATCAAATTCGTGAGCGGGGGCATTTTGCTTGGAAGTCATCAAACGGATGTGAAATACATCCTGCCTGAAATCTCGGGACATCCTCAAAACATGAGTGTGTACTTACCCATGTTTGAGCACATTTATAACCAAACCAACTTGTTTAGAATTTATCGAGGAGGAGATAAATTCTCCAAATTCTTCCTCAGCACAGATAATGATTTTTCTGCAAATTTGAAATTTACTGGTCAAGGAATAATCTCAGTAAACAAGGCTCCTAGCAATAACCTAGCATTGATTTCTGGAGTCGTTGTATTGCTATTTCTGGTTTTAGTTGCAGTAGTTCTTATAAAGAATAGATTAAAGAATGCGCAACTTGGCAAAGCTTAGTAAGAGAGTTTTCTCCCCTGCCTTTTCGAAATCTACCTTTGCTTTTTTATTGGCGCCTTGCTCATCGATGTTGGTTACCACACCGAAACCAAACTTAGGGTGTTCCACTTTCATTCCTTCAGCTAAATTGGATGTATCACTGGGTTCAAAATCAGCACTTGGCTTGTGATTGACCTTTGTAGCAAATCGTTTCGTAGTATTTTCTTTCTTTATGTTGTTCACAAAGTTTTTAGTCACATAGTTGATGCCAGGGGAGACTGGATCATTGGATGAAAACTTACGATTTACTTTTATAAACTGAGGATCTACTTCCTCTAAAAATCTACTTGGCTCACAGTTTTTAAGCCTACCATACCTATACCTGTTGAGCGCGTAGCTCAAATACAATTTCTTTTCTGCTCTAGTTATTGCCACATAGAACAATCTTCTTTCTTCCTCAAGGTCAGCACGACTACTCAGCATCATTTGCGATGGAAAGAGCTCTTCTTCCAGGCCAACGATAAAGACATAAGGAAACTCCAGACCTTTGGCCATGTGAATGGTCATCAAAGTTACCGCGTCATCAGACTTCTGATTTCGATCTTCATCCGTGAGAAGTGCTACATCCTGAAGAAAAGCGCCGAGACTTTTATCTTCACGGTCAGCATCATCGGTAAACTCCTTTATCGCATTAAGAAGCTCTTGCGTATTCTCATAGCGGTTCATCCCTTCAATGGTCTTGTCTTCATAGAGCTCTTTCAATAGCCCAGAAGTTTTAGCTATTTGAGAGGCTGTATCATATGCATCTTTCTTCTCATTGGTTAATCGGAATGATTTAATGAGTGTAGAAAAATTTTCAACTTGAATTCCTCCTTTGCCACCTACATAGGAGCTGGCTTTTTCCATAATCTCCCACAGTGTTTTATCTTCTTCATTTGAAGCAACTACCATCTTGTCAATAGTACCCGGTCCAATACCTCGCTTTGGCAAATTGATGATTCTACGCATAGCAGTTTCATCATTTGGGTTTACTGTATATCGGAAATAGGCGAGAAGGTCTTTGATTTCTTTTCGTTGGTAAAATGAAAGTCCACCCACGATTCGATACTTGATGTTGTTCCTTCTAAGTGCCTCCTCAATGGCTCTTGATTGACTGTTGGTTCTGTATAATACTGCAAACTCTTTCTCAGAAGAATGATTATGCATCTTGGTTTCGAAGATGGCAGAAGCCACCAACTTTCCTTCTTCATTGTCTGAGGTAGATTTAATCAACTCAATTAAATCACCCTCCTGATTGGCAGTCCAGACACTTTTTTTCAGTTGAGCTGTGTTTTTATTGATGACGGAGTTTGCTGCGTTCACTATCGTTTGAGTCGATCGATAGTTTTGCTCCAATCTTATGGTTTTTATGTCTGGGTAGTCTCGTTCAAAGTTTAGAATATTTTGAATGTCCGCCCCACGAAAGGCGTAGATGCTTTGGGCGTCATCACCTACCACGCAAATATTTTGACGGACTGCTGCTAGCCTTTTTGCAATCAGGTACTGCGAGATGTTTGTATCCTGAAACTCATCAATCATCACATAATGGAACCGCTGCTGGTACTTATTCAGTACATCATTGTGATTCTGAAATAGAATGTTGGTGTTAAACAGCAGATCATCGAAATCCATGGCATCTGCTGCAAAGCATCGCTCGGAATAGGCTCTGTAGATACGTCCCATTTCAGGTCGCATATTCTGCGCGTCATCTTCTTGATAGATCGGGTTGTTTTGGTATTCATGCCAGGAGACGAGCCTATTCTTTGCACTAGAAATCCGATTGTATACAATGTTAGGTTTGTATACTTTGTCATCCAGGTTGAATTCTTTGACGATGAGTTTTATAAGCGACTTTGAATCATCTGTATCGTAAATCGTGAAATTGCTCGGATAACCAATCTTACCCGCTTCAGCTCGCAGTATTCTCGCAAAAACAGAATGGAAAGTCCCCATCCACAGATTTTTAGCTTCACTACCAACCAACTCTTCTATCCGTTTCTGCATTTCTCGCGCTGCCTTGTTGGTAAAGGTTAACGCCATAATATTGAAAGGGTCAACATTATGTGCCTTGATTAAATGGGCAATTCTGTAAGTGAGAACACGTGTCTTACCAGACCCTGCTCCAGCAATGATCATGCATGGTCCTTCTACATTTACTACACCTTCTTTTTGTGGGGGATTGAGTTGATCAAGGTAATCTGCCTTCGCTTCTGCCATGTGGCAAATCTATTTGATTTGAAGAAGAATAAATTTTGACGAGAGGCTAAATCAGCCGACAAAATGAAAAAACTTGTTGAGCACAACGAATGCTAAAAAACTTACAAACAAAATCACCTCAATAATAAGTATAAAGTTGTTGGCTTTGAAGAATGACTTTTTCACAACAGTGATGGTGGTTTCTTTTCCTGCTTTATAAGTGATAAAATTAACAACATTAGCCAAATGTCAATGAAAGGTAATATCAGACCTTGGAGATGGAGAAGTAATTGCAAATTAATGGATGAAAATTTTTATCTTGTTTTCTTCAAAAACTAACTTAACTACAACACTTATGGATTTTTCATCAATTAATTGGTTAGCTGTTTTGGTAGCTACGGTATCAGCATTCATCGTTGGAGGTCTTTGGTATGGCCCCATTTTTGGCAAGGCTTGGATGGCTGAAATGGGATTTACGGAAGATGATCTTAAAGAGGCCAATATGGCAAAGGTTTATGGAACTGCTTTCATTCTTGAGTTTATCATCGCACTTCAACTAGCTTTCTTTCTTGGTCATGGCAACACAGATCCGTCAGTAGGACAGGGTGCAGCTTACGGATTGCATATTGGGCTGTTCTTTATAGCAGCTGCAATGGGCGTAAACGCACTATTTTCACGGGCTTCACTTAAACTATGGTTTATCAATGCATTTTACTTTGTGGTACTCTTGACATTGATGGGTGTGATTTTGACAATCATGTGACACAAAAGAATTAACCCCGATTTAATCGGGGTTTTTCATTTCTACTAAAACTGCTGATTGAGCAAAAAGAGTTTCATTTGTTACTTGGGTAATTTCGCCGGTGTTATAGTTCATGACGAAAATATCAAAATTCATTTTACCATCCGATCCTGTAGTATTTACGTCAAAGGTTATCAAACTTCCATCCGACGACCAGTTGTGCCATCCAACTTTTAAAGAATCTGGTGTTAGTTTTTTTAACTGAGAACCGTCAGGATTGATTTGAAACAAGAAAGAGCCTCCTTGTTGAACGGAATGAAAAGTAATAAGATCTCTTGTAGGCTCCCAGTATGGAGGTCCCGCATGATATTGCCACCATTTTGCTGTGGTGTCACTCTCTGGGTAATTTGTCAACTGCCGTAAATTATGACCGTCTACTCCAATAATGTATAGTTCATCTTGATAACCAATATTCGCCTTGAAGCGCTTGTTAGATCCACGGAATACAATCTTCGATCCATCAGGTGAAAAAGAAGGATCACTGAAATAAGCCATACCTGTATATACTTTTTGGATGAGCTCACCATTGCGATTAATGATGTAAAAAGCACTATCATTTTCTACCTTCGGATTCACTATTATTTCATCTCCACCTTTTCGAAAATCCATCCAACTATCTTTGAGCTGAGGCCCCCCAATTCGCCTATGTTCTTGGCCTAATGCATCTGTCTCGTAGAGGAAATAGCATCTGTAGCACGTGTCACGATCTGATATGTAAAGAACCTTATCATTCATTGAGCGGTAAGTCCATTCAACTCCATCAAGATTTGTAATGTTAATTACGTCAGTTCCATCCAAGTTTGCAGAAAATACTTCGTAATTGTCATTCTCCTGATCGGTGAGAACATTATATGCTGCACGATAGATCTTTGATTTTGCATTGTCATCTTTAACTTCCGTAGCACAAGCAAAGAGTAAACCAGTAGTTATTAGTATATAGGTAAGGTGTTTCATAGTGTCATCTCCAAATACCTAAGATAAAGCCTATTAATGTAAAATAGAGAGTGATATACCCTCCATTAATAAGCATATATTTAATGGGCTTTTGCTCATACATGGCAATTATGATGAATATTAATGCTGCCCATCCAAAGCCAGCCAGAAAACCTGCTGTCGTACCCCAAACCCAATCTGTATCAACGTCACCAAGAAAAAAAGCCATATTGTAACAAATGGCTAATGAGAGCAGTGTAGATATCCCATACAGTTTCCCAACATTAACATTCTTAAAGTCGTCATCGGTCTTGTTGTTAGCTTCTTTCCAGCCTTTGTAAAATAAGACAGGTGAGTACCAGATAGCACCTACAATTAAATTAGAAACAGCGGCTGCAATAACAGCCCAATGATTAATATATATTTCTTCCATAATTTTTTCTTTCAAATGTATTGGCCTTCTTAAAAGAAATATTGGAAAAAATTTACCTAACCGGAATGTAGTTGATTAAAGGCCCTTTTACTGTCAAATACTGCTTGGGACTGTAACCCGAAAAGGCTTTAAACTCATTGATAAAATGCGCTTGGTCATAATAGCCACAATCAAGTGATAATTGAGTCCAATTGATTTGACAAGTGGAATCTATTTCCAATACTACCTTTTGAAATCTCTGTATTTTTTGAAACCCCTTTGGTGTAATTCCAAGGTGTTTCTTAAATAAATTGATAAAGTGCTTCTGACTGTAGCCGGTCTTGCTGGCCACCCACTCAATGGTTTGAGTAGAAGGATTTGATTTTATAGCCTCCACAGCAAAGGTGACAGCTGATGGTATTTCTTCAGGGAGGAGTTGCTGTTCAAGAAATCGCTCAACCGTGTCAATTTTGTCTGAAACTAGAGAAGCAGTCTTGATATCCGAGCGTAGTATTTTGATTTTATCACCGAATATCAGGTCTGAATCAAGTACTTGATCTTTCACTTCTGTTATTGGAAATTGGGTGAAGTGAAAAGCTGCGCCGTGCTTGAAGCGTACCACCATCATTGAAGAATCTGTACCTCCGGCATCAATCGTAATTAAGCTAGTACGTGTTCCTGACAACCATGCCTCAGAGCATTTCTGTTTCACTAGCAACGAATGATTATCGAATATGTATTTCGGCTGATCTGTTAAGTCGATGACTAAGTCCTGATAGCCATCTGGCAGCATCTGTTCCACATCGTGAGTGGGAGAGTATTTGTCAAAATAGACTATTGACTCAATAAATTGGGCAAGAAAACCTGATGGCTGATGTAGGTGAAAATTCATCTATTCATTAGGGAAGAGTGAACGTGGAATTGTCATTATCTCGGTTTGCCTACCATCAATATATTTGACATTCTGGCCATCGAAAAATGCATCTTCCTCGAGCATGATTCGAATTTCTTTGTCCCATTCTTTGAGATAAACTCCTGCATTTAATTCAATGGAATGGGCGGTATTTGGATAAAGCGGATAGTCACCTTTTCCAGGAACGCCTCCTTGTTGATCCCAAAGTCCGATTGTTGGGCCTGCTGCATGCCCATGAAATCCGATTGGATGAGTATAGATTACACCTTTCAGACCTTCAGTTTTACACTGATCTAGTGTAGCTTTCAATATCTCATTTCCACTTCTCCCGACCTTGAAATTAGATGTGAGGATATCCTGCACTCGATTACCTTTCTTAAATGCCTCTATCAGAAAATTTGGTACCTCCCTTTCATCAGACTTTAGCACATACGCGTGCTGCTGAGTATCCGTATTTAATCTTAAGTAGGTAATTCCAAAATCCACATGTAAAAGGTCACCAGGGTAGATCACTTGTTGTTCAGGTCTTTCTGAAAATGATCGCAGGTGGTCAAACGACTCGGGATCCTTTCGTTGGATAGAAACCGAGGGATGAAACCATGCCGTAAATCCTAATTTCCTTATTCTATCACGATACCACCAAACGATATCATTGGTGGTTGTGATTCCGGGTTGAATTACTTTTTCAGAAAAACCCTCAGCAATGATTTGATGCGCTATTCGGACAATGTTTTGATAAACAATCATCTCACTTTCTGTCCGTGTCTCTAACCAGCCAATGGAAACATTTTCAGCTCCTACAACCCGAGACTGATAGTTTTTGGGAAGTACCCTCATTAGCTGATCATAGTGAGTAGATGAAATTCCGTCAGCTAATGCAAAAGTTTCAGATTTGTTAATTCCAATTTTTTTGGGATTTTTAGCTACAATCATTTCTGCCAAAGCTTTCCATTGGTCTGGCTGCTCTTCCTTGTTCCATATAGTCTTAAATAATTCACCAGTATTGTATCTGGACATTCCAAATGTTTCTAGAGGCTTGCCTTCGCCTGGATCATAAGCGATAAGCATGGTCGTCCTCCTGGCGGATTGCCATGTAGCAGGAAGTAATGTTTTTATCACTGGATCTTCATTGTACTCACGGGCAATGATTACCCACATGTCAATTCCAGAACGGCGCATGATTGGTGGAAGTACTGTCTCTACTCGCTCTTTCAACCATTGATCGATCACCTCTGCTCGTTCTTGCATAGAAAGAACTTTCGGTGTATACGGATTTTGCGCATTAATAAAAGATGAAAACAGGATGAAAATGACTATAAAAATTTTTTTCATGGGTTAAAATCTTATACCCGTCTAAGATACGAGAAATGGGAAACACAACTGGGTTTTGATGCGTTTTTACGAAATTAGTTTGTCACCAATACCTAATTATGAGGCTGATATCTGCATCGTTACTAACTGTTCTATCGCTTTATATGCTAGCGAATCCTAGGATTGATAGTTTAAAGTACGAGCTATTTAATCATACCTCCGAAGATGTCGTAAAGGTTCAACTACTTAACAGTCTAGGCTATGAATATTGGATCATCAATCCAGTGCAATCGATTATATATGGTCAGCAAGCCAAAGCACTTGCAGAAATTTTAAACGATTCAAACGGTCTGGCATTTTCTAATAGGGTAATAGGTGTAGCACATTGGGCACGAGGTAGTTATGATCGTGGGCTCGAATACCTATTGGATGGATTATCGCTGTACCGTAACATGAGTGATACGCTAGGTGAGGCTAACTGTTTGATGAATATTGGATTGATCTATTCAGATCGTACAGATGATGAATTGGCACTTGAGTACTATTTTGATGCACTCAAACTTTTTGAAAAGGTTGGAGCAACCAACCGATCTGCAACTACATATGTAAAAGTGGCTACTATATTCATTCGTCAAGAAAATTTTAATGCAGCATATGACTTTTTGCAACGTGCTGAATACATCCATGGTAGCGATCAATTTATGTATGGGATGTCAGAAATACTGAATAGATACGGACTTCTAAAAACAAAAACGGAAGAGTATGATAGTGCAGCTTTATATCTGAATCATTCGCTAGAGGTGAGTGAAAAAATTCAAGACATTGATGGTGTCACACGTAACTATCTCTATCTGGCTGATGTAGCAATACTTACCAATAGGATTAACAAAGCTGAAGATTTTCTAAATAAAGCTCTTGTCGCCGCCAGAAAAGTCCAATCACATAAGCTATTAAAAGAGATATATGATAGACTGCAGCAAATTGCCAGAGAAAAAGGGAATCTTGAAAGAGCGATAATTTATTACGATAGGTACGTTCAGCAGAAGGATAGCATTTTCAACGAACAAACTTTAAATAATATTTCCAGGCTTGAAGCAGAGTTAGCAACAGCCGAACAAAAAAGACAATTGATAGCAAAAGAAAATGAGATTGTAATCTTAGAGCAAAAGTCTGAAATCCAGAACACACGAATTTTTGTTCTTATCATTCTTATGGTTACTGTGATTGTTTTTGCAGCACTTATTATTCGAAACAGACAGCTGGCCGCTCAGCGAAATGAACAATTGGCTAAGAAAGAAGCAGACGAAGCAAAGCAAGAACTGGAATTTAAAAACAGAGAATTGGTATCGTACACAGTAAATTTTGTTCAAAAAAATCGACTTTTTGAAGAACTAATGGATTCTGTTTCAGAAATGAAAAAGACCTCAGTAGATGATGCAAGGCAAAATTTAATTGGGATGGAGCGTACCATAAAAAGACATCTACAAATCGATAGAGATTGGGAAGATTTTAAAATGAGATTCGAAAATTTGCACACTGGTTTTTTTGATAAAATTTTGGATCGTGAATCATCACTAACGGGTAATGATTTAAAACTGTGTGCACTGGTGAAAATGAATTTTTCTATCAAGGAGATTTCCGAGATGATGGGCATTTCAACAGAGAGTGTAAAAACTGCCAGGTATCGCCTTAAAAAGAAACTGAATCTACCGGGCGAGATGTCGATAAACGACTTTTTAAATACTGTGAGCTAGTTTCTTTCGTTTGCTTGTGACCTTTTGTCTACTGGTGAGAATGGAAGCGTCACTTTTAGTACACGGTTATATAAAGAGTGTTGACTTTTAGATATCCATTTTTGTGATGGTTTTAAAATCACACTATACCATGGAAAAATCAATTAATATCCCGCTTTTCAACCGGTTGATTGTCTGCTTAGGAATTGCAACCGCAGTTTTACTACTATCCTCTTGCGCTGAGCAAAAAACAACATTTCAGGCTCCTTTATTCGAAACCATTGGTGACTATCGAATGAATGCAACAACCGCATCCGAGGACGCCAAACGTTTCTTTGATCAAGGAATGATTTTCACCTATGGCTTTAATCACGGTGAAGCAGCAAGATCATTTAGAGAAGCTATACGTCTGGATAGTAACTTTGTAATGGCATACTGGGGGCTTGCGTACACTTTGGGACCAAATTATAATGCGCCATTGGATATAGCTTCCAGAAAAGAAATAATGTGGGCTGTAAATAAGTCTCTCTCGCTTAAGCACACCGTTGCAGATCTTGAAAGAAGATTAGTAGAAGCATCGGCTGTTAAATATTCAGCAGATATTGAGGAGCCACAATTAGTTTCATTTGCCAACTCTATGAAAGATCTAAGCATGGCATATCCGGAAAATGCAGATGTTGCAACTTTATACGCTGAAGCATTGATGCTACAGCATCCGTGGGATTTGTATGAATACAAAGGTGGCCCTGCCAGAGATTGGACCCCTGAAATCAAGAGAGCACTTGATCAGGCTTTGAACATCAATCCAAAACATCCACTTGCGAATCATTTGAATATTCATGCCACAGAGGCGGCTAGCTGGCCTGAGTTAGGTATGAAGTCAGCAGGAGAATTACGAAGTTTGATTATTCCAGGTGCTGGCCATTTGGTTCATATGCCATCTCATACATATATAAACACAGGAGATTATCACCTTGGAACCTTGGTTAATCTTGATGCCGTTGAAGCTGATAGTATCTATAGTGCTCAGTGTGTAGCTCAGGGAGCATTCCCATTATACTATTATCATAATTACCACTTCCTGGCTGCTTGCGCTGCGTTGGAAGGAAGAGGAGCGCTAGCCATTGAATCTTCTTTTAAAATGGTACAAACCATCGATCAATCATTACTTGGAGTACCAGGTTTTGAAACAACTCAGCATTTTATGACCATTCCATATAATGTATTAGTAAAATTTGCTCAATGGGAAAGAATATTAATATTGAGCGCTCCGGATGTAAGATTTCCTTATTTAACAACTCTTTGGCACTATGCCAGAGGTATGGCCTATGCTAATTTAAATCAGCTTTCAAGTGCTAGTAAAGAACTGCAAAACCTTAATGATGTGCAGAATGGTGCCGGGTTTGATGAATTTTTGATTTTTGGAATCAATTCTGGTCAAACAGTAGTGAATATAGCCAGTAAGGTATTGGAGGCTGAAATAGCTCAAAAAACACTTGATTTTGAAAAAGCAGAATTACTGCTCACAGAAGCTGTTGAAATCGAAGATAGTATGAGCTATAATGAACCACCCGATTGGTTCTTTTCAGTTAGGCATCTTCTTGGTGAGCTTTATATGAGACAAAATCGGTTCAATGATGCTGAGATTGTATACAAGCAAGACCTTAAAAATTTCCCCAAAAATGGGTTTGCATTAAATGGTCTATATCACAGTTTGGTTGCTCAAAATAGACATGCAGAAGCAAAAAAAGTAAGGCAACAGTTAGAAATTGCTTGGTCTTTTTCAGATATAATTTTAAAGTTCTCTCGTATCGATGAGGATTTGCGTCAAGATCTCGAATTACAAATCGTGGAGAATAGTCCGACGGAAATGATACGCTTGGCAGCCTCTTTTTGCGGTCCCATCGCTAAGTAGACCTCTCGTAAACCTGAATGACGTTGAAGTCAACCTCTTGTACACCTGTAAAGCTAGGACACGAGGAGCCACCAATTGATATTTGCAAGTCTTCTATTAAATAATATTAGGTTTTGATTATGAAGACGTTACTCTGAAAGCGGAGTAATTTTGGTGGTAGGGGCGTCCTTTGGACGCCCTTTTTTATTCCACTATAATTCTAGAAGTGTGCTCATCGCCTTCCGTTGACTGAACCTTCATTAAATAGATTCCTTTTTTAAGTTTTGAAAGGTTCACATGATAACTAAGCATATCTTGTTGCACGACTTGCTGAGTTAACCTTTTTGCAGTACCGCCAGATATGCTATAAAACATTACTTCTTTAATAAGGATTGGTTTGGTCGAGGAGAGTATTAATGCTCCATTTTTGACAATTGTAGGATATGCTACAATTTCTCTCTTTTCTTTTATGAGGCCTGTACTCACTCGCTTTACTTCAAAATATTCATATTGACCGTCAAAATCGACTTGTTTTAACCTGTAAAATTCAATCGGAGCAAAGGCAAAATTGTCTGAAAATTCATAAGCTATTAATTCATTTGTATTTCCGTTACCCTCCACTTTCCCTACTTCATAAAAGTAGATGCCATCTTCAGATCGTTCAATTGTAAAAAAGTCGTTATTTATTTCTGACGCAGTTGCCCATGTTAGCTTTATACCATTAGTAGCATCTATATTGAAATAGAGCAAGTCTACGGGCAAAGGGGTAGCTCCACCTCCATTAACATACTCTTCGATAGGACCGAACCCATCATCGGATAAATCATCCAGCAGAAATGATGAATCTCCTGACCCATCTCCACTATCGTCAATCTCAGATTCAGCATTTCCTCCATAGCTTCCTGCGTAAACATTCCCATCTCCAGAGTAATCATTATTTCCTGTTGAACCAGACATAGTAAAAGTGCCTGTTACTACTATCAAACCGTCTGAATCAACAGAGATTTTGTTATTCATCGTGAGGTCGCCGAAAATGATCAATACGCCATTGGAGGTAACAGTTAGCTCCATGGACTTATTTTCAAATACTACATCACCGAAAATTACAAGTGTATCATTTACCGTGAACTCACCGGCAAAATTGCTATTGGCTACGTTCACATTTACATCGCTAATATTCGAGCCAAGAGTGATGTAATCATTTATATCGATCGTTTCACCATCGAGGTTTAACGTCCCGTCTCCATCAGTTCCATTTCCAGGGTAGGATGCATCCCAGTTTCCATTGACTTGCCATGACCCGTCAGCGGTGGTTGTTTGAGCAGAAACATAAAAGCTTGCAATTAAAGCAAGTAAACAGATGAATCTAGTTTTCATATTTGTTTTGGATAACATGCGAAATTACGCAGTAAAGAGTATCTAAAGATTTTAATTAACCATTAAATTCATTGGTTAGATGCCATTATTCGACATAACTTTCTTTTGGCTTGTTGAAATGCTTTTTTCTACCTTTGTACTTCAATCTTATAACCCACAAATGAATTATTTAAATAACCTTACTGAAGGAATTGGTAATACACCCTTACTGAAGCTAAACAACGTTAATGAAGGAATAAAAGGGACCATTTTGGTCAAAGTTGAGTATTTCAATCCTGGAAACTCAATCAAAGATCGAATCGCTTTGAAAATGATCGAGGACGCTGAAAAGGATGGTGTTTTAAAGCCTGGGGGAACTATCATTGAAGGTACTTCTGGAAATACTGGAATGGGGCTTGCTCTTGTAGCCATTGCAAAGGGTTATAAGTGCATTTTCACGTTGGCAGACAAGCAGAGTAAGGAAAAAATGGATGTTTTAAGAGCAATGGGAGCTGAAGTAATTGTATGCCCTACAAATGTCTCTCCTGAAGATCCAAAATCGTACTATTCTGTGGCAAAAAAACTCAATGAAGACATTCCAAATTCATTTTATCCCAACCAATACGACAATGAGTCAAATACTTTGGCGCATTATGAAACTACCGGACCAGAAATCTGGAAGGATACAGATGGAAAAATCACACATTATGCAGCTGGTATGGGTACAGGAGGTACAATCAGTGGAACATCAAAATATCTCAAAGAGCAGAACCCGGGTGTTATAACTGTCGGTTTAGACTCGTATGGATCTGTTTTTAAGAAGTATAAGGAGACAGGTGTCTTCGATGAGAAAGAGATTTATCCATATTTGACCGAAGGTATTGGAGAGGATATTCTACCAAAAAATGTCAATTTCGATATGGTGGATCACATTGTGAAAGTAACAGATAAGGATGCTGCAATTATGACGCGTAAACTAGCAAGAGAAGAGGGTTTATTTGTGGGATGGTCTTGCGGATCTGCTGTGCACGGCGCACTTGAGTATGCTAAAGAAAATCTTAAAGAAGACGATGTAATGGTTATTATTTTACCGGATCATGGAACCAGATATCTCGGTAAAGTTTATAATGACGATTGGATGAAGGATCATGGATTTCTGGAGGAGCGAAAGTTCGCTACTGCTAAAGACATTATTACAAATAAGAACGGGCAATCTGAGCTAGTGACAATTGGTCAGGATTTGAAAGTAGGAGAGGCTATAAAACTTATGAGCCAAAAAGGGATAGATCAAGCTCCGGTAATCAACGGAGATCACTTTGTAGGAAGCATATCTGATAGTAAGATTTTGGGAAGCTTAATTGAAAATCCAGAAATGAAAGACAAGCCAGTATCCGAAGTAATGGATGGAGCTTTTCAGTTTGTTTCTCCACATGATACCTTGGATGTGATGTCTTCGATGCTTGGTAAGCAAACGAAAGCACTTCTTGTAAGAGACGATAAAAATAATGTGCATATTATAACTCAAAGTGACCTTTTGGTTGCAATGACGAATTGATTAAATTTGAATAGCACAATTAAACTTTAACTCTTTACTTGCAGTCCCGGCGTAAATCGTCGGGATTTTTTAATTGTATAAATGAAGTCGAATCAACCAATAGGGATTTTTGATAGTGGAATAGGCGGCCTTACAGTAGCTAAGGCTGTAAAAAAAATATTACCACAAGAGTCAGTTATCTATTTTGGTGATACAGCACACCTGCCTTATGGTGATAAGTCCACTGCGGCCATTCAAGCGTATTCTGTGAGGATTGCTGAGATGCTGCTAAAGCATAGATGCAAAGTTATTTTAATAGCGTGTAATTCGGCTTCTTCAGCGGCGTATGAATTAGTTACAGAATATGTTGGCAAACGTGCAAAAGTGTTTGACGTAATAAATCCTACGGTGGATTTTATTCGAGAAAATCATCACAATGATATTGTTGGATTGATTGGAACAAAACAAACAGTTAGTGCGGGAGTATATGCTAAAAAAATAGCTGAATTAGATCAAAATATTGACTTTAAGGCATTAGCGACACCTTTACTGGTTCCAATGATTGAAGAAGGAATCTATGAAGATGAGATTAGCAAAAATATCATTAGTAAATACCTGAATGATTCTGTATTGGTTGGCATCAAATCTCTAATTTTAGGATGTACTCATTATCCGATTATTCAGAAAGAAATTAAGGACTACTATAATGATTTGAATGAGGCAGTCGAAATCATAGATTCAGCGGATACTGTAGCTAAAGCATTAAGGTCCTTCTTAGAATACAATCAGCTTTGCAATAGATCAGAAGTCACGGATGATAAATTTTATGTTTCTGATTTCACTGATTCGTTTGAACGTACAACGAAAACATTTTTTGGTGAGAAAGTTCATCTTGAGCAAATTCCCATTTGGGATGAATTAACTTAGCTTTACATCATGAAAAAACTTTCTTATATCACCTTGATTTTCTTAATCGCAAGTTGTTCTGTTTCTAAAAGCACTAAGACTATGCATCCATTTTCTGGTGATAGTGTCGGCTGTGGAAATTTCATTGTCTATAAATTAACTGAAGACAACAAAGAGTTTGTTTCGATAATAGTAGATGTTTCTTCAATAGAGTTGGAGGCAAGACAATCCTACGGAATTGGAAAGTCTGAGATAATTAAAGTGACGAGAAAGAAATATGAGGGAGCCATCAATGAAACACTTTGCAACGATGTTATGATTGCTAAAAAACCAAAGGAGCTACTCGAAGAGGTGGCTACGGATGGAGTAGTGGATCTAATTGTCAGCGAAGTGGAACAAGAAAAAGCAAATAATAATGAGCCATATAAGGCCACCATTATTCTTAAAAATGTGGTTTTTGAGTCTATATCAATAGATTATCTCCGTCTGGACAATATAAATGTTGGGTGGCTTCCAGGATAGGCCCTGACAATTTTCATGGGAACATTTTCTTAAAAGCTTTCGAGGCGTAAATTCGAGTGTGATTTCGTTCGTCTTCTACCTGGCCTTTCTGTTGATTTTTGTAGTTTTCGCTGTATATGCAGAGCGAAAAACTGCAGCATTTATTCAAAATAGATTAGGCCCAATGGAGGTTGGGCCAAAAGGAATTCTCCAAACGATAGCTGATTTGCTAAAGATGCTTCAAAAGGAAGATATTAGAGCAAATGCCGTAGATTTGATCCCTTTCTTAATTGCACCCTTGATTGTTTTTGCTGCCGTTTTCACCGGGTTTTCTGTATTGCCCATTAATTCAGATTTGGAGGGATCAGGTATATCAAGTGGCGTATTTTTCTTATTGGCGATTGTATCGCTAGATGTATTGGGAATTTTAATGGCAGGCTGGGCATCAAACAATAAATATAGTCTTTATGGAGCCATGCGCTCTGTAGCTCAGATAGTATCGTATGAGGTACCACTAGGATTGAGTGTGCTATGTGTCGTCATAATAGCAGGCACCCTAGATCTGAATCAAATGAGTCTGATACAAAGTAGGGATGGGATGTTTACCTGGAATATTATTACCCATCCGGTTTTAATTATTCCTTTTTTCATCTTTTTTATTGCAACTCTTGCTGAATCCAATCGTGCCCCGTTTGATCTTCCGGAATCTGAATCAGAGTTGATAGGTGGATATAGCACGGAGTATTCCGGTTTTCGCTGGGGCATGTTCATGCTTTCCGAATATGGAATGATGTTATTGCTATCAATTCTTGGCACAATTCTATTCTTTGGTGGATGGAGTTCACCGCTAGCAATTTTTGGTCAAGGACCTATTTGGGGCGCAGTATGGTTGCTATCAAAAGCAATGCTTTTGATTTTTGTGCAAATGTGGGTGAGATGGACACTACCCAGATTAAGAGTAGATCAGCTCATGAGCTTATCTTGGAAATACTTAACACCTTTAGCTATTGTGATGCTATTCGTTTGTGCACTTTGGAAACTTTGGATAATGAGCTAAGCAATGAGCTATTTCGGTAACATATCATCTGCTGTGAAGACCACCTGGAAAGGGATGTTACTATCCATTCAATATTTTTTTCAAGCTCGAAAGAGCCGTAAAAAGGAGTGGGTTGGAGAGGATAATTATTTCGAGAAAGCAAACGGAACGTTTACCGTGCAATATCCGCACGAAGAAATCCCAATTCCTGACCATGGTCGTTATCAATTGCATAATGAAATAGATGACTGTATAGTATGTGATAAATGCGCGAAAATTTGTCCAGTTGATTGCATCGACATAGAACCTGTGCGTTCACCTGAAGTATTCGGTCAAACTTCTGATGGAACACCACTTAGGATTTATGCTGCCAAATTTGATATCGATATGTCTAAATGTTGCTTTTGTGGCTTGTGTACAGTTGTGTGCCCTACAGAATGCCTTACCATGACAAAAGAATTTGATTTTAGTACTACCGATATTCTGGATCATAACTTCTCTTTTAGTAAAATGAACAATAAGGAAATTGCTGAAAAGAAGAAAGAGTTTGAAGAGTATCAGGCAGATAAAATAAAGGCAAAACCAGAGCTTCCTACAATCAAAAAAGAAGGAGATGTTACGAAAAAGCCTTCTACTAAACCTGTATTTAAACCACGTATTCCAAAGAAAAAATAGTGATTATTTTTATACAAATATCACTTTTATTAGCAACTCTGCTTGGAGTTGGAATCATCATATTCACCAAGAATATTGTACATGCAGCTTACGCATTGTGCCTTGCATTAATTGGTATAGCAGGAATATATGTGATTCTAATGTCCGACCTTTTAGCTGTCGTACAAATTATGCTGTATGCTGGCGGAGTAGTTATTTTGCTCGCCTTTGGCGTAATGATGACTAACAGACTGAGAGGAGACAAAGTGCTGTCGAAATCCGAAAATACCGTTATAGGTGCGATCATTTCCTTAGGCCTATTCTGTCTGTTGGCCTATCTTATTTCAGGTAGCACTTTTTCAACTTCCGAAGTTGAAAAACAAGATCAGATACGTCAAATTGGCATTTCCTTTCTTACTGAACATGCAGTTGCTTTTGAGTTGGTTGCCTTCATATTGCTAGTTGCTTTAGTAGGCGCAGGATATCTCGCAAAAACGGCAGGAGATGAGTGAGGAGCAATTACCATATTATCTCTACTTTGCAGCCTTACTTTTTAGTTCAGGTGTTTTCGTTGTTCTGACAAAGCGTGCCTCAATTTTCGTTTTGATGGGTGTTGAATTAATGCTAAATGGAGCCAACATTGTTTTGGCCGTATTCTCGCAATATGATCCAAATTTAAGAGGTCAGGTTTTAGCCATTTTCGCTATAGTGCTTACTGTTTGTGAGGTTTCTATAGCATTAGCTATTCTGCTAAATATTTATAGAAAAACTAAAGCATCCAATCTGGATGAACTAACTAAGGTT
This sequence comes from Ekhidna sp., assembly GCF_039960695.1. Classification (GTDB taxonomy): domain Bacteria; phylum Bacteroidota; class Bacteroidia; order Cytophagales; family Cyclobacteriaceae; genus Ekhidna. The sequence continues at coordinate 15,858 of NZ_JBDVKP010000010.1, read as the reverse complement.
GGAAACTGATGGAAATGTTGATGATCATTGTTGTTCTATTTGCACCGTTAGTTGGAGGTCTGGCAGCCTATTTATTAAGGCATAAAGGCATTTTACTTTCGGTTGCTGGCGTGGCAATCTCATTTGTTGTTTCACTCTACTTATGTATTTCTGGAGGTACAATCGAAAGATCCTTTCACTGGCTGCCAAACTATCCCTTAAATATGCTGGCCGATCGTGTTGCTCTAGTTCTTATAACACTTGTTGCGTTGGTTTCGATGTTAGTCCACATCTTTTCGTTAGAATACATGAAAGGGGATGATGGAAAAAATCGCTACTTTCTTAAGCTTGGTTTTTTCACCTTCTCGATGATTGGTCTATTGTTGGCTGATCACTTAATTCTACTCTTTATTTTTTGGGAGTTGGTTGGTCTAGCTTCTTATCTTCTTATCGGTTTCTGGTATCGCAAGAAAGGAGTACCATCAGCAGCAAGAATGGCTTTCATGGTCAATCGAATTGCTGACGTTGCGCTTTTGGCTGGTATTTTATTATTGAGTAATAATATTTTGAATATCTCTGAATTCAAAAGTGTCTGGCTGTTTCTCCCATCAATTCTAATTGCCATTGGAGCCTTTGGTAAATCAGCACAACTTCCTTTTTCTGGCTGGCTAACCAAAGCAATGGTGGGGCCAACGCCAGTTTCTGCGCTGATTCACGCAGCCACAATGGTGGCTGCTGGAGTTTATCTCTTGTTTCGAGTTTCACCTTTTATACATCCAAGCGCATTGATGGTGGTGGCTCTGGTTGGAACCTTTACAGCACTTTATGGAGGAGTCTGTGCTTTGATGCAGCACGACCTAAAGAAAATACTGGCCTATTCCACAGTCTCTCAATTGGGATACATGGTTATGGGTATAGGTGTTGGAGCACAGACCGCATCATTGTTTCATTTGTTTACACATGCATTCTTCAAGGCGGGATTATTCCTGGGGGCAGGAGCCATTATCCATTTCATGCATCAAGCCACAAAAGAAGATACTCAGGATATGCGTAAAATGGGTGGACTTAGAAAGCAACTTCCCTGGACATATTTGACCTTCATAATGTGCGCTATGGCGCTAGCCGGAATTCCATTATTTAGCGGTTTCATGTCAAAGGAAGGAATCATAATTGCAGGATGGATTTGGGCAAGCAACATTGGTACCTGGGCATATCTAGTTCCTGACATTGCATTGATTACGGTATTCTTGACTGCACTATATGTTGGCAGAATGGTGATGCTGGTCTTTTGGGGAGAAAATAGGGTGAAAGACTTAATTAGTAAGTTCTCGGAAACTTTTACTTTAAAGATACCGCTGATCGTTCTTTCAGTTGGATCTCTTTGGTTCTTTTACAATTGGAATCCAATCGCCCATGTAACATGGTTTGACTCCTTTTTAGGAAATGAAGCGATACCTTCTTCAGATATTGTCTCATTGATGGTCACATTCTTATCCTTACTTATGACTGCAACTGGTTTAGTACTTGGATTTTCCTTTTTTAAGCCAAACTCAGCATATAGTCAGTCTTATGTTCATATGGCTGACAATCGATTTCCTATTCTTCTAAATGGTTTTCATCTGACTTCATTATATCAGTTGTTTGGTATTGGAATTGAAAGGTTATCAGTGCTTACCTTTCAAATGGACCGTAAAGTGGTTGATGGCGCGGTTCATCTGGCTGGTATAGGTGGGGTAGTGATCTCGAAAGTATTTGCCTTGGTAGATCGATTCATCATAGATGGTCCGATTAACCTGATTGGATACATTTCAGGAGTTACCGGAAAACTACTCGCCTCATTTAGCGCTCGAGATATACAAACCCAATTTGCTTGGTTGCTAGTGGGTATCATTTTGATTTTAAGTTGGATACTGTTTTTTTAGCACCGCATGCAAAACTCCCTAACCTACATATTCCTTTTGCCGTTGCTCGTTGCCTTTGCAATGATTTTCATTCCCGCAGATCGCTGGAAGGTATTTAGAAGACTATCGCTAGCTGCTATAGGAGTCCAATTTATCATGTCGATACTCCTTGCGATCAACTTTGATCAATCATTAAAGGCTGATACTTGGTCGGGCGCTTTTCAGTTTGTTGAAAAAGCAGATTGGATTACAATCTCCCTAGGTTCTATTGGCTCAATTAGTATTGACTACTTTCTTGGCATTGATGGCATTAGTTTGCCTTTAGTGATGCTTTCATCGTTTGTGCTATTAATAGGAGTCATATCATCCTGGAATATCGAAGAGAAAGCAAAAGGTTATTTCATTCTGTATCTAGTTCTTAGCTCGAGCATCATTGGTTGCTTCATCGCTTTGGATTTCTTCCTTTTCTATTTGTGTTTCGAGTTCATGCTACTGCCCATGTTTTTCCTCATTGGAATTTGGGGAGGAGATCGAAGATCATATGCTTCTATTAAATTCTTCCTTTATACTTTGTTAGGTTCACTGTTCATCCTTGTAGTAATGATAGGGTTGTACCTGAGCGTAGTTGATGTTGGGGCTAATACCTTCAGCTTGGTACAAATGCTTGACGGTAATTATTCATCAGGTTCTGTACTTGATCCGAACTCTCCGCAACTCATTTTTGGTTACTCTGCCAGAGCTATAGCTTTTATATTCTTAATAATAGGCTTTGGCATTAAGCTTCCAGCCGTACCTGTACACACTTGGCTGCCAGATGCACACGTAGAAGCTCCAACAGCTATTTCTGTGGTTCTTGCCGGATTGTTGTTAAAAGTAGGTGCCTATGGATTGCTTCGAATTGCATATGGAATATTTCCAGACGCTGCGGTTGATTATGCCTTATTGGTAGCCATAATAGGAGTAGTATCCATTTTATATGGAGGATTAAATGCATTGGCTCAAAGAGACTTGAAACGAATGGTTGCATATTCATCTGTTTCACACATGGGGTTTGTATTAGTTGGATTGGCCTCACTTACAGCGATAGGTTTTTCAGGTGCCTTGTTTCACATGATCTCGCACGGATTGATTTCTCCGGCCTTGTTTCTCATTGCAGGTGTAGTGTATGACAGAACTGGCAATAGGATGATGGAGAATTTTAGCGGTTTAGCAAATAAAATGCCCGTGTACACTTTCTTTATGGCTATCTTCTTTTTCGCAGGGTTAGGGCTTCCAGGACTTTCAGGATTCGTTGGCGAACTGATGGTGTTGATGGGAGCATTCGGAAGTTCACAGCTCTCAATGTGGATTGGGATTCTGGCCACTCTTGGTATTGCGGTATCAGCGGCCTATTTCTTATGGACAATCCAACGCATGTTTTATGGTAAGTACTTTGTAAGAGATTCTTCCTGGGAGGTCAATATGTTTGACTTAACTACAAGAGAGAAACTGATGCTTATTCCGCTTGCGATTTTGGTAATTCTCTTAGGCATCTACCCGCGCCTGGTATTGGATTATAGCAATGAATCCATCAACTTCTTCATTCAGCAGATAAGTAACTCCACTCCATGAATTTGACCGAGCAGCTAAATGGTATTCTCAATGACCTGCAAGGTGTATGGACAGAAACTACTTTGATACTTGGTGCCATCATTTTACTACTTATAGGCCTTATCGGATCAAATGGAGTAGTAACTAAGCTCTTAATGACAATTATAATTATTGTAGCCATTGGGCTTAATGTTTCTAATCAATCGATAGGATTGCTTTTGATGGATAGCATTTTCATATCCAAACCTTCTATCTATTTCGGATCACTATTTTTGATAATAGCGTTAATGATTCTTCTCTTTCCCAGAGATAAAAAGCACGCGACTGAATTCTATTTTTTCATTTTAGCAATGCTAGCAGGAAGCTTGTTTATGATGAAAGCTAATAGTTTACTTATCATCTATTTGTCCATAGAGCTAGTATCATTTTCAGCATATATACTTACCAATTTTTCTTTTAAAAAGAAAAGCTTTGAAGCTGGTATAAAGTACTTACTATTTGGTGCAATTAGTTCTGCCGTAATGCTATTTGGTCTTGGACTGATTTATGGAACTACCGGAGCGTTTACAATCTCAAGTTTGGGTGAAATCAATTCTATTGAACTAATTACTCAGGTGGGATTGGGAATGATGTTGATGGGGGTATTCTTCAAAATTTCAATCGTTCCTTCACATCTCTGGGTTCCGGCAACCTATCAATCTGCTCCTGCCGATGCAACTGCTTTTATGTCTATTGTTCCTAAGTTGGCTGGTTTGATCTTGCTTCAAAGAGTCTTATCCATTGAATCTCTGAATGCTCATCACTGGATTTTTGAAATAGTTTTGATCCTGGGAATGCTGACAATTACCAGCGGTACTCTCGGTGCTTTCCGTCAAACCCATGCACGAAGGATGATCAGCTTTGGTGCAATTGCACACTCTGGATTTTTACTTCCATTTGCCTTGATTAATACGGGCACTGCTGTCCAGGCTTTCTGGTGGTATGCAGTAGCTTATGCATTTATGAATCTGGCCGTATTCTACATGCTTGATCAATATGAAAGAAAGGGAGTTAACACGCTTGCGGATCATAAGTCAACAAGCAAATCCACATGGATGGGTACGAGCTACACATTCATTTTAATCTCTCTTGTGGGTCTACCACCATTTGCAGGTTTCATGGCTAAGTTTTTCCTTTTTACAACCTTATGGGAATATTACCTTACTGCTGATTCTATAACTGTTTTATGGTATTTGATTATCGCGGTATTAGCTACAGTAGGCTCTTTGTTTTATTACTTACAAATTCCAAAACATATTTTCCTTGCCAAGGGTCAACAAAATCAGTCGATCAATTTCAGTTTATGGGCGAAAATTATTGCAACTCTTTTTACAATTGGCCTGTTATTGTTGTTCTTTGTACCGAAGCTGGTAATAGTCATGCAACATTTGCTTAACAACGTCCATGAGTGACCCGATCAAACACGAATGTGGCATAGCCCACCTCCGCCTTAGAAAGCCCCTCCAATATTATATTGACAAATACGGTACGCCTGCTTATGCAGCTAAGAAGATGTACTTGCTCATGAAGAAGCAAAGCAATCGAGGGCAAGATGGAGTAGGAGTTGCTAGTATTAAAGTTGATTTACCACCTGGACATAGATACATCTCTCGCTATAGAACGATAAATTCGAATCCGATCGAAGAAATCTTCGGGAAGATCAGCAAAAAATATTCAAAGGCAAAGCGCGATCCAAGTGGGGATGAGACGAACGCTGAGTGGCTGAAAGAGAATTATGCATTCACTGGTGAATCGTGGCTTGGACACTTAAGATATGGCACTCACGGAAAGAATAGCATTGAAAATTGCCATCCTTTTTTAAGACAAAATAACTGGAGAAGTCGCAACCTTGTAATGGCAGGAAACTTCAATATGACCAATGTTGAGGAGCTTTTCGATATTTTGGTAGGTCTGGGACAGTTCCCGAAAGATAAAGTGGACACAGTAACCGTGATGGAAAAGATCGGCCACTTTCTCGATGAAGAGAATCAACGAATCTTTGATAAGTATAATGATCAACTCTCCAATGAAGAAATTACCTACAAAATTGAAGAAGAGATAGATCTGCAGCGAGTACTTCATAGATCATGTAGGGATTTTGATGGAGGATATGCTATGGCGGGAATAATTGGCTATGGTGCTTCATTTGTTGCACGAGATCCTGCAGGTATCAGGCCAGCTTATTACTATGCAGATGATGAGGTAGTGGTAGTAACATCAGAAAAGCAGGCTATCAAGACAGCATTTGGTTGTGAGTATACAGATATTGAAGAAATCAAACCTGGACATGCGCTCATCATAGGCAAAGATGGAAGTTATGCTCAGAAGCAATTCATTGAACCTATTGAGCGCAAGTCATGCAGCTTCGAAAGAATTTACTTCTCACGTGGTACCGATCCAGATATATATAACGAACGGAGAACCCTTGGTGAACTACTGGTTCCTCAGGTTTTGAAATCGATCAATTTTGATTTAAAAAACACCGTGTTCTCGTACATACCGAATACAGCTGAAACTTCATTTTTAGGCTTGATGCGAGGAGTAGAGAAATACCTGATCGCAAAAAGAAAAGAAGTGATTCTTGAAGGTAAGCCTTCTGCAGATTCAATAGAAGAAATGCTGAACTTTCAGCCACGAGTAGAAAAATTGGTTTTGAAAGATGCTAAACTCAGGACGTTCATTACCGACGATAGCAGCAGAGATGAGCTTGTTTCGCATGTGTATGATACCACATACGAGGTGATTAACAAACGTACCGATACACTGGTAGTCATCGATGACAGCATCGTGAGAGGTACGACTCTAGAGAAAAGTATTCTGACTTTATTAGACCGCCTTGAGCCCAAAAAGATTGTAATTGTATCATCTGCGCCACAAATTCGATTTCCTGATTGCTATGGGATTGATATGAGCAAGATGAAAGACTTCCTTGCCTTCAGAGCGGTGCTTGAACTGTTAAAGGATCACAACAAGGAGGATCTTTTAGATGTAGTCTTTGATAAATGCCTCGCCAGCCAGTCTGAAGAGCATCCTGCAAATCATGTGAATGAATTATATGAACCATTCACGTATGACCAGGTTTCAGAGAAAATCACTGAAATAGTGAAGCCGAAAGGTATGAAAGCAGAGGTGGAAGTGGTATATCAAACGGTGGATAATTTACACAAAGCTTGTCCTAACCATCTCGGTGATTGGTACTTTACAGGAGACTACCCAACATCAGGAGGAAATAAAGTGGTGAATCGCGCTTTTGTAAACTACATGAAAGGCGTAGAAGTAAGAGCCTATTAAAACCATAGGCTCCGTAAATCATTGATTCATTTTAATAATTCTGTTGAGTTGCACGATCGAAAGAACGTGAATAAAAACAGCAACAGGCATTAAGAATCCTGCAATTAGTACATATGGATATGTAAGTGCTTCTAATGGCATCAAAGGCTCACTTGCTCCATAAAGATGTGGCGCATACACAGTCGTCTGGAAAACAAATATGATACTTGCGATGACTAACAAACCGAGATAATTCCAGGCACGGGCTACCTTCAAGTTCAGATAATTCAATACAAAAATAAGAACACCTATCGCTGGAATTGTAAAAGCGTAAATCATGTCATAATTGTAACCGTGAATGGAAGCCTCTTTATGCAAAATCCCCGCTGCAACAGATGCTGCGAACAATGTTTCTACTAGAATTCTAAAAGATTGAAAAAAGAAAAGCCTGGAAGGAATGATGTTTAAGATCCAGTCATTTTTTCTGTTTTGATAGATAAATATTCCAGTGAAAACGAAGGATGGCAATATCATCATCAAAACAAATCGTGGTGGAAATTCAAGTGTTTTAATGAAACCAGAAACTGACACCAGATAGATATACAATTGCCAGATGATCAGCGAAGCTACTAAAAGCAATTTCTTCTTTTTTGCTCGATCTGGCGCAAACGATTTATCGATGGTATTAAATCCAATAACAATTAACCATACGCAAATAGCTATGGTAAGTCCTATGTATCCAAGTTGTAGTGTCATGAGTGTGTGGTTTTTAGTTTTGATAGTATCGTATCCACAGCGGATTCCCCATCCTGCTGAAGAGATTCTCTTATTTCTTTCATAGCAGCTTGCCAGGAAGGAACTACTTTTTCAAGAAGCATCTTACCGTCATCAGTTATTTCAATGATAGGAAAGCTTTTTTTGGTAGCGTATCCATTTTCAAAAAGTCTTCTGAGGTTTCGATTTACAGAAGATTTCTCCATAAAGAGGATGTCAGTAAGTTCTTTTTGCGTGAGGCCGCCACGTTTGTATAAGACAAATAACAGCGTCAACTGACTGCTGGTCACATCAAAATCCTTCAGGTGCCTACGAAAAATATTCCCTGTAAGCCTATTAATTCTATTCATCTTTCCATTGATACAAGTAGAGGGGTCAATGCTATCTAGGTGTTTGAAGTTCATTTTGGTTGTATATACAACTAATATACGAAAACCAATTCATTTTAGTTTCAATGTGGTAGAAAGAATTATGAATTGATTATTGACTCTGCTTTCTAACAAATAGATAACCACCAAGCAGGACGCCACCGACCATTAGAATCAAGGACGTAATAAAGAAACCCTCCTGTATGCCTGATATATTGGCAATCATGTACAAAAATGTGAGCATAGCTTGGGCGGCACCAAGAAAAGCTATAATAGCTGCTAAATTTACCTTTAGCATTAGTTTAATCTCCGTGGTTCGTTTGCTATTCCACGCGAGCTCCAGCGCTCCCCATAGACAGATTCATAGATAATCTCTACTTCAATGGAATCTGTCATCGAAAGCCACTTTCTTAATATAGGAGCATTTATACTGTCATTTAAAACTCCCACAAGCTCTAATCTATCACCAGCTGGTATAAGCCTTCCTTTCTTGATATTCGTATAGTAGAAGTTTGTAATTGCGTCCCTTGGCTTGATCACACGATGAGTAAAACTTGCCGGATCATCCTGATAAACAGAATCTCCACAATGAATTTTGACTTCTCTGATGAAAGCTGGTCCTATGCCATTATTCATTAATACGTACTTGTAGGATTCACCTTCACGTCCAGGATTAGAATTCCACATCTCCAGGTATGGTAATACAGAAGCATATTGCTGCTTTCGAATAAGATTTGTTTGATAAACGATAGTGAATAAGGTGCCAAGAGACGCAATGATGGCAACGATACTCAACCATCGATCAGAAGACCATTTTTTCATGTGACTAAAATAGTCACATCATTTGAAACGTTTAAACAGAGAAGCTCTCTCCACATCCGCAAGTTCTGGATGCATTCGGATTCACAAACTGAAATCCTTTGCCATTGAGGCCACCAGAAAAGTCCAATGTAGTGCCCAAAAGATATAGCAGGCTTTTTTTGTCAACGAGTATCTTCACACCTTTATCTTCGAATACCTCATCAGCATCTTGAATCTTAGGATCAAACGAAAGATCATACATCAATCCAGAGCAGCCACCGCCCTTTACAGAGACACGAATATTATGTTCCAATGATTTCCCCTCACTATTAAGTAGGGTCTCTATTTCTTCTCTCGCTTTATCCGTCACATTAATCATCAGGCCACCGGGTTTAATACAATACTAAATACTGTCAAATTATTTATATCACGACCATAGTAAAGTTTGTCCATGGCATCATACATATTTTTTGCTCGAAAATAGGACGTCTGCAATTCATTCATTCCTTTCATCATCCATTGAATGGTAAAAGAGCTTTCTTTGTCCTTGTGAGTACGCACATACTCCAGCATCTTGTGTAGTACATCAGTTTTATCAAATCCATTGATGGATTTAAACAAGAATGACTGATTGTGACGCGGGTTAATAGTTATAAGATCTAATTTAACTTTGCCGTCGAGATTCGCAAATTCAAATATCACCTCGTCACTTCTTAGACCAAGGAAGTTTTTTATCTCGTTTTGAATCTTTGCAGATTCAACATGAATATCAGATCGTAACTCCATTTCTTTTCAATTAATGGGTAAACTTTTCAGATCGACTGAAAGTTCCTGCATTTTTGCAAACTTACTAATAATTGAGCTTGAAGCTCAACCCAATCATTGAGACATTCATGTTTTTTCATGATTGAAGTTGTACCAAAGAGCTCATTTTGTAAATTTTAGAATGGTAAATTCAAATGTGGAAAAACGTTGAGCATATAGGCATAGCAGTTAAAGATCTTTCGTCAGCCAATCAATTATTCAAAACCCTTTTCAATAAGGGGAGCTACAAAGAAGAAGTGGTGGATTCTGAGTCAGTGACAACTTCCTTTTTTCAATTAGGCGAAACCAAAATTGAGTTGCTGGAAGGTGGTTCGGATAGTGCAATTGCAAAATTCATTGAGAAGAGGGGAGAGGGGATTCATCACATCGCATTTGAAGTGAACGATATTCATGCTGAAATGGATCGATTACGAAAGGAAGGGTTTCAAATCTTGAATGAAGTACCAAAGAAAGGAGCAGACAATAAGCTGGTTTGCTTTGTACATCCAAAGTCTGCCAACGGTGTATTGGTAGAATTGTGTCAAGAGATAAAATAATAACATGAGTGAAGAAAAAAGAACAGAAATAGGTGAAATAGGAGAGTTCGGTCTTATCGACAGAATTGCAGAGAAGTTTACGCCTAAGAATCAAAAAACGGTAAAAGGTATTGGAGATGATACAGCTGTGTATGATCTGGGCGATAAGTATTTGCTGACAACCACGGACATGCTTTTAGAAGGCGTTCATTTTGACCTTTCGTATATGCCGCTGCCACATTTGGGATTCAAAGCTGTAGCTGTCAATATTTCAGATATAGCAGCTATGAATGGCACACCAACTCAGATTACGGTAAACCTGGGGTTGAGCAACCGATTCTCGGTGGAGGCTGTTGAGGCGCTATACGAGGGAATAAAAGCGGCCTGCGATGAATATAATGTCGATCTGGTAGGTGGAGACACTACCTCTTCCTCGTCAGGGTTAATTATATCTGTAACCGCACTTGGCGAGGTGGATAGAGATAAAATTGTGTACCGCAACGGAGCGATGGAAGGCGATATTTTGTGTGTGACAGGCGATTTAGGTGGTGCCTTTGTTGGCCTTCAGATTTTGGAGCGTGAAAAGGCAGAGTACATGGCCAATCCAGACATGCAGCCGAAGCTGGATACGTACGATTATGTGGTTGGGCGCCAGCTAAAACCTAAAGCACGTATGGACATTATTCATGAGTTTAAAGATCTGGGCATCCAACCTACTTCAATGATTGATGTATCTGACGGACTTGCCTCTGAAGCATTCCATTTATGCAAGCAGTCCGGTCTTGGTGTTGCTATCTATGAAGATAAACTCCCGATAGAAAAGCAAGCCTACGAAACAGCAGCAGAGTTCAGTATCGATCCAAACTCATGCGCACTAAATGGCGGCGAAGATTATGAGCTACTTTTCACCATTGGCCAGGATGATTTTGAAAAGATTAAAAATCACGCTGATATCCATACGATCGGATATATGCAAGCTAAGTCTAAAGGGCGAACGTTTGTGACCAGAAGTCAAAATGTAGTAGAGCTTCAGGCACAAGGCTGGAAGCACTTTTAGATTGCTGTCAAGAAAACGACCCATAATAAGCGCTTGACTAAAACGCTGAGCGCATAATTTCCTAAAAAAGGCATTTTGTTGCCCAAATGTACACATCCATAATTTGTTGGTGAGACGATGGCCCTCTGACCTTTGCAAGGTTAAATAACCATCAAACATTAATAATTATGGAAACTACCAAACTAAAATTTATTATGGCGTTAAGCCTAGCTATAGCGTTTTCTGAGAGCAATGCAAATCCAACCATATTAGGATTCAGCGCTTTTGATAATTCGAGCGGAATAGAGCAAGAGGATGATGACTTTAAATATGGACAATATGTCTATGTCACTTTAAAGGACGGGTCAGAAACAGCTGCTAAAATCGTCGGTAAGAAAAGTATGAAAAAGTATTATGTGAAGCAACTGGATGGATTTCATCGAGGGTTAGCACATAAAAAATATATTAGGAAAATGACAAAGGAAGAAGTGATGAAATTTAAGTCAAAAAAATCTGGAAATTGACAGCTGATCAAGGATGAAAAACATTCATTCTACTTCAAAATTCTTCTCATCCAAATAGTTATCATTGGCTGCTTCTGCATGGTAGGTTTGCTAAACCATAAATGAATATCACTATGAATGAGCAAATCAAGTACTATGAAAGCAAACTTGCGTTCGAAATGGATCCATCTGACCTGTTCGCATCTTTAGAAACGGATACCAATCTGATTATAGTAGACACCAGACAACCATTTGGTTATGAAAAGGAGCACATTCCTACAGCTATTAATTTGCCACATCGCGAAATGACAGTTGAAAGCACAAAGCATCTGGACAAGTCAAAAACATATGTTTGTTATTGTGATGGAATTGGCTGCAATGCCTCAACCAAGGGTGCTCTTAAGTTGGCACAGCTCGGATTTCAGGTTAAAGAATTGATTGGAGGCATTGAGTGGTGGAAATTTGACGGCTATGCTACGGAAGGTGTAATGGCTTCCGAAGGGGCTGCTGTTCAGTGTGCATGCTGATACGTCGAGCGGAAGAGCGAGACATTAATCAGCTTCTGGCGCTTTGTGCGTTACATGCTGCATATGAAAAGTGTACGTATGATGTTCGAGGGAAGAAGGAAAATTTGCTAGTGCAACTCTTCGAAAATCCAAAAAACCTACAATGCATAGTAGTTGAGAATCAAGGGAAACTGAATGGCTATGTTACTTTCATCAAGCAGTACTCGACCTGGGATGCTGACTACTATGTGTATCTTGATTGTATCTATCTGAAAGAAGAACTCAGAGGACAAGGAGTTGGCTCAAAACTCATGCAGATGGTGAAATCATACGCAGAGCAGGAAGACTGTTTTCAGATACAATGGCAAACACCTGACTTCAATAAACAGGCCATTGATTTCTACAAAAAGTTGGGAGCAGTAGCTAAGACTAAGCAGCGATTCTTTTGGTCATAAAAAGGGCCGTTCAAATATTCGGAACGGCCCAATCACCTATCACTACTACTATCCTTTACTTGCTAGCAACCAGACTTATAGATAAGTCGAAATTGTCATAAATTGTTTTGTCGCCCAGGTTGTCGAAGAAACTCCCCGATCCATATCTCACATCAAACTTCGATCGGTCAATCGATAAAGTTGCTGATGCCACGATCTTTCCATCTTTTTCCTCGACAGTTGCAGGAAACTGAATTTCCTCGGTTTTGCCTTTGATCGTAATGTTTCCTACAATCTTATATTTTCCAGGTCCTTGAGGAACTGCTTTCGTGATTGTGAAAGTTGAAGTAGGGTACTTCTCCACTCCAAAGAAATCATCAGACTTCAAATGACCTTCCAATTTTCCTTTCGATCCTCTTGATAGGTCTAGGTCTGTAATGGTGGTCATATCTATGGTAAAGATTCCTCCTACAAGCATGCCGCCTTCCATTTCCAGTCTTCCACCTTGCAATGAAATCACCCCATTGTGCTGGCCGGTCACCTTCTTACCAACCCATTCTACGGTACTTTCTTCAGTACTTACCTTGTAATTTTCCTTAGCTTCTGTACTCAGCAATGCTGAGAAAATTAATAATGCTTTAATCATGGTCGTGTTTGTTAAGTTTTCGTTTATTCAAAATAAATGTATGTACATATAATGTATAGGCAAATAACGCCTAAAGTCGAAAATTGTTCCATAATTTTGAAGAAAATTTGAAAAACATGATTGAGGTAGGAAAGACGCTGGTTTCTGATGATGTGATAGAGGAAGCTTTTGTATGCGACCTGGCCAAGTGCAAAGGAGCTTGCTGTGTAGAGGGAGACCTGGGCGCACCGCTTTTAGAGGAAGAGTTGGAAGAAGTAGATAAGGCCATCGAGTTGGTAAAACCCTATCTCACACAAGAAGCTATAGATGTATTGGAGAAGGAGGGAGGTTACTTGTTAGATGAGGACGGAGATCTATCCACCACAACTATCAATGGTAAGGAATGTGCCTTTGCATTCTACGATGAAAGTAAGACGCTCAAGTGCAGCATAGAGCAGGCACACAAAGACGGGAAGACCGACTTCAAGAAACCAATTTCCTGTCACCTCTATCCGATACGTATCTCTAAGCTTCCTGAGTTTGAAGCACTAAATTACGACCGTTGGCAAATATGCTCCCCTGCATGCGACCTGGGTAAAGAGCTGAAAGTCCCTGTATACAAGTTTCTGAAAGACGCACTTATACGAAAGTATGGGGAAGATTGGTATAAGGAGTTGGACGAGAAGGTAGGATAGTACCTATGCAAAATGAGTATGATGTCATGTTTTAAGAACTGCTGCAGTTGAATAACTGCATAGACCTCTTTAATAATCTTGTTCGCATATTCATTTCTAGTATTTAATGGTGTTATTACTTCTTCTTTGTAAGATAACCTAGTCGTTCACCCATCAAAATATGCTTATAAGAGTTACTGTCTTCTTGCATTGGTGAGTCTAAAGTAAAAGCCACATTTTCTTGGAAAATCATTATAAAATCAGAGCCGCCAAAAAGAAAAAAGCCTAGCATATCCCCTTTATTTACTTTGGTTCCAATTTTTAAATTTTCCTCAAAATTAACGGATCCTACTACTGCCATTCCAATTGGAAGTAAGGCAACAAGGCCGTATTCATCAGTTTCTAAAATTACACATCCCCGAGTTTCAACCGTTTGCCATCCCACCAAAGAAGGATCAAATGCATACCTGCGATTTTTAGCATCCCAAAAAATTGAAGCTCCAATCGGATTTATTCCTGGAATGATTCGAACCTCCTTCACTATTCCTCCAATTGGGAAATGATACCTATGATAATCATTAACATTTAAGAATGAATGTGTAAAAGTTCCGTTTGCAAACTCATCTTCATATTCACTATCATCACCAATAAGGGATGCTACAGAACTTAAAGTGGCGGACTTTACCTTGACTCCTCCATTTTGTATTATGAGTGAGCTGCTGTCTATAGGCCATTGACCTTGTGGCTCTGAATCTGCATAAGAGACAACAATAGAATCTAAATTTGGCGATGATATTGGTCTACTCTCAGCAGATTTTAGTTTTCTCGCAAAGAACTGATTAAATGTTTTCCAATTTTTCGGACTTTCGTACCAGTCATTTTGAAGTCCAAATTTTACGTCTGCCAAAGCCATTTGATAGTACTCTTCGTTCCATGAAATTTCTGAGTCTAGGTAATTCCCCCAAGTCTTACAAAACGCTGTAACCCAAGAAGCAAATGGATCATAATACTGCAAAGAATTTCTGAATTGAGCTTTCCCCTCTAATTCAGCTAATGGTTGATCAATCAGAAAATAAAAGTAAATGACACTTTGTAGAATGTTATTATAAATCTCCGGGTAGTCTTCTTTTTTTAACATTGACCAGGGCATGGATGTTTCAGCCCAGTTGATAAATTCATAATATTCTTCAAGATTTTGTACAGGATTTGTGCGCCTATCCGGGTTAATTTCCTTAGTTTTTTGAATGGATGTAATCAGCATTGATTTTAGTTCAGGATTGCTTTCCACCAAGCTTATCAATTCTGTAGTTGCTTTACCGTATTCAGAATTCTCTTTTGAAGTGTTGCAAGAACATACCATTGCGGTTAGCGCAAAAACAAATAACAGGTTTTGAAGTAGCTTCATTTTAAAAATATTCAGGTTAGTTAGCTAAATAAGCACTGATCAAATGTCTTTGGACGAATCTCCTAAATTAGCTATGATCTAAGGTAGCAAAGCTACCTCTTACCAACAACGCTGTACTATAATACAATGTATACAAAGAGTCAACAGGTTGTGGAAAACGCTAAATAAATGATAGTATGATTTTTCAATTAATTCATTTTATACACTTGACTTTCTATAATAGAACTTTCAAAAAGTAAATAAATGTGAGCAGATAATAATTCATCTTCAATATTCTCTCTAAAAAAGTTTCTTAAATCGTTTTTGTGATTTTGAATGAGTATCAGAATTTTTTCTTGCTCTTTAGATATTTCGGAAAGAACATTTAAGACAAGTAACAGAATGGGCAGTGAAGCGGTCAAGATGCTCAGAAAGTGGCAGAAAGCACATAGGCATATTCGCGCTAGTGCCTGTTACCACACTGTTTCTATTGTTCTCTTTGAGCTTTTTCTACGAGTTCACTATTTGCATAGATATTCAAAGTGACGACTTTCAAACCGTTCTTAATAAATTCAAACTGAACGTTTTCGTAGTTCAGGTAGAAAGAGTTCTCTGACTCAGGAAATAGCTCTTT
>NZ_JBDVKP010000009.1:0-2401 GCF_039960695.1 Ekhidna sp. | reverse complement strand
TCCACGATTCACCCTTAACCAAGGTGGGATCTCACGAGCAACTTCGACCACGCGGTGATCTAAGAAAACTGGTCTTGATTCAATTGAGTTTGCCATATCAACTCTGTCTCCTGCCCAACTCAAATGGTTACCCTCCATCATTATCTTGATCCAAGTGTATTGAGCAATATCTAATGGATGACGTCCCTTTACCTGATCTTGATCTATATTATCTGCAAGAACCTCCATTGGATCATAGTTCTTAGTATCATTTTGAATATTATCGTGAAGTAGTGGCCTAACAATAGATAGATGTGATACCCATGAATGAAGCCATGATGGAGTAAAGCCGCAAACTGAATTCATAGCTTGATTGCTTTGAATTTTATTAAACAGATAGGACTTTGTGAATTTTGAGGTTAATTCATCATACAATTCTTCTTTACCTAAGGTTCTTTCCGCTTTTGATGCATTTTCCCAATTTATATGCCTTAATAAATCTAGCTTGAATTGTAAGTATCCTCCGAACAATTCATCAGCCCCCTCTCCAGTCAACACAACTGGGCAATTAGCCGATTTAACCACTTTGCTCATCTGTAATTTTGCGGCTCCGAGTGTATTGTAAAAAGTTCTTTCACCGTGCCAGAGTGTTTTAACATAATTTTCACCATAAAGATGATTGGCTTTTATTGGAATTATTGTATGTTCAGCTCCAACATGCTGAGCCATTAAACTCGCTATTTTAGACTCATCAAAGTTTCGATGATCAAACGATAAAGTGAATGCTTTAACGGATGATTGACTCATTGTCGAAGCCAAACTTGTCAAAATAGAACTATCAAGTCCCCCAGATAGATAGCAGCCAACAGGAACGTCTGCATCAAGACGTAAATCTACTGCGCGTGTTAATTCCTCTTGTAATTTTTCGATGTAATATTCGTCAGATTTACTTCTTTCATAGTAGTCCTTTTCAGGGAAATCTAAATCCCAATATTTATATTCTCTTACTTCTAATTCACCTTTAAAACCATCTATTATCAACATATGTCCCGGCTTCAATGAATAGACATCCTTAAATAGTGTTTTGCCAGGAACCATTTGATACATCAACTGATGAATAATGCCTTGATTATCGAACTTAGCCTGAATTCGTGGGTGGGTAAATAAAGACTTCATCTCAGAAGCCCAATAAATACAATTTGGAGTTATATGATAATATAGAGGTTTAACACCAAATCGATCCCTTATTAATATCAATCGGTTACGTTTTTCGTCAAACATTGAAATTGCAAACTCTCCACGTAAATGCTCAACAAAAGAAAGTCCATATTTTGCATATAATGGTAAAACAATTTCCGAATCACTTTTTGTAGAGAACTTAAAGCCCTCTAACTGAAGTTTCGTCCTAATCTTCTTATAGTCATAGAATTCTCCGTTAATTGAAACAACTGTTTCATGCTCTTTGCTGACAAGAGGTTGTTTTCCAAATCGAAGATCAACTATCGACAACCTTGAATGCCCAATAGCAAGTCCACTTGATTTATTGATGTGATAACCGAAACCATCGGGTCCACGATGTTTCAGTTTATGAGTCATTTTTTTTAGAATTTCAAGATCTTCATCCTCAAGACCTTCTGGCCTCCAAAACCCAGTGATTCCGCACATTTAGAGGGATTTTAAGGTTACAAATGCAATGTACAAAATAGGGTAATCTTTTATTAATAAATGATGAAACTCAAATACAGGAAAACATTGCTAAATAAAGAACAGATTAATCTTAGAGGCTTAGGTTTGACACATCTCGAACTATCATTTAGTAGTAAAAATAAGAAATTCCTTATCAATTAATTATTACACATTATCAAGAAATCAAAAATTATTTGAGGAATACGAAATGGATTGCTTTCTTTTGGAAAATATTGAATTTAGGATCATTATTTTGATGGATAATTATTATAGTTATGGGCAATCTTGTATCAAATACCTGGTCATTTGAGATTTTTTTAGAAAGAGTGATTCTATGATCCAGCTTACATGATTTTATTCTCATGATACATTCCATGTTCGTTTTCCTAAAAGAATATTGGATAAGCACCAGAGCTTGTCTTAAGTACTCTTTCAAGTATACTCCTAACTATACTTCCATCATAGTTTTACTGGGATTAGCAATTGCCCAGGTCCCTTACATCAAAGCTTATTCTTTAGGGCTTCTGGTAAATTCCATTCAAGGCACTTCAATTGATAATCTTAATACAACTCCAATTATTGTAGCCGTTCTTTTTTTCTCATTGGTTGTAGCTCTTCCCGAAGTACTAGAAGAGATATTTACTTATATAAATAAGTTATGGAAATTTAAACTAACAGAGAAGTTTGAGGTATTGATCTTGAGAAAGAAAGTGGAGATTGATATTTCGACGTATGA
>NZ_JBDVKP010000008.1:0-66217 GCF_039960695.1 Ekhidna sp. | reverse complement strand
TGTGCTTTCTACTTTTCTTAATTCATCTCAGAAAAATACTTGTGGAACGTGCTGTATCTGAACCGTTGTGAGTTGGAGCCTGAATCGCTACTTTAGTGCTATTAAGAAAGCTCGGGCCACACAGCATTTTACCTGAGCGTTAGCATTCACTTCTCACCAAATGGAAGAACCCAAAATCATTGAACTTGCCGTCGCTTTCTTGAGTGGCATTTTGATAACTCTTACAGGAGCTTTATTATCTCGATATTTCCAAAACCGAACTGATAAATCAAAGAAAAAAGAAGCAGCAAGATTTAAAGTTTATATGAATTTGCTAGAAATTCATTCCAACTATTTCTGGGTCTTCACGGCCGAACTCCATAACGAGGAAGTTCGGGCTGAAGTAAAACATAGACTGAATGAAGTGGCATGGAAAACTGCAGACTTACTTAGAGAAAACGATGGACTTGAATACCACGATGAAATTATGGATTTCCTCTTTAACGAAGGTATTACAAC
Organism: Ekhidna sp.; assembly: GCF_039960695.1. Lineage (GTDB taxonomy): Bacteria > Bacteroidota > Bacteroidia > Cytophagales > Cyclobacteriaceae > Ekhidna. The sequence goes on along the minus strand of NZ_JBDVKP010000008.1, from coordinate 65,719 downwards.
CGCACGTGAACGATATCAGCTAATCCAATCAATAACTGATAAACTTAGTAAGCTTGTTAATCCTAAATACACTCAAAAGATCAACAAAATAACTTCCGAGAATATGGATAGCATTGCTGAACGAGGAATTAAAAAGTCTAACGCGCCAGCATCACATAACTTATGACTAAGTATAAGGCCTGAACAACGCGAAATGCTAACAAAATGTATAAGGCATGTGCTTACGTGCTTTCTACGTACTTCACAGAACTTGACCGTTTCGTCTACCGCCGAGAAAATGACGTGCTTTCTACTTCCTCTGCTCGTGGGAGTTTTTATCTGTTTGGCGCAGTGTCCGTCTGATACTTTGAATGCACCCCCTTGCCGGACGCGGACAGATAAGCTACTTTTATCGATATTAATTAAGCTCGGGGGCCATGGCGCCAATATCTGAGCGTTACAGCCCATAACCCGCCATGAGTTCATTTCTCTTTGGATTAATAATTTTACTAACTGGAATTCTTGGACTTCTTGTAACGCTAACGTTCACAATAATTGCAATTTTCAAGCGGAACTCTAAGAGTTGGAAAAGATCAGGATATAGTTTACTTGCGTCAAGTGCTATCATAATCACACTAATTTTGATCCATGAAGTAATTCTCTTTCCTCCGAACCCGAAGACCGAACAACTATTAATATCTGCCTATCGAGAAGCTCCATTGGGTGGAATTTGGTTAGGCGTGTATGACGACCAAACTTGGCAACTCGGCTATTCATCTGTCGAGATAACTTCCGAGGGAACTTACCAACTTTCTGGAGATACATTAACCTTGATAGCCAGCGAGGGAACATCTGTAATTGGTGACTCTGAACGAACTTCCTTCATAATCAAGCCCAAGAACCTAGTTGAACTCAAGAACTCTGGGATAAGATCTCTTGAAATCCATTTAAACAAACTGGAAAAGAACGGGCTGTAACAGGCGCTATCGGTTATATGCCAAAGTGCTTTCTTGCTGGTTTCGGTGCAACTTGACCGTGAATCTGCCGCTGAGGAAAGTTCGGTTCTTTCTACCGACTGCAGCTCGCAGGAGTTTTTATCTTTCTAGACGCAGTGCCACTTTGAACCATTGTGAGCTTCGGCAGATTTCACTAGATTGTGCTCTTTACAAGCTGTGGGCATACAACCGATAGCTGAACGTTAGGCAGCATCTGTGCCATGAAAAAGATAACCGAAATATTAAAAGTGTCTCCTTGGGTAGCTCTTAGTGCTGTCATCGTGCTAATTGCTATTCCCTTTCTTATTTTTCTATTCCCATTCTTTTACATTCAGAATATCAGGTTTGAAAACTCATATAAAAACTACTTGGACGAGCTTGAAGGCAAGAGTTTTTTTTGCTACAACAACAGATTGAAAGGCAGAAGTTTTATTGAAGAACAGTTGATTCCGCAACTTCCTGACTATATAGAAGTAATTTTCTTAAATGGTATGATTCCTGAATCACAGTATGAAGAAAAGTACATTTCTCATGCACTTTACCAACTCAAAAATTATCAAAGGTTTCCCCAACTTCTAAAGATCAGAGGGGGTCAAACATATGATAAGTCTCTGAACAACGAACTTTTCAACACTATGGAGCAGAATAAGCCACTAGGCAATTTGTTAACCAAAATGTCTGAATTTTTCGAAGTGAATGGTGATGAAAAGGAAGCAGCCTAACAAACGCTAAAGTGTATATATCAAAGTGCTATCTACTTACTTCTGCTCGTGGGCGATTTTTATCAGGAATGGAGCAGTGCAAGTCTGATACTTTGAATGCACACCCTTGCCGGGCGCGGACAGATAAGCTATTTTTATCGCTATTAATTATGCTCGGAGGCCACAGCGCCATATCTGAGCGTTAGCGATAATTCTCTTCCTAGATGAAAGTTTCAATTTTCTTGATCGTCTTTCTTCTAACACTTGTTCCATACGATTATCCGAACAACCCAATCATTTCAAATAAACTAAGGGAACCACGAACTGACTCGACGCATTACTTTCCTCTTGAACTTTTCATTGATTCGATTGAATGGGCAGATCGGATTGATGTTAAAATTGATACATCCAAAGTTGAATGGTTTTCAGATGATTTATGGTTTTCAGATGAACCTGTCTTGTATAACTACTTTTTAGATCGAGAGATTTATAGACTAACCTGGCTGAGGTCCTTCCATCCAGCTATTATTCTTAGACTTGAAAGGAATAATGGAAACATTATTCTATTAGAGAAAAAAATGACTTTTATTGAACCTTGGAAGCCGGTCCCTGAACATAGACGGCAAAAACTTGATACCTCAATGGTTCAAAGTTCTGCACTAAAGCGGGCAATTCTTGATGGTAAAATCGGAACACCCATGGAATGGAACCCTGATAGCTCAGTTGTAGAAACCAATATACTTAAGGTCTCAAATAAAACTTGGCAAGAATTCCAAAGACTTCTCGAGGACAAGCGATTTGATAGGATGCCGACAACCAGAGCTTGGGGTTTTGGAACTGACGGGTCAGAATGGATTCTAGAGAAACACTTTGAAAATGAATACCATGTTGTAAACAGATGGTCACCAGATAACAATAGCTATTCTAACTTTAGAGAAATAGGCGATTTCTTGATCGATCTTAGCTCATACAAGAACGAAGAACGGTATTGAAAAACTTATCGCTAACAGTTGCTAGCACGCATGCGCCCAAGTGCTTTCTACAAGTTTCATCTGTTACTTCACCGCTCCGTTACCATGCCGGCAGGCAGATTGTAGTTGTTGGATTGCGCATCCCGGGTAGCTGCGCTATCTTAGTGCTTTCTGTCAGGCTCGGGGCGCACTCTTGCTAGCTTGGCATTATATACCATTTCAGATGAAACCAATCTATCTCCCCTTTCTCATATTACTTTCATTTAACTGCTTAGCACAAGACCAACCGGCTAACATCACTCTGAATCTCGAAGGAATGAGAGAAGTTGTTAAGGACAATGGATACAATGCCAAAGAGATAGATTATTACGATAAATCAGATAACCTTATTTACACAATTAGTTACGACAGTCAAGGCAACTTGGAAGATACCCCAATGGGAATTACGATTATTGAAAATAAATATGACAAGAGAGGAAACTTGACTAAGCAGAGCTACTTTGATCAAGATAAAAAGCCATTTCGAACTGAGTATGTAGGGCCAGCATCCGTAACCTACAAATACGATAAAAGAGGGAATAAGATTGAAACGGCATACCTTGACGAATTTGGCCAGCTACTAACGAACGGGCTTGCTATTGTCCAAGCAAAATTTGATTCTAAGGGAAACCTAACTAAAGAACGTGAACTAGATCATAACAAGGAACTTAGTGGTAAAGCCTGCATCTTCAAATACTTCTATGACGAAAATGGTAGGAGAATCAAGGAAGAAAAATATGACAATCAAGAAATTCTGGTAAAGGTTGAAGACGGCCACAACTATTCAATTGTAGAGTCAAAATATGACGATCAGGATAGAGTAATTGAACGCTCTTATCGTAACGAACAAGGTGAACTAATTGACGGAACTGCTCGAATTGTCTATGACTATTCCAAAAAACCAGAGACGAAATCTCCAGCTTTTATAACGGATCCAGATCCACAATGGGTAGAACAGATTTATTATGACAACAACGGAACGGAGATAAAGCGAGACTTTAGATATCTACCCAAGAAAAAGTGACGGTATATAACAAGCACTAGCGCGAATATGCCAAAGTGCTTTCTGCCAGTTTCAGCGCAACTAGCCCGCTTCACTGTCCATTCTGCTAGGTTAATTTCCCCTCTCTCCCTTTCGTCTTTCTGGATATAAACTTGCGGAACGCAGTGCTTCGTAGCTGCCTTTGTAGGTGTTGGGCAGTTTCACTAGTTTAGTGCTCTTTACAACTGGTGGGCATACTCTCGCTAGTTGGACGTTGGAGTCCATTGTCTCCCAGATCAAATGAAGAAACTTAACCTCTTATTTCTCCTAACCTTTCTTTTCGCCTGTGGAACAACAACTAAGAAGCAAGTAGCTGACAAACCAACTTCAACTACGAACATTGATTCTGCTAGATCAGATACTTCTACCACAGTGGAACCACAACCTGCTAAGCCAGAGACTAAAGCAGACATTATTCCTAAAAAATTGCTTGAGAACAGACAAACTGGAGGTTACGAACTAACTTTTTCAGAGCTGACTCAAGAACAAGCCGACTCACTCCAGAATAAGATCCTCTCGACTCCTATTCCTCTTTCAACACCTAACAACATAATAACAAAAACTGACTCCTGTTTTATAGTTCAACTTGCGAACACCAAACAAGACACGGTATGCAATTTTGATGACGGTGAGTATCACGAAACTTACATACTTAAAGGAGTTTGGGATGACGCTAACCAACTACTAGTGAACTTTGAGAATTGGGAGGAACAGCATGATTATCTCATTAACCTTAACGATGGTAGTCACTACATATTGGGACCTGAATATCGACTTTCTCCCAACCGAAAACTGATGCTTTCATTTGTTGATATGATTAGCTACCCGATCTACCCTAACGAGTTTATTCTATCTGAATTCAACCAAAACGGATTTAACGAGTATTTCAACATTGATTTCGGTGAACACACCGTAACGTCTGCCAACTGGCTGACGAAAGAACAACTTCTAATAACTGCTGGACAGATCAACTACGAAACATTCGAACTTGCTAACGAAACAACCTACTTGCTAAAACTGAATAAAACAGACTCCAACAAGCACTAGCGCGAATATACCTGTGTGTTTTCTACCAGTTTCAGTGCAAACAGAACCGCTTCACCACCCATTCTGCTACTTTCATTTCCCTCCCTCTTCTATACATACATGCCGCACATCCCCTCATGAATCTCCTTTCAGTCGATTTTATAGAAGCCGTTTCCCCAACACACTTGATGTAAAGTAACTTTTAAGTTACCTTTGTCGTATGAACAAGATCCGAGAGGTCATTGCTTACAAACACTATTTTGAGGAATTCCTTAGCAAGCTACCTGTAAAGGTTCAGGACAAGGTTTTCAAAATAATAGAAGCAATTGAAACACTCGAACGAGTTCCTAGTAACTATTTAAAACATTTGGCTGGAACTGATGGACTTTACGAAGCTAGAGTTAAACTGGGTTCGAATATATGGAGAGTGTTCTGCTTTTTTGACGAAGGAAGATTGGTGATTCTATTGAATGGATTTCAAAAGAAAACTCAGAAAACACCTAAGTCTGAAATTGAAAAAGCTTTGAGAATAATGGACGAATATTATCACGACAAAACGAACAAACATGGAAACTAAATCTTGGAAAACAATTAAAGATGACGTCTATGGAAAGAAAGGAACTCCAAGACGTGACCAACTTGAACGTGAAGCTGAAGGCTTAAAAGTTGGACTTTTATTACGTAAAGCACGAGAAGATAAACACTTGACCCAACAGCAACTTGGTGAGCTTGTTGACAAGAAGCGAACATACATTTCAAGGGTTGAGAACGACGGAAGCAACTTAACACTCAAGACACTATATGATATAGTTGAGAAGGGGCTTGGAGGTAAAGTAACAATCAGCATAGACGTATAAAACAGCACTGTAACAAACGACATAACGCATGGCCATACTTAGGAGTCTGATAAACATCCCGCTCATCAGTTGCCCTGCCTTTGTCGGCAGGCAGGTAAGAAACTGAAGTGCTGAAACCTATTGCTCGGGCTATTGCAACTGAGTTGCTTAATTAAAGTAATTTCGAAGAAATAATTATTCTATGACGCAAAAAGCGAAGGTCAAAAAAGGGTTTATCTACTTACAATTCTTCTCCGGAGTTTTGTTTTTAATAATAGCACTTTCATTTTATTCAAGCGGAAATTCCAATTTAGTTCCTGCTTTTACCAGCATCGGATTTGCATTGATCACAATTGGCTTTGCTATGTTCGTTTTTTACAAAAGAACTCCCAATTAGTGTAAGCCTCTCTCCAGCATCAGCTCCTGTCCTAACTGCAGGAACTACAAGATCTCCTTCAAACGATAGTTTCTTATCAGACTTTCTATCTCTTCTCGTTCAGTTGATTAATGGCTGTTTGCAACTCTCGCTTAAGCTTTACTTGCGTTTCTCTGGCTTTAGCTTTGTGCTCTTCATACGCTGAGTTGAGTTTGTCGTATTCCTTTTTCACGCGAGCAGTCACCCGGTTGGTGCGCATGTACATCAGGTAGGAGATCACACCCAATACGGCTAACACAATGATGATAAGCCAAACCATGAAATGATACCCAACCTTGGAAAACGAAATGCCCATGAAATAGATGGAGTCGTTCATATTCAGACTTTCATCTAACCGCGACTGAAGATCAGAAACATTGGCATTCAACATCACAATAGTCGCTTGCCGATCCACAATCTGGGTTCGTTGATCACTGATTGTTCGTATATTCTGATTCAATGAATCTTTTACCTCGCGCCAAAATCCATTCAGTTTCGTTCTTGGGATTACCTTATACTGTTCATACGTTTCGGTGCTTTCCAGCAGGTCGTCATACTTTTCTTGCAGCGATTCCTGTCCAGCAGATTGAATTGCCAATGCACAAACAAATATCAGAATCAAACTAACTTTTAGAGATTTCATTTTCGGTTTAGGTTCTAAAATAAAGGATACATTCAAATCGAGACGCGAAGTAAATTCTTTTCCTTAAAAGAGCCCAAAAGAATCGAAAAAATAGGTTTTTTCATTTCACGCTTCATGAAATAAGTAACGAGAATGTAGAACATAAATTACCTCTGAGACCGAAAGAAAAAATGCCTGTTAATTCGGCATTCTTACTCATTGATATTTAATTGTTGACTACTCAGTTTCCGTGTATGCGCTTGCTACAATCGTTCGTGGGAACTCATATGCTTTTCCTCCAAAACATAAATGTGAACAGCCAATCATGAATTTCTTTCCTGCACCAATGACATACTTGCGTGGGATGTACCCCTGATCGCCTTCGAGATCATAATCCCCGCGTATAATCGCAGTAATTGAGCGATCTGAAGTGTTGGTAAGTGCCAAACGATTACCACATTCTCCCTCACCACAAGGCTCCCCGTTGGTAATGATCAAGAATTCTGTAAGCTCATTGGGCATCTCCTCCCCATGCCACTCAATCCGTTCGCCCTCATCATCATATACCATGGCTACCACATCCTGATAGGTCAACTCGTCAATCTCCCCTGACGTAGCTTCGGGTTGTTCTGCCGCTTGTTCTTTCGTTTGTTCTTCCTCATCTGTCTTGGCTGTTTGACTACAGGATATCACCATGATTCCGGTCAATAGCATGATTAAAAAAAGGGTTGATTTTTTCATTTTAGTAGTTGTCGGTTGGTTGTAAAATTATGATGATTACCATCACTAAATTATCCATTGATCACATAATAAAAGCATAAAACCATCAAACACGTAATTTTAACTTAGAATAAATCCACTATTCAATAGTTAAATGAATATTAGCAGCTTTAGAACAAAACATGCGTTTATGCTTGCCTTAGTAGTAAGCAGTCTGCTTGTTCTACGCCTATACATCGATTATCTCATCAATGATTATGGATACGACTTTAGCTGGTTTGCGGTTGCTACCCGGATCAGTATAAACTACGTGTTATGGGCAATTTTATTTAGGGTATTACTCAAAGTAGCTACCTATTTTCAGAATCAACCAACAACCTTTAAATCAACTATTTCTCACCTATTGCTAAGCATTTTAGTTGCTGGCTTCCATCGACTGCTTGCGGTGCGTTTGTATGACTTTGCTTATTATGCATATTCCGGTTTCTTGCGTGGATTTTTTACGCCTGGAAACAAGGTAGCCCTTGGAGCCGGGCTACTTTCCAGCTTTCTGGAGTACTGGATCATCATGATGCTTATCATGGGCATCTCCTACTACACCCGCTACGCGTTACAACAGAAGGAGTTGAACGCCGCAAAGTTGAATGCCTTGCAAATGCAGCTGCATCCTCACTTTTTATTCAATACGCTTAATTCCATCACCTCACTGATTGATATTGACCCTAAGAAGGCACAGAAGATGCTCACCCAGCTAGGCTTCCTCATGCGAGAAATCCTTGAACAGGATAAAAAGCATCTCATCCCTTTGGAAAGCGAAATGGAATATGTGAAAGCGTACTTAGAAATCGAACATATACGCTTCCAGGATAGACTTGCACTTGACTTTTCCATTGATGAAAATGTTTCCCATGCTCAGGTACCCGCTTTGCTTCTCCAACCAATCATTGAGAATGCCATTAAGCACGGCATTTCAAAACGCCCTAATGGTGGCGAAATATCTGTATATGCGTCACGCACTAATGGTTCCAAAGTAACCATTGAGATCGCTAATGATTATATGGAGGCCAATGGCGATCAAAAATTGGAAGGTTATGGGATAGGCACCTCAAATGTTTCAAAAAGGCTAAAGCAGATGTATGGAGATGAGCAAACATTTAATCAGCGTCAGGAAGGCGCCAAGTATATTACAAAAATCACTTTCCCTTTTCAGCAGTCATGATAAGAGCCATTATAGTCGATGATGAATATCTGGCCCGTCAACGGGTAATAAAATTATTAGATACACACCCTGAAATAAAAGTAATTGCTGAAGCAAAGAATGGTGAATTGGCCGTAGAGGTCATTGACCTCAAAGAACCTGACTTGGTTTTTCTAGACGTACAGATGCCTGATTTTGACGGATTTGAGGTCCTGAAGCGCATGAAGCCTAAGCAACTTCCCTACATCGTTTTTACGACAGCCTATGATAGCTATGCTATCCAGGCATTTGACATCCACGCACTTGACTATCTACTCAAACCTATCGACGAAGATAGATTCAACGCATCCGTTCAAAAGCTCTTGAAGCATTTTGAAGTACAAAAGACTTCAGAGTTCAATCAGAAGCTCATGAAAATGGTCAAAGATTTTGAAAGACCGCAAGATGATTTCTTGAATCAAATTACAATAGCAGATAGAGGCTGGGAACTGCAGGTGGAGTTGGATGAAGTCCTGTACATTGAAGCCAATGGAAATTATGTTAACCTTCAAACTCCAGATAAAACACATCTCTATCGCTCTACCATGAATACAATTTCTGATCTACTCGATCCGGAAGATTTCCTGCGCATACACAGATCCATTATTGTGAATAGACGATATATTAAAAAGTGCTCATACATCAGCAATAACGAATATGAGTTTACTATGAAGAATGGAAAGGTTTTGCAATCAGGTCGTTCTTATCGGCAAGAAATCATGCAATATTTAGGATAAATTCAACGGTTTATCACATCGTTAACACTTGATCATAAACATTCATTGCGTGGTTCTACTCCTCCGTAATCTTATTTCAAAAGATTAAAACAATGAAAGTCATGAACTACAACTCAAACAAGGCAATTACCATTTTGGCATTGATGATAATGTCATCAATGGTATTTGCACAAAACATTACCTTGCCTAGACCTAGCCAGTATGCTGAAATATCGCAGCGGGTAGGCATCTCAGATGTAACTATTACCTATCACAGTCCTGGTGCCAACGATCGGCAAATCTGGGGTGGTGTGGTGCCATTTGGAGCTATATGGCGAGCAGGCGCGAATGAAAACACAACCATTACATTTTCTCACGACGCTAAAATAGAAGGACAGCCGATTGCTGCTGGCACGTATGGTCTTTTCATGTTTGTTAAAGACAAAGAAAACATTCGTATCATACTTTCAAAGTATGCTAAATCCTGGGGAACAAACTATCCTGCTGAGTCTGAAGCAGTATTGATGGCGGAAGTGAAGACCAATGAAATCTCCATGCAGGATTGGCTGAGTTATGATTTTATAAATAGGTCAGGGGATGAAGTAACTGCAGTTCTCCGCTGGGCAGAACTGGAGATTCCGTTTAATATCTCCTTTGATGTCGATGCTATAGTTATTGATAATGCCCGAGCAGAGCTGAAAGGACCGGCTGGTTTTTCCTGGAGAGGCTACATGCAGGCTGCAAACTTCTGCTTACAAAACGATACCAATCACGAAGAAGCAATGGCATGGATTGATCAATCCATTGCTATGAGTAGCGGCTTTTCAAACCTTCAGGTAAAGGCAGGATTGTTAGCTAATAAGGGAGAAGTAGAAGAAGCTAAAAAAGTTATGGATCAGGCACTGCCAACGGCGAATGCTTTTCAGCTCAACCAATATGGCTATCAGCTGCTTACTGGTGGTGATACCAAAAAAGCCATTGAAGTATTCTCTATGAATGTGGAGAAGAACGCTGATCACCAGTTTATCTGGGGCTTTACGGACAGCTTAGGAGAAGCCTATCTGAAAGATGGAAACAAGAAACTCGCCTTGAAATACTATCGAGAAGCTCGGAAGCTTGCTCCAGAAAACCAGTACGCCTATTTGGATGGCGTGATAGAAGGCATTGAAGGAAAATAACATGAGTAGGTTTTTAGTAATTATGTTATTTGGTCTGAGCTGCAGTTGTGCGGCTCAGACTTCAAAGCGGGAATTTAAATCTTTCGATTATCAGGGAAAGAAGATCAGTTACGCAATTCAACTACCTGAAAATTTTAACCCAAAACAGACTTATCCTGTGGCTGTTGGTCCATCCGAAGCTGCTTCCAGAGATGATCAGTCTTACTACTGGCGAGATGTCAAGGATACGCAAGGGTGGATACTTCTTGACTTTCCCATCTATACTGGCAATAAAGCAGAGGTATCTGCCTTTTTGGACCACATCAATAGCAACTATCAGGTCGAGGGTGATAAATTTCATACCATCTGCTTCAGTGCAAACAGTTCCGGTATCTTCAGTTTGGTAATGAGTATGTCTGAATACTTCCACTCCATCACTGGAATGGCAGGAAATCCTGGATCACGGAATTCAGATCAGTTGGTCAAGCTCAAGGGTGTAAAGGTCCGGTTTGTCGTTGGAGATAAGGATTCATATTGGATGAACGCAGCAAAAGACAGGCATGCAAAGTTGCTTGAAGCGGGTGTTGAGAGTCAAATAGAGATTATAAAAGACGGAAAACACGTACTTACTGACTTGATCGGCACAGGGGTGTTAACTAGGATGAATAAATTGAGAAATACAAAATAAGTCATAGAGAGGAAACCCAGCTAACAAAAAACAGCAGCTTTGACGCAATGCCTGTTTCGCATTAGCAAATTATCCTATCCACTTCATCACTGATTTGCAATCTTGGTCTTTCACTATTTCGAGATTCACATTTGTTATATAAAGCAATTAGTAAGAGGGATATGATAAGTGTTTTAATAATGATTCTAGTATTCTTATCTAGCTTGGAAAATGGGCGTTGCCTAGGCCACTTCATATTTAACTGTAACAATTAGAATATTCTATCTCTTTGGGTTTTGCTACAACACATTATGATCCCTTATTTTGAAATGATTTTACATAACTATCATAGTCTGATTGTTGCATAGGATTAAACTTAATTTTTTGATACATGTAGTTTGTTGAATCTAATTGCTGATAGTAGAGCTCATTTTTGTAATAGACAACATTCCTTCCAACGACTAATGCCTTTGATGTACATGACGATAATGCAATCAGAAATAAAAGTAGGATCTTAATTTTCATAAAATATTTAATTACGAAAAGGAGCCTCTGATTGGATTTCAGTTTTCCATCTAAGTGATAACTTAAGAAGAAGTTGATGTTAATAGGAAAAATGCCAGTGAGGTGAGTGCACTGGTATGAAGATGTCAATGAGGGGTACGATTAATGGGAATTTAAAAAATTCACCATCGGATCTTAAGATCAGGAAGGAAACGTAGCTAGCAAAAACAGCAGCTTTGATGCAACGATAGTAGCTAAATAGCTATCATTCCACTACTTCAACAACTAAATTATGATTGGTATAAATACAGATATCTGCCGCTATCGTCAGACCTTCTCGCACCATTTCTTCTGCAGTCAGGTTTGGTGCATGTTTCTTTAATGCCAAAGCTGCAGAACGTGCATACATGCTTCCAGAACCAATGGAAGCAATATCACTATCGGGCTCTAATACATCCCCTGTTCCAGAAACGACCAAGACTTCATTCTTGTCAGCCACAATCATCATTGCTTCGAGCTTTCGGAGATATCTATCCGTTCTCCAGTCTTTAGCAAGCTCTACAGCAGCTCTCTTCAAGTTTCCAGAATAGCTACTTAATTTTTCATCGAACCGATCCAGCAAGGTGAAAGCATCCGCAGTGGAGCCAGCAAAACCCGTCACTATTTTGCCATCTCCCAATTTTCGGATTTTCTTCACATTGGATTTGGCGACTGTATTGCCAAGCGTTGCCTGACCGTCAGCACCAATTGCCACTTTACCATTGTGCTTTATTGCAAGGACGGTTGTAGATCTTATTTTTTCCATTAGGTATGCTAAAAATTGTAGTAGTGGATGCTCAAATCATTTCGGCATCCAGGTGAATCTAACCAATAGCGCCTGAAACAAGTTCAGCATGACTAATAAGTCAGATTTAGATCAGAATTCTAACCGGGTCTTCCAGAAGGTCTTTAAATGTTTTAAGGAATGCAGACCCTACGGCTCCATCCACAGCTCGGTGATCGCACGAAAGCGTTACCTTCATCACATTACCTGCATACATCTCACCGTCTTTTACCACCACGGTCTCTTTTATTCCACCAACAGCCATAATACATGCGTCTGGTGGATTGATAATAGCAGTAAATTCTTCTATTCCAAACATTCCAAGGTTAGAAATAGTAAATGTATTTCCTGAAAATTCTTCGGGCTGTAATTTCTTGTCTTTAGCTTTTTGAGCCAGCTCTCTTACCTCAGCTGAGATATGCGACAATGATTTGTTATCCGCAAATTTTACCACAGGCACAATCAATCCATCTGGAATGGCAACAGCAATACCCATATGGATATGCGAATGTTTCACCATATGATCTCCCATCCAGCTTACATTCACATTAGGATGCTGACGCAAGGAGGCTGCAGCAGCTTTTACTACCATATCATTGAAGCTGATCTTTACAGGAGCTACTTCATTCATGGACTTTCGAGCCTCAATGGCTTTATCCATATTGATCTCCATTGTCAGATAGAAGTGAGGTGCCGCAAACTTGCTGTCGCTCAAACGTTTCGCAATCACTTTGCGCATTTGCGAAAGCTCCATCTTTTCAGATATCTCCTCTCCTACTACTTGCGGAATATTAATTGCTGGCTGATCGCCTGATGCAGATGCTTCCTGCTTAGGTTGAGATGAAGGTGTGAAGTCTTCTACGTCCTTCTTAACGATTCTTCCGTCCGTACCCGAACCACTCACTTGAGAAATATCTATTCCTTTTTCTGACGCTATCTTTTTAGCCAGCGGTGACGCTTTAATTCTTCCATTGCTTGAAGATGGAGGCGTACTTGATTGTGGAGTCGCTGTTGGTGTAGCAGACGAAGCACTTTGTGGAGCCTCCACTTTCACTTCTTTCACTTCTTCTTTAGTATCCTCTCCGCCTTGTTTTTCTGCTTTTAATAAAGTCTCATAGTCGGCCCCTTGTTCACCAATGATGGCGATCACACCATCGACGGAAACACCACTTCCTGCTTCAACTGCAGTATATAAAAGTGTACCATCTTCATAGGCTTCTAGCTCCATAGTCGCCTTATCTGTCTCTACTTCCGCTAGAATGTCACCAGCCTCTACTTTATCACCCTTTTTCTTTAGCCACGACGCAATGACCCCCTCTTCCATCGTATCGCTCATTTTGGGCATACGAATGATAGTGGCATTGATATTACTTGTGTCGATCTCTTCACCAGAGCTTTTTTTAGATTCCTTTTCTTTCATCTCGGTTGGCTCACTCACTGAAGATTGGCCATTGCCGGCTTCCTCCAGCAGATGCTTAAAATCTTCTCCTTTTTCTCCGATCACGGCCAATATGCCATCTACAGGAACTGACTCTTTTTCTTTCACACCTATATGCAGGAGGATTCCATCCTGATATGACTCCAATTCCATTGTAGCCTTATCAGTTTCTACTTCCGCTAAAACATCACCAGAGCTTACCTCATCACCCTCTTTTTTCAACCATGAGGCAATTACACCTTCTTCCATGGTATCACTCATTTTGGGCATTCTTATTACTTCCGCCATTTAGATCGTCTTTAATTCTATGTCAAAATTAACCCATCCATTAAAATAAAAATTTGGTTTTGGAACAAAATGAAAATTGAGGAACCCATGTTCTCGTATTAAATTGCCAAAAATGCTGGATCGATACACCATAACACTAAAACCAGATGAGCTTGCGCTTGTTTTAGGTGCTGAAGTGCCCGACACTTATGAACCCCAATTCAACGCGGCTCCAACAAAGATTCTACCGCTAATAACTAGCGTAAATACAGAAAAGATTTCGTTCTTCAATTGGGGTTTGATGGCTATGTGGTCTAATAACAAAGCCATGAGTCCAAAATTTTTCAATCTGCCAATGGACTCAGTAATGAATAAACCTAGTTATAGGAAGAAGCTAGCAACCCACCGCTGCGTGATTCCCATGGATGGGTTTTATCTCTGGAAACAGGTGGCCAAAAAACAGCAAGTACCTCATTATTTTTTCTACCCAGACAAAAAAGTATTTTCTGTGGCAGGTCTGTGGGAAGAAAACGATGAAGGAACCCATTCTTTTATAATGATCACACGGCCAGCAAATGAGCAGATTATTGATTTCCAAGATGATATGCCTGCAATCATGGATACTTCTTCGACTCGGAGATGGCTGGAATCTGAAGATGAGGATGAGCTGAGCGAATTACTCAGTAAAGAGCATAAAGAGGAATTTTTAACACATACTGTTACTCCAAAAATCAGGGATATTGAAGGCAATGATGTTTCATTCATGAAACCTGCTCCAGCTTCGGATCAGCATGGAAACTATACGTTATTTACCTGATGCGCCAACAATTGTTTTTCCTAACACTTATCATTCTTACCTCATGCTACATTGCCGATGATGTTGCACCAGATCAAGAAATATGGGAATATGCGCAACCCGATGACGAAAGGTTATCAAGCCAGGCCCTTTTAGATTTGAATGAACTTATAAAAGCCAACCAGTTTCTTGAAATCAATGGACTTATCATTATTCGCAACGATAAACTTGTATTCGAAAATTATTATAATCGCACAACTCCGTCTCAAGGAGTGGTTTTAAGGGAAACCACACTTAAAAACAGGTCACTGATTACGAATATTGGAAGTGCAGGTCTCAGCTTTGCTTTAGCAGCTATTGGTGTCGCAGATGACAAAAGGCTTCTCTCCATAGATGATCCAATCGCAGACTATCTCCCAGCATACGCAGACATTTTCACTAACGATCCCGACAAGGAAGCAATTACTATTGCCCATTTATTAGTTCACAGAGCTGGTTTTTCCTGGAACGAAGGTATACAGCCGTTTAGTCCGGAAAATGACCTCAATCAAATGAAACTTACCAGCGATTGGATCAGATTCATTCTTGAAAAACCCATGGAAGCTCCTGCAGGTCTTCGTTATAATTTCAATACAGGAGCTGGAGTATTACTCACTGAAATTATAGAAAATGCCTCAGGACAAGATTTCGAAACCTTCCTAATCGAAAATGTGCTCGATCCGCTTACCATTAACACTTTTGAAATCGATGTGGATCCATCCGGCAACTTCAACAGTGGTGATGGAGTTGCTATCTCATTGCTGGACTGGACTAAACTTGGATACCTCTTTATTAATAATGGAACCTGGGAAGGTAGAAGAATCATCGACCCTAATTTTATCGCTGATGCTACATCTATCCAGTATGCAATCTCCGAATCACTGAATACTGGATACATCTGGCAATTGTTTGGAGATGATTTTTTAGGAATTTTTGGAGTAGATCACGATGAAATTTATTACATCAGTGGGGGAATTGGGCAACAGATTTATGTAATTCCGTCAGAAAACCTGATTGTTTCTATCTTCGCGGAGAACTACTTTTTTGGATTAGTAAATCCATCATTAAACTTGTTCTCTGAAATTACCAATACGCTTCAATAATCCGCATGAGTACCGACAATGACCTTTTGCTTTTCCAACAAGTGAAGAGTAATGACTTTACTTCGTATGAGGTCATTTTCAAGAGGTATTATAAAGAATTGTATCGCTTTGCATTCACTTACGTCCGTGATTCAACAATTGCTGAAGAAATGGCGCAAGAGGTGTTTCTTTATATCTGGGAAAAGCGAAGCAACATCGAAATTCAAACCACACTCAAGACTTACCTCTACTCTGCTGTTAAAAACAAGTGCCTGAATTACATCAAACTGGAACTCCCCAAGCAGCAATCAATGGCTGATGTGAGCGAAGTAATGCTCAGCGTGAGTATGCCAAAAAAGGATGAAGGTGAAAATGAGAAGCTGAAGAAATACATTCAATCTGCGGTGGATGCCCTTCCTAAGAAATGTCGAAAGATTTTTATGCTCAGCAGGCATGCAGGCATGACATATGAAGAGATTGCTGAGGAACTTGATCTTTCAAAGAAAACAGTAGAAAATCAAATGGGAATTGCCCTGAAAAAATTGAGGGAATCTCTCGAACATGTGTACAAACACTATAAAGAGCATATGAATTAAAAAAAGTGAAAAATTATTAGGGGTTGTCCCTAATATGATTGACTGATAAATAAGTATGGCGAAAGACCTGGAAGTATATAACCACCTCAACTACCAAGAGCAGCCTTCTGAAAAGGAGGACGGGTTTGTTGAGTTCCTATTTCAGCATACAGAAATGGATGCACCAGAAATAGATGAAAGCAAAGCCTGGGATAAGTTGAATCAGAAGGTTCACAACCCTAACAAAGGTTTTATGTGGATGAAAATTGCCGCGGCGGTTACTATTCTGGCTATACTTTCCATCTCAATCTTCCTTTATAATCCAACCCCATCACAGCTACACATTGCTTCTACTGATCAAAAGGTGAGCGTGTCCTTTCCTGATGGATCTATTGGAATTCTAAATGCAAATTCTTCATTCACATATCCTGAAGAGTTCGGTGATACTCGAAATGTTTCTTTCAAAGGAGAAGCATATTTCGATATTCAGAAAAGTGAAAAACCCTTCATCATTGATGTAAACGGCGTGGATGTAAAAGTATTGGGCACTGCATTTAACCTCATCACCTCAGAAAATGAAGTGAAACTTTACGTGGATAGAGGCTTGGTAGCTTTCGAAAAAGAAGGAGAACAAACACAGGTGCCTGCCGGGAATGAAGCCATTTTTAATAGAAAAACATCAGCCGTTAGGTTCAGTGAAATTCCTTCAGAAAACATTATGAGCTGGAGAAATGGTGTATTTAACTTCGACAAAACTCCTTTAAGCAAAGCCCTCGAAGAGCTTGGCGAATATTACAATGTTGAATTCGAACTTTCCAATGAAAAGCTTCAGAGCTGTAGACTATCCATGTCATTCAATAAAGAACCATTGAATAAGGTTTTGGAAACGATTAGTACTGCATTAAGGTTGAAAACCACTCGTAAAAACGATACTGTAAAAATTTCAGGTCAAGGCTGTTAAATACAGCCTGTTCCTTTCATTACTTTTGCAGGTGTGTTTATCACCTGTACTTCCAAATCACGTACTCTTTTCTGCATCACACTTCTGTGTTGGATGAGCGTATTGAGTGCTCAGCAGAATCCTTTTAATCAGAAATTAAACTTTTGGGGAGACATTGCATTATTTGATGCTCTTGACTCATTGAGAACACAATTTAATGTGGCTTACAGCGCTGATAAACTCACCAATCAAACGCTGGATATTGATAAAGGAATGACTGTAAAGGAATTCTTCGACATGATTAGGGAGAAGATAATCGCTGACGTTACTTACTCCGGAAATCAGATAGTTTTATCGCCACATATCCCAAAAACATATACGGTACACGGAGTATTGAAAAATGCCGAGTCTGGAGAGCATATAATCGGGGCTACTGTGCAGGTTTTAGGCACTAAACTGGGAACAACTACCAATGGATACGGATATTATACCATTACATTAAAAGAAGGGTCATACAACCTACAGTTTTCTCACCTTGGTTATCGATTAAAAAAATCAGAAGTATCACTCTATAGAACCACATATCTGGAAATATCCATTTTGCCTAAAATCACTCAACTGGAAGAGGTGGAAGTGTCTTCTATATCAGATGATGTCAACCTTTCTGAAACGATCCCTTCGATCAATCGAATATCGATTTCCGGAGCAGACGGACAAATTCCTTACTTTCTGGGTGAAGTAGATGTGATTCAAAATGCACTTCTTAAACCCGGAATACGAGCGATCGGCGAAGATGCCAGTGGTATCCATGTTCGTGGTGGAGGTGTAGATCAAAATCTTACTCTTCTTGACGAAGCCACCATATATAATCCGAATCATCTCTATGGCTTCATCTCTGTATTTAATCCAGAAGCTGTAAATAATGTACGAATTATGAAAGGGTATATTCCTCCATCCTACGGTGGGCGTACATCTTCTGTGATGGAGGTGAGGCAAAAAGAAGGAAATGCGAATAAAACCAGTTTTTCTGGGGGAATCGGAGTTGTGTCCGCAAGAGCTTTATTGGAAGGTCCAATTCATGAAGGGAAGAGTTCATATTTGATATCTGGCAGGCAGAGCTTACTCAATCTTTCTATCGATGATTTTGCAAGTACTTCAGTGCAGCGAAATAGGATTCGATTCCAAGATTTAAACTTGAAACTGAATTTTAAATACAGCCAGGCCAGTACCTACTACTTGTCGGGATACATTGGCAATGATCGAAATATTGCGGGGCTCAATTCAACCAGAAATTGGGGCAACAGAATGTTGAATTTCAGGTGGAATTATCTTTTTACACCGAGGCTTTTTTCTAACATTTCCGCTTTCGTATCAGAATACAATTATCGGATTGAAAGTACGGAGGAACCAGGTGCATTTGTGGGCAAATCAAAAATTGCTGATTACAGCATCCGAATCAATCTCACGTATGTCTTGAATCCAAACAATGAGATTTCGTTTGGTCTTGGCACCGTTTATCATAGGCTTCTTCCGGGATCTCGTGAACCATTAGATCTTAATGCGAGTACCAATAGTATTGAGTTAGAGAGGGAACAAGGCCTGGAATCGGCTTTTCATATAGGGCAGGAAACTAGAAAAGATAATTTTACTTTCAATTACGGATTGAGAGTAAGTAGTCTCCATTCGCTGGGCTCTGGTACCGTCTTTGATTACCGAAAAGGAGTGCCATTTGCAGACTCCACCATTATAGATACATTGAACTTCGACAAGCTGGAATTGATGGACAAGACATTTAATTTTGAACCTCGAATATCCGTCAATTGGAGAGTAAATGAAAAATCGTCTATCAAAGCGTCCTTTTCACGAACAGCACAGTATCTGCATTTAATTTCCAATACTATTTCTCCTGCTCCAACAGATATTTGGAAGCTCAGTGACACATACATTCCGCCATCAACAACCAATCAATACACGCTTGGTTTTTATAAAAACTTAAAAGACAATACATGGGAGTTGTCTTCAGAAATATATTTTAAGGACATCAGTGACAATATTCAATATAAGAATGGGGCAGATCTGGATTTCAATGAAAACATTGAAACAGAGTTGATTTTTTCTCAGGCTAGAGCGTATGGATTAGAGCTATACGCTCGTAAAAAGTACGGCCGGCTGAAAGGCTGGATTAGCTATACGCTTTCTCGGGCAGAAAGTCAGATTCCTGAAAACGAAGGTGAACGTTTCGTCCTTGAAAATCATGACAAAACACATGATTTTTCTACCTCCTGGAGCATGGAGCTGTCTCCTCGTTGGAGTGCATCCGCCAACTTTGTTTTCAATACCGGCATTCCTGTTACGCTTCCTACAGACAAATATGTCTTTGAAGGAAATCTAGTCCCGCATTTTCAATTTAGAAACAATGCGAGGCTGCCCAATTATCACAGGCTTGATCTCTCGGTAAGATGGGATGGGAAAAGATTCAAGAAAAATGGTTCAGCAAGAAAAAATAGAGATTATTGGATCTTGACAGTCTACAATGTGTATGCACGCCAAAATGCATACTCCTACTTCTATCGTGAGTCTCCGATTGATCCTGGAACTGCGCAGGTGGTTAAATACTCAATTCTTGGTACGATTATTCCTGCAATAACATACAATTTTAAATTCTAGATGAAAGGATTGATTTACATATTGCTGGTAATAATAATAATGTCTTGCGAAGAGGTGGTAATAGTAGAATTACCTGCATCTCAGAATCTGGTTGTTGTGCAAGGGTGGCTCACGGATTCATTAGGCAATCAATCCATTCGACTCACCCGCTCAAACGGATTTTCTGAAGATACACAGGTAGTTCCCATTGAAACCGCACAAGTTATTGTTCAATCACGATTCGGTGAGGTTTTCAACTATATCTACAACTCAGACGGGTTTTACATTGCAGATACACCTTATAAAGGCACGAGTGGGACCGAATATCGGGTGAGAATCGTTTTGGATACTATAGAAATTCGTTCTGAATGGGACGAAATGCCCAAAGCCATATCAATCGGGGACTTACAAGTGGATTCATTCGAAGAAAACGATCCTAACAATTCAGATCAGCAGATTACCATATTTTATCCTAAAATAACGACAACAGACCCTGTCAATCAAAAGAATTATTATCGATGGGTCTTCTTTAAAAATGGTGAGACATATACTGAACCTGAACCAATAACTATCCAAAACGATCGCCTTTTTGATGGAAATCTCATTCCTAATAATTTTCAAATATTCGGTTATGATTCAGGTGAGGAAATGACCGTACAATTACAGTCTATTTCAGCAGCTTCCCACGCCTACCTGTCTCTTTTAAAATCTCAAATCACAACGCTAGGAACAACCAGTGGTACCACCCCAGCTATAGTTACAGGAAATCTATTTTATGTTGATGATGACTCTCAACTGGTATTGGGATATTTTGGTGCCATTTCCAGCAGCGCTGAAACTGTGAATGTTCCTTAAATCATCAAAGAATTTGGGTAGTTATTAACTAGATTGGCTTGGTTGCATGAGGTAGAGAAAGTAGATTCTTTAATATCCAAAGTCTGAAATTAATTCATACCTTTTTTTATGCTTAAAAATATAAAGGGGATAAAAAGCAAACGGAGCGCCCTCACCAAAGCAACTCCGTTCTAATTCAACCAGCTATGGATTGTCTTTGAATTTCTTATGACTCAAGATTAGCTAAGATTTTGCTAACAAAAGGGGCTCATTCGTCCACCTCTGTGAAATATTAGATAAACACTACTTTCCATCCGATTAAGGAAATTGGGATTGAAATATTCCTAGAATAACAGGATTTTAGTGCTTAGTATCAAGTTTTTGATAGTATTCTTCTATGATAATTTATCTGACCTAAATGATAATTTAAATGACCAAGTAGGTGCATAAGGAAGTAGTTAATGGTCATAGTATAGCCGAACGGCTGCAATGGATATTCTTTATCGTATGCTGTGTTAGATTCATTTTGAAAGTAATCTTCTAATACTCTCTTGGTCTCTTGAATATCCGTCTTTAACTCATCAATTGTGACACGTCCATTGAATTCAAAATCCCTCTTCCGTTCATAGCCTGAATTAGCCAAAACAGCTCCTATGAAATGCTGAAGGTTGCCACACAAGTGCATAAATAAGTTGCCTGCTGAGTTATTTATTCCATCTACTTTTATCCAAAGAGACTCTTCGCTGGTATAGGTCTCAAGTTCGTCCATTAAACGATCCAAATCCCGGATAAATAAACTTTTAAAATCGGAGGCTTGCATTATTCTTCAATTATAAATTCAATGGTATAAAGATCGGAGGTTTTTTCTTGAAATGCCGAAAGCAAATCCTTTTTAATACTTCCGTGAATCTCACACGACAGTTGAAAGTCACGTGTGATAACCTCTATCTCAAAGTCCTCAATTAACCGCTCCACTATACTCATTGCATCGTATGAAAACTTCATTACAAGCTGCTTTGATTCAAAGATTACCTTTCTCTTAGCTTTCTCTAATGCTTCTTCAGTTGCCGTTTTATATGCGCTAATTAAACCACCTACACCTAACTTTGTCCCACCGAAATAGCGAATTACCACTACAAGCACGTTGGTCAGTTCAAATGATCTAATCTGTCCCAAAATTGGATCGCCTGCCGAATGTGCCGGTTCCCCATCGTCATTTGCACGCCAACTCTGATCATCCATTCCCAATAGCCATGCAAAACAATGATGTCTTGCATCATAGTACTGCTTTCTCAACTCCTCTTGAATTTGTTTTACTTGTTCTTCAGATGAAACCGGATAGGCTAAAGCAATGAACTTGCTTCCTTTCTCTTTATAGAGTCCTTCAGTTTTTGAATGAATGGTGTAGTAAGTACTCAAAGTTTAGATAATAGCTTTTTGGCTTCTGTCACTACTTGCTCTGTTTCGGCATACTTTAAAGACAGATTTAGCATTTCCTTAGCCTCTTCTTTCTCATTTTGACGCGCAAGTACTCTTCCTAAACCTAAATAGCCAAAACTCTTAAAAAACTCACCATGATTGGGAATTTCATCACCATATTCCAATCCTAAGCGATATGCATATTCTGCTTTCTCTTGATTTTCTATAATCTTCTCTTCAAAGTATCCAAGAAAAACATATCCGGCTAGTTTATAGTATGAGCTTTCATGAATAATAAGTGAATAAATCATATCGATAGGTACATTCTTAAAATCAGCAGGATTGGCTAGAGATTCCAGATATTTTGCTTTGGCATAATAGTTATTTGGATACATGCTGCATAACTCCGATAAATATTTTTGAGCCAGTTTCGGATCAAATTCATATCTCAGATAGATATAGCTTAGATACACATGAGCTTCCACACGCGTCAAAAACGATTCCGTACATGCTTTTTCTAATTGCTTCAATCCAAGCTGCATATCACCGCTTCTAAAAAACCACAATAATGGCTTGTAAATTGGGTGACGTTCCGGATACTTCTCCCGGAAGTAATTATATAATCCGGTTGTTAAAAGAAATTCAGGATGTTCATCCACAATTTCAAAGCCCTTTTTCATTAAACCATATGCTCTATTCGCCTCTCCTACCGCTTTCATTGTATAATCTTGATCCGCGTAATACTCAGCTAGCAATCCATATGCTGCCATAGCGAAAAAAATCATCTCCGGTTTTTTGAGATTCGGGTCTTTTTCTTTTGCTAAAAAGATGGCAGAATCCAATTGCACTTCCATCTTAAGAAATAGTTCTTGCGAAATAGTGGGAATATTTGACCATAGCATGGTCATGGCGCGCATGAGAGGAATAACTGGATGATCCGGGATAAGAATTTCCGCTTTAGAAATATAATATTCAGCAGAATCTGCTGACGCATTGTATATATGATCTGTTCCTTTTTTTACCAAATCCTGAATATGGCCAGGCTCAAAAACCTGCGCAGGCAGATATAATGCTGCCATGAGGAGTACAGTGGTGAATACTTTTTTCAAGGTGATTAATTTAAGATTTTATTGCAAAAATCTAAGATGCAAGATAACGTCCGATTTAAGCATTGGAAAGTGTGATGCAGTTTAATTTTGTATTGCATGTCATTAAATATTCATACTTCAATCGATGAAATCCCAGAGAACCTAAGACTAGCGTATTTTCAAAAGGGTTACTTTCAATCTCAGGTATATACTCAGTTTATTGGATACTCAAATGAAGATTTATTCATACCGATTGATATAACTCCAGAAAACGCAATTAGTATACCAAGGAGCCCATTCGGTTCATTTTTTCGTCGAAATCTGGAAATCAATGAGGAGAGAGAATTTATTGAGGAAATCCTGGCTGACCTTAAAAGCAGAGCTGTCAAAACATTAGAGATCCATCATCCATCCTTGATCTATAGCTCCTTTACTTCTCATCAGACTCTGGAAGAGACGAACTTCTCATTAGCTTTTACTGACATCAATCAACACATAGAGCTATCTGAAAAATGGGAAGACTCCATCCATAATATGCAAAAGAGAAAGTTGGATTCTCTACGCTCCGATGCTTTTATCTTTCGTAAAATGGAAAGCACCGAATTTGAGACTGCACATAAATTCTTATCGGTCTGCCGTCAAGCTCAAGGACTTCAAATTAATATTAGCTGGGAACAGCTAAAGAGCCTCAATGCACGTTTGCCAGCAGTTTACGATTGTTTTGGGGTGTTTAGAGAAGGTAAGATATCCGCATTATGTATTGCTGCAAAGGTGACATCCGAGGTTGTTTACTATTACTTGCCTGCTACCAGTCCCATGTTTAGAGACAAAAGTCCGATGGTTCTGTTAATTGCAGGCATGGTCGATCATTACAGAAACAAAGGATATAAGCAACTCGATCTGGGTGTTTCATCTTTTCTAGGGAAGCCGCAAGAGACATTAAAAATCTTCAAAGAAAGAATGGGAGCTTTAGAAACAGGTAAACCTACTTTTATGAAATCTCTCTAAAGAAAAATTCCAGCTTTGTAATCCACTGATTGGAAGAAAAATGATCTGTGGTGATTTTCCGTATGTTTTCAGCTTTGAATAAATGACGGTTTTGGAGCATCTGATGAATTTTATCACTTAGGTCATCCGCACTGATCTCGGCCAAATAGCCAGATTCAGGACTTACAATTTCTTCAGGTCCACCACATTTTGTGGCAACAACGGGCTTTCCGCAAGCCATCGCCTCCAACAACACGTTTCCAAAAGTCTCGTAGGTACTTGGAAGGATCAAAAACTGACATTTCTGAATCAAATCCTTGACTTCTTCACGACTTGCTTCTCCTAAAAGACTTACTCTGCTCCGAAGACCCAATGCATCAATCCTATTTTTGAGTTTATTTTTCTCTGATCCAGATCCCACAATCTTGACCTTTAGATCAGGCACCTTGGCAATGGCATCAATTAATAAATCAAATCCCTTTTCTTGCTCGAGTCTTCCAATTGCTATTGCATAATCTTTGTGATTGTCACCTATTTGGAAGAATTCAATGTCGACCGGATTATAAAATGTAGAAGCATTAGGTATCCACTTTTTTAACTGCTCTCTATGGAAGTTGCTTGTTGCAGTAATAAGGTTTGCTCCTGCAATTGCACTCAATAGATCTGCTTTCATCGAACCAAGTTCGTTTAGCATTTTTTCAAACATAAAACCACCAAGACGCACGTGTAGATGAACTGCAACGTCATACTTCTTCGCTAAATAATTAGCAATTAAGACCCCAGGATAGCAAGCCTGAACACTTATTATGTCTGGTTTTCCATTTTCGAGTGCATGCGCCTGGTAGTTAAGTTCATTGCAGCGAATGATCTCTCGCAGGTTTCCTTTTCTGAACTTCTTGGTCCAGCTTAGTGCCGGCTGATAGTATTCCTTAAAACCAGGTAAATCCATCACTGTGGCTTTATCGAGCCCATGCTTATTGAATTTTTGAAGGTTCCGAAAGTGATCTTTGACCCAAATAAGTTTTTCATGATCTCCCTGCCCCCAAGTACTTACACCTATCTTCCAATCAGGTCTGGATTTTGCCATCAAAGTGATTTGCTCTTTGACAAAAATGCCATATGATGGGTTCGATTTGGATGGATACCACGATGGGACAATAAAAATATTCATTCCCCCGAATTTAATTGGTAAAAAAGATCTGAGATGTGATATTACCAGAATGAATCAATTACCATTGGTTTCTGTCGTTTGTTTATGCCACAATCACCTTTCTCATTTAAGGCGATCCATTCAATCTGTTCTGTCTCAGTCGTACCCTTATGTTGAGTTGATAGTGGTGGATGATGGCAGCACGGATGGTAGCAAAGAGATGATTCAGGCTATCATTGAAGACAAAAACATTCAATACATTGATATCCCTTCTTCAATCGGCAATTGTACTGCCTTTAATCTAGGATTTGAAAAAACGAAGGGGGCGTATATAATTGACCTGGCGGCGGATGACGTGCTCTTGCCTGAGCGAATAATGAAAGGCATAAACTCATTTCTCAACTCAGATGCTGGCGTAACATTTTGTGATGTGATGAATTTGGATGAAAACGGAGTTGAGTTAGGTACACATTTTAAGAGAAACCGCAATGATGTATTGATAGAGAATGTTCCGGAGGGAGATATATATGTCGAGCTTATTGAACGCTACTTCATTTCTCCTCCAGGTATGATGATAAAACGTGAAGTAATTGAAGAATTAAGCGGATACGACGAATCATTAAGCTATGAAGATTTTGACTTTTGGATTCGCTCCTCGAGAAATTGGCAGTATTCTTTTACTGATGATGTGCTGGTACAAAAAAGAAAATTAAGTGGTTCATTATCTGAGCAGCAATTCAGGTATAAATCAAAACATCAAAAAACAACACTCAAGGTATGTCAAAAAATAAAAGAGCTGAATCGTTCCGGTGAGGAAAAATCCGCTCTTCGAAGAAGGTGTTTGTATGAAATGAGACAATGTATTAGACAGGGAAATTTTAGACTTATTCCTGAATTTCTCAAGCTTCTTTAGTTATTCATACTTCAATGTCGTGGCAGGATTCAACTTAGCCACCTTCAAGGTCTGGTATCCTACCGTCACAAGAGAAAAGACCAAAACGATGAGTAAGGATATCCCAAGCAATATCCATGGAAAACTGATTCGATAGGCGTAATTATCCAGCCATCCGTTCATTAAGAAATAAACCACAGGGAATCCGACCAATGACGAAAGGGCCACCAAGGTGAAAAAGTCTTTGTAGAATAGAAATATAATTTGCCCTTCGGATGCTCCTAACACCTTGCGCACACCGATCTCTTTGGACTTCTGTATCGACATGAATGAGGCTAATCCATACAAGCCAAGCACTGCAATAAAAACAGCCAGAATTGCGAAAATCATAAACGTATCACCAAAGCTTCGATCTTGTTGGTAAAGCGAAGCGAAACGATCATCAAGAAAAGAATAATTCAAAGGAGTGTTGACATAGAACTCCTCCCATGTTGACTTAATGTGATCTAATCCTGCCTTGTAATCACTTGAACTCAACTCTATGACCAAATCGTCTGCATTGAACCACGGAAAATAAAGACTAGGCTCTACCTGCTCCTTTAGTGTAGTTCTATTGAAGTCTTTTACCACCCCGATTAGTGTATACTTGGTATTAGTCTCCTTCGTGCCAAACTGAAGTTTCTTGCCTACAGCAGACTCAAAATCAGGAACATTAAGTCTCCTCAGAAATGCTTCATTCGCCATCACAGCAACTGTGTCAGATTTCATTTCCTCATTGAAATTTCTACCTGCAACAAGCTCCATGTCCACAGCATCAAGGAAACCTTCATCATTGTATTGGATATAGGTAGTGCCTTCTGTGGGTTCGGTGTCTCCTGCGAACCTTACAACTGTGGTCGTAGAATTAATATCTGCTACATCGCCGCCTGGTAGGTTTGAAGCACCACCTACTGATTCGATTGACGGATGATTGGCCAATGCTTTCTTAAACGCTCTGAGTTTATTCTTCGCAGCTTCATCTTCTTCCTCCGTCTCAGCATCTGATTCTGGGACTGTAACATTGACAACCTGATCTACAGATATCCCAATATCCTTTCCCTGCATATAATTGACCTGCTGGTAAATGGTGAACGTAGAAGCTATCAATATAAGTGAGGCTGCAAATTGAGTAATTACAAGTCCTTTTCTAAGTGCTATTCCTTTTTTAGAGTTTTGAAATTTGCCTTTTAAAATGCTGATCGGTTTGAAATTCGAAAGAACCAACGCAGGATAAAAACCAGAAGCAAACGTTCCTATAAATACAAATGTCGCTATAGATAGCAAGAATGGTATTTGGTTCCATACACTATCCAGCACTTCCTTTCCTACTAGCTGATTGAAATAAGGTAGAGTGATCGCTGAAAGACCCAAAGCGATCAATGCGCTTATCAGGTTTACAATAAATGCTTCGCATAAGAATTGAATAATCAGCTGTTTTCGAATAGCACCAATTACCTTTCGCAATCCAACTTCTTTGGCTCGCTCCACTGCCCTCGCTGTGGATAAATTGATGTAATTAACCCAAGCTATTACCAAGATAAAGAGTGAAATGATAATCAAAAAGTTTACTGCTTTCTCACTACCATGGATTTGTGGTTCATATGTGAAATCAGACTTCAAATGAATATCTCGTACGGGGTGCACATCAATTCGTGTTCCGTTGGTGTTCCAGTTTTCATCATTGTCCAGATTATTTATATGCTCATTTGTAACATCATTTGCCTTAGTTTCCAATAATGTGAGATTTACTTTTTTATCAGATTTGATATAGACATAGTAATTGTTCCAATCCCAGTTATTGTAATCATGACCCTCAGTCAATGTCTTGTCTGAAAGCAACATATTGAATGAGTAGTGAGTGTTGTCAGGTATGTCCTGAAGTATACCGGTGACTTTCAATGATGTTTTGTATGGAGAAACAACTTCAAGTGTCCTACCAATGGCTTCACCATCTCCGAAATATGCGTGAGCTCTACTTTCCGTCAAAACAACTGAAAGTGGTTCTGACAACATACTTTCAACATCCCCTTCTAACACTGGATAGTTAAACATCTTTAAGAAGTTCGGATCGGCTGAAATTGCCAGGCGTTCTTTAAAAGATTTCTCACCATTTTTTACCAAAAGAAAATCAAACTTCTTTGAGACAGTATGTTGAATAATTTCAGGTAAAGATTCCTCTAGTTTTCGCCCCATAGGGTAAGCTGCCATGGCATCTTTATCGGTATCCATCCCGTTTTGAACCTGTACATACGAGACCCGATATATATTGTCTGAATCATGATGAAAGGCATCGTAGCTCTTCTCAAATTTTATGTATTCATACATCAATAGGAAACTAGCTAGTCCAATGGCTAATCCTATCACATTTATTGCGGTGAACATCTTGTGTCTTGCAAGATTTCGAACGCTGACTTTAAAATAATTCCTAAACATACCTGTGTCCTTTATAATTGAGTTTTTTAGTATTGGCCTGAGAAGTGAGATGCGAAATAAGAGCATCACATCCAGAAGATATTTCAGTTGAGGAAAGCGACTCCCGACTTCCAAATGGTCACTGTACATTTCTTCCAGATCGCCCTTGATATCTGGATAGAAGTCCGGGTGACAATACCATTTGAATAGTAGATCCGCAATCTTTTTCAACATGCTATTCTGAAGAGCTATTAATTTGCTGTAATCTCATTCTTCCCTCCATTTTTCCTTTGAATGAATCATTAAAAAAGTCGCCGGCAGCTGTGCATTTGGAAGTGATATATATCGTTCGATATGATCCACGTCCAATACCGAATTCCTCAGAAAGAATTGTGTATTTATCATGCAGAACTTTATCCAGCATTTTACCATTTAAAACAGTCTCTGCTGTCCTTAGCGCCAGATGAATTTCTCCACTTTTATGACCCATTAGTCCATCAGCCCGCAACTCGGTGATAACTCTCTTCTTAAGCCGCTTCAGATCAATTTGATTGTAATTAACCGACTCTTTTATTTGAGCCAAGCTGTCTGTGGCTAGCATTAAGAAAAATAATGCCGCAAAAATTGATGTTACTTTTTTCATATAGTCCTTTTTTATTATGCCATTTTCAATTCAAGTGCTACCTCAGGAATGGCGTTCCATAATTGTATTCTTACATCTTGAGAATACTTCAAAGCTTCTTTCCCATAGGCAGTGATGGTGAAGAAACGTTTAGGCTTTCCACCTCTTTTTTGGTTAGAATCACCTTGTCTGCTGTCCAGATAACCTTTCTTCTCCATTCTTCTAAGCGCGGATTGCAATGCACCCACGCTCACCTTCCGCTTGAGTCTTTTTTCAATTTCATCTTTAATGGCAACACCGTATGCTTCGTCAAACAAAACACCTACTGTGAGAAGTACTATTTCTTCAAATTCGCCTAGTTGATATTTTTTCATAGATCAATTTCCTAAATGTAGTATTCGCAATACTAAGCAAAATGTTTCACAAATGTCCTAAATGTAGTATTGATTTAAAGAAGAAAAGCCGGAAAACCGGCTTCTGATGATTTCAGTAAGCACTACTTACTGCCAAATACACGTTCAATGATTGCACTTCCCCAGGCAAATGGATCGTCACGTATCTTCCTTTCTTCTTCTCCAACTAAGTGAAATAGACCATCTATGGCTCTATTTGTCGCATATTCATCAATGCTTTCTGGAAGATTCACGTTTAATACATCTTCAGGGCTTACTGTAGAAAGTCCCAATCCTGTTGGATCATATTCAAAGTTCAAAAACCCGACCACATCTGTATATATCTGAATTGCACCTGTACCATCCAGAGCCGTTTTTACATCCGGATTGAATGCCTCAAAAAGGGCAACATTCGTCTCATCATAGAAATAGTCTGTAGCCGCTGTATTATTTCCATTCAAAATCCCCCTTGCATCATCAAAGCTCATACTTGTGATGGCGTTTCCGAAAATCGGCAAAGCCTTATCAGCAGCATTCTCGGCTCCTTTATTCATAGCTGTGATCAATTCATCAAAAAGATCATTTCCATCATTTTCTAATGTGATATATGCATCATATACTACAGAGAGTGGCACTACGCCAGCAATGTTTTCTGTTTGAATCTTACTTTGTAAATCAGTTACCTCCTCAGGTAACAGGATTTTTATTGCTTCATTTTGCAAATAACCTCCTGGGTCCGATGCGCTTACTACCGAATTGTCAAGGCCAATACTCAATGCCTCCTTCAAACCTTGAATGATCTCTGACTCTGATAGTGGCAGAGGGCCTACAGCATCTTCAAACAATTCACACGATACCAGAGTAGCTGATGCGGCAATCATTACCAACATCAAAAGATTTCTAAACACTTTCATAATCAACTTCATATTATTTACCCTATTACAAAAAACTCTCCAAACTAAACCATTAAGATAGTTAACGCATTTAGCGAAACCATAGTCTAGGTTGCTTTGTTATACTATTGGCTACTATCGTTGAGTAGCGTTAGGTTGGTTGTGTGATGGGGCCGTTCGTTCTGAGCGGCCCTTTGTTTATTTTCTCCCATCTTCACTTCGTAAGATTGAAAGGTAACTTTGATACCTAAGCTCAGGTACGGCATCACCAACTGCCTCCTTAACGGCACAATCTGGTTCATTTTCATGCAAGCAGTTATGGAATTTGCATTGCCCCAAGAATTGCCTCATTTCCGGGAAATAATGCGAAAGCTCTTCATCTTCAATCTCTGAGAGACCTAACTCCTTGATTCCTGGTGTATCAATAATCGCAGATTGATCGTCCAGGTAAAATAGCTCTGCAAAAGTGGTGGTATGAACTCCCTTATTGGCAAAATCTGATATTTCCTTTACCTCCTGAGTTGCTTCTGGTATTAACTGGTTGATTAAGGTAGACTTTCCAGCACCACTATGTCCCGAGAGTAAACTGGTCTTATTCTTAAAAAGTGATCGAGTATCTTCGGTCACTTGGCTTTCGAATTGACATAAATCAACCTGATACCCAATTTTTTGATACACCTCTTTCAGCTCCTCATACTTTCTAAGTTCTTTTTCAGCATACAAGTCTTCCTTATTGAATAAAATGACTCCTGGAATACGGAAACTTTCCAGAGTGATCAAGAAACGATCAATAAAACCAATGGATGTTCTAGGCCTTTTCAATGTTACAATCAAAACTCCCTGACTGATGTTACTGGCGATAAGATGGTCATGTCCTTTTTTACGTGGACTTGCTCTCATTACATAATTTTCACGATCATAGATTTTGATGATCACCCACTCTCCATCTACCTGCTCATTTGGATTTATCTCTACCCAATCTCCTACTGCTATTGGGTTTGTTAACTTCTTATCTTCAAGCTTAAACTTACCTCTTAACCTTACCATCAATCGCTCTTGATTGGCCATCACTTCATACCATAATCCCGTCGATTTAATTACTAAGGCTTTCAAGCTTGTCTAATTTTTAACTGCTGCAAAGTACAAATTTGTAAATCATATTGACAAAAAAAGGCCGATCACTCAAAATGATCAGCCTTATTTTTTTTATTGAAAAAGTTTAGTTGTTTGAAAGGTATTCTGCTACTCCTTCTCTGGTAGCGTTCATAGCTGTTTTACCTTCTTCCCAGTTTGCAGGACAAACTTCTCCATGCTTTTGAACGTGCTGCCATGCATCTACTATTCTAAGCATTTCGTCAATGTTTCTACCCAATGGGAGATCATTGATAGTCTCGTGTCTCACAATACCTTCCTTGTCGATGTAGAAAGTACCTCT
Organism: Ekhidna sp.; assembly: GCF_039960695.1. GTDB lineage: Bacteria > Bacteroidota > Bacteroidia > Cytophagales > Cyclobacteriaceae > Ekhidna. Next base: position 33,323 of record NZ_JBDVKP010000008.1, on the reverse strand, counting down.
GAATGCTACTGGAGCGCCTTCAAATCCAAGATTTCCCTCTTCATCATACGACCAATCACCTGCAAGTACACCAAAGTTTGATGCTACAGTCTTGGATGGATCTGCTATTAAAGGATAAGTAACCCCACTAATTCCACCCTTATCTCTATCGGTCATTAACCAAGCAAGATGAGTTTCTTCTGTATCGCAAGAAGCTCCTACAACAGCTACTCCTCTTTTCTCAAACTCTTCAAGCTTCTCTTGAAATGCATGAATCTCAGTTGGACACACGAATGTGAAGTCTTTTGGGTAAAAGAAGAGCATCACTTCTTTTTTACCAATGTATTGATCTAGTGAAAAATTTTCTACAATCTCCTCACCGTTAATTACTGCCGGTGTATTTACGATCGGTGCTTTTTTTCCTACTAATGACATTTTTGTTTGTTTGTTTTTTAAGTGTTTAAAAAAATTATGTAATAGTTATATCTACTTCTGGATCAATTCGTTCACCATTGACTTGAAGTTTGATTTCATTGATTTTAAAATTCCTAATTCTCTTTTTCCTAAAGAAGTCATTGATAAGTTCATAAAGCTCTTCGTCATAAAAATCCTGAATCTTATTTGTCTTATGGCAATAAAGATGACCATGAGGACTCATATTAGCATCGAAACGCTTTGAGCCAGATCTTACAGAAACACGCTGAATCAATCCTGCAACTACTAATACATCCAATACGCGATAGACACTTCCTAACGAAATTGAAGGATTATCAATTTTAATCTTTTCATGTATATGCTCAGCAGTGGGATGATCATTAGAAACCACAAGTTCCCTTAGTACCACAATTCTAGGATGCGTTGCCTTTAAACCTGCCTCGCTTAGTTGTTCTTTAACTTGATTAGTAATTTCCATTTAGGAATTATTCTCAAGTGCGAATTTAAACCAAATATTGTAACAGTACAAGATTTTCGACTAATGATTCAAAATACTCCTCTGCATGGATCGTATATCTGGTAAAATCTTGGTTAATTGCAGTACAACACGTTTTGCCTTAAAATCAATCAGAATCAAAAACAATGATTATGAAAAAATCTACTACTAAACTTGTGACCCTACTGCTGGTTGGGCTTTTTACTTTCAATAATTCTGCCAATGCGCAGGATTTTGGTGAAGTATTTAAAGCGGGACCTGAAGATGCTGAAAAATATTTAGAAAGCTATGTTAGACCAATCATGCTATCCTTTAATAATGGTTTAGGAAGTGGCTGGGTGAATACCGCAAAGCCACACAAGCTTTTGGGTTTCGATTTGACTGCTACCGCAAATATTGCCAATATCCCAAATGAAGATAAGTTGTGGCAATTTAGGAACTCAGATTTCACAAATCTTCGTCTGCAAACAGGTACGGAAGCAACGCTACCTACAGCTGTGGGTGGTCCCACAACAACCAATTTGGTCGTAAGAGGAAATGCTCAGATTGGGCCTATCAATTTTGCAAATGAATCAGATCCATTTCCAGCGGCTGAAGGATATGACACTAAAGATCTTCCAATCGCAGGATTTCCAGTACCGGCTTTTCAATTGGGAGTTGGAATCGTGAAGAACACAGACCTTAAAATCAGATACGTACCTACTCAAACCATTGATGATTTAAGCATTGGACTTTTTGGAATCGGGGTGATGCACGACATCAAACAATGGATTCCAGGACTAAAACTAGTGCCTTTCGATCTTTCTGGTTTTATTGGCTACACAGGATTAAAAGCAGAATTTGATATTGATGTGGATGAGACAGATTCCAACAACTATCGTTACGAAGCAAATGGTACGGCAGAATTTAAAGCTTCATCCACAACTATTCAGGTATTAGCTTCTAAAAAGATTGCCATTTTAACACCTTACATCGGTCTGGGATATAATATTGGTGGTAGTTCATTTAAGGTAAATGGTGATTTCACATATACTGATGACATGGGTCAAAGTGTGACCATTGAAGATCCGGTTAATCTTTCATTTGATGGGGGCAGTTCACCGAGAGTCACTATTGGGGCAAGAGTTAAATTACTCGTTTTAACCCTGCATGCAGATTACTCCATTCAGAAGTATAACACCTTTACACTTGGAGCTGGAATTAGTGTTAGATAAGAATCTCAAAACCGTATAAACAAAGAAAAGTCCCGTCAAAAACGGGACTTTCTTTTTTACTTGTCAAACAGGTGTATGAATAAATTTGTGTTATGCATTAGATATATACTATCTAATCAAAAAAGGTAACCCCACATTTATGATAAAAGTTTTATTTGTTTGTCTCGGTAATATTTGTCGCTCACCATTGGCTGAAGCCATTTTTAAGAAAAAGGTCGAAATTGGTGGATTAAGTAATAAAATCCATGCAGACTCAGCTGGTACGGCTAACTATCATGTTGGTGAAAATCCTGATCCCCGTACCATAGAAATTGCTGAAAAACATGGGGTTCCTGTCGATCACAAAGGACAGCAGTTTCAAAAAAAGCACCAAAGCCAATTTGATTACTTACTGGCAATGGACCATTCCAACTACCGAAATATGACCGTTGAGATGGGGTCAGATCCAGATAAACTAATGTTAATGAGGGATTTTGACCCACATGGAAAAGGGCAGGATGTACCGGATCCATGGTATGGGGGAATGAACGGATTTGAAGAGGTTTACCAAATTTTGGATCGTTCGCTCGATGAATTCTTAGACTTCTTAAGAAAAGAACATGATCTATGAATGACTTCATTGATCATATTTTAAAAAAACACCTCTCACCTTCTATTTGCATAAAAACCACATCTTCAGTTTCAGGGGGTTGTGTAAACAGTACTTATAAAATTTCTACAGATACGGGCTCATACTTTCTAAAGTGGAATAAAGCCAGTCTCAATGGGATGTTCATTTCAGAAGAGAAAGGACTGGACCTGCTACATAAGTATTCACCTATTATCACTCCAAAACCTCTTGGAAAAGGCGTTATCTCAGAAAAGTCGTATTTGCTAACCGAGTGGATTGAACAAGGCATTCAGTCTTCCCGCTTTTGGGAAAATTTTGGTAACAACCTTGCCAAACAACATCAGAATACCGCCACAAAATTTGGATTAGATCATGACAACTTCATTGGCAGTCTAGCTCAATCCAATGCACAACATTCCAGCTGGAATGACTTCTTTATTCAAGAAAGGTTGGTCCCTCAATTAAGACTTGCTGAATCAAAAAATCTAATTTCTAACAGTATTCAGGTTCAATTCGAAATGTTGTACTCAAAATTAGATGAACTGATACCACCTGAGCAACCAGCATTGTTGCATGGAGATTTATGGAGCGGCAACTTCATGATCAATCAAACGGGTGAGGCCGCCATATTTGATCCTGCGGTTTACTATGGACACAGAGAAACTGAACTAGCTTTCACAAAGCTTTTTGGAGGATTTTCTTCAGAATTTTATCATCATTACAATGAAGCTCATCCAATGGAGCAGGGTTTTGATAGTCGTGTTGACATTCACAACCTTTATCCATTACTCGTTCATGTAAACCTTTTTGGTACCTCTTACCTTTCTGGGATCATTCAAACACTCAATCGATTTACTTAATGATATAGCACTTGATAATTATTGGAAGTTTTTTGTTCCATAATGATTGATCTGTTCCATGGAAGCTTATTAAATGAATCAGGTGTGTAATTCTTAATGGTTGCTAAATTCAATGGGCTCTCAAAAGACAAAATAAAATCACGATTTAAAAGCTCTTTTATTCGTCTTGATTTAAACTCTTTATTATCAATGCAAAACGAGAATGTAAGCGCAGAATTCTGCATCAGGTTAATCTTTATATTTAACAGATCAAGTACCTGAAGGATCATTCCTAGCTTTTTCTCATTCATGAAACTGTGGTCTTTCACCTGAGCTGTTACTAACAGCTGATTGCCTTTGAAAACAAAACATGGAATCATTTTGGTTGTATTCTCAGATGCGATTGTAGTGCCTGATTTACCTTTATCAAGGAATGATCGTACAATCAATGGTATGCTCTTTTGCGCGATAGGCTTCAGGGTTTTGGGATGAATAACCTGAGCACCATAGTAGGTCATTTCGGTTACTTCACGATAGCTAAGTTTTTCGTATTGTTCTGTTCCTTCCAAAATCCGAGGATCGGCGTTCAAAATACCGGGAACATCCTTCCATACTGTAAATCCTTCTGCATTGAGGCAGTACGCCAATATTGCACCAGTATAATCTGATCCCTCACGACCTAATGTTGTTGAATTTCCTTCTACATCGGAACCTATAAATCCCTGCGTAACAACGATGCACTTTTCAGCTAAGGGTTTTAGGTCACGTACAATTTGTTTCTCGGTGACCACCCAGTCTACGTTGGCCTCAGTAAAATACTGATCTGTTCGGATCACTGCACGCGCATCAAACCATTGGCAGTTGGTTTGCTTTTTTAAGTACGCTTCAATGATGGCAGTAGACATTAATTCACCATGTGGTACTACTTTATCATAGGCTAGCATCACATCATGCTGGCTTAGCTCACTTAATTCTTTTGCTAGAGACTCTTCAAATTGCACATATCTTTCAGGCATTTCACTTAATAGTTCACTAATAACCCCACGGTGATAGGCCTTTAATTCAATAAAAGCATCTTCATAAGTATCTCCGGAATGTGCTTTATTAACTAATTCTTCAAGCTTATTTGTGGTCTTCCCCATTGCAGAAACTACAATGACTACTTGCTCATTGCCATACGATGAGACTATTTCTGCCAAATTTCTAACACCAGCTGCATCCTTAACAGATGCGCCACCAAACTTGAAAATCTGCATTATGCAAACGTTATAATTAGTGAATGAATTAATTTCGTGGTTCGAAACTCAAAATTTAATTCTGAACTGCGCTCCCTATGAACAAAAGTAAGCTTGGCCTGCCTATAGGAACAACCTTAGATCGCTTTATTAAACAAAAAGAGGATGAATTTTCTTCTGCCACAGGAGAACTGTCACAACTTTTGAGAGATATTGCCCTTGCAGGAAAGATCATCAATAAGGAGGTGAACAAATCAGGACTACTAGATATTACCGGAGGTTTCGGTGAAAAAAATGTTCAGGGAGAAGATCAGCAAAAGCTTGACGTAGTTGCGGACATTCGTTTTACAAGAGCTCTAAAGAATGGTGGTATGACGTGTGCGGTAGTTTCTGAAGAAGAGCAGGAAATCATTCACTTAAATCCAAACTGCAGATACGTTGTTGCAATCGACCCACTTGATGGAAGTTCAAACATTGATGTCAATGTGTCAATTGGAACTATTTTCTCCATTTATAAGAGAATTTCACCTGTAGGAGGTCCGGTTCAAGAGGAAGATGTTTTACAAAAAGGTACAGAGCAAGTAGCGGCAGGGTACATCCTATATGGTTCCTCCACTATGCTTGTATATACTACAGGCAGAGGTGTTCATGGGTTCACATTGGAGCCCAGCTTAGGTGAATTTGTGCTCTCACATGATCACATGACTTGCCCAACGGATGGAAAAATATACTCGATCAATGAAGGTAATTATTATGCTTTTGATGATTGGGTGAGAGAATATGTTGAGGATTGCAAAAAGAAGTGCCTGACCGCCAGATATATTGGGTCGCTTGTTGCGGATTTTCACCGAAATATGATGAAGGGTGGGATATATCTATACCCAAACACTGAAAAAGCACCAAATGGTAAGCTTAGATTACTTTATGAATGCAATGCGCTTGCTTTCATTGCAGAACAATCAGGTGGAGTAGCTACTAATGGTAAGGAAAGGATTTTGGACATCCAGCCTACTTCGTTCCATCAGCGGTCTCCGCTATATCTGGGATCTGCTAAGATGGTGGACCATGCCATGTCATTCGTCAAGGCTGATACTTCTGTCTCATGATTATTTTCTGTTTTTCTCGCTCTATGATCGCTCGAGCTAAATTTCGGGCGATTTGACCTTGTTGTGAATCGTGAAGCAATTCTTTGGCCCGTTGCTCGGGTATGTCTATCCTGTATAGAGCATTCATAAGTCTGTTCAAGTCATTATCAAGCAAGTAATTCACCTGCTTGGTGAGAAAATCCTCCAGCCGATCAAATCCATTTTTTCCTCCCTCAAATTCCATTTCCACCTCCAATCCGAAATCCTTTCGAATCAGTTGATAACTCTGCTTGACTAAAGTAACTTCATTCATCCTAACCACGAGTATTTTTACAAATCACTCAAAAATTGGACTATGAAAAAAATAATAGTTATCTGTTTGCTGGGATTTTCATTTAATGGGTTTGCTCAAAATAAGGAAGCTGAAGTAATGAAAATCATCAATCAAGTCTTTGAAGCTATGCGAACCAATGATAGCACTATGCTAAAACAAAGCTTCATTGAAAATCCCAACACATTCACAGCTTATATCAATAAAGAGGGTGAGTCTGTATTATCTACAGGTGATTTTCAAAGATTCGTTAGCGCCGTGGGGCAGCCGAAAGAGCAAGTTTGGAACGAGCCTATTTGGAATGAGAAAGTACAAATAGATGGTAATCTTGCTTCTGTATGGGTTGATTACGCATTTTATGTGGATGATCAGTTTTCACACTGCGGTGTAGATGCTTTCCACCTGATCAACCAAGAGGGTATTTGGAAAATCTTTCATTTAGTAGATACCAGAAGAAGGGATGACTGTGTTATTCCCGATGATATTAAGCCTTAGCTTTGTCCGGGATCCATTCAAAATCTTCTGACTTTATAGAATCAACGAGAATATCACTAAGCTCTTTTGGTGGAACAGTTGTTCTCCGTTTCACTGTGTCTAGCCATGCGCCATCTACATCAATTTTTGCTGACAAATCTCCGTCTTTTGTATAAATATTGTGTCTGAATGACCACTTAGAGCCATCTCTTCGAAGCTTTGAAATCGTAAATCCAACTTCAAATTCTTCATTCATGCGTATTTCTTTGAAGAATCGTGTATCTTCTCTAAACAGTATTGGTCCAACATTCATTTCGAGCAACTTATGAAATGGCATGCTGATCTCTTCAAAATACATTAATCGTGCCTGGGCACAATAGTCATTATATGCCGTATGCCGCATATGTCCATTCGGATCTAAGTCAGCCCAACGTACTCGAAACTTAAACTTAAGCTCACTCACCTTTTGTTTTTTCTTTCTTTGCTGCAGGTTTTTTTGGAGCCTTTTTCTTTTCTTCTTTCTTCTCTACCAATTCTTCCTTTTTCTCAACCAATATTTCTGGTGCTTGCGTCACTATTTGATCATACCAGCTCACGACTTTCTTGATATCAGAAACGTAAACTCGTGATTCATCATATTCGGGAAGTATAAATTTTAAAAACGACTTCAATTCTTCCGAACTACTATTCTTATCCAAATCCGTATCGCCATCAAATTCTTGATGAATTTTTTTCATCACCTCTTCAAGAGGTACTGCACCATCTGCATCGGTCGTATAAATAGAAATCTCAGACAGTATGCTCACCTTATTGTGCATGGTGGCTATCATTTTCTTTTTATGCTCATCCATACTTTCAAGAACTACACCTGTGCGTGTTGGCTGAACAATTTTAAAAAGGTTTCCTTTCCCAGAAACCGACGCGATATCACTAAAATCCATAAGTTGCTTTTTTTGAGTGGGCAAAAATATCCTATCCTGCTATCTCCACATTGATTCGGTCAATAAAATCTAAGATTTCTTTACCTCCTACCTTTTCAGTGGAAGATGTGACAAAGGTTGGTGGCAATTCTTCCCAGGTTTTGCGCATCTCCTTTTTATAGCCAGCTGCATGGTATTGGATTTGCGTTTTACCTAGCTTATCAGCTTTAGTGAAGACAATACTAAAAGGAATTGCGTTTTCTCCCAACCATTCCATAAACTCCAAATCAATTTTTTGAGGTTCATGTCTAATGTCCACCAACACAAAAACACATGCCAGATTTGGTCGTTCTTCCAGGTATGAATTAATCATCTTCTTCCATGCAGCTTTATTGACTTTGCTAGTCTGTGCCCACCCATATCCTGGCAAATCGACTAAGTACCAAGCTTCATTGATAAGAAAATGGTTAATCAACTGCGTCTTTCCTGGTGTTGAAGATGTCTTAGCAAGTTTCTTTCGATTGGTCATATGATTGATCAAACTCGACTTACCTACATTTGACCTTCCGATAAAAGCATACTCGGGAATGGTTGGATCTGGACATTCAGACACATCGGGACTGCTTTTTACAAATTCTGCTGATTTTATCTGCATAGAGAAGAAACTGATAACATTTAGACCGAACACGGGTTTAATCCACTAATATTGCGGCAATTATGACGGTACTTCCTTACAAAGATAAGTCGGATGCGAAAAAGAAGCAGGTAGCTGAAATGTTCGATAGTATTTCTAGCAAGTATGACTTTTTAAACCACTTCTTAAGTTTAGGGATTGATATTAGGTGGAGAAAGAAAGCAATAAAGATGCTTACCGACCTTCAGCCTAAGCAAATTCTGGATATTGCGACAGGAACCGGGGATTTTGCGATAGAGTCACTTAAGCTTAATCCTGAAAAGGTAATCGGGGTGGATATTTCAGAAGGTATGCTGAATGTGGGTCGTGAAAAAATGAAGAAACGTGGCTATTCAGATATCATTGATATGCAGTCTGGAGATTCCGAAAACCTTCATTTTGATGATAATAAATTTGATGCGGTGATCGTTGCATTTGGAGTGCGTAACTTTGAAAATTTAGAGAAAGGCCTTTCAGAAATGAATCGTGTATTGCGATCTGGAGGAAGAGTGGTAATTCTTGAATTTTCAAAACCTACGGTATTTCCGTTCAAACAATTATATAATTTTTATTTTCGTTGGATATTACCGAAGATTGGCAAGGTGGTTTCAAAAGACAATGCTGCCTACACTTACTTACCAGAATCAGTAAATGAATTTCCATTTGGAGACGACTTTCTTCAAATTCTGGAAAAAACAGGATATAAAAACACCAAATGCAAACCATTAACGCTAGGAATCAGCTCTATCTACGTGGGAGAAAAATAGCACTCGCTAGTTTGTTGATTTTCGGTTTGGCACAATCGTCTGTTGCGCAAAATAATCCTTCGGACAATTTACTTAACTATGAGGACCAGTGGATACATTATGGATTTCTCATCAGTGTACACTCATCTAAATATGTGATCAGGCACTCGGATTACTTCACCTCGCCTGCGATGGACACGGTTCATTCCATCATACCTGGTAACCTTGGAGGTTTTAAGTTAGGCTTTGTTATCAACATGAAAGTCTCTGAATATCTCGACTTTAGGCTCCTTCCTACAGTAGGGTTTTATGAAAATGATTTGAACTATCGGTTTACCAACGGCATTACTCAAAGGGAATTAAAAGATGCTACCATGGTAGAGCTTCCACTTCTTTTAAAGTATAAGTCTGCTCGTAGAGGAAATCTGGCTATGTACATGGTGTTTGGAATTAATCCTTCCTTAGAGGCTTCCGGCAAAGGGGATGAACAAGATGTTTCGCAAAAACTGGAATTAAAAAATTGGAACCTTGCCATTGACGTAGGTGTAGGCCTTGATATTTTCTATCCATTTTTTAAATTCTCGCCCGAAATCCGGTATTCATATGGTCTGAGAAATATGCTCACAGAAGATCCGAATGATTTCAGCATCGGCCTTGAAAAACTTACTACTCAAAATCTAGGCATTTTTGTCACATTCGAAGGAGGTCCTAGTTCTAAACGTAAGCTTGGAGGAAAAACAAAAGGAGGCGGTCAGATAAAGGCACGTCAAAAAAAACGATTAAAAGGAGGAAAAGGTAAAGGAAACGGCCAATGAGTCAACCTATTGCATTAATAACAGGAGCCACGAGTGGTATAGGTGAAGCAACAGCTCGCCTGCTTTCCAAAGACTATCGTCTAATTATCTGTGGACGAAGAAAAGATCGTTTAAAGAAGCTCCAAAAAGAGCTTGCCAGCGAATCTCAGACTCTCTCCTTTGATGTTCGAGATAAAAAAGCAGTTTTTGAAGCATTTGAATCCCTGCCAAATGAATGGCAAAATGTGCATGCGTTAATAAATAATGCTGGAAACGCACATGGTCTAGATCTAATTCAGGATGGAAATACGGATGATTGGGATGCCATGATGGACATCAATGTAAAGGGCTTACTGTATGTAAGCAAAGCAGTGATCTCTGGGATGATTGAACGTAGAAAAGGACATATTATCAATATCAGTTCCATCGCAGGACTCGAAGTTTATACAAAAGGGAATGTTTACTGCGCTTCGAAGCATGCCGTTGATGCGCTCACCAAGGGAATGCGTATGGATCTCAATGAGCATGGCATAAAAGTTTCTTCCATTGATCCAGGGTTGGTGGAAACAGAATTTAGTGAGGTGAGATTTAAAGGAGATACAAATATGGCAAGTAAGGTGTATGAAAATTACACACCTTTGAAAGCCATTGATGTAGCAGAAACTATTGAGTTTGTGCTGAATCGACCTCCCCATGTTACCATTGGTGACCTACTGATCCTTCCAACAGATCAGGCGAGCAGTACAATTGTGAATAAAAAAAACAAATAGTCTTTTCGTAAGAATTACGATAAACACATATTTGCCGCATGCAAAACATCCTGATCATCGGGGCGGGAAAATCATCCACCGCACTTATTAATTATCTACTCAAGCACGCAGTAGAAGAAGACTGGAATATAACCATCGCTGAGAAAGACCATAAGCTTGCAGAATCAAAAATAGATGGACACGAAAAAGCAAAAGCAGTATCCTTCGATGTTTTTGACAATGAGAATCTAAGCAAGTTGGTTGGTGATCATGACCTGATTATTTCCATGCTTCCAGCTTCATTGCATATCCACGTAGCGGAAAAATGTGCAGTGCTTAAAAAGCACTTTTTAACCGCTTCGTACCTGACTGAAGAAATTAAAGCTTTAAGTGGTCAATTCGAGGACGCTGGCAAGCTCATGATCATGGAGATGGGACTTGATCCAGGGATCGATCATATGTCGGCTATGAAAGTGCTAGATGAACTGCGAGAAAATGGTTGCGAACTAACCGGATTCGAGACCTTTACTGGGGGACTAGTTGCTGAGGAATCGGTAGGTGATAATCCATGGAAATACAAATTTACGTGGAACCCCAGAAATGTTGTTTTAGCTGGACAGGGAAGCTGTAAGTTTATTCAGGAAGGACGCTACAAATACATCCCGTACCAGAAGCTGTTCAAACGAACAGAAACCATCTACATTCCAGATCACGGCTATTTCGAAGGTTATGCCAATCGTGATTCCCTCGCTTATCTGGATGTCTATGATTTGAGAGGTATTCGAACACTCTATAGAGGTACACTCCGCAAACCCGGCTATTGCTCTGCCTGGGATGTGTTTGTGCAACTTGGCGCTACCGATGACACCTATGAGATGGAAAATGTGTCTGAAATGACGCATCGACAATTCATCAATTCGTTTTTATCATACAACCCAAATGATTCCATCGAGCTGAAGCTAGCGCATTATTTAAACCTTGATTTAGATAATGGCATCATGTTTAAGTTGAAATGGTTAGGCATGTTTGATGATGAGCTTGTTGGACTCAAAAAAGGATCTCCTGCTCAAATACTTGAACACATTTTGAAAAAGAAGTGGACACTGGAACCAGAAGACAAAGACATGATTGTAATGTGGCACAAATTCAACTTCCTAAAAGACGGAAAGCCACATCAGATTGAATCAAGTATGGTTGCTTTAGGTGATGATGAAGTAAATACAGCAATGTCTAAAACCGTAGGATTGCCATTGGCGATAGCCGCTAAAATGATCCTTAAAGGAAAAATAAAATTGAGTGGAGTACATGTACCAATCAAAAAAGAAATCTATGAACCTGTGTTAGCAGAGCTTACCAACACAGGATTGGTATTCAATGAAAGAGAGGTAGAACCTACTTTTTACTGAGTTACTTTATGACGTGTGCTTTTACTACCGAGTCAATTTCGGCCATTACAAGGTCAATTTGTGAAATATCGTTCTCAAGGTGCTGATCAATCAAGTTTTGAAGGTGACTTGCAATCTTAATTTCATCTTCTTTTTGCTGTCCTCTCGCAAATCTGATAGAGTTCTGAAGATGATCCATCGCATGATTGATCGTCACTCTGGCTTCTTCTTTTTTACCTTCTCTGATAAATTGTTCCGATACTCTAAGCGAAGCAAAAGCTAGTGAATTCATGGCGTCTGCAAACGCTTCATACATTATATCATCATTGATATCTTCTGCTTTGATATGACCTTCGACAACTTCCAGGTCACGAATGGCTATTTCTATTGCTTGGGTACTTATGCTATCACCATCCTGCTCTAAAAGCTTCATCATCTTGATTGCGTCTTCCAGAAATTTAATTGCGGTAAGTGATTTGTGATCCTGCAAAGTTCTGTCCGCTGTATTCATTAACAGATCAGGCTCTGTGGCCAGATCAGTCAAGTTCGGATTCTCCATCTTCAAATCGCGTTGAATTTTGAAGTATATAACCATTGAGCCAATAACAATAACTGCAAAGAGAAAATAGAAAAAGCCTTTATTAAAATTCATTTTGATCCTTTTACTGTAATTACGTACTAAAATAAAACATCAGTTCATACCATTCTCAAAAGCAGCGTCTACTTTTAAGTTTTTTCGTTCAGCAGCCTCCACGGCCAGTTGATCGCATCGTTCGTTCTCTGGATGGCCAGCATGACCCTTGACCCAATTGAATTTTACATCATGTGGCGCTGCAGCTTTTAGATACCGCTCCCAAAGGTCTCGATTCTTTTTTCCCTTAAAATCCTTAACTACCCAGCCTTTTAGCCATCCTTTTGTCACAGAATCTACTACATATTTGCTATCCGATACCACAAGCACATTCCAGCCTGGCTTTTTTATTGCTTCTAAACCAGCAATAACAGCCAAGAGCTCCATTCGATTATTGGTTGTCATTCGAAATCCATCTGAAAGCTCTTTTTCTTTATCACCATATCTAAGTATCGTGCCGTAGCCACCTGGGCCTGGATTGCCTTTAGCAGCTCCATCCGTAAACATTTTTATCATGCCAATAGATGATTTTTAAAGATTTTAATTGCAATCGCTAATAGGACAATACCAAATACTTTTCGAAGAATATTAAAGCCCGCTTGCCCAATTTTACGTTCCAGCCATCCACAGGTTTTTAAAACTATATATACGAAAAGTAGATTTACTACTATTCCAATCAAGATATTGGCTGTAGAATACTCTGCCTTTAAGGATACCAAAGTAGTCATAGTTCCAGCTCCAGCAATCAACGGAAATGCCAGAGGCACAATGGATGCGCTTTTTGATTCTTCAGGGTCAGATTTAAAAAACTGCAATCCAAGGATCATTTCCATGCCTAAGAGGAACATAATAATGGCACCTGCAATGGCAAATGAGTTGATGTCAATTCCAAAGAGTTTGAGAATACTTTCGCCCAAAAAAAGGAATATAACCATGATAACGCCAGAAACCAGCGTGGCCTTCTCAGATTGGATATGGCCAAACTTTTTTCTTAGGTCGATGATGATAGGTACACTGCCTAAAATGTCGATCACAGAGAAAAGAATAAGCGAAACACTAATAATTTCTTTAAAATTGAACATCAGTTGCGTTTGTTAGATAAAACTTAACACAAAACTAATGTGATACACAGCCGTAATAGCATAAAAATTATTCATTTTGCAAATCATTTTTTGACCATGCGTAATAATCAATTGGCACTGTTTTCGCCTGAATAATTTTATCAAAAGGCAAAAACCAAAAATTTCAACTCAAAAGGACATGACTAAATCGACACTTTTTACACTTCTTGTGTTTGTATCTACTTTTTCAGTAGCTCAAGAAGGCTGGAACTGGCCGAAAGATCCAAACATGAAAACTCAGGCCATGGAGAGACAGGCTTATTATAAGCTACTCATAGCACAAAGTAAGCACTCAGAAGCAATGAAGCCTTTGAACTGGCTTTATGAAAATAATCCAGACCTTAATCAATCAATATATATTGAAGGCGTCGAATGCCTTGAAAATATAATTGAGAAAACATCCGACAAGCAAAGAAAAGAGCGTCTTCAAGATTCGCTTCTATGGATGTTTGATCAGCGTATTGAATACTTCGATAATGCCGCCTCTACTATGGATCGTAAGGCATACGAGGCTTTTAAAATGCATTACAGAACACCATCTAAGTATCCAATGCTATATGAAATATATTCCAAAGCTTATGAAATGAATGGTCCTGAAATATCCACATTCAACTTAAATCCATACATGCTATTGGCGAAGCAGTATCATCAGGCCTTCCCCGATAAAATGCCTGCAGAAACTGTGCTTGACATTCATACTCAAATCTCAGATATTATAGAAATTAAGCGAAAGAACGGTGAGAACGCTGATAAATTGGATAAAGAACAAGCTAAGACGGATGCTTGGTTGAGCTCTATTCCAGGCATTTTATCCTGTCAGTTTATAAAAGAAAAGCTAGTTCCTAAATTCAGAGCCAACCCGACAGATTTAAACACTGCTAAAAAAATATTTAAGTATTCATTGGAAGCTAAATGTACCGATCAGCCATACTTCCTCGAAGCAAGTGAACCGGTTTTTAAAGTACAACCATCTTTTGTTCTAGCTAGCAACATCGGAAACAAATATTTAGTCAATGGAGAGGTAAATAAAGGATTAAAATACCATGCCGAAGCACTTAAACTCGCCTCTAATAACGATGAAAGATACAGTGCTTACATGGGACAGGCTGTGGCCAACAGCAAGCTGGGAAATAAAGCAAAGGCACGCGCTCTTGCGTATGAGGCATTGAGTGCCAAACCTGGCAGTCCGGAAGCTTATAACCTCATTGGTAATTTATACTTTACGAGCTTCGATGATTGTAAAGCAGAAAAGAGCCAAGTGCAAGATCGCGCCATATTCATTGCAGCATATGAGATGTACAAAAAAGCGGGAAACTCTGCTCAAATGACAGCCTCTAAAGCACAATTTCCATCCATAGAAGATATTTTCAACGAATCAAAGGAAGAAGGCAACCAAGTGACCATTGGCTGTTGGGTCAATACCACTGTGAGTCTTCAGCGACGGTAACAATCAAAGCTGGATAACTTTCGTTATCCAGCTTTTTATCAATCTACCTCTTCTCTGATCTGTGCACCCAATTCCAAAAGATTTGCATTTTTTGGTTCGACTTGAAGTCCTTTTTTTACCGAAATTAATGCCTCTTTTTTCTTGCCTAGCGAATCCATAAACCTTGCAAGCGTCTGGTGTACCGTTGCCTCTTCAGGGAATAGTTCAGCATTTAGCTCAAAGACAAACTGAGCTTTTGGAATTTGGAAAGACGTCCAAAGCACATACCCATAAGTGTTCAGTTCATAGATATTTTCTCCTGATTCGAACTGGTCCAGTAGTTTGGATTTCATTTTTCTAAGCTCTTTTAATGAATATTCCTCAAAGTATTGAATAAGCTTGTTGGCTACAGGATAAGCTGTATGGTATGTTTTGCCAGTGAGAACAGTATTTATGTCATCCTCAAGCGAAACAACCGGCTCTTCTACAATCCTGCCAATCTCTTCTCCATTGTCACTATGAAAGATGAATGTAGGCACGCGATGAATGTTTATGCCTCTTTCTTCCCGTTCAGGCGCTTGCTTGTAGTTCTGAAAGCCTGTGTTCAAGCAAAGAATCTTAAGTTTTTTGAGGTCATAATCTGCCGACTCTAGAATTTTCAGAAATCGAGGAACTTCCCTCCTGCTATCTCCGCACCAGGTGCCCATAAAAATGGTAATGGAGTCTGCTTTGGTTAAGTTTAATTCAGTATCACTTACCTGGTAATCTTCATAATTTTCAGTGTACCACGCATCAAAAGGTGCTGCTTTCAGTCGTGTCAAGTTGACCTCACCGAGCAGCGTTATTTTTCCATTCGCGCTTTCAAAGGAACGATTAATTGGTTGTGAAAATGTAATGATTGAGGACGTGAGGAGTAGGAATGGGATTAGGATTTTCATGTGTTTTTTCTTCAAAGTAGATCAGAACAAACTTTACGGACTGTTAATGAAAACCTAATATTTCTTAATAAGGTGTTAAGCCAGTAGATTTATATTTATGAGATCAAAAAGCACCCTCCTTCTCTTTTTTCTTATTCAGCTTTCATTTGGCCAGCACATCATAGTTTTAGGAACCGCACAAGACGGTGGATTTCCTCATGTCGGATGCCAAAATGAATGCCAGAAAGCGTTCGACAATCCTGATTTGTCCAGATTTGTCACTTCTCTCGCATTTGTAGATCAAGAAAGTAAACAATGGTGGCTTTTTGAAGCATCGCCTGATATGGATGATCAGTTGCAATATTTCAGTGAATTGACCCAAGGAGCCTATCCATACTTACCTTCTGGAATTTTTCTAACGCATGCTCACATTGGCCACTACACGGGTCTGATGACACTTGGTAGAGAAGCATTGGGCGCCAACGGAGTTCAGGTCTATGCACTGCCACGGATGATCGAATTTCTAAAAACCAATGGTCCATGGAGTCAACTGGTTTCATTGGGCAATATTGAGCCTATTGTCTTAGCCGAAGATTTGGCAGTAATACTACAAGAAGATCTTTCCGTTGAGGCTTTCACAGTTCCTCACAGGGATGAATTTTCTGAAACTGCAGGATTTAGGATTAATAAAAAGCGAAAAAGCTATCTCTTCATTCCAGATGTTGACAAATGGAGCAAATGGGATAGCAATATTGTTGAATTGGTCAAAGATCCGGTCATAGCATATGCTTTCCTGGATGCCACTTTTTATGCTGATGGTGAACTACCCAATCGGGCCATGAGCGAAGTTCCACATCCGTTTGTAACTGAAACCATGGACCTGTTTGATGGAGAGTCTCGATCGCTAAAAAATAAGGTTATCTTCATTCATTTCAATCATACGAATCCACTACTATTTGATCAGCAAACTAATATTGATGTGCTGAAACAAGGATTTGGAATTGCGGAGCAAGGAAAAAAATATGAATAATTAACTTACTTTTTTATCATTTATCAGACTGAAACTTCAGATGAAATTAGTATTGATCATTTTGCTTATCGGTTGCACTCCATTTGCCCAAGCACAATATGAAGTTCTTGAAGCCAAAAAGGTCCGTAATCATAGCGGAGAGAAGGTCAAGAAGGGTGATTTCCTTTCTAAGGAAGATAAAATTGACATAGCCGCCAAAGGTGGACTCACGCTGGATGTTGAATCAGCCATGCATATGAAGCTAGCTCCAGGAGCCTATGTTGTTGGTGTTGAAAGTGCCAGACATAATGTATGGTACGATACTCATTTAGCGCTGACAAAAGTGTTAAAACAAAAAGGAATGATCATGTGTAGGTTCACCTATAAAACATTGGCTGTCCCCGGAAGCGATAGACATTATGAAATAGATCGGATTGAACTGGATCAAAAAGGCTTGGTGAGAATAAACAACGATACAACCTCACTTACCATCAGCTGGGTGAATCCCAACTATAGGTATAAAGGAGGATATCACCTTGTAATCAGAGATTTTTATAACCAGGGATTCATTGATATCATAGAAACTGATGAAGAAACGCTCACCTTCTATCCTGGCAAATACGGTCATAAGCACATGTATTACAACATCATTGCTGATGACTGTCGGGCAAGTCTACGATACAAAATAGAAGTAAATACACCAAGCGCCCGTATTAATAGTGCAACAACATTTTTAGATGCTAATTAACCCGCTCGATTTTAGCTCCTAATGCATTAAGTCTATTATCTATAAACTGATAGCCACGATCAATTTGATCAATGTTGTGAATGGTGCTTATTCCTTCAGCAGACATTGCCGCAATGAGTAGAGAAACCCCAGCTCGTATATCTGGAGAGGTCATCGTGATTCCACGCAAAGGATATGCTCGATCTAAACCAATAACTGTTGCCCGATGAGGGTCGCATAAAATAATCTGTGCGCCCATGTCGATCAGTTTATCCACGAAGAATAGACGGCTTTCAAACATTTTTTGATGGATGAGTGCAGTTCCTCTGGCTTGCGTTGCTGTGACGAGGATAACACTCAATAAATCTGGGGTTAATCCGGGCCAGATCGCATCTGCAATTGTAAGGATCGATCCATCGATGTAAGATTCAATTTCGTAATGCTCCTGCGCTGGGACGTGAATATCGTCTCCCTGGAAGTCCATTTTTATTCCCAATCTCCTAAAAGTATCCGGGATAATTCCGAGTTCCTTGATCTGCGCATCTTTTATTGTTAGTTCTGAACCTGTCATAGCTGCCATACCGATAAAACTTCCAACCTCAATCATATCAGGCAGCAATGTATGTTCGGTTCCTTTAAGAGATTTCACTCCTTCTATTCTTAGCAAGTTTGAGCCAACACCTTCAATCTGGGCGCCCATGCGCACGAGCATTTTACAAAGCTGTTGTATATAAGGCTCACACGCAGCGTTGTAAATGGTTGTCAAACCTTCCGCTAAGACAGCTGCCATTATAATGTTTGCTGTACCTGTTACTGACGCTTCATCTAAGAGCATGTATGCACCTTTCAGATTGGTGCCATCTACGGTATAAAATGATGTCTTAGGATCGTAATTAAACTTGGCTCCAAGGTTTTGAAAGCCCACAAAGTGAGTATCCAGTCTTCTTCTGCCAATCTTATCTCCACCTGGCTTAGGCATTCGGCCGGTTCCGAAACGTCCTAAGAGTGGTCCAAGAATCATTATGGAGCCTCGGAGGGCCGAAGCTTTTTCTTTAAAATCGTCTGTGTTTAAGAAATCCAAATTGACATTGGCAGCTTTGAATATGTATGATTCATTTCCATTTTTGGAAACGTCAACGCCCATGTCTTCAAGCAAGTCAATCAGCTTCAATACATCGCGTATCTGCGGAATTTTATTGATGACCACTTCTTGGTCTGTCAATAGTACTGCAGAAATGATTTGAAGTGCTTCATTTTTCGCTCCCTGAGGAATGATTTCACCGTTGAGCTGGTGACCGCCTTCTACCCGAAAAGATGACATTATTTCGTGATTAGTTAATTAGTGAATTAGAATTAACAAATAAAGAGTTACCTGACTAATTCACCAATCAACTATTCAACTATTTAGCTAAAATCGAATTAATTTCTTCTGCGATTATTGCTTCTTCCGCCTTGATTGGTATTGCGACGACCTTTGCCTCCTTGATTGTTGCGACGGCCTTTGTTGTTGTTATTATTATTTCGTCTACCTGAAGGTTTCTTATCAGAATCGAAGAGACCCAGTTCTTTAACTGTTTCAATATCGATATCAAGTTGATCCTTTGACATCTTTTTGATGTTCTTTAGAATTTGCTCGTCTTCAATGCTCTCTTTATTCCAGGTTTGAAAGAAGCTCTTCATCAATCTTCCGATAGCGACGATTGCTCCTTCTTTCTCTTTCGCATCCTCCATAGCTATCGCCTGATCTATCAAAAGCTCAACGCTACGACCGTAGTGACGAAATTTGATTTCATTGGAGTAGTATTTAAGCCTTTCCGGCTTTCGGTCCAATACGGAAGGATCCGGCTTTGGAAATGGTCCTTCTATGTCAAGTTCAAAGTTTGAGATAATATGAAGATCATCCCATACCTTTTGGTCGGTCTCAATGTCGTTCCCTAAATCAGGATTGATCAACTTCATAAGCTCTACCAAAGTGGCAGCTTTCTTGTTTCGTTCTTCTTGATCCGTGATTACTCTTAAGTGTGCTACCAGGTTTTGCACATTCCTTCCATACTCTCTCAGTTTCAAGTGAGCACGCTGAGTATTGTATTCCAATGATTTATTCATAATAATATTAAGCCCCAAAAATAGGCAATTCGATTATAGATTAAAGCATTCCCCCCATCATTCCTCCCATAATGGCAAATAGAATGACTAACGCATACAGTGATAACATGATTATGGTAAAGACTCCCATGAATAAAAATAACCTCCGCAGATTGCTGTATGCTTCCGAACACTGCTTTTTATTTTGCTCTCTTATGCCTCTTTGAACCTGAACACTGAAACGAAACAGATAGACGGAAGGAAAGATATAGATCAGTGAAAAAAGGATGTAAATGATACCAACACCCGCTGGCGCCATCGGGATTTCTTCATAAAAACCTCCGATTCCCATCATAACGAATCCTGCTATAATCATAAAGCCACTAAAAACAAATCCAACAATGGATAGGAATTTTCCCCATTTAGCTGTCTCCAGAAAGTTGTTTTGATCTGCTTTTGATAAAACTAATTCTTGCTCTTCCATATTAATTTTTTATTGCTGCAATGCATTTTAATTCAATTGCAATTGGTGTTGGCAGTGAGCTGATCTCTACTGTTGTCCTGCAAGGCTGATTCTCTTTGAAATACTCCGCATAAATCTTATTATACGTTTTAAAGTCGTCTTTCATATTGGTGAGAAAGACGGTAACATCTACCAAATCGTCCCATGTGGCGCCAGACGCCTCCAAAATAAGCTTGACGTTCTTGAATACGGAATGGCACTGTTCTGCAATGTCATAACTTTCAATATTGCCTTGATCATCCAGCTCAACACCTGGTATTTTCTTTACTCCTCGTGCTCTTGGTCCAACTCCCGAAAGAAACAACAAATCACCTACTTGTCTGGCGTGTGGATACAAGCCTACTGGTTCAGGAGCTTTGTCTGAATCAAATTTTGTACTAGCCATATTACTTATTCATTATGTCTTCAATCTCTTCTGGTTGGATCGGAATGTTTTCCATGAGATTGATGTGACCTTCTTTAGTGATCACAATATCATCTTCTAAACGACAACCAATATTTTCCTCTGGAATATAAATACCCGGCTCAACGGTAAAGACCATTCCTGGCTCAAACACTTTATATATCGATGCAATATCATGCACATCCAAACCTATGTGATGCGATGTTCCGTGCATAAAATACTTCTTATAAGCGGGCCAATCAGGATTCTCATTTTTTATATCTGTCTTGTCGATCAAGCCAAGATCCAGTAATTCCTTTTCCATCAACTTACCCACTTCTGCATGGTATTCAGGGATCTTATTGCCAGGCTTTAACATTTCTGTAGCGCCGTTTTTTACACGTAGTACTGCGTCGTAGACTTTACGCTGGCGCTCAGTAAATTTTCCCCCAACAGGAATGGTACGTGTCATGTCAGAATTGTAGTTGCCGTATTCAGCACCAACATCCATGAGCAAGACATCTCCGTCTTTTAATTCCTGATTATTCTCAATGTAATGTAGAACGCATGAATTTCCTCCACCTCCAACAATAGGCGTATAGGCAAACCCTTTGGACCTATTTCTTACAAACTCGTGTAGATACTCTGCTTCAACTTCATATTCCATTACACCAGGTTTCACAAAGTCTAATACTCGTCTAAACCCTCTCTCTGTGATGTTACATGCATGCTGAAGGATATCAATTTCAAATGAAGATTTGATGCATCTCAAATCTTGTAGGATAGGAAACAGGCGCTCATAATTATAGAGCGGATATCTTTCAAGACATTCTTTGACAAATCGTGCGTTTCTGGTTTCTACTTCACTGGCATTCCTGATGTGCTCGTTACTGTCCAGATATATATGATCAGACTCTGCAAGTACGGTGTAAAGCGTCCTTTCAAATTCGGATGTCCACTTTACATTCTGAATACCTGAAGTAGTCGTAGCTTCATCTTTGGTAAGTTTATGTCCTTCCCAAACTGCGATTTCTTCGCTTGTCTCTCTTACAAACAAAATCTCCCGCATTTTTTCGTCCGGAAAGTCTGGGGCTATTAAGACAACAGATTCTTCCTGATCTACACCTGTTAGCCAAAATAGATTCGCATTTTGCACAAATTTCATGGTGCCATCAGCATTGGTAGGCATGATATCGTTGGCATGAACAATCGCAACTGAGCGAGGCTTCATACGTTTGGCAAGTTTTTCGCGATTCTGAATAAACAGCTGGTTATCAATCGGATCGTAGCGCATAGGTTATCTTAGTTCTGATTTAAAAAATCTTCTATCTATGAGGTGGCTAAAATTAGCATTTCTTTTTCTCTCTGCTCCGCTATTTAGCCAGCAATTAAGCTTTGCATTGGAGCAGGTCAATGGACAAGCGATCATTGAGGCCGGGCTTACTGGAAAAGGAGTAAAAATTGGCATTATTGATGGTGGTTTCCTCAGAGCGGACAAGAATGAATCTCTAAGAAAATTATTTGAAAATGGACAAGTTGCCGGGTATAAGGACTACTTAGATCCCGATGCGGATGATTTTGCGGGAAGTGCTGCTTTCGACGATGTGCATGGCACTGAGGTTTGGGAACTGATTGGAGGATTGAATGAAGAAAGGAAGGTGCAATATGGATTGGCTACTGGTGCAACCTATTACCTGGCACGTACTGATCATGGTGGATACGAGCGCAGGCAGGAAGAGAAGTTTGCTATTGAGGCGATGGAATGGATGGCCAAGGAAGGCGTTCAAATCATCAACATTTCTTTGGGATACAACTTTGGATTTAATGATAAAAGAGAAAACTACAAACCTGAACAAATTGACGGTAAGAGTACGATTTTAACACAGGCTGTCAATCGAATTGCGAAGCAGTACAACATCCTGTTCGTCTTGGCAGCTGGCAACGATGGTAATCATAAATGGCGAATTGTGGGTTCTCCGGGAGATGCTGAAAATGCACTAACTGTTGGAGCTACTAAGTTCAAAGTTTGGGATGGAATGAAATATACTTCCAAAGGGCCCGAATGGTTGGATTATGTGAAGCCAGAGATTTCTTGCTATTCCTCATTGGGCACCTCATTCTCTGCTCCTATCATTGCAGGTTTGGCTGCATGCCTTTTGGAAATGGATGCTACACTGGATCACCATGATCTAAAAAAAATAATTATGCAATCTGGTAATCTGGCGTCACCAAACAATTACATAGGATATGGTGTTCCCGATGCTGGATTGGCAATTGCTCAAGTGAATGGAAAAGAAGTTGAACCAATAACCGTGACCCACACCCAAAAGAAAAGCATCGAAGTGGTACTGAAAAATCCTACAATCTATGTCACCGTTTACCATAAAAAAGGCTGGGAAGTGCTCAAAAAAGAGGTGATTCGAACAGACAAGTTGAAAGTGAAAATCAGAAGAAGGGAAGACGCACAATCCAGCACAGTAATATGGGAAGGTGGGAGTTTAGAAGTGGTGTGGGAGTATGATTAATCTATCCGTTTGAGCATTATCTCTGAAGGTAACACCTCATCACCTACATAAATATCATCTCCCCTTCCCAATAATTCAAATCCAAGTTTCTCGTAAAAACGCTGTGCTCGATTGTTGAGTTTAGAGACGCTCAGCCAGACATATTCCTTACCTTCATTTTTAACTCTCTCAAACACCTTATCCATCATTTCCTGAGCTAAGCCAGAACCATATTCTGATGGGAGTAGATACAGATGTTTTAACTCTGAGGCCTCCAAATCTTTTTTTAGCGGACACAGCCGATGATTCACAACGGCTATTCCGACCGTTTTTTTATCTCTATTTGCCTTTAAGCAAACAAAGTTGTCTTCGGATAAGATACGCGTTGCTTCATCCATGGTATAGCTCTCTGAGAAATAGGCAGCTATATTTTCTTTCGAATGAATGTCTCCGTAAGCAGCCAGAAAACTTTCTCGCCAAAATTCCATCAGCTCCTTAGAAAATTCGGTGTCAGCAACTTCAAATTCAATCATATCATTTTAAAATAAATAAGAATTATTAATTCTCAATTTGTCCATTATCCATTGTACGTTTCGTCTCTAGGGAAATATTTAACTTAACTAAAACTCTTAAAAAATTATGAAAAAGTATTTGTATGTATTCCGAGGCGGTGATAAAGGCTATGAAAATCAATCACCTGAGCAGATGCAAGCTCACATGCAGCGATGGGGCGAATGGATGGCTAAAGTGAAAGCCGAAGGTTACCCATTGCAGCAAGAAGGCAAAGTAGTCGGTTCAGGTGGAAAAATTGTGACCGACGGACCATTTACTGAAGGTAAAGAGATTGTTGGTGGCTATGTTCATCTAGATGCAAAGGACCTGGATCACGCAGTAGAATTATCTAAGGATTGTCCGATTTTCGAATTCGGAGGAACCACTGAGGTCAGAGAAATTATAACTGATATGGGTGGATAATCGATTTATTTTAAAATTGTCATCCTGAGTGAAACGAAGGAGCTATCTTCTTGTGCAAGAGATACTTCACTGCGTTCAGGATGACACTTAATTGCTAGTTCACTCAATGCAAACTTCGCAACTTGTAGATCACTTTTTTCGAACGGAATATGGTAAAGCTGTATCTCACCTTACCAGCAAGTATGGTGCGTCCAACTTGGGGCTTGCAGAGGACAGTGTGCAGGAAGCATTGATCAAAGCGATGCAAACCTGGCCATACTCACAAATTCCGGACAACCCAACAGGATGGATTTTTAGAGTCGCCAGAAATAAAATGATTGATCAGCTGAGAAGGGATCAGAAGACAAATTATCAAGAAGTACCGGAACGTGCAGAAGAAATGAACGAAGAGTTATCCTTAGAATCAATCAACGATGACATGGTACGTATGATGTTTGCATGCTGTCACCCATCACTGAGTCAGGAGTATCAGATCATTCTCACGTTGAAGATTCTGGGCGGCTTATCGATACGCGAAATATCCAGTTCGCTTCTAAAAAAAGAAGAAACAGTAGCAAAGGCATATACCCGTGCGAAAAAGAAATTTAAGAAGGATGAAATCAAGCTAATTCTCCCTCCTGCTCACGAAATTGAGAAACGGTTGGATATGGTGCTTAAGATCATCTACTTACTTTTTAATGAAGGATACAAATCAGCTGAAGGAGAAGAATTAATTCGAAAAGAACTATGTGAAGATGCCATACGATTGAATCGGGTTCTTTTGGAAAGTGAAATTTGCAACACCCCAGCTGCCAACGCACTTATCGCGCTTATGCACTTTCACACCTCCCGATTTAATGCGCGCACTGATGAAAATGGAAATGTCATCACACTCGAAGATCAAGATCGTACAAAGTGGGATGACGAATTAATTCAACAGGGCTTGATCTACCTTGATAATGCTTCTGAGGAAGGTGCCGTCAATGAATACTTAATTCAGGCTGCAATCAGTGCCACTCATTGCCGTGCCAAGACTTTTGAGGAAACTGACTGGGAAAATATTTTGGCCCTTTATGATCTACAACTACAAGTAAATACTAGCCCGATTGTAGAACTCAATAGAGTTGTTGCTTTAGAAAAAGTACACGGCTCACTGCTTGGTGTTAAGGAAATTGAGCGACTTGAAGCTAGTCAGTTCTTTGATGAATATTATCTCTTTTATGCCATTAAAAGTGAGATGCTTATGAAGCTCGGAAATAGAGATGAAGCCAGGCATGCCCTGGAGAAAGCCATATCGCTAACGAAAAACGAAAAAGAGAAGAGCTATCTGAGTACCAAGTTGATCAATATGTAATAGTCAACCTCCCGCATTATATTGTTTGGTTGACATTATTCATCCGCTCGACTGATTGACGTCATCCGAAACAAATCTCTACTTCATGAACTTGCACCAAAGTCAAGGACTCATGAAAAAGCTATCTACAATATTTTCTATTCTGATTCTCACAGGATGCGCAGTTAATGTAAAGACGTATCAAAAACCAGATCAATCATTCGACGATTTTAAAACATGGTGTTGGTTAAAAGGATGTGAGGTTACATACCAAGGACCCGATTACTTATTTGATCAGCGGGTAGTGGATGAAATATCTAATGCTATCGCTTACAATATGTATCAAAAAGGCTATGAGCAAAGCGACGATTCGTCAGATCTAGTAGTTAATTTTTTCATGATCCTAAAAGAGGATTCTGCAGAAATAGCCAATACATATGATGGATTGATGCCAGAAATTGCGTGGATGGATCACGCGTATCCAGCATATGAGAAATTCTTAAAAGGCAGCTTGATAATTGACGTGATAGATCGAAAAAAATCAGAGCTGGTGTGGCGATCCAATGCCGTACGGTATATGGAGCTAAATCCGATTTATGACAAAGCTGAAATATGGAGCGGAGTAGAAAAGGCAATGAAAAAATTACCAATTGTTGCTGAACCCAAATAACTCTTTAGTTTAAACTCAGGATACATTACTAACAACTTCATCCTACCTTTGCGCTCCAATGAGCAAGAAGGAATATGAGCTGATCGAATTACCGAATGGCATTCGGATCATCCACAAAGAAGTAAACCATACCAAGATCGCCCACGTCGGCATCATGCTGGATATCGGCAGTCGGGATGAATCACTTGAAGAACAGGGGCTTGCGCACTTTCTTGAGCACATGGTTTTTAAGGGCACAACTAAGCGTAGCTCATACCATATCATCAACAGGTTAGAGTCACTTGGTGGCGAGCTAAACGCCTATACAACCAAAGAAAAAATATGCTTTTATGCCTCTCTTCTAGACATTCATTTAGATAAGGCAGTAGAACTTCTTTGCGATATCACGTTCAATTCTACTTTCCCAGAAAAGCAGATTGAAAAAGAGCGGCAGGTCATACTGGAGGAAATGAGCATGTATCGAGATACGCCGGAAGATTCCATTCAAGATGAATTCGATGAATTACTTTTTCCTAACCATCCGCTAGGAAGAAATATTCTCGGCACAGAGGAAACAGTAAAATCGTTCCAAAAAGGTGATTTTAGAGCATTTTTGGATCGTAACCTGAATACCGAAAAAATCATTCTTTCAAGTGTTGGGAATTACTCCGCTAAGAAGATTCAAAAATTAGCTACCAAATATCTTAAAGACATACCGCATAAGAACCACACTCCTGATCGTCAATGGTTCTCGGGATATCAGCCATCTCGAAAAGAAATGAAGAAAACCATCAGTCAAGCTCACTTTGCCATGGGTATGCCTTCATTGAGTATTAAAGATAAAAATCGCATCCCCTTTTTCTTTTTGGTGAATCTACTTGGTGGCCCAAGCATGAGTTCACGTCTAAACCTAAGTCTCAGAGAAAAGCATGGGTTGGTTTATGGTGTGGATGCCAGTTATGCTCCGTATTTAGAAGTAGGCCAATTTGCAATCTACTTTGCTACAGATCCAAAAAATCTAAAGAAAAGCCAACGAATCATTTTGCGGGAAATAGAAATGATGAAGAGCAAACCACTCGGAAATATGCAGCTTCATAAGGCTAAAAATCAGATCAAAGGACAGATGGCGCTATCAGAAGAAAATAAAAATGCCATCATGCTGATGATGGCCAAAAGTCAACTGGACCTAAATAAAGTACCGGACATTAATAGTGTATTTGATAAAATTGATGGTATCACATCTGATCATATTCAACAGCTGGCCACGCAATATTTACCAACTGATCAGATGAGTGCTTTGACGTATCTGCCGGAATAATTCTTATCTTTACGTACATGGAATTTCTACCAGAAGGTCTTCAAGAATATGTGGAAGATCACTCAGAGCCTGAATCTGATTTGCTTCAGCAGATCAACAGGGAAACTCACCTCCATGTATTAAAACCACGGATGCTTTCCGGCCACCTTCAAGGTCGTGTGTTATCGATGCTTTCGCACATGATCAAGCCAAAATACATCCTGGAAATTGGCACCTACACTGGATATGCGGCACTCAGTATGGCAGAAGGCATGCAGCCCCATGGCAAGCTCATCACCATTGACAATAATGAAGAGCTTTCAGTCCGCTCAAAGAAATATTTTGAGTTATCAAATCATTCAGATCAGATTGAAATGCTCGTTGGAAATGCAATTGACGTAATTCCTACTTTAAAGGAGCGATGGGATTTGGTTTTTATAGACGCAGACAAAGAGAATTATGCCAATTATTTTGATCAGGTAATAGATCAGGTAAATACCGGAGGGTTTATCATTGCTGATAATGTGCTTTGGAGTGGCAAAGTATTTGATAAAAACAAGCAGGATAAGGCGACTGAGTCAATCAAAGGTTTCAATGAAAAAATGCATACTGATTCCAGGGTTCAAAACGTTCTATTCCCCATCCGTGACGGATTGATGATATTGAGAAAGATATGAAGAAAGGTTTAAGCTATAAGTTTCAGGTTTCAGGATGGGTACTCTTCCTACTGGTGAACCTGACGGCATTTTCTCAAACCGTGCCTAGAGAAATGAAGATTGGGGATGTTCACCTCACCATCAATGAATCTGCACGTAAGCAAATCCAAAAGGATGTAGACCGACTGACTAGAAGCCAAACCTATTATGGAATCCTTGTTGATCGCATGAACTTATATTTTCCATACATTGAGCGGGAACATAAGAAAGCGGGCATTCCAGATGAAATTAAGTTTTTGGCCATACAGGAGAGCGCGCTAATATCCGATGCGGTCTCATCAGCCAATGCGGTCGGGTTCTGGCAATTCAAAGATTTTACAGCCAGGGAAGTTGGGCTGGTGGTAGATCGAAAGGTGGACGAAAGACTCAATATCGTTTCTGCCTCCAGAGGATCAGGTAAGTATTTCAATTCCAACAACTTCTATTTTGACAATTGGGCCTATGCCGTCATTGCGTATCAGGCAGGTGCCGGTGGTGCTAAAAGCCACACAGACAAGTCAAACTATGGAAAGAAGAAGCTTACAATCACGACGAACACTTATTGGTATCTAAAGAAGTTCATTGCACACGTAGTTGCTTTTACTCCTTCACTTGGTCTTCCACATTCAGAAGGTATCTGGTTGGATGAGGTGACTAATGCAGGAGGAAAAACCCTTGAGCAGATTGCAAGACAGGAAAAAGTAGATCTTGAGGAACTCAAAAAATATAACAAATGGTTATTGCGCGGATCTGTCCCAACGGATAAAACATACTCGGTGATGATACCGAAAAAAGGAACGCCTCCGAAGCGACTTGTAGCAGAAAACACCACCAAGCGTAATAAGATTTCAGAACCACAAACTAAGATTTACCCAACTGAACTAACACCCGGTATTACGGAAGCCAACAAATCGACCATTATACCATTGAATGGGATTCCATCAATCTTGGCTAGAGAGACAGATGATGTGCATAGCATTTCAGCAAGATCTGGTATTTCTGAAAAGAAGTTTAGAAAGTACAACGAAATGAATGAATCGGATAAGATCATTCCGAATGAATTCTATTACATCAAAAAGAAAAAAGGAAAAGCAAAAATTGGGTTCCATGTGGCCAAGCCTGACGAGACGCTTTGGGATATATCACAACAATATGGCATCAAGTTGAGCAAGCTTTCGAGCATGAATCGAATGAGTATCATAGATGAGCTGAAGCCAGGAAGAGTGCTATGGATGAATAAAACCAGACCTTCGGACGAGCCAATAGCCTATCATAAACTTACCAGTCCTGTTATCACAAAACCTACTGCAAAGGCAACAGCTTCTACTAATAACGTGGAAGACACAATAATTTCTAAAGAGTCGGTGGAAGAGTCCATTGATGAAGAAATAATTGAAGAAGAGGTGCCTCCTATTGTAGTTCCGGAAGTTGACATGAAGGAAGAACGATTGAGAAAGGTGAAAATCCATACGGTAGCTTCCGGAGAATCTCTTTGGGCAATCGCGCAGCTGTACGAAGTGAAAATGGATGATTTGTTGCGATGGAATGAACTTCCCAATCCAGACGCATTGAAGATCGGTCAAAATATCCAGGTGAAAGCGCCTATTGAGGAGGCTTCTGCTGGCAAGCATATCATCATCCACACGGTGCAACCAGGTGAAACACTTTATGCCATCTCCCGCAAATACGACATGACGGTGGATGAGGTGATGGACCTAAACGGAATGTCCGGTTTCGACTTGAATGTAGGGCAGGATTTGAAGGTGTATGGGGAGCAATAGAATTTAGAATTAATCAGCGCTAGTAATTCATCTCAAAAGGTATTTGCAGATCTTTCGCAATGTTCTCCAACGCCTCCATGTCGCGTGTATCATTCCTGTTGCAAGAGATCAGATGGCTCTCTTCCCCATCCTGGATATAAGCTTTGTAGAAATACATCTTAACGTTTGCCGATTGTACTCGGGAATTTACATTTTGCGATACCTGGACCTCATTGATGTACACCATTGTAGGGCTTTTGATTGCTTTGATATCATTGCCTGACTTTATGATTTTTTCTTTGGTATCTACCGTAATACTCTTACCTCTCAATTGACACCAAATGAGCCCTGCTCCAAAGACCATCAAAATAGCTGCAGCGGGTATTGGCCCAGAGAATAGTGTTATGATCCCAACGATGACCAAGATCCAACCAAGCGAGGATACAATCTGCATGTTGTTTTCAAAGTGTCTTAAGCGATAAGTCATGAATGGTAGATTTTTTAGAATCTAATAGTCAAAATCCAACCCCAATCGATCTTTGAGGTCCTTTAGATCTGGGTTTTGTTTGACCATGTAATCAAAGATATCCGTGCTGGTATACAGCTTTTTCTCATCTTTGATCTCTGCAATTTCTGTACGTAAGACAATGTGATCGTTCTCCAGTTCTGATCGGAAATATTGCACCAGCTCAGTATCAAACTTCTCTAAAAAGCTAACCTCCAGCTGACTCCCCAGCATGATGATAATGCTGTGATTATCTCCCTTTTTCACAGACTTACTAAGTACTAACCTCTCCGTATCTCCAGCATCGGTTTTCTGTTCTTCAAATTTTTTCCAAGTCTTCTGCAAATCTTCCTCCGAAAACTCCGTTTCCTTTTTCTCAACTATAGAGGCTGTCTCTTCTGCTTGCTCCTTGGATTTCTTCTTCCCAAATATGCTAGGTGTCTCTTTCGGTTTATCCGAAGTGGATGGTCTTACAACCGGACTTGGTTTGGACTTAGGAGGTTCTGGCTGCTCGTTTACCTCATCAACAGTTGATGGCTGTGGTTCCTCCGTAGGCGGAGGTGGAATGTCTTCCTGAACTGGAGTGATTGCTGTATTTGAAGGCTCGGCTTTGGGCGGTTCTGGCTTTGAAGTTTCTTTTTGAGCCTCTTTTACGCTACTGCCAGGTCTTTTTTTTTTGCTCCGTCATCAGAGGAGCTAAGTGTGAGCGCGCTGGTCAAATGTGCCAACTTCATCAGACAAAGTTCTACATGCAGTCGCTGATTTTTGCTTTGCTTAAAGCTCAGCTCAAATTGATTGGAGATATTCAAAGCTGAAAGTAAAAAAGACGGGCTACAGTTGGCAGCTTGCTCGCCATATTTTGTTTTTAAATTGTCTGTGACTTCCAGTAGAGTGATGGTTTTTTCATCCTTTGAAACAAGAAGATTTCTTAAATGATGCTGGAATCCATTCAAGAAATTATTCCCATCAAAGCCATTTCTAAGAATTTCATCAAACAGCATCAATGTGCCGGCCATGTTTTGCGCCAGCAAGTCATCCACCAATTTAAAATAGTAGTCGTAATCAAGAATGTGTAAGTTCTTGATGGTATCCTGATAGGTGATCTTACCGTCCGAGGAGAATGTGGTGATCAGATCAAATATGGAAAGTGCGTCCCTCAATGCTCCATCCGCTTTTTGAGCGATCAAATGGAGGGCCTCCTTCTCAGCTTCCACCTTTTCACTTGAAGCAATCTTTTCCAGCTGTTTGACGATATCGCTCACCTCAATGCGGTTGAAATCATATATCTGGCACCTGGAAAGAATCGTTGGGATTACCTTATGCTTTTCTGTAGTAGCCAATATAAAAATGGCATACTCGGGTGGCTCTTCCAGCGTTTTCAGAAACGCGTTGAAAGCTTGCGTTGAAAGCATGTGAACCTCATCTATGATGTAAACTTTGTACTTTCCTTGCTGAGGTGGATACCTCACCTGATCAATGAGGTTTCTTATATCTTCTACAGAGTTGTTTGAAGCAGCATCCAGTTCGAAGATGTTGAAATTTGAGGTTCCTTCCGGGCCTTCATTTTCAAATCCATTGATTGTCTTGGCAAGGATACGTGCACAAGTAGTTTTTCCTACACCCCTTGGCCCGCAAAAGAGGAGCGCTTGCCCGAGATGATTGGAGTTGATGGCGTTTTCCAACGTTGTGGTAATATGCTCCTGCCCCACTACCTCCTCGAAACCGAGCGGTCTGTACTTA
This sequence comes from Ekhidna sp., assembly GCF_039960695.1. Classification (GTDB taxonomy): domain Bacteria; phylum Bacteroidota; class Bacteroidia; order Cytophagales; family Cyclobacteriaceae; genus Ekhidna. The sequence goes on along the minus strand of NZ_JBDVKP010000008.1, from coordinate 1,100 downwards.
CGTGCCGATACCACAAAATTCTCCATTCTGCCGGCAAGATACAGAGAGGATCAGACCTGAGAAAATTCTCTATAAGGGTTTTTGACAACAGATGGGTTTTAGACCAAAAAAACATGATCAAAAAGCTTAACCTACTTACGATAACCCTGATCCTTTCCCAATTTGGTTATTCACAAAATCTTTCTAAAGAAGATCTTTTAGGAAGTTACCAGCTCAAGAAAATTGACTACATCTATTCAGACACCACCATCACTGTGAGTCCGTCACAATCTGGCTTTCTTGTTTTGGCGCCATTGCGATATGCCATCGCATATAATCCTGGGCTTAATCCCAGAAAAGCATTCGAGAATCTTTCCTCACCAACGGAGGAAGAAATATTGGCCGGGTTCAGATCGTTTGCATTCAATAGTGGCGCATATACGTATACAGAGGGGACATTTAAGGCTTCACCGGATTTTGCCAAGGTGCCAGGCTTTGAAGGTGGTGAGCAAGTGTATGAGGTAAATTATATCGATGGATTATATTCTTTCAATATGTTTGACGAGACCTATCCAGGTGGTGAAAAACCAAGCTGGTATGGGAAATTGAAAATCAAACTTTATTTTGAAAAAGAGCAATCAAATTAGAACCATTTCTTCTTTTCAAATGTCTTACTGTCCCGAAAGGTATTGCTTACCTTTGTGTAGTTCTTTTACTTAATGGGGTCGACCGGAATCGACAGGAAGTGCAAAGCATATGCTAGCATGCCGGGTGGCGAGCGTACATCCGCAATAAATGCGTTCCAAATTGTAATTGGCGAGTCTAACTACGCTATGGCAGCATAATCTCAAATTAAAGTAGAGTTTATATAGGGTTGAGCCACATAGGTTCCCCCTGTCACATCCTACCTTGCTGTTGTCCTTAGGGCGAGGAATTGGGGTGTCGAAAATAAGGAATAGCTCAAGGCAGTGTTGCGGGTCATGAGTGAAATAAAGCAACTGGTTTTTCAGGTGGGTAGTTATTCGCCAGCCTGAGATTCGAGATTAAAAGAATAACTAAGCATGTAGAAGGTCTATGGTTTCCTTAGCTGGACGAGGGTTCGAATCCCTCCGACTCCACTT
>NZ_JBDVKP010000007.1:0-4243 GCF_039960695.1 Ekhidna sp. | reverse complement strand
CAATGGTGGATACACTGGTAACGTACTCAGTGGCCTGCCTGAAAATGTGGCTGGGGAATCTTTCTGGGTGAGGGTTACCGACAACTCTGATCCTAACAACACTTGTTATGCGGATGCTGATCAAACTATCACTGACGATCCGGCTACTATCATCGTAACCAATGTCACTGAAACTGATGCTGATCAGTGCTCTCCGGTAAATGGTGCCATCCAGGTTGATGCCATTACTATCAATGGATCTACAACTAATACTGCGGCCGGGTTCCAGGCACTGGAAGCTTCCGGATATACTTTCGATGTACTGCAAAGTGATGCCGCTACCCTCGAAAAAACTTTTAACATAGCTGCGGATGCTGTGACTTTCCCTGGGGCGGACAACTTAGCAGCAGGAACTTATTATGTAAGAGTTACCAATGACTTGAGTTGTACTTCTGCTCTTTTCCAATTTGAAGTAGATGATGTAAAACCTGTACCAACGACTAATACAATTTCAGGAATTAATAATACCACCTGCTCAGGCACTCCAAATGGTCAAGTATCTACCAACTTTGTTTGGACTGGAGGTACCGTATCGTACGAATGGTATTACGGCACCATTGCCTCCGGAACTGCGGTGGGTCCTTTGACTGACACTCAAAACCTGGGCAATGGATCAGTAGTTTCTATTGGAGGTGGAACACCTGAACAGGTCGACGGTTTAGCGGGAGGAACATATTATGTGGTTATATCTGATACTGACGGTGGAATAGGCACAGGATGTACCTTCACTCAGGAAATTACCATTCTGGATGATGCTGCTACAGTCACTATAACAGGGCCAGCATCAGGATCAGACAATACAGGATGTACTGCTGCTTTTTATGATGGATCTTACACTGTAACCAACGCCACAACTGACGGAGCAGGTACTTTCCCGGGAGATTATGAATTTGAGTGGTACACAAATGGTGGTGCGTTACTTGAAACCACTGATGGAGTTCCAACCAAGAGTGATTTTGATAATGGATCATACTTCGTGATTGCTGTGGATAAAACAACCAATTGTTCTTCGTCTCAACAATCATTTACGATTAACGACAACATTACTCCGGTAGTAATTACAAATTCAGTAGTTACAGACGTGGAAAGATGTGACGCCACAATCAACAATGGATCAATTGATATTGAAGTAGATGGTTTTGCAGATCCGGGAGCGGCTTATACCATTCAGTGGTACACCGGAGGTGTAGGAACTATTGGAGCTGGGACTCTGATTGGAAGTGAAACTGATGACCTCTTCGATGAACAAAATACTGGTACTTATAGTGTAAGGGTTACTCTAGATGCAACTGGGTGTTTTGTCGATCAACAATTCACCATCAATTCAACACCAGCCACTACGCCAACATTTACCCTCAACACAACAGACGCCAGTACTTGTGTGCCGGGAGATGGGCAAATCACAGTAAACACCCTATCACCAGGTGTAGCCGCAGATTATACATGGACTTGGCTGCAAGCGGATAAGACAACAGATGTATCAGCAATAGCAGGATCAGATTTAACTACAGACGGTACAGCAGATTTAATTCCTGACGGAGATTACTATGTAGTCATCGAGCATAACAATACAGGTTGTGTTTCTGATACAGTCTCTGTGACGGTAGATCGAAATGCCAATTCTGTAATCTCCATTGCCGAAGCTAACGTGGTTGAACCAGGAGATTGTGATGCATTGGTAGGAGAGTTTGATTTAGAACTATCAGATGCCGCAGGAACAACACAAGTAGATGTTACTATTACAGATGACTTTGGAAATTCTGTTACTTTAAACAATGTTTCCATAAATGGGGGAGTTCCAGAAGTATCAGTCGCTGGGGTTGACCCGGCAGATGGATCTGTTTTTGTTTCGAGCAGTAAAGGAGTAACAGCTAACAACCCTGACATAGATTTCATTAATGGAGCCTATTATATTGAAGTATCAAACTCTGATGCAACAGGATGTACTGACACCTATGATTTCTTCCTTCCATACCAGAATGCCCCACGTTTAGATTTGGCCGTTCCTGTTGTCACCAATCATAGTACAAATTGTCAACCATACGAAGGTGCCGCGATAAACCCAGGAGATAACAGAGATGGATCTACAGGAGGGCAAGGTGGAGCCACAGGATCCGTTGACATCACGCTTACTATTCTTGATGGAGTTATCAATACCGACAACCATGGTAACTATCAAATATTCTTGTATCAGGGAGACGCACCAACTCCTTCACCGGATACATTTATCGCGCTTACCCTAGATGATGCATCAGGACTTAGTGACATGGATGTGGTGACTATTGGAGGATCTTCTGCCGCTTTATTTGGAAATCCAATTGGCAACAATATAATCCTTGAATTTATCGACGGTAATATATCCGACTTTACTACTGTGTCTAATGTTTTTGATACTGGAGAGACTATTAATGCCGTCACCAAAGACGGGCTTTGGTCTGTAGCTCAGGCAGCCCGACCAACCAGTATTCAGGTTAGAGAAGGTACAGATGTTGCAGCATCCGGTAATGACTACATAGGCACTTATTCATTTGATGGATTAGTGGCTGGAGAATACACAATAATGGCTGCACAGGAGGGTGCTGCCTTCTGTCTTTCTCCTTCTGTTACTTTTGAGATCGAAGATCGTTTTGAGGAACTGGATATTGTAAACAACACATCGCATATCGATATTTTCGATGATACAAATTGCGATGGAGGAACAACTAATAGTAATGGTGAGATTAATATCAAGCAAATTGATCGTGTCCTTAATGATGGTGCTGGCAGCACGCTTGTGGATGGTACCGATGCTGCAACTGACGCTGATTATACTTTTACATGGTATGTTGGCTCTGATATTAGTGGAACACTATTATCAGCTGCAGGATATGGAACAATTGTTGGTTCTGGGAATCAGGTAACCGAGCTTCCGGCAGGTGATTACACGGTTCTAATTGAAAACGGAACTTCGACCATTGGAAGCGGTGACGCTTGTAGCCAGACATACACTTTCGAAATTATCAGCAATCAGGACGATATCAGTATCGATGCAGGAGGCACTACCCCTACAGCCAATGCCAATGATAATTGCGATAGCCCATATGATGGTAGTATTGCAATGAGTGGTGTCGATATTGATATTGTTGATAGGACTGGAGCAACCTCAGATGTTACATGGCCAATAGCAGGTTATGAAGCATTTCTTTACGAATCCGGAAGTGGTCAATTGGCCTTTAATGGAACTGACAACACCCAAGCTTCTGACATCAATTACCTCAGTGACGCTACAGGAACAACATTCGGTCAACTTCAGGATGGAGACTACTACATTGTCATTGTGAATGACCTTGATTGTGAGTCAAGTCCATATTCTATTACAGTAAGTGATAATACCTTAAACCCTGTTGTTTCTGCAGGAACGGCAGACACAGATAATACCCAGTGCATTGATAATGCAAACGGAATTATTACAGCGTCACTTTTGGGAGATGCTGCAAACTATAATATTACCTGGTACAAAGGTGGAGTTACCAGTACCGACTTGTTCGTTGATGGTACGGATGGTGATATTTCAACTACAACAGGAAGCACCCCTTCAACCCTAACACTTTCCAATATTAAAGGGGGCACCTACACTGTAAAGGTTGAAGATGTTACAAACTCAATTGGTTGTGTTGGCTACTTCACTGCAAGCATTAGTGATAATGTAGATGCAATTACAGGTTTCGATTTTTCAAAATCTGACAATATGGATTGTAACCCAGACAATGGCTCAGTTACGCTAACTGACATTGATTTGTACAATTCGAGCAGCAACACCACAACCAACTTAACTGCTGGTGATGAAACGGCTATGGATGAATACACCATTCGAGTTTACAACAGTGCAGGAAGCTCTGTATTGTTTACTGATACTGAGGATGCAGGTGATAACCTAACCATTTCTGGTTTATCTCCTGGAGACTATTTGCTTGAGATTGAGCACCCAACCGCGATGTGTACATCTGCTCAAAAGTCTTTCTCTATAGCGGATGATTACACCAATCCTACCGTCGCTATCACTGAAGACAACCAAAACACAATATGTGACCCTGCTCTGGCGGGTACTGATGCAGATGGTCAGCTGACTGCTACCGTAACTGGTGATGCCGATGATAACTACTCTTTCCAGTGGTACGCTGGAGCGGATGGTAACACCTCTACTCCTATCAATGACTCTGATGTT